>NZ_CAXUQU020000001.1:6517500-6888869 GCF_964253305.1 Acidovorax sp. LjRoot66
GAGGACTTCATCAGCCCCGGCAGCGAATGGATCGAGATCGGCAACCAGCGCAAGCACGTCAAGAGCTACCTGAGCGACTTCCTGTTCTCTCCGGCCCGTGCCCACTCCCCTGTGCGTTCGCTGTCGGGTGGCGAGCGCAACCGCCTGTTGCTGGCGCGCCTGTTCGCACGCCCGGCCAATGTGCTGGTGCTCGACGAGCCTACCAACGACCTGGACATCGACACGCTGGACCTGCTGGAAGAATTGCTCGAAAACTACGATGGCACGGTGTTCCTGGTGAGCCATGACCGCACCTTCCTCGACAACGTGGTGACCAGCACCATTGCGTCTGAAGGCAATGGCCTGTGGCGCGAGTACGAGGGTGGCGTGCAGGATTGGCTGCTGCAATCGCGCCGCAGCCGTGCGGCCGCCGCGGCCGCTGCCCCGGCGGCAGGCACCAAGCCGTCGGCTGCCAAAGACGCAGCCCCTGCAGCGGCCCCCTCCAAGACCGAGCAGACCTCGCGCAAGAAACTGTCGTACAAGGAACAGCGCGAGCTGGATGCCCTGCCCGATCGCATCGGCGCCCTGGAAAAGGAGCAGGCCGAGGTACAGGCCGTGCTGGCCGATGGCAGCGTTTACGCCACCGACGGTGCCAAGGCGGCCAAGCTCACGGCACGCGCCAGCGAGATCGACGAGGAACTGATGGCAGCGCTGGAGCGCTGGACGGCGCTGTCGGCCTGACCGACCAGAAGGAATCGGTGGGGGCGCGCCCCCACTGATCGGCGCGAAGGCCGCGCCCAGGTCAGATGCGGTGATGGAGCCGGTCGGTCGCTCCACGCAAGCGCGCCACCAGGGCCGGGGCAATCTGGCCGAGCGGCAGCACTTCATCGGCCGCGCCGTGGGCGATGGCCTCGCGCGGCATGCCGAAGACGATGCAGGTGGCTTCGTCCTGCACGTAGTTGTAGCTGCCTGCGTCCTTCATCTCGCGCATGGCAGCCGCACCATCGTTGCCCATGCCGGTGAGCATGATGCCGAAGGCATTGCGTCCGACCACGGCGGCGGCCGACTTGAACAGCACCTCCACCGAGGGCTTGTGCCGATTCACCGGCGGGCCATCGTCGACCACGGCCACATAGTTCGCACCGCTGCGCGCCACATGGAATTGCGTGCCCCCGGGAGCGATGTAGGCATGGCCTGGCAGGATGCGCTCGCCATTGGAAGCCTCCTTGACCGTGATCTGGCACAGGCCGTTGAGCCGTGCCGCAAAGCTGGTGGTGAAGCCCGGAGGCATGTGCTGGGTGATCACGATGCCTGGCGAATCGGCCGGCATGTGCACCAGCACCTCCTTGATGGCTTCCGTGCCCCCGGTCGAGGCGCCGATGCAGATCAGCTTCTCGGTGGACAGCCGTCCCAGCAAGGTGGTGGGTGCCGTTGGGGCCGCCGTGCCCGCGCCGGATGCGGAATGCGCAGCCGATGCTTCGCGGGGCGCGGCCCGGCGCACCTGGGCCACGGCCGCCACGCGGATCTTGTCCACGATCTGGGTCGCCAGGTCGTTGAGGCCGCTGGCCAGGCCCACCCGGGGCTTGGCCACGAAATCGATGGCACCGAGCTCCAGCGCCTTCATGGTCACCTCGGCCCCGCGCTCGGTCAGCGTGGAGATCATCACCACCGGCATGGGCCGCAGGCGCATCAGCCGGCCCAGGAAGTCGATGCCATCCATGCGCGGCATTTCGACGTCCAGGGTGATCACGTCCGGGTTCATTTCCCGGATCATCTCGCGCGCCACCAAGGGGTCGTTGGCCGTGCCAATGCACTCCATGTCCCGTTGCCGGTTGATGATCTCCGACAGCAGACTGCGCACCAGCGCCGAATCGTCCACCACGATCACCCGGATTTTCCTGCTCATTGTTCTCTCAGGCTTTCTTCGTCTTCAATCAAAACAGATCCACGGAGCCACCCGAGGTGGTCTTTGCCACGGTCGCAGCATTCCCGCGCCTTTCCTGCTCCACCAGGGTCTCGGGATGGGCGTGCGCCAGGCGCTTGACCATGGCCTTGCCCGTCACCGGGAAGAACACCACCTTGCGGGGATAGATGTCCAGCACGTCTTCCGAGACGATGGGGATGCGCTCCGTGTGCAGGTAGTTCAGCACGAAGGTGGTGTTGCGTTCGCCCACATTCATGGTGGTGAAATTGTGCATCACCTGCGCACCGCCAAAGATCTTGGCCTGCATGGTTTCGCGCCGGGCACCGAGCTTGAGCATCTCGTTGATGAGCAACTCCATCGCGTACGAACCATAGCGCCCCGAGGCATCTGCCAGGTCGCCGTCGGGCAGCATGAAATGGTTCATGCCCCCGATGTGCGCACGGCTGTCCCACAGGCAGGCGGCGATGCACGAGCCCAGCACCGTCATGATGACCATGCTTTCGTCGGCCACGAAATACTCGCCGGGCAGCACCTTCACAGCGTTGTGCTGGAAGTGGTGGTCCAGATAGAAGAAGGATGCCTCGCCCGGCTTTCTGGCCCGGGCCTTGAGCTCATTGAGCGAGGATTCGCGCGGCGCCGAGCTGGACGAGTAGATGTCTGCACTCAGCGGTGCGATGCGCGGAGCGCGCCGGCGCTCCGACGCTCCCGGCGTCGCAGGGGCAGCACCAGGCATGAACGTGTTTGGCGCAGGGCCGGATTGGTTGTGGGTCATGGGAGCTGCTTGGAACATGTTCCTACGGGCGAACAGAGGGGCGGGTCAGCGGCGTTCATAGACCGTCTTGCCGCGCAGGGTGAAGAGATCACGGGACTCGCTGAAATTTTCAGCATGGCCCACAAACAGCATGCCACCGGGTTTGAGCACGCGGTGAATGCGCTCCAGCACCTTGCGCTGCGTGGGCGCATCAAAATAAATCATCACGTTGCGGCAGAACACCACGTCAAAAGGCTCCTTGAAGGGCCAATCGTCGCGGATGAGGTTCACGCTCATGAAGTCGATGGCACGGCGCAATTCGGGCTTGACCCGCACCATGCCATCATTGCCGCCCTTGCCCTTGAGAAAGAACTTTTGCAGCCGCTCCGGGCCCAGGCCCTTGAGGTTGTCGAGCCGATACACCCCCTGGCCGGCGGTGGCCAGCACCTTCGAGTCGATGTCACTGGCCGTGAGCTTGAAGGAGGCGTTGGCCCCCAGCGACTCGAAGGCCGTCATGACGATGGAGTACGGTTCTTCGCCGGTGGAGGCCGCGTTGCACCACACCTTCCAGGCGGTGTTGGCCGGCTTGCTGCGCAGCAGCGTTGCGAAGATCTCGAAGTGGTGCTGCTCGCGAAAGAACGCCGTGAGGTTGGTGGTGAGCGCGTTCACGAACTCCTGCCACTCGGGGCCATCGTGCGTTTCCAGCCAGCCCAGGTATTCATGGAAGCTGTTGTGCCCCGTATCGCGCAGCCGGCGCGAGAGCCGGCTGTAGACCATGGCATGCTTGCCGTCGTGCAGGCTGATGCCGGCGCGCTGGTAGATCAGCGCCTGCACCCGGGCAAAGTCGGCGTTGGTCCATACGAACTCACGCCCCTGCGCCAGCGGGCCCGACGGTGCCGGGGCACTGGCAGCGGCTGCGGCGGCAGCACGCGCGCCGGCCGAGGAAATACTGGTGGTCTGGGGCATCATTTTGATCATCCGCTCGGAAGTCCATTTCGCTCCAAAAGGCCTGCAGACCCTTGCCTGCAGTTTGGCTTGCGGCCACCCACCTGACCGACTATGGCGTTCGTTACTCCGCCGTCGTCACCAATCCCATGTCCACACTCGACATCAGCTTTTCGATGTCGAGCAGGATCAGCATGCGCTCACCCACCGACCCCAGCCCCAGAATGCAGCTGTTGTCGATGGCGCTCTCGATGTCGGGCGCCACGCGGATGCTCTCGGGCGTGAGCTCCATCACGTCGCTGACCGAGTCCACCACGATGCCGACCACGCGGTTGCGCAGGTTCAGGATGATGACCACCGTGAAGCTGTTGTAGTCCGCCTGCGCGCAGTTGAACTTCAGGCGCATGTCCACGATGGGGACGATGGTGCCGCGCAGGTTTACCACGCCCTTGATGAATTCGGGGGCGTTGGCAATGCGCGTCGGCGGCTCGTAGCCCCTGATTTCCTGGACCTTCAGGATGTCGATGCCGTACTCTTCCTGGTCCAATCGGAACGTCAGATACTCGCGCGCACCGGTCGGCGCGTTGTCGGCAGTTTTACCCATCACACTCATGGTGCGTTCTCCTTGTTAGCAGTGCTGGTGCATTCCATGAACACATCGCACCCGAATCAGTGGCGGGCCCGGCGCACCAGGCCACCCGTGTCCAGAATCAGTGCCACCGTGCCGTCACCGAGGATGGTGGCGCCCGAGACATTGGGCACCTTGCGGTAGTTGGTCTCCAGGTTCTTCACCACCACCTGGTGCTGGCCCAGGAGCTCGTCGACCAGCAGCGCCACACGGCTGCCGTCGGCCTCCACCACCACCATGATGTTGCTCGACTTGTTCAGGTCGAAGCGCGGCACCTGGAAGATCTTTTCCAGTGCAATCACCGGCATGTACTCGTCGCGCACCTTGACCAATTGCGAGCCCTGGGCCACGGTGCTGACGTCGTCGGAGTTGACCTGGAAGGACTCCACCACCGAGGACAGCGGCAGGATGTAGACCTCTTCGCCCACGCCCACCGACATGCCGTCCATGATGGCCAGCGTGAGCGGCAGGCGCACCGACACCTTCATGCCATAGCCTTCGGCGGAGTCCACCTCGACCGAGCCGTTCAGGGCGGCAATGTTGCGCTTGACCACGTCCATGCCCACGCCACGGCCCGACACGTCGGTGACCTCATCGGCGGTGGAGAAACCAGGCGCGAAGATCAGTTGCCACACGTCGGCATCGCTCATCTGGTCGGACACATCCAGGCCCCGCTCCTGCGCCTTGCGCAGGATCTTCTCGCGCGACAGGCCGCGGCCGTCGTCGCGCACCTCGATGACGATGGAGCCCCCCTGGTGCGACGCCGACAGGGTGATGGTGCCCAGCTCGGGCTTGCCCTTGGCCAGGCGCTCTGCCGGCATCTCGATACCGTGGTCGCAGCTGTTGCGCACCAGGTGGGTGAGCGGGTCGGTGATCTTCTCGACCAGGCCCTTGTCCAGTTCGGTGGCTTCGCCCAGGGTGACCAGCTCGACCTTCTTGCCCAGCTTGTTGGCCAGGTCGCGCAGCATGCGCGGGAAGCGGCTGAAGACGATGGACATGGGGATCATCCGGATCGACATCACCGATTCCTGCAGGTCTCGGGTGTTGCGGTCCAGGTCGGCTAGGCCGGCCAGCAGTTGCTGGTAGGCGCCGGCGTCCAGCCCGCGGCTGTTCTGCGCCAGCATGGCCTGGGTGATCACCAGCTCGCCCACCAGGTTGATGAGCTGGTCGACCTTGTTCACGGCCACGCGGATGGTCGTGGATTCCATCTGCGCCTGGGCTGCAGCCTTGGGCTCGGCAGCGGCCACGACCTTGGACGCCAAGGGCTTGGCGGCCGCACCGTTGGCTGGCACTGTGCTCGGGGCGCCAGGCGCGTCCGAGAAAAAGCCGTAGGACACGTCGGCGCCACCCGAAGGGGGCTCGATCTCGTGCACCGCGTGGTCGGGATCGACTTCGGCGGCTGCAGCGGGTTCTTCGTCCCCGTCGCTGAAGCGCACCTGCTCTTTGGACACATGGAAGGCGAACAGGTCCAGCAGGTCATCGGTGGACGAGGTGGTTTCCACCGCGAACACGCGCACGCCCGCCTGCACGCTGGGCAGATCGCTGATGGAGCCCAGGCCCGGAATGTCGCGGAACAGTTCCTTGATGGTGTCGGCCTGCTCGGTCTTTTCCAGCGGCCCGATGTGGATCTGCAGCTTGCGCAATTGCCCGGGCACGTGCGCCTTGATGGCAGGCGCAGGAGCGGCGGCCACCGGTGCCGGGGCGGGCGCTGGGGCCGCGGCAGGAGCGCCGTCCGGGACCACGCCTGCCGCCAGTTCGCTGATGCGCTTGACCAGGGAGGTGGTGGACACGGCCTCGCCCTGCCCGCCTGCCTGGTGGCGTGCCAGCAGGCTGCGCGAGGCATCGGCGGATTCCAGCAGCACATCGACCATGGGTGGAATGGGCTGCAGCTCGTGGCGGCGCAGCCGGTCGAGCAGGGACTCCATCTGGTGCGTCAGCTCGGCCACATCGGAGAAGCCGAACGTGGCGGCCCCACCCTTGATCGAATGCGCGCAGCGGAAGATGCCATTGAGCTCTTCGTCGTTGGCAGCGCTCAGGTCCAGGTCCAGCAGCATCTGCTCCATCTGGTCCAGGTTCTCGCCAGCCTCTTCAAAAAAGATCTGGTAGAACTGGCTCAGGTCAAAGTCAGCACCGCCGGCCCCTGATCCCTCTTGATAGCTTTCAGCCATAGTCGGCTCCTTTATACGTGGTGGCGCCCGTGCATCCGTTTCAACGGATCACCTTCTGGATGACTTCGATCAAGCGGTTGGGATCGAACGGCTTGACCAGCCAACCGGTGGCACCGGCCGACCGCCCCGCCTGCTTCATCTGGTCACTCGATTCCGTGGTCAGGATCAGGATGGGGATGGTCTTGAATTTGGGGTGCTCGCGCAGCTTGCGCGTGAGGCCTATGCCATCGAGCCGGGGCATGTTCTGGTCGGCCAGCACCAGGTGGATGTCGTGGCTCTCGGCCTTTTCCAGGGCATCTTGCCCATCCACCGCCTCCACCACGTGGTATCCGGCACCTGTGAGGGTGAAAGACACCATTTTTCGCATGGATGGTGAATCATCTACGGCAAGTATCGATTGCATTTAGGACTCCAACTGACTTGAATATATAGGTGAACCAGCGATGCCGACTTCAGAATAGATCAATAGACCCGGCATCCATCTCGCTTTGCGTGACGGGATTGGGCCGATCCGGCGCCATTTCGGCAAACGGCGCCGCCTCCTCGCCCTCATCGTGCCCCATGGCCTCGGACGCCAGCCGGAACGCGCAGCCCTGCAGGACCTTGGTGGTATGCCAGATGAGCTGCGAAGCCATGTCCTGGAACTGCAGCTCGGTGACGGCACTGCGCAAGGCCGTACGGGCGGCCGCCAACTCGGGCGAATCCGCGACGAAGGCATCGTTCAGCACGGCATTGGCCTCGCCAAAGCGCTCCAGCAGATTGTCCGTGGCATGGTTCAACAAGCCTTCCAGGCGGTGCAGGTCGTGCATGACGACCAGCAGCGAATCCTGCAGTTCTGCTGCCACCATGACCGGAACCTGAACTGCCGGCCCAGTTGACGTTGATAGCGTAGATTGCATTGTTTCTCCATAGCAACAAGCAGACCAGGGTCCTCAAGCCCCCAACTGGCGGCCCGCGCTGGCAGACCCCGCCAACCCTTGCAAAAACCCCGACATTGCGTTCTATTGGACGATAGCCTTCTCACCCACTCCACCGGGACAAACACCCTTGTTTGTTCCAATTTGTATCCTATGATAGCGCTCATATGGTCATGACAGTAGCAGGCCAGCCCTTACGCCTCCTGCACCTGGAGGATTCTCTGGCAGACCATGTTCTGGCCAAGCTCACTTTGCAGCGTGCCAAGCTGCATTGCAACGTCCAGCAGGTAGACACCCTGCAGGATTTCTGTGATCTCACCAGCAACCAACCCTTTGATTTGATCCTTGCAGACTACAGACTGCAAGGATTCACTGCGCTCGATGCATGGGAGCATGTGGCTAAATTAGCAACACCTGTGCCATTTGTGTTGCTGTCAGGGGCGATTGGCGAGGCGGCGGCGGTGGACGCCATGCGCCTGGGCTTCTCGGATTACCTGCTCAAGGACGATATTTCCCGCCTGCCGCACGTGGTCACGCGGGCCATCGAGGTGCACCAGGCCCGCCAGGACCGCGAACTTGCCGTGACCGAGCTGGCGGCCTCCCAGCAGCGCCTGGCGGAGCTCACCGAGCACCTGCAGACCTCCATCGAACAGGAGCGCGCCTCCATCGCGCGCGAGATCCATGACGATATCGGCGGTTCGCTGACCGCCGTGCGGGTAGACCTCGCCTGGATCGGCCGGCATGCGCAGGACCCGGGGACACAGGACCACCTTGCCAGCGCGTCGGACATGTTGCAACACGCCATCGGCGCCAGCCAGCGCATCATGATGAACCTGCGGCCACCCATCCTGGAGCAGGGGCTGGTGGCCGCCATCCAGTGGCTGGCGGCGGGCTTTGAGCGCCGCAGCGCGGTGCGCACGCAGGTGGTGGCCAGTGGCGAGGCGATCGATGTGCCCAGCGATATCCAGCTGGTGGCCTACCGCACGGCGCAGGAGGCGCTGACCAACATCGCCAAATACGCCCAGGCCGGCAAGGTGCATATCGACCTGTCCGACCATGAAGGGGTGCTGACCGTGGAGATCGCCGACGACGGCTGCGGCTTTGACGTGGCCCGGCTGGCCGACAAGCCCAAGGCCTTTGGGATCAAGGGCCTGCACGAGCGGGCGCGCACCGTGGGCGGCTGGCTCGATGTCAGCACGCAGCCGGGCAAAGGGACTTGCCTCACACTGTCGATACCGCTGGCCACCTCGGACCAGCCCCCCATCACAGGAGATGTCTGGTGATCAACGTCGTTTTGTGCGATGACCATGCCGTGCTCAGGCGCGGCATCCGCGATACCCTCACCGAGGCCACCGACATCAAGGTGACCGGGGAGGCCGGCGGCTACGCCGAATTGCGCGAGGTGCTGCGCAGCGCCCCCTGCGACGTGCTGCTGCTCGACCTGAACATGCCCGGGCGCGGCGGCCTGGAGGTGCTGGCCACCCTGCGCGAAACGCATTCGACCATCAAGGTGCTGGTGGTATCGATGTACCCCGAGGACCAGTACGCGCTGCGCTGCCTGAAGGCTGGCGCCCAGGGCTATGCCAACAAGGCCTCCGACCCGGCGGAATTGATCAACGCGGTGCGGGTGGTGATGCAGGGCCGCAAGTACCTGACGGCCGAGGTGGCCCAGATGCTGGCCGAGAGCCTGGCCCAGCCGGTGCTGGAAAGCCCGCATGCCACGCTGTCCGAGCGCGAACTGCAGACCTTGATCAAGATCGCCTCGGGCCGCCGGCTGGCCGACATTGCCGAAGAGCTGATGCTCAGCCCCAAGACGGTGAGCGTGTACCGCTCACGCGTGCTCGAAAAGCTCAAGCTCTCCAACAATGCCGAGCTCACCGTCTACGCCATCCGCAATGAGTTGGTATGACCCCCTGAGTCGCTTCGCGCCATCCCCCTGAAGGGGAACGCCACCCCTGGCCTGGCAAAGCCAGTTCCACGGTGGCACTGGCTTGTGCCTTGCCTGCGTTACCGGCGGAGCCTCTTAGCAGCGGCCGCTACCGCTGGCTGGAGAACAGGTCGATGGATTGCTGCATCAGCGTGAGGATGGGCTGCTCCAGCATGGGCAGGGTGGCCGTGATGCCCAGCAAGCCCACGGTGAGCGTGACCGGAAAGCCGACCGCGTAGATGTTCATCTGCGGCGCCACGCGCGAGATGATGCCCATGGCCAGGTTGACGAACAGCAGCAGCGCGATCATGGGCAGGGCGATCCACAACGCGCTGGAAAACAGGGAGGAGCCCAGCTCGTACAACCGCATCTGCCCGATGGCCTGCAGAAAGTTGCCGTCCACGGGAAAGCGGTCGAAGCTCTTGACCACGGCCATGATGACCATCAGGTGGCCGTTGATGACAATGAACAGCAGCGTGGCCATGTGCCCGAAGAAGCGCGCCACGGCGCTCACCTGGCCGTTGCTGGCGGGGTCGAAGAAGGAGGCGAAGTTCAGGCCCATCTGCAAGCCGATCATTTCACCGGCCAGCTCCACCGAGGCAAACACCAGCCGCACCGAAAAGCCGATGGCCAGGCCCACGGCCACCTGCTGGACCACGGCGCCCAGCGCCTCTCGGCCATTGATGTCGATCACCGGCTGGTTCACCAGCACGCCCTGCGCGCACAGGGCCACGAAGAAGGCCAGGCCGATCTTCACCCGCATGGGAATGGTGCGCATGGAGAACACCGGCGCCACGGAAAACATGGCCAGCACCCGGATGAACGGCCACAGGATGGGCGAGATCCAGGCCACCAGTTGGGCCTCGGTGAACGTGATCACGGGAACACGGGGCCGTGCGCTAGCCGACGACCGAGGGAATCGACTCGATGGTCCGGCGGATGTAGTCAACCAGGGTGCTGATCATCCAGGGCCCCGCGATCGCGAACACCACCATCGCAGCAATCAGCTTGGGCACGAAGGCCAGGGTGGCTTCGTGGATCTGCGTGACCGCCTGGAAGATGCTCACCACCAGGCCCACCGCCATCACCACCCCCAGCACGGGCATGGCGATCATCAGCAGCAGCGTGAGGGCGTCGCGCCCCATGGTCAGTACCATCTGTGAAGTCATGGGGTCGGTCCTCTACGTGACGAAACTGGCGGCGAGCGAGCCGATCAGCAGGTTCCAGCCATCGGCCAACACGAACAGCATGAGCTTGAACGGCAGCGCCACCAGCACCGGTGACAGCATCATCATGCCCAGGGACATGAGGATGCTGGAGACCACCATGTCGATCACCAGGAAGGGGATGAAGATCATGAAGCCGATCTGGAACGCCGACTTGAGCTCGCTGGTCACGAATGCCGGCACCAGCACGCGAAACGGCGCGGTCTCTGCGGTCACCTCGGGCGCCAGTCGGGCCAGGCGTGCGAACAGCGCAAAGTCCGACTGCCGGGTCTGCTTGAGCATGAACTCGCGCATCGGCACCTCGGCCCGCTCCACCGCCTGCTCGAAGGTGATGGCATTGGTGGTGTAGGGCACGTAGGCATCCTTGTGCACCCGGTCGAAGGTCGGTCCCATGACGAAGAAGGTCAGGAACAGCGACAGGCCGATGATCACCTGGTTGGGTGGTGCCGACTGCGTACCGATGGCCTGGCGCAGCAGCGACAGGACGATGACGATGCGCGTGAACCCCGTCATCAGCAGCAGGATGGCGGGCAGGAACGACAGCGCCGTGAAGAACAGCAGCGTCTGGATCGGCACGGAATAGCTCGTGCCGCCACTGCCAGCGCCCACCAGCACGGGCAGTGTTCCCGGCGCTGCGGGAGTGGCCCCCGTCTGCGCCAATGCAGGCACCTGCCAGACCAGGAGGCCCAGCGCGGCCAGGGCCGCCACCCACGCGGCGCGGGGCAGCGATGATGCAGGTCGTGCCGAATCAAACATGCGGTTCCTTGCGCGCCTCGGCCGCCGCCATTTCGCGGGCAAAGGCGGAGTTGTCCGCCACCACCACCGGCAATGCAGCCGGTGCCGCAGGGATGGCGGATGGAGCCGCCAGCACGTGCAGGCAACTGACCTGCTGCGCCGTGACACCGAGCACCAGCCAGGTGCGTGCTCCCTCGGGGCCCACCTCCACGGTGACCACCCGCTGCTGCGGGCCCACGGCCACTGCCGACAGCACGCGCGATGCGGCCCCGGCCGGCAGGCCACCTGCGGCATGGCGCTGCTGCAGGCGCTTGATGAGCCAGGGCAGGCAGGCCATGGCTCCCACGAACAGGACGACGACGACCAGCGTCTGGGTCATCCCCATGGCAGTGCCCCCATCACCCACGGCTCACGCGCCGCAACCGCTCCGAAGGCGTCACCACGTCGGTCAGGCGGATACCGAACTTGTCGTTCACCACCACCACCTCGCCCTGGGCGATCAGGTAGCCGTTGACGAGCACGTCCATGGGTTCGCCGGCCAGCGCATCGAGTTCGACGACCGAGCCCTGCGCCAGTTGCAGGATGTACTTGATCGGCACCCGAGTGCGGCCCAGCTCCACGGACAGCTGGACGGGGATGTCCAGCACCATGTTGATGTCGTTGACCGTGCCATCGCCATTGACCGACGCAGACGGCCGCACCGAATCGCCGGACAGGGGGCCGCCCTGCTCGGCATCACCGGGCTTGTCGTCCGAGCTTTTTTGCTCTTCGAGTGCTTCGGCCCAGCCCGCAAACGGATCCTCGGCGGCGCCGTCCTTGTTGTCGTCTTCAGTTGACATCTTTTTCTCCCAGCCAGCTCATGTCCGAGTTGCGCAGGCACTCTTCGATGCGGATGGCATATTTCGAATTGTGGGTCCCATACTGGCACTCAAAGATGGGAACACCGCCGATCGACGCGCGGATGCGCGGCTCCCGGTCGAGCTCGATGAAATCGCCGGGCTTCATGGCCAGCAGCTGCTCCACCGTGGCATCGGCCTTGGCCAGCTCGGCCACCAGGACCACCTCGGCCGCCTGGATCTCGCGCGTGAGCACGCGCACCCAGCGCCGGTCCACCTCGATGGAGTCGCCCTGCGTCGAGGAGTACAGCACGTCGCGGATGGGCTCCAGCGTGGCGTAGGGCATGCAGATGTGGATGGCGCCCGACAGGTCGCCGATTTCCAGCTGGAACGCGGTGGACACCACGATCTCGCTGGGCGTTGCGATGTTGGCGAACTGCGGCTGCATTTCCGAGCGCTGGTAGTCGAGCTCCAGCGGGTAGATGCCCTGCCAGGCCTTCTTGTATTCGGCGCAGATCACGTCGACCAGCCGGTTGATCACGCGCTGCTCGGTGGGCGAGAAGTCACGCCCCTCGATGCGGGTCTGGAACTTGCCCACCCCGCCGTACAGCGTGTCGATGATGCCGAACACCAGCGACGGCTCGCACACGATCAGGCCACTGCCACGCAGCGGACGGATGGCCACGATGTTGAAGTTGGTAGGGACTGCGAGTTCGCGCAGGAAGGCGCTGTAGCGCTGCACCGATACGGTGCCGACCGAAATCTCGGGGCTACGGCGGATGAAGTTGAACAGGCCGATGCGGAAGTTGCGCGCAAACCGCTCGTTGACGATTTCCATCGTCGGCATGCGGCCACGAACGATGCGCTCCTGGCTGGAGATGTCGTAGTTGCGTACGGACCCCGACTCGGCCACTTCCTCGACGGACTTCTGGCTCTCGCCAGTGACGCCTTCCAGAAGGGCATCAACCTCTTCCTGCGATAGGAATGAATCACTCATGGCAGGATTGTCCTCGCGTCACTGGATGATGAAGCTGGAGAAAAGAATGCCTTGCACCGGATTCTTCGGTGCCTTGCGCGGCGGCGGCTGCTCCTCATCGTCCTCGCCGACGGGCACCGACGCGGGTTTGGGCCGCTCGCGCGCCACGGTGAAACCCAGTGGACGGGAGACTTCGCGCAAAATGTCTTTGGCCAGTTTTTCCTTGCCTTCGCGCACCAGCAGCTCGCCGGATGTGCGCTGGGATACCAGCAGCAGCACACTGCTGCGGATGGAGGGCAGATAGAGCTTGATCTGCTCGGCCGTCTTGGCGTCGGCCACCTCGACTGTGATGCCGATCTGCGCAAACCGGTCGCCGCCCGGATCGGCAAGATTGACCACCATGTTCTCCAAGGGCAGGAAGGTCGGCGGTGTTTTAGCCGTCTCGTGGGCCGGCGCCGCAGCGGCCGCGCCCCCCTCCTCGTCGTCGGCGTGCTTTTTCTTGCCCAGGATGGAAAAGGCCGCAGCGCCCGCGATGCCCAGCACGAGCACCAGAGCGACCACGATGATCAGCATCTTCTTGCTTTTGGGCTTCTCCTTGGCCGGAGCGGCAGCAGCATTGGCAGACACGTGACAGGTTCCTTAGGTGGGATTCGATGGTGGCATCTCGCCGGGAACGGCATCGGGCCGGCAGACGCTTCCCATTGTGGCGCAGCTGCCGGTCCAATAATAGCCAGAATACACCCCTTAACAGCGTGTTAACGCCGGCAATCGCTGTGCCACCGTAGTGCGGCATGCTGCGGCAGCACTGCCAGGCGAGTTACACGAAGACGTCTACGGCACTGTTGTTGCGCGTGCCGCTCCCCGCCAGCCGCTGGCTGACATCCGTGGGGCCCGAGACCAGCACCTGGCCCTGCTGCCCATCGCCAGAACGGTTGCGCTGCTGCTCGGCATCGCCCGCCATGGCGCCCTGGCCTGCCGAGGTGCCCACGGTCATGCCCGACAGGACCAGGCCCTCGCTGCGCAGCAGCTCGCTGAGCTGCGCCATGCTCTGGTCGAGCATCTCGCGGGTGTGCTCCTGGTCGCTGCGGAAGGTGACATGGGCCTCGTTGCCGGACAGGGCCACCGTCACGGCCAGGGGCTGACCGTCGCGGTTCAGGGTGACCTCCGCACTCTGGGTTTTCTGGTTGGCCCAGTAGGTGACCTGCTCGGCCAGCAGTTCTTCGGCACCGGTCTGTGCCAGCTCTTCAAAGCCCGAGGTGCCCGACGCACCATCCACCGAGAAGGACGGCTCGGCCCCGCCTTCGCCCAGTCCTCCCGATCCGCCATGCCGGGACGACTCGCTGCCGGCGCCCGCATCCGCATTGCGCGCGCCAGGGGCTGCCACTGCAGCCGTTGGATCCAGGTTGGCCAGCAAGGCGGCGTCCGCCCCGGTGGCGCCGCTCTCATCCGAAACACGGTGCAGGCCCGTGCCGAGCTCGCGCACGGCGGCCGCCACTGCGGTGGACATGGTCGACAGATCGCCCGTGGAGGCCGCCACCAGCTTGGCATCGCCGCCAGCGGCGCGCGCCGATGCAGCGCCCACACTCCCCGTCCCACCCAGGCCCGAGTCGCTGGCGCCGCGCTGCAGGGCTGCACTGTGCATGCGCGAGAACTGGCGCCCGAAACCCAGCGTGGCCGTGGCGGGCTGCGATGCATCCGGCAAACCGCCATCCAGTGCGGCAGTTTGCGACACCAAGCCATTGGCGGCCGGCAGGCCCTGGCCCGCCAGAAGCTGCCCGGCAAGGGCCGGGGCACCCCCTGCAGGATCTGACAGCATATTGGCCATGGCGCCACGCGCCACTCCGGTCTGCCCCAACAGGCCGACGGCGCTCATGCCCTCCGCACCCGCCGTATTACCGCCCTGCCCTGCCGAACCTCTGAGTTGCTGGGCAGCACTGTCGCCTGCGACCAGCGCCTGCCAACCAACCAGGGTGGACGGATCGACGGCGGCCAGGGTGCTGGAGGCATCCGACACACCTGGAACGGCGGCCAGCGGATCGCCCCCCTCGGCGAACTCCGGGTCCTGGGCGGCCAGCAGTGCCAGAAAACTGTCTGGCTGCGCGGCGGCGCCGGCGCCATCGTCCGTGACGCCCTTTTGCTGGGTGTGGGCGCGCGTGCGCGCAGTCTGCTGGGGAGACTGTGTCCCCTGGCTGGTGGATATGCGTGCCTGTTCCATGGTCAATTCTCCTGCCCTATCGGTCCTGAACCCTGCGGCTGTATTGCATCGCCGCACGTTCATCGGTTTGTTTCTGGTCCATGCGGGCCTGGGCCTGCTCCAGCTCGCGCCGCCGCTGCTCGACCACCTTGCGCAGGCTGGCCAGGCGCTGCTCCGCCTCCATCAGGCCGCGCCGTGCGTTCTCGACCCGCGCCTCCTGGTCGCCCACCACGCTGGTCTGCAGCCCCGCGGCATGCCCGAGGCGGTCCATGAACTGGTAGTGGTGGTACATCACCTCGGGCTGCACGCGCGTGTCGGCCTGCATGCCCCAGCGCTGCTCGGTCTCGCGGGCATAGTCCTGCAACTGGTGCAACTGCGCCTGGGCCGCCTGCTGCACGGCCTGTGCCTCCTGCAGCACGTGGCGCGCCTCGTCGCGCTTGCGCGCGGCGATCTCCACGGCGACGACGAGGGCACTGAGGACGGACATGGTGGGGCCTTCCTGTGCTTACTGGTCGAGCACGGCCGCCATGGCGTTCACGCTCTGGTCCATGGTGGACGCTTCGAACATGTCCTGCTGCAGAAAGGCCGCCATCTGCGGCTGCAGGTGGATGGCTTCGTCCAGCGCGGGGTCGGATCCGCTCATGTAGGCCCCCACCTGCACCAGGTCGCGGCTCTTCTGGTAGCGCGAATACACTGCGCGAAAGCGCCGCGCCACGTCGAAATGTCCGCGCGAGACCACGTTGTGCATCACGCGCGAAGCCGATTGCTCGATGTCGATGGCCGGGAAGTGCCCCGACTCGGCCAGCGAGCGCGACAGCACGATATGCCCGTCCAGGATGGCGCGCGCAGCGTCGGCGATCGGGTCCTGCTGGTCGTCGCCCTCCGACAGCACGGTGTAGAACGCGGTGATGGAGCCCACGCCATGCAGGCCGTTGCCGCTGCGCTCGACCAGGGCGGGCAGCTTGGCAAAGCACGAGGGCGGGTAGCCCTTGGTGGCCGGTGGCTCGCCGATGGCCAGCGCGATCTCGCGCTGCGCCATGGCGTAGCGGGTCAGCGAGTCCATCAGCAGCAGCACATGCTTGCCCTTGTCACGGAAATGCTCGGCCACGGCGGTGGCATAGGCCGCCCCCTGCATGCGCAGCAGCGGGGGGGCATCGGCCGGCGCGGCCACCACGACCGAACGCGCCCGGCCGTCGTCGCCCAGGATGTCTTCCACGAATTCCTTGACCTCGCGGCCGCGCTCGCCGATAAGGCCCACCACGATCACGTCGGCCCGGGTGTAGCGGGCCATCATGCCCAGCAGCACGCTCTTGCCCACGCCCGAGCCGGCAAACAGGCCCAGGCGCTGCCCACGCCCCACGGTCAGCAGGGCATTGATGGCGCGCACGCCGGTGTCCAACGGCAGACGCACGGGGTCGCGGTCCATGGCGTTGATCTGGCGGCGGTCCATGGGCTCGGAGACCACGTCCTGCACCGGACCGCCATGGTCCAGGGGCTGGCCCTGCGGATCCACCACCCGCCCGAGCAGGCCGTCCCCCATGGGCAGGCGGAGCACGCCGGCCTTCGGGGATGGTCGGGAAGGCTCACCCAACCGCGGGCTGGCCACATAGGGCGCTGCGGGCACCACGCTGGCGCCACTGGACAGGCCGTGGATGTCGCCTGCGGGCATCAAAAAGGCGCGGTCGGCCGAAAAGCCCACCACCTCGGCCAGCACCGGCGCATGCCCCGGCATCTGCACCATGCACTGCGAGCCCACGGGCACGCGGATGCCCACGGCCTCCAGCACCAGGCCGGTCAGCCGGGTGAGGGTGCCGCGCGTCTCCAGCGGCGCACGGTGGCGCACGCGCTCGCGCGCATCGTCCATGAACTGCGTCCACGCGGCGGCGGCGGGGGCATCAACGCTCATCGCCGCTCTCCTGCCAAGGCGATTCCAGCCCCAGCGAGGCGATGGCACGCTCCCAGCGCTTGGCCACGCTGCCATCGACCACCGTGCCGCCGGACTCGACCAGGCAGCCCCCGGCAGGCACGGCCGCATCGGCCACCCACTGGACGCCAGTGCCCATCTCGTCGCGCAGCGGCTGCTCCACGGCGCCCATGTCCGCAGGGTTCAGACGCACCAGAGCGGGGCGCCCTTCTGCAACGAGCATGCCCACAGCCTCGCGGACCACGGGTTCGAGCACATCGGGGCTGACCGACAGCTCCCGGCGCACGACTTCACGGGCAATGTCGCAGGCCAGCGCCAGCACGTCCTGGGCCATGCGCTGCTGCATGGCAGCCAGGGATTCCTGCAAAGACTGCACCACGCCGGCAATGCTCTGGGACATTTCCAGCGCCTGGCCGGACACATAGTCGTCCATGCGCTGCTGCCATTCAAGCGCCGTATCGGCCTGGCCCTGCGCCAGCCCTTGGGAAAAAGCCGCATCGCAGGCCTGCTGGACCAGTGCCAGCTGGGCGGCCTCTACCTCGGCCGGGTCTGGCAGGGGCTCGGGCTCGGGCAGCACCTCTGGTTCGGGCTCCACCGGTTCGGAGCCGTCCACGGCGCCGAACTTCCACTGCGTGACTAGCCCCACTTCCTCGCTGGGGATGAAGCGCGAGTACGAGCGTTGGCTAGACGAAGGCATCGTCACCACCGGCTGCAAGCACTATTTGCCCTTCATCGGACAGACGCCGGACCGTCTTGAGAATTTCCTTCTGCTGCGCTTCCACTTCGGACAAGCGCATGGGGCCGCGCGACTCGAGGTCTTCGCGTAGCGCTTCGGACGCACGCGAGGACATGTTCGACAAGAATTTTTCGCGCAGCTCGGGCACGGCACCCTTGAGTGCGACGATGAGCGTCTCGGACGCCACTTCCTTGAGCACGGTCTGGATGGCCTTGTCGTCGAGCTTGAGCACGTCTTCGAAGACGAACATCTTGTCCATGATCTTCTGCGCGAGGTCGGGGTCGTAGCCGCGGATGGACTCGATCACAACGCTGTCCATGTTGGAGCCCAGCAGGTTGATGATCTCGGCCGCCGCCTTGACGCCGCCCAGCGAGCTCTTGCGGATCTTGTCGCCACCCGCCAGCACCTTGAACAGCACCTCGTTGAGGTCCTTGAGCGCCGTGGGCTGAATGCCTTCGAGCGTGGCCACGCGCAGCAGGATTTCACTGCGCTGGCGGTCGGTCAGGTGCATCAGGATGCCCGAGGCCTGCTCGCTGTCCAGGTGCACCAGGATGGCCGCGACGATCTGGGGGTGCTCGTTGCGCAGCAGCTCGGCCACCGACAGCGGGTCCATCCACTTGAGGCTTTCGATTCCGGAGACGTCGCCGCCCTGCAGGATACGGTCGATCAGCAGCGAGGCCTTGTCGTCACCCAGGGCCCGCTTGAGCACGGCGCGCACATAGTTGCCAGTGTCGGACACCAGCAGGCTCTGGGCCGCCGCGGCATCGGCAAAGCGGTTGATGACGCTGTCCACCTTGTCGCGCGACACCGATTTCATGCGCGCAATGGTCTCGCCCAGTTTCTGAACCTCTTTGGGCGAGAGGTGCTTGAACACCTCGGCCGCTTCCTCCTCGCCGAGGGACATCAGCATGATGGCGGCGTCGTTGAGACCTTGTTCATCCATGGGCTATCCAAGCATGTTGAGCGGCGACGGGGTCAGGCATTTTCGCCGTTAACCCAGGATTTGAGAATATTGGCGACGGCCACGGGGTTTGCCTTGGCCAGCACGCGTGCCTCTTCCAGACGCAATTGCTCTGGCGTGGCCACCACATTCTCTTCCTTCCTGGAAGGGGGCGGCAGCGCAGGGCGGTCGGGCTGGTCAGCTTCCAGCGCATCGAGCTGCCCACCGGCCACCGGAATCGCCCGGGGTGCACTGCTGCCTCCCTTGAGCGCCGGACGCACCAGGCCCAGGAGCACCATGGCGCCGAACAGCAGGGCCCCCACCGGCCAGGCAAAGCTCTTGGCCACATCGAGAACTTCGGGCTGCTTCCACAACGGCACATCCGTCGACACAGCGGCCTCCACCTGGAACGGCGTGTTCATGAGGTTCACCGAATCACCGCGCTCACCGTTGAAACCGATGGTTTCACGCACCAGCGCCTTCATCTGCTCCAGCTGCTCGGGGGTGAGCGCCTTGGTCACGGTCTTGCCCTTGTCCTCGGTCGACTGGTAGTTCACCACCACGGCAGCATTCAGGCGCTTGATGGCCCAGTTGTTGCCGCGCGTGACACGCACGGTCTTGTCGACTTCGTAGTTGGTGGTGGACTCGCGCTTGGTGGACGACTCCTCGGTGCCCTGTTGGGCGCCGGCCTGGGGCGCTGGATTGGCGCCGTTGATGGGTGCAGCCGATGGTGCAGGCGGTTGATTGGCAACGGCGCCGGGTACACCGGTCGCGGTCTTCTGGGCCATGCCGGAGGTTTCCAGCATCTGCTGGCTGCGCACGGCCTTGGCATCAGGGGTCTGGTTGGGGCGGAACTGCTCGGACGTGGACTCGGTGCGGCTGAAGTCCAGCTCGGCCGAAACCTGGGCCTTGACGTTGTTGCGGCCGACCACGGGCTCCAGGATGTCCTGGATGCGGCGTGTGAGCTGCTGCTCGATCTGCTGCACGTATAGCAGTTGCTGTGCATCGACCGCATTGGCCGCCGCGTTGCCGTCGGGCGACTGCGAGAGCAGCTTGCCCGTATCGTCCAGCACGCTGACGGCCGAAGGCGCCAGTTCGGGCACGCTGGAGGCCACCAGGTGGACGATGCCGGCAAGCTGCGCCCGGTCCAGAATGCGCCCGGGGTGCAGGCTGATCAGTACCGAGGCCGAAGGCTTTTGCTGTTCGCGGAAAAAACCGTTCTGGTTGGGCAGCGCCAGGTGCACCCGAGCGCTCTGCACCGAAGACAGGGCCTGGATGGAGCGGGTCAGCTCGCCCTCCAGGCCGCGCTGGAAGTTCAGGCGTTCCTGGAACTGGGTCATGCCGAAGCGGTTGGTCTCCATCAGCTCGAAGCCGGTCACGGAG
Source organism: Acidovorax sp. LjRoot66 (assembly GCF_964253305.1). Classification (NCBI taxonomy): domain Bacteria; kingdom Pseudomonadati; phylum Pseudomonadota; class Betaproteobacteria; order Burkholderiales; family Comamonadaceae; genus Acidovorax; species Acidovorax sp. LjRoot66. The sequence goes on from NZ_CAXUQU020000001.1 coordinate 6,537,690, forward strand.
CCACGGGGCAGGCCTTGGGTGGCCAGGCGCAGGCGCACGTCATGCACCTTGTCGGAGGGAATCAGGATAGCTCCGCCGCCCTCGGCGTACTTGTAAGGAACGTTCATCGTGGTCAATTGCGCCACGATGGCACCGCCGTCCTTGTCGTTCAGGTTGGAGAACAGGACACGGTAGTCGGGCTGGCGGCCCATCACGATGGCAGCGATCGCGACGGCGACCAACAGTGCCACGCCCACACCCAGGCGCATGCGCTGGGCCCGGTCGAGGCTGGACAACCGCTGCAGCCAGTTGGGACGGGCTGCGGGAGGTGCAAGCGGAGCGAGTGGGATTTCAGCAACTGCAGACATCGTGCTTTCCAATAGGTGGGGCCCGGCAAGGGACCTTGGCGTGGGTTCGATTATTTGGCTCAAGTACCTGCCATGTTCTGCCGATAAGGCGCGCCTTTGGGCATCTATTCCCCATGATGGCCCACGGATGCCTGACTACTATCACTACATCCCCCATCCCCCAATGGACACTGCCATGGACCTCCGCATCACCAGCTCTACCACCCCCATGGCGGGTGCCGGCATGGCGCGCCGCGCCGCCATGCCGCAGGCCGAAGGCAACGATGTGGGTTTTTCGGGCGCTCTCAAGGGCGCGCTGCAGTCGGTGAGTGCCGCACAGAACAAGTCGGCCGACCTGCAAAAGGAAGTCCAGCTCGAAAACCCCTCGGTCAGCCTGGAAGAGACCATGGTGGCGATCCAGAAGGCCCAGATCGGCTTTCAGGCCACGCTTCACGTGCGCAACCGCATGGTACAGGCCTATACCGACATCATGAACATGCAGGTTTGAGGGCACCCCCTGAGGCGCTGCGCGCCTTCACCCCTCTCTCATATTGCTTCGCAATCTGGGAGGGGGACGCCCCCAGCGCGGCGGGGCGGCCCTTGCGCGGGGGCACTGGCCTGGGGAGCGCCAGTTTCATGCGCATGGGGATGGCTCACAGCGCCGAGGGCTGCATCCCGGCGCGCCTGAGCACTCATCCTCCCATTGGACTTTGATTTCGATTCGATTCCACTGCTGAAACCGCATTCACCGCATCGACAGGGTCATTGATCCTTGCAGTGGCACAAGCGCCTTCTGCAATACCCAGCAGGCAGCAAAAAGCCACCGGCCGTCTTGCGACGTGCGGTGGCTTTTTTTTCTTCCCGCCAGGAAGCAGGGACGTGGATGGAGGCGCCGCCTGGCAGCCCCCTCCTTCTTCATGCCCCGTTCAGTGCATCATCTGCGGCTGGCCTTCGAACAGGTGCTCGAACTGTGCCAGCCAAGGCTCGGCCAGGCAGCGGATCTGGGCATCGTTGCGCAGGATGCGCTGCATGATGCGCGTCTTTTCGCGGCGGTGCTCGGGCAGCAGCTCGTGCTCCTGGGACTTGAAGCGCAGTTGCTCGATCAGCACGGCGCAGGCCCCCTCGTAGCGCACCACGCCATCCCAATCCTTGAGCTTGGCGGCCTCCAGCATCTTGGCGCTGCTGTCTTCAATGGCTTTGTAGTAATCAATCAGCATGTGGGACATGGTTCATGCCTCCACCAGCACAGGCTGGCCCGAAGCGGTGGCGTTGGTATAGGTGGCCGCGCCATTGTTGTTCTTCTTGATCTCGTTCCAACCGAGCGCGATCGGCTCGATCAGGCGCATGACCTCTTGCATCATGGCATCGTCGTTGCGGGCGTTGGCCAGGATCAGGCGGCGTACGCAATAGTCGTACAGGGCCCCCAGGTTCTGGGCCAGCTCGCCGCCATCGACCTTGTCCAGCGCGGTGCTCAGGCCTTCCTCGATGATGCGGATGGCCTTGGAAATCGCGTTGCACTTGCCCGGCACATCGCCGCGCGCCATGGCACCGCGTGCGGTGGCAATGGCACCCAGGGCGCCTTCATACAGCAGACTGACCAGCTGGTGCTGGTCGATCGTGTGCATGCTGGTTTCCACATTGATGCGCTGGTAAGCGTTGGCTGCACGGGGGTTATGGGCGCTGAACATGGCGGGGGTCCTTGCGGTTTGATGCATTATTTATCGGCGATCGCCAACAAAACTGAAGGCCTTCCGTCAGGTCGATTTGTTCCAGGTGGTCACCTGCTGGGCAATGTACGCGTTCAGGGCATTGAGCGAGGCCATCTGCGTGTCCAGCGCGTTGTAGCGCGCAGTGATGCGCTTCTCGAACGCATCGATCTTGGCCTGGGCCGACACCTGGTCCTTGCCAATGCGCTTGATCGACATCTGCAGCGTATCGTCCTTGGACTTGAAGAAGCCGTCATTGGACAGAAGGTTCGTGGCCAGCGCCTTGACACGTACGGCCACACCCGTCGCAGCCCCGGGGTCCGGGTTGCGGAACAGGTTCTTCACATCCTCCATGTTCTCGTCCATGGCTTTGGTGAACTTGGCCGAATCCACCGCCAGATCACCCGAGCGCTGCAGCGTGATGCCCACGTCTGCCAAGCGCTGAAAGCCTTCCTTGCCCCCCGTCACTGACTGAATGGCCGAGCGCAGGGAGTTCTGCAGCGCAACCGCCGTCGAATCTCCTTGCAGCAGGCCGGCGGACTTGGTCGCAGGGTCGTACTTGGTGGCCTCGTTGAGAATCGAGTTGATGGCGTTGTAGGCCGTGACGAAATCATCCACGTTTTTGCGCACGGCCGTGTTGTCTTTGGCCACCCCGATCTCTATGGGCGCCGTGGTGACCTGTTCGACCTTGAAGGTCACGCCGGAGATCGTTTCGGAAAAGGTGTTGGTGGCCGAAGTCACCGCAATGCCATTGATCGTCGCCTTGGCATTGGCCGCAGCCTGCGTCACCGTGCTGCCGGCCACCAGGCGGGACAGGCCGGTGGCATCGGTATTGCCCGCACTGGCGATGTCGGTATCGCCCCCCTCCATCGCACTCAGGCGAAAGCCCGATTCCAGGCCGGTGCTCTTGCTGCGCAGCAACAGGCGCTCGCCCGAAGCGTCCTTGAGCACCGAGGCGGTGACACCGGCATTGGAGCCATTGATCTTGCTGGCGACATCGCTCACGGTGTCGGATGCGGAAATGGCGATGTCCACCGGCACTCCGGCACCAGGCGTAAAGGACGCAGGCGAAACACTCCACTGACCCAACTCGAGCCGCAGGGTGCCCGCCCCCAGCGCCCCCCCCACGGGAAGCAGCGCAGCCGAAGCGGTGGCCTGCGCCTTGGCGAGCCCCTGCACCTCCACACTGAAGGTGGTGGGCAGCGTTCCGCCGATGGCGGTGGCACTCACGTACTTGCTGTCGGACGAGGTGGTGGAAACAGAGTTCCAGCCTGTAACGCTGGTCAGTTTGCCAGCCGCATCGGCAAGCGCGGACACCAGGGATTTGATCTGCCCATAGGCCGAAATCTTGGTATTGACGGTGGCGGCCTGGAGCTTCAGGGTATCCAGAGGCTTTTGCTCCAGCTTCACCAACTGGCTGATGATGCTCTTGACATCCAGGCCATTGGTAGCAAGGCCGGGTGAAGAAATGGTAGCCATGAGAAACCTCCTGATCTGGTCAGCGGAAATTATGGCGCCGATCAGGCACCAAGAACGTCCTTAATCACACCAGGAAACCCGCCAATTCCAGCGCTCCTGGCACGCGCTATCCAAAGGTGAAAAGGCGGCGACAGGAAAACTGTCGCCGCCAGATGCACCAGGGCCCTTTCAGGCCCTGCCAGCCATTGTGCGCTTAACGCAGCAGGGCCAGCACACCTTGAGGCAACTGGTTGGCCTGGGCCACCATCGCCGTACCGGCCTGTTGCAGGATCTGTGCACGCGACAGGTTGGCCGTTTCCGAAGCAAAGTCGGCGTCCAGAATGCGCGAGCGCGATGCGGACAGGTTTTCCGACGTCACCTGCAGGTTCGAGATGGAGGTCTCGAAGCGCGATTGCAGAGCACCAAGCTTGGCGCGCGCCCCGTTGATGAAGCTCAGCGCAGAGTCCACGGTCTTCAGGGCGTTGGTGGCCTTGGAGAAGGTCGTGACGTCCAGGTCGGCCACTTTTTGCAGCGACGAACCACCGGTGGTCAGCGCGTTGCTGGCGGAAGTGACCGAGAAAGACTTGTCCGAATCCAGCGTGACGTAGCCACTCACCGTGGTGAAGTTGGCTGCGGTGTCTGCCGTCAGGGTCACGGTGCCGGCAACGGCCGTACCATCGGCCTGGAGCTTGGTCACTGACGTGGTACCAGCGTTCTGCACGGCCGTATCGCCCACGACGATGTCGTTGCCGGTCGCGTTGGTCAGGATCACACGGTCACCGGAGCTGTTCAGCGCAGCAGTCACACCAGTCTTGGCAGACTGGTCGTTGATGGCGGCCACGGCAGCCGACAGGCGGTCGGCGCCCGAGGTGGCCGTCAGCGTGAAGGACACGTTTTGAGCGGTGGTGTTGTCGCCCTGGATCGACAGGGTGAACGAACCTGCCACGGCGGCGATGTCCAGCTCGACATCGGTACGTGCCGTTGCCGTCACACCCGAGTTGGCCTTCACTGCATTGATCTGGTCCGTGATCGTCTTGGCCGACGAGCTGCTGGCAACCGACAGGGTAGCCGTGCCCAGCGAACCGCTGATGGACACCGCACCCGAGGTCACCCCGTTGGCAGGAGCTGCGGTAGCCGCCGCCGCTGCCGACACGCCGGCACCGGCGGAAGACAGGTTCTGGTTATTGCCATAGACGCTGGTGCGCAGGTTGGCGGTGGAAGCCGTGATGGTCTGGTTGGCGTTGGCGCCCACCTGGAACTGTTGCGTACCGAATGTGCCGTCCAGCAGCTTCTGGCCGTTGAATTCCGTAGTTTGCGAGATGCGGTCCAGTTCGCTGACCAGTTGGCCCACTTCGGCCTGCAAGGCCTGGCGGTCGCCGGCGCTGTTGGAGGCGTTGGCCGATTGCACTGCCAGTTCACGCACCCGCTGCAGGATGTCGCCGGAGGCCTTCAAGGCACCTTCAGCCGTTTGCGCCAGCGAAATGCCGTCGCCTGCGTTGCGCACCGCCTGGTTCAGGCCGCGGATCTGGCTGGTGAAGCGTTCCGAAATGGCTAGGCCAGCGGCGTCGTCCTTAGCGCTGTTGATGCGCAGGCCGGAGGACAGGCGCTGGATGGAGGTGCTCAGCGACGACTGGCTGGTGCCCAGGTTGCGCTGTGCGGTGAGGGAACTGACGTTGGTGTTGATGGTAGCTGCCATGGCAAATCTCCTGAAAAGAACTGACTGAAATGGCGTTGCCGCCAACTGGGCGCCAGGTCTACCTGGCCGCAGTGCTCACCAGCAGCTCATCGGCTTTCGGGTGAACGGCGGGTCTCACTCTTGATTCATGCGCCCCGTTGCATAGGTTTTCGGGTCATGGCGGGAAAACTTTAGGCCCAAACGTGCAGATTGAGCGGTTTTTCTCGGTCTTATCGTGCCAACGCAAAAACGCCCCGTCTCCACAATTCATCCAACGTTCCCACAAAGTCCGCCGGAGGGGCAACGCTTAAACCGGCAGAAATGTTTGTTTTCAGCTCTGCAGGAGTAATCGCAATGGCAGCTACCATCAACACCAACGTCAGTTCCTTGACGGCGCAACGCAACCTGGGGATGAGTCAGAGTTCGCTCAACACATCCATTCAGCGCTTGTCGTCGGGCCTGCGCATCAACAGCGCCAAGGACGACGCCGCAGGCCTCGCCATTTCCGAGCGCTTCACCAGCCAGATCCGCGGCCTGAACCAGGCCGCCCGCAATGCCAACGATGGCATTTCGCTGGCCCAGGTGACAGAAGGCGCCATGAAGGCCGCCGGCGACATCCTGCAACGGGTGCGTGAATTGGCAGTGCAATCGGCCAACGCCTCCAACAGTGCCGGCGACCGCCAGGCCCTGCAGCAGGAAGTCGGCCAACTGGTCGCAGAACTGGACCGGATTTCGCAAACCACGGAATTCAACGGCCAGAAGCTGCTGGACGGCACATTCGGTACGCAACAGTTCCAGGTGGGCGCCAACGCCAACCAGACCATTGTGGCAGCGACAGCCAACCTGCGCACCAGTGTCTACGGCAACAACCAGAACCTGCCTTCCGCCGGTGCCGGCGCCTCTGCCGCTGCTGCCGCGACGGCCGCCCCCGCCAATGGCGTAACCTCGGGCGCGGTATCGATCAGCGGTTCGCTGGGCACGGCCACCCTGTCGGTGGCCAGCAACTCGACGGCCAAGGCCATTGCCGACCAGGTCAACGCCGTCAAGGCCAATTCGGGAGTCACGGCCACGGCCCGCACCGAAGTGGAACTGGACATAGCCGCCGTTGCCGGCTCCTTCACCCTGTCCCTGCAAGGGGACAATGCCACCCCGGTGACGGCCTCGTTCACGCTGACGGCCACCTCGGGCGCCGACCGCCTGTCGGCTGCGGTGGCCGCCATCAACGACCAGGCGGCCAAGACCGGCATCACCGCATCGCTCAATGAGACCGGAGACCGCGTGATCCTGTCCAACGCCACGGGCAGCGATATCGTCGTGGGCGATACGGCGGTGCAGAATGCGGGCACCACCACGGTGACCAAGCTCCAGGCCGATGGCACGGCCACCGGCGGCACGGTGACCCTGGCGGCAGACACCAACGCCAACTTCACCACCGTGAGCGGCTATATCACCCTGGATTCGGATAAATCCTTCGCCGTGACGTCCGCCAGCAATGCGCTGACCACCGGGGGCTCGACCCTCAAGCGCGTGGCCGACCTGGACGTGACGACCTTTGCCAAGGCGACCGAATCGCTCAAGACCGTGGACTCGGCCCTGGCCTTCATCAGCGGCGAGCGCGCCAAGCTGGGCGCCTTGCAGGCCCGCTTCGAATCGAGCATTTCGAGCCTGAACATCACTTCGGAAAATCTGTCCGCCTCGCGTTCGCGGATTCTGGACGCCGACTTTGCCGCAGAAACGGCCAACCTGTCGCGCGCCCAGATCCTGCAGCAGGCTGGCACGGCCATGGTGGCCCAGGCCAACCAGATCCCGCAGGGCGTGCTCTCGCTACTCAAGTAACAGGCCGCTAAAACCGCAAAAGCCTGCCCCATCGAGAGATGGGGCAGGCTTTTGGCCGTTGGGTCCTGCCCGTCGCAGGGGACTTGTTTCGACGCGATTTCCGCACCCAGGAGCACCTTCATTCCAGCACGGCGTAGCTTACATGAGGTTCATAGGTGAAACGCTGAATGCGCAAGTTGGGCAGTCCGAGCTTTTCCATGACCGCACGCGTCTCTCCCGGCCAGGTCCGATTGTTGAGTTCATCAAACACAATCACGGCGCCCTTGGGCATGCGCGGGACAAAATGCTCCAGGCACACTAGGGTGGGCTCATACAAATCCAGGTCCAGATGGAGCAGTGACACAACCGTTTGGGGCTCGCGGGTCAGGTAGTCGGGAACCGTTACAGCGACATCACCGGCCACAAGCTCAACCTTCTGGACATGGCCGATGAAACGATTGGCATCAAATAGTGCGACCGCTTGCTGCAAATCGTTGAAGCTGTTTGCTTCATACCCACCGACCCGGCGCTCAGACGTCTGCACGATTGCATGCTGATCCTGCGAAGACACACTCGAAAAACCGGAAAACGTATCGAATCCAACGATACGTCTCTGCAGATTGACCGGCTCCAGGATGGCACTGAACTGCGCGAAGGCCATCAGCCCCCCTCCCCAATTCACTCCGCATTCCATCACATCACCCTGGACATTCAGGGCAAGCTTAAATATCTCACCAAGGCACATGAAGCGCGCCAATGATTGACGCGGTACATAACAGGCAAAGTTTTCCAACTTCTCAACCTGGGTCCCACCCGATTGTGAGAAATGTGCATCGAGGGCTGCACGATAACCAATCTCGCCTGAGGTACTTCGACCAGGCTGCCTGTACCGTGAGGGGTCGCTAGACAATTCAGGATTTTCAGCCACTTTTTGGTTCACTTTCTGCTTCCCTTGCCCTACGGGCATCTGCATCATGGCCAGGGTAGCTGGCATAAAAAATATTGGTCCGATCTCCCGTGGGAAAGCGCTGACGCCGGTAATCGGGTTCGGCGAGATCGGTGATTCGCAGTTGAGCAGTCCAGCGAATCTGGTTGCTAAGATTCGGCGTGCTTCGGTGCAGCAACATCTGTTTGAAAACCACTACATCACCGCGTTTCGCCTCAATCGTTACCGGGTCTCCCTGCACGTCTTCGGCCAACGAGATGTCGCGCTGCAGAAATGGCACGTAAGGCGCGATCACCTTGTCGCTGATGCGCTTGAACGGTGCCAAGCCCTCCCGATGGCTGCCCGCCATGACCTGAATGGTGCCATGATGCAAGTCAACATCCTGGAGCGGAACCCAGATCGTGACCGCATTCAGCGAACCCAACAAATACACCGAATCCTGGTGCCAGGCAAATAAATGCCGGGCATCATGCGGTTTGTCCAATCTCATATTGCAGCAGCCCATCAGCGATGGGTGCTGCATGCCGAGGCTTCGACACATGGCCCGAACGTTCGCACTACCAGACATGCAGGACAATGCTGGCAAATACTTCAGGCGGTCATAGAGCAGCGACTGATCTTGTGCAGTCAGGCTGTACCGACCCTGATCAACCGAGCTGAAAGTGTCACCCACAATCAGTTGTCCAAGTTCATCCAGTTCTGACTGCAGCGCATCAAGTTCGCCATGCTGCCAGAAGTTGCGCAATACGATGAAGCCATCGCGCTCAAAGCTGTCATGCGGAGATGTCATAAATCCTCCTGGATGGGCGTTACGCCTCGCCGCGCCGCAAAAAACCATCGGGCGCCACCGTCACCATGAGTTTGGCGGGGATCTCTCTATCGACCTCAAATTCCGCATGGCCCTTGAGCCACTCATGGACGGCAGTCTTGGGATTGTCACCAACATTCCATGGTCTGTCAGCAAAGAACCCTGGTGGCATGTCTTCCACAAAAGTGTCGAACACCACGCAGTAGCTGCCTGCAGACACAAGCGGCGCATAGGCATTGAGTTCGGCCAGCACATGGCTGTGGGTGTGCATGGAGTCAAGGCACACCAACACACGCTGGTAGCCTTTGGCGACGTCACGCACCTGGGCCACCACACCAGGATCAATGGAGGAGCCTTGGATCATTGCAATGCGGCTCGCCATGGGGTGTGCCTCTATCGCTTCTCGGTTGTGAGACCGGATGTCGATGTCAATCCCCAGGACCTTTCGCCGGGACTGCCGCGGATCCATCACAACGCCTTCCTCGATCGCATCACACATGTCCAGCATGGCCAAGAGTGATGCACTGAGAATCAACGAGCCACCGTGCGCAATACCGGTCTCGATAATGAGATCAGGGCGCACGCGCCACACCAGCTCTTGCATGGCGACCATGTCCTGCGGATACTGAATGATGGGTCGTCCCATCCAGTCGAAGTTGTAGACATATTGGCGTTGCATCGAGGCTTCCAGCCAATCACGCGACATCGATTGAAAGGCGCTGTCGGACGCATAAACCTGCAGCCTTGCCTTTCGCTCCTGAAGGAACTTCCCCGATAAATCCATTGCAATCTCCTCAGATCTTTTCATTTAACAAGAAGCCCTTGCCCCGTGGGCAGCTCAAGGACGCGATAGCCAAACTTCGCGAACCATGGATCCTCGGCAACCTTTTGCGCCCGATAAGCCAACCAGCCATAGTCGTCCAATATAAGAATCGCACCTGGAACCATTCTTTCGAACAGAACTTCCAAAGCACCTATTTCTGCGTCGGCATTATTCATATCAAGATGCATGAACGCAATTTTCTGAGGTGCCACGGTCGTCAGCACATCAGGAACCTTGCCTTGGGTGACGACTACATTTTCAAATCCTTCAAAGCGCTTTTTCACCTGAGCGAATAGCTGCTTACTGTGCTCCGGCATAGCATGATGAGGCAACGATGGATCATGGTCAAAAAGGTCATACAAATAATATTTTCGCTCAGGGAAATCATTGAATCCAATCGCATCGCAAATCACACGCGCTGTCGTCCCTTTGTAGCACGCACACTCTACAAAATCGCCATCCAGTTTCAGTCCATTCCGAGCACCCCACAATACGGTGGAGATTCGCCAAAGAACTGCTTGCTCGACCTCCGTTTGGGCGTGGGCCGCGAAAGACTTCATCAGAGGCTCATCTTCAAGAAATCCCAGATTCCGATGATGGGTGAACAAGTTATCGCCCGCATAAATACCGTCTTGTCCACTTATGCAGTCCACGGCCTTCTGGATGCCCTGAATGAAGCCTTCAGAATCATGAATACCGAAAAATATTGGCTTTAAATAATTCGCCATCAACAACATCCTATTCAAAAATTTCGCAACGAAATATCGATTCCGCCGCAAACGAAAACTCCAAGGAAACCCTCTTCACATCAATGAGAGGAAATATTTGCAAGGGCAAATCATCACGAACCACAAACTTGCAAGCAGTTACGCTTTCAATAAAGTCCAGCCATTGTGAATGCATTGTCTGAATCCCGCTTGCGACATTGTAGACTTTGGCCACACCATTCAGCGCTATCTTCGGCAGCAACGTCATAACATCATCGATGTGAATGTAGTCTTTCGCGCTATCGGGGGAACTCTCCAAAACCACTTCGCCCTGGCGTGCCTGCCGCAACAAATCAGCCACAAAGTTACCGGATTGCAAGTCCATTCCAGGACCAACTACATTTGACAACCGAGCTACCCTGACGCAGGGATGGCCGCTCGCATGGCACAGCGACTCCCCAGTGAGTTTGGACAAATTATAAAGATAGGATGTATCACTTGGGAACACTGTCAGCGAAGCTTCCTCGCCTGTATTTTCCGATCCCATGTAAACGCGTGTGGACGAAAGATACAGCATTGATGTGAAATCTGCCTTGCGCAAGATGGCGGCCAGCAGCCCTACATGCGCATCCACCGTATCAAAAGGCCGCGACCGGAAGTCTGCAGTTAATCCGACACAGTAAATGACATGGCCCAATGGCTGCAAGAAAATCGCATCGTCATCGCGATCTGGCGCCCACACCTCATGCCCCTTGGAACGCAAGTATTTGACCAAGCGGCTACCAATGTAGCCCCTTGCACCCAGAATGGTGAAAATCAAGTGCGCACCCCCATCGCAGCCAAGGGTTGGCCTGCATAGATGGTGTACGCGGCCAGTTCCCCGCGCACAATGGATCCCGCACCAACCACGCAACCTCTGCGCAACACGGCTCCATCAAGAAAAACGCACTGGGCACCAATCCACACATCATCCTCAATCAAAATACCGCCCTTACTCGGCAAAAATCCTTGTGCTCGGATCAGGCGATTCCGATCTTGGTACGCATGGTTGACCGGGGCAAAAGTACAGTTGGCGGCGATAGCCACATGATTACCAATGCGAATTCCGTGCCCCGTATAAAATACACACCCCGAGTTGATAACTACATGTTCGCCGACGATCAAATCGCCAGCACCGCCGGCAGGCTTTATCTTGACAAAACTATCAACTACAGAATGCGCGCCAACCACAATGCGACTGCCGCGTACCGAATCCTCAATATCGGCAAGCGCTGACACTGTCGCAGTCGGGTGAATTTCCATCATTGACGCACCTCCAGGCGGGGGACTGCAACAACGAACTGCCCTCCCCAATCCCGAACATAGTCCAGTTGGGCAACCACTTCATCCTGCAGATTCCACGGCAGGATCAGCACACGGTCGGGCCGGTGGGCGCGAAGATGCTCTTCGTCCACGATGTGAATGCGGCTGCCCGGCAAATACTGCCCCTGCTTTGCCGGGTTGCGGTCCACCACGTAGGGCAACAGGTCGGCCCGCACGCCGGCAAAATTGAGCAATGTGTTGCCCTTGGCGGCTGCGCCATAGGCGCCGACCTTGAGGTCACGCGCATGGCAGTCGAGCAGAAATATCAGCAGTTCGCGCTTGATGCGCAGTGATTCAGACTGAAAGCCACTATAGAACGCCGCCGAGGCCACCCCGGCAGCCGCTTCACGGGCCAGCAGGTGACCCACCCGCTCCTCGGGCTTCAGGTCGGTATCGCTGCGCTGCGCGAACACGCGCAGGCTGCCGCCGTGGGTGGGCAGTTCCTGCACATCGGTCACGGTGAGGCCGTTGGCGGCAAAGATGCGCTGCACTGCGGTGAGCGAAAGGTACGAAAAATGCTCGTGGTACAGGGTGTCGAACTGGCACTGCTGCACCAGCTGCAGCAGGTGCGGGAACTCGAAGGTGGCCACCCCCTGCGGCTTGAGCAGCACGGCAAACCCCGCCACGAAGTCATTGATGTCGGGCACATGGGCCAACACGTTGTTGGCCACCGTGAGATCGGCGGCGCGCCCGTTGGCCACCAGAGTCCGGGCCAGCGCCACCCCGAAGAACTGCTCCACGACCTCGATGCCGCGCGCCCGCGCTGCAGCTGCCGTGCTGGCCGTGGGCTCCACGCCCAGGCAGGGGATGCCGCGGCCCGCCACGTACTGCAGCAGGTAGCCATCGTTGGCAGCCACTTCCACTACCTGGCTGTGGGCGCCCAGCGACAGGCGCTCTGCCATGTCGTCCACATAGGCCTTGGCATGGGCCAGCCAGCTGCTGGAGAACGAGCTGAAATACGCGTAGTCGGCATCGAACAAGGCGTCAGCGGCCGCGAAGTCTTCGGTCTGCACCAGCCAGCAGTTCTCGCACACCAGCACCCTGAGCGGATACCAACGCTCGGGCGCGTGCAGCGCGGGTTCACGCAGGTAGGCGTTGGAAGGGGGCGCGGTACCCAGGTCTGCCAGGGGCAGGGTCACAGGAGAGGCGCAGTGGCGGCATTTCATCGGCAGAACTCGGTCAGGTCAGCGCCAGCCCGGTGAAGGCCGGCGCCAGGGAAGGGTGTTGGGCATCGCGCGTGGATCGCTCTGCTACAGGCAGCGGCCAGGCAATGGCAAGGCGCGGGTCGAGCGCATCGAGCCCACCTTCCGAGGCGGGCGCATAGGGTGCGGAGTGCAGGTAGAGCATCTCGCAATCATCGACCAGCGCCTGGAAACCATGGGCGAAGCCGGGCGGGATGAGCATGGCCCAGTGATTGGCGGCCGACAGCTCGCGTCCGAACCATTGCAGGAAGGTCGGGGAACCAGCCCTCAGGTCCACCGCCACATCCCATACGGCGCCCCGCAGGCAGCTGACCAGCTTGGCCTCGGCCGCCGGGGGGTGCTGAAAATGCAGGCCCCGCACGGTGCCACGCTGGGCCGTATGGGTGTGGTTGATCTGCGCAACTGGCCAGGTCCAGCCAGCGGGGGCCAGGTCTTCCGCGCAGAACATGCGCGCCAGGAAGCCCCGGCTGTCCGCCAGAGGCTGGCGCTGTACGGTCACCAGGCCCGCCAGCGGCGTGGGCTCCACGGTGAAGCGGCTCATGGTGCGGTCTCCCGCACGTCGCCGCACGCCTGCTCATAGGCTTCCAGGTCGGCCAGGCACAAGGCGCGCGCATCGGCGCCTGCGTGGTAGCCGCGGTACCAGGCCATGGTGCGGCCCACGGCCTCGGGCAGGGCCCAGCACGGGGTGATGCCCAGCAGGCTGCGCGCGCGCGCTGTGTCCAGGGCCAGCAGCCCCGCTTCGTGCGGGTGCTTCGCGTCGCTCTCGTAACGCACAGGCGCGGTGGGGTAGGCTGACCGTGCCATCTCGACCACACGCCCCACTGTGGCGGCCTCCTGCGGGGCCGGTCCGAAGTTGTAGGCGCCCGCGCGTGCAGGCTGCTCCCACAGCACCTGGGCCAGGCGCAGGTAGGCGGCCAACGGCTCCAGCACATGCTGCCAGGGCCGTGTGGCATGGGGATTGCGCAGCACCAGGGTCTGGCCGGCAGACCAGGCGGCCGCAGCGTCCGGCAAGAGGCGTTCGGGCGCCCAGTCACCGCCGCCGATCACATTGCCGGCGCGGGCAGTGGCCACGGCCACCCCCTGTGCGGACAGAAAGGCGTCGCGGTAGCTGGCGGTCACGATCTCGGCGGCGGCCTTGCTGGCGCTGTAGGGGTCATGCCCTCCGAGCGCATCGTCTTCGCGGTAAGGGTAGACCCATTCGCGGTTGCCGTAGACCTTGTCGGTGGTCACGACCAGCGCCACCCGCACGCCAGGCAGGCCGCGCAGCGCATCGAGCACATGGGCCGTGCCCATGACGTTGGTGGCATAGGTGTCGAGCGGTGCGGCATAGCTGGCGCGCACCAGGGCCTGGGCCGCCAGGTGCAGCACGATGTCGGGCCGTGCTGCCTGGATGAGGGCCGCCGTGGCGCCCGCATCGCGCACATCGCAGGCATAGTTGTTGTCCATGCCGCCCGCCACGCCGACCAGTGCAAACAGGCTGGGCTCGGTGGCCGGCGGCAGGGCAATGCCGGTGACATGCGCCCCCAGGCGCTGCAGCCACAGGGCCAGCCAGCTGCCCTTGAAGCCCGTGTGCCCCGTGAGCACCACCCGCTTGTCGCGCCAGAAATGGGGATCGGGCAAGGCCATGCGGCTCACCAGCACTTCCACGGCGCCTGGCCGCTCTGCCAGAGCTCTTCGAGCAGGCTCTTCTCGCGCAGCGTGTCCATGGGCTGCCAGAAGCCATGGTGCTCGAACGCCATCAGCTCGCCATCGCGCGCCAGGCTCTCCATGGGTGCCGACTCCCAGGGCGTGGCATCGCCATCGATACGCTCCAGCACCTGCGGCGACAGCACGAAGAACCCGCCATTGATCCAGCCGCCATCGCCACGCGGCTTTTCGACAAAGCCCCGGACCCCTTCCCCCCGGCCATCGCCGTCGCGCACCAGCGCGCCATAGCGACCGGGCGGCAGCACCGCCGTCACCGTGGCCAGCTTGCCATGCGCTGCATGGAATGCGAACTGCGCGGCCATGTCGAGGTCGGCCACGCCATCGCCATAGGTAAAGCAGAAGGGCTCATCGGCGCTGAGGTATTCGCGCACCCGCTTGAGGCGCCCGCCGGTCAGCGTGGACTCGCCGGTGTCCACCAGCGTCACGCGCCAGGGCTCGGCATGGCGGTGGTGCACTTCCATGCGGTTCTCGGCCATGTCGAAGGTCACGTCCGACATGTGCAGGAAGTAGTTGGCGAAATACTCCTTGATGATGTAGCCCTTGTAGCCCAGGCAGATGATGAAGTCGTTGACGCCATGGGCGGCATAGGTCTTCATGATGTGCCACAGGATGGGCCGCCCGCCGATCTCGATCATGGGCTTGGGACGCAGGTGCGACTCTTCGGAGATGCGGGTGCCAAGGCCCCCCGCCAGCAGGACAGCTTTCATGGATTACAGCTCGGTGAATCCCTACGCCGCAGCACGCTCAGCGGAGCTGAGCAAAGGCATGGGCTTTTCAGAATGCAAGGACTATAGCGGCACACAGCAGTGGTTTGAACAGCCCCTCGGCGCCCGTTCCCACAGACACAGCTCAGGCGCATCGCGCCTGGTCATCGCACCACTTCTGGAACATCTGTTCATAGGCAGCCTCCACATCGCGGGCAAAGCCGGCTTCGTCCATCAGGGCAGAGTCCCGTATTCTGGGCCTCAGTTCCGCGCGGATCTGTGCTAGCCGGGGCAGATCGGAGGCCAGCAAGACCAGCTTGTCGACGTATTCCTCCTCGGTCCTTGCAATCCACTGTGGGTACCCAACGGCGGTCAGGAGAGACGCCCCCAGCGTGCCCATGCTGGGGGTTCCAGCCAAGGAAACAAAAGGCAGTCCCATATACAACGACTCGATCAGCGTGGTGCCAGAGTTCTGTGGAAAGCAATCGAGCGCGATGTCCATTCCTCTGAGCACATCCCAAGGTGGGCTTTGGAAGCCCATACTGATGCGGTCACGCTCGATGCCCAGCGCCTCAAAGCGCTGGAACCATTGCTCGCGCACCTCGGGCTGGCTGAAATTGCCACTGTTTATCTCCAGCCGCGATCCTGGCACGCGCTGAAGCAGCTTGGCCCAGGCCTGAATGACCCGTTGATTGAGCCGCACGGCACGTGTAAGCGTTCCAAAAGTAACATGGCCTCTGGACAGCGCAGGCAATTCGCTGACATGACCCATCTCGGGATTGGGCCGATAGACCACTGAAGAACGGGGCAATCGCCAGGGTGTTTCGGAAAAGAGATTTTCGTACCCCACTGGCACGATCACTTCATCCGTCAGGTAGTAATCGATAGCCGTGAGCCCCGTGGTGTAACCCGAATCGAGCCAGTGCAGCGACACCGGCGCCGGCTTGCGGACAAACGCGCCCAGCCGGTGCCCGCGCGTCTGGCCGGCAATATCGACCAGCACATCGATGCCATCTTCGCGGATGCGGGCTGCCAGTTGGTCGTCGCTGAGGTCCCGGGTATCGGTCCAGTGGTCGAAATAGGTGCGGTATCGGTCCGTTACCTCGTCTTCCAGCTCGTACAGGCCGCTGTAGGCGAACAGTTCCACGCGGTCGTGGGAATGGTTGGCCAGCAAAGGTTCAAGAAACTGCCGGCAGGCATGGTTGCGGAACACGGGCGCCACGTAGCCCACGCGCAGACGCCGGTTGGCATGGGGCTCGTTGGCGTGTGGGCGACACACATGGCGATAGGGTTCGCCGAAATGCTGATTGAACCGCTGGTAGGCAGCAAACCGCTCCAGGGGGTCGAGTTCCGGGATGCAGTTCGCCACAAAGAGATAGGAGCTGTGGGCGGAGGAGTCTGCAGGGTCTAGGTCAATGGCGTCGCGCAGCACCTCCAGCGCTTCAGTAAGGCGCCCCTGGTCCTTGAGCAGCATGCCCAGGCTAATGCGCGCCTGCAGGTGCTGCGGCTGGATGGTGATGGCCCGGCGCGTGCACTGCTCTGCCTCGGCAAAACGGTTCATTTCGCCCAGCAGGATGCTGAGGTTGATGAGCACGCCGACGTCTGTCCCATCGATATCGAGCGCGCTGCGGTAGGCCTGCTCTGCCGCCTGGAGCCGGGCCTGCCCGCGCATGACGATACCCAGATTGAACCAGCCTTGCTTGAATTTCGGAGCATGGCCCACCGCCTGGCGCAGCAGGATCTCGGCCTGCACGAGATCGCCCCTCAACGACAGGGCCAGACCGTAGTTGCTCAGCATGTCCACGTCACCGGGGTCCAGGGCCAGCGCCCGCTGCATGGGCTCGATCGCCTTGTCCCGCTGCCCCACGCGCATCAGTGCAGCGCTCAGCGACTTCCAGCCCATGGTGCACTGCGGGTACTGGCGGGTCATCTTGCGGCCCATGCGCAACACCGCCTCGAATTGCTCTTCATCGAACAGGCGGTTGATCTGCGCAAGTTGCTCCTTGGGAGGCATGCGCCCGAACACGGGGCGCGCCGACCGGGCGCGCTCCATGGCGACGGCGACCAGCCGCTCCACCATTTCGCCAGCGGCGTCGCCAGCCAGACCGGCGCGCAGGGCATCTTCCAGAACCCCGCCAGCCAGAGCGGCTTCGCCCGCCTGGATGAGCGCATCCACCAGGCTCACCCAGTATTGCCGCTCCTTGGGGTTGGCCTGCAGGGCCGCCTGAAAGAAAGGCACGCTGGCCAGGAACTGGCCGCACTCGACCGCGATGGCGCCAAGATTGTGGTTCGCGTCGGCGTGGCCGGGATCCAGGCTGAGCACGGCCCGGTACAACTCTTCCGCCTGGGGGTAGTTGCCGCCGCGGTGGCACTCGATGGCCAACGCCATGCTGCGCTCCATCAGCATCTGCACCGGGGATGCCGCCAATTCCAGTTGCGCGTCCTCCTGCCCGGCACTCATCTGGCCTGCTGGCTGCGGGTTTTCTGTCGTCATGGTGTCGGTCATTGGCATCAATATTGGGCCCGGGGTTCCAAAGGTACCCCGCTGCCGCCCAGCATAAACACCCTGGGCCGCTTCCTAAATCGGGAAAACCAACGTAAAAACCACGCTACCGGCCCAACTGCTGAAGTGGTGGGTGCTTTACCGCTTGCTCATGGGACCGGTTCAAGCACAATCCGATACAGTCAATCACGCACATGGCCTTGGCCGTGTCCTAACCGCAACAGCCCAGTCGCCCGTCTGGCGCCCGCCAAAACAAACTGAATCAGCATGTTCGTCATCATTGGCTACGTCGTCAGCATGGTCTGCATCTTCGGTGTGTACATCGTGCACGGCGGGAATATCCAGGTGATCCTGAAGGCCCTGCCGTTCGAACTCATCACCATCGGCGGCAGCGCCATGGGCGCCTTCGTGGTGAACAACCAGCCCAAGGTGCTCAAGGCCACGCTCAAGGCCGTCCCGGCCGCGCTCAAGGGATCAAAGTACACCAAGGCGCGCTACATGGAGCTGCTGGCCATGCTGTACGACATCCTGCAAAAGGCCCGCAAGGAGGGCCTGATGGCGATCGAAAAGGATGTGGAAGCCCCCCATGAGTCGGAAATCTTCAAAAAATACCCCACGGTGGGCACTGACCACCATGTGATCGAGTTCACGACCGACTACCTGCGCATGATGGTTTCGGGCAACCTCAACTCCCACGAGATCGAGGCCCTGATGGACAACGAGATCGACACCCACCACCAGGAGGCCCACGCCCCGGTGGCGGCCATTGCCCGGCTGGCCGGCGCCCTGCCCGCCTTCGGCATCGTGGCCGCCGTGCTGGGGGTGGTGAACACCATGGGCTCGGTGGGACAACCGCCCTCGGTGCTGGGCGGCATGATCGCCTCGGCTCTGGTGGGCACCTTCCTGGGGATCTTGCTGGCCTATGGCTTCGTGGAGCCCCTGGGCGGCCTGATGGAACAAAAGACCGAAGATGCCGCCAAGGAATTCCTGTGCATCAAGTCCACGCTGCTGGCCAGCATGCAGGGCTACAACCCCGCCACCGCCATCGAATTCGGCCGCAAGGTCTTGTTCTCTACCGACAGACCGACCTTTGCCGAGCTTGAAGGGCATGTGAAAGGCAAGAAGTAAGCCCGCACTACCATGGCAGAAAAAAAGCTCCAGCCCATCATCATCAAGCGCATCAAGAAGGGCGGCCATGCCGTCCATGGCGGCGCCTGGAAGATCGCCTATGCCGACTTCGTGACGGCAATGATGGCCTTCTTCCTGCTGATGTGGCTGCTGGGCTCCACCGCCAAGGGGGAGCTGCAGGGCATTTCTGCCTATTTCAGCTCCCCGCTCAAGGTGGCCATGACCGGCGGGGATGGCGCCGGCAACAGCTCCAGCGTGATCCCGGGCGGCGGCAACGATCTCTCGAAGGTGCACGGCCAGGTACGCCGCTCCGACTCCGACCCCGACAAGGACCGCCGCGCCAGCATCGACAACGCACGTGCCGAGCGCGCCAAGCAGGACCAGGAACGCATCAAGGCGCTGCAGGCCAAGATCGACGCCCTGATCACCGAAAACCCGCGCCTGAACGAATACAAGTCCCAGATCCGCATCGATGTCACGCCCGACGGGCTGCAGATCCAGATCGTGGACGACCAGAACCGCCCCATGTTCGACAGTGGCAGTGCGCTGGTGAAACCCTATATGCGCGACATCCTGCGTGAAATCGGGGCCGCGCTGGGCGGGGTGGAAAACCGCATCAGCCTGGCTGGCCACACCGATGCCGTGCCCTATGGCAACAGCGAGCGCGGCTACAGCAACTGGGAGCTTTCGGCCGACCGGGCCAATGCCTCGCGCCGCGAGCTGGTGTCTGCCGGCATGCCCGACGGCAGGTTGGGCCGCGTGGTGGGATTGGCCGCCAGCGATCTGCTCGAACCCACGAATCCGCGCGCACCCGCCAATCGCCGTATTACCATCACGGTGCTGACCCGCGAGGCCGAAGAACGCCTCATGGGCAAGGGGACTCCTGCGGCGGCAAGCCCTCCTGCAGAGCTGCCGACGGAAAAGCGCGAAAATCCAACGCCTGGCGGGTGATCGTTACGACTTGTCACCAAACCTGCCACACTTGACAATACAACCAGCCTATTTCGACCGAAAGGGTCCCACGTGACCACAGCCCTTCGCTTCTTGATCGTTGACGACTTCTCCACCATGCGGCGCATCGTCCGCAATCTGCTCAAGGAGAGCGGATTTGCCGATGCAGACGAGGCCGAAGATGGCGTCGCCGCACTGAACAAACTGCGCAACAGCAAGTTTGACTTCGTGGTGACGGACATCAACATGCCCAACATGAACGGTTTCCAGCTCCTGGCGGAAATCAAGAAAGACGACAAGCTCAAACACCTTCCGGTGCTGATGGTGACCGCCGAAGCCCGCAAGGAGGACATCGTCGCGGCCGCCCAGGGCGGGGCAGCCGGTTACATCGTCAAGCCCTTCACCAAGGCCACTCTGGAAGAAAAGGTCCTGCTGATTCTCAAGAAGATGGGGCTGTGACGCCATGGAAACCCCTGACACCCCCCCTGGTGAGCCCACGGCCGAGGTCCACCACAAGATCGGCCTGCTGACCCGCCAGCTGCACGATTCGCTCAACGAACTGGGCTACGCAGACAAGCTGCGCGGCTCCATGGGCGAGTTGCCCGACGCCCAGAGCCGCCTGTCCTACATCGCCCGCCTGACGGGCGAGGCCGCAGAAAAAGTGCTCACCCGGGTCGAACAGGCCAAGGCACAGCATGATTTCATCGCCGCCGAGACACGCCGCGTAGTGGCCTCGCTGGTCAAAGACCCTGTGGCTGCCGTGGCCAAGGGCGAGATCATGAACTTCCTGACCGACGTGGAACGCGTCACCATGGAAGCCGATACGCACCTGACCGAAATCATGATGGCGCAGGATTTCCACGACCTCACGGGCCAGGTGATTGCCCGGGTGGTCAATCT
This sequence comes from Acidovorax sp. LjRoot66, assembly GCF_964253305.1. Classification (NCBI taxonomy): domain Bacteria; kingdom Pseudomonadati; phylum Pseudomonadota; class Betaproteobacteria; order Burkholderiales; family Comamonadaceae; genus Acidovorax; species Acidovorax sp. LjRoot66. Next base: position 6,558,411 of record NZ_CAXUQU020000001.1, read on the forward strand.
GGCGGCCACCATTGAGGAGCAACTGGTCCAGTTGCTGATCCAGACTGCCCCGCCCACCGCCAACGTGCCCGCCGCGCTGGTGGAGGTTCCGCGCGAGCACCTCGCCGGCCCCGTGGTGGACCCGGAAAACACTGCGGACATCGTGACCGACCAGTCCCAAGTGGACGACCTGCTGGCCAGCCTGGGTTTCTGACCCTCCCCTCGACTGGCGTGGCACCGCCCGGCGGCGCATCAGCGCCCGCCATGCAGCGCATGGCATGCGCTCGCGCTCTACACAGTGCGGCCCTGTAGCAAGGTACGAGGGAAAAGGGCCCCGCAGCCGCCCTTTATCCGTCTTTAGATTTCCGGGTCGCTCACGACAATGGCAGGACACAAGTTGTCACGCCATCATGGAATCCAGCCAAGAAAAAAGCCTACCGGCGTCCGAGCGAAAGCTGCAGAAGGCACGCACGGACGGACAGGGTGCGCGTTCACGCGACCTGTCCCACCTGGCCATTCTGGGTGCGGGCGGCGCCGCCATGCTGGTCTTGGCTCCAACGCTCATGGAGCACCTGCAGCAGGCGCTGGCCCACCAACTGGTGTTCAACGCCAGCATCGTGATGGCGCCCGCCACCATGGTCGATCGCATGCAGACCATGGTCATCGTGGGCCTGGTAGCCAGCACGGTGTTCGCGCTGCTCACCAGCGGCGCCGCGCTGCTCAGCGCCATCGGTGCCGGCGGCTGGATCTTCAGCATGAAGCCCATCAGCCCCCAGTTCAACCGCCTGAACCCCATCTCCGGGGTGGCGAACCTGTTTTCCAAGCAGCAGATGGCCAACGTGGCGAAGATGGTGCTGATGACGGCCATCATCTCCGCCGTGGCCTGGCACTACATGTCGGGCAGCATCGAGCGCGTGGCCATGCTGGTGCTGCAGCCCTCGCCCATGGCGATCCGCCACATGTCCGAGTGGCTCACCTCCGGCGTCAGCCTGATGCTGCTGGTGGTTTTTCTGGCAGCACTGATCGACGTGCCGCTGCAGTCGTACTTCTTCAAGGCGCGCCTGAAGATGTCGCACGAGGAAGTCAAGCAGGAACACAAGGAATCCGACGGTGACCCGCATACCAAGGGCCGCATCCGCCAGAAGCAGCGCGAGATGGCGGACGGCGCCAGCGTGGCGGCGGTTCCCAAGGCGGATTTCGTGGTGATGAACCCCACCCACTATGCCGTGGCCCTGAAGTACGACGACAAGACCATGGCCGCCCCGCAGGTGATCTCGCGCGGCACCGACCTCACGGCCATGCGCATCCGTGACCTGGCCCGCGCCCACGACGTGCCGGTGCTGCAGTCCCCCATGCTGGCCCGCGCGCTCTACGCGCACGCCGAGATCGACCAGGCCATCCCCGCCACCCTGTACGCCGCCGTGGCCCAGGTACTGGCCTATGTGTACCGCCTCAAGGCCGCTCTGCGCGGCGAAGGGCAGATGCCCGACGCGCTGGTTGAGCCTTTCGTTCCTCCTGAGCTCGATCCGCTGAACAAGACGTCTTCCACCGTGCAAGGCACCGCCCCATGAACAATTCCGTGAATTACCTTCGGCTGTGGGCGGGCAAGAACACATCGGCCCTCCAGGGCATGTCGGCACCGCTGCTGGTGGTGGCCATTCTGGCGCTGATGGTGCTGCCCATCCCGCCGTGGCTGCTGGACACCTTCTTCACGCTGAACATCGCCGTCGCCCTGATGGTGATGATGGTCTCGGCCTACATGATCCGGCCGCTGGACTTTGCCGCCTTTCCCTCGGTGCTGCTGCTCACCACGCTGATGCGCCTGTCGCTGAACGTGGCCTCCACCCGGGTCGTATTGCTGGAAGGCCACACCGGCCCCGGTGCCGCCGGCGCCGTGATCGAGGCCTTCGGCCACTTCCTGATCGGCGGCAACTTTGCCGTGGGCCTGATCGTGTTTGCCATCCTGGTGGTGATCAACTTCGTGGTGATCACCAAGGGCGCCGAGCGCATTGCCGAAGTGTCGGCCCGCTTCACGCTGGATGCCATGCCCGGCAAGCAGATGGCGGTGGACGCCGACCTCAACGCCGGCCTGATCGACGAGAAGGAAGCCAAGCGCCGCCGCGCCGAAGTTGGCGAGGAAGCAAACTTCTTCGGCTCCATGGACGGTGCCTCCAAGTTCGTGCGCGGCGATGCCGTCGCCGGCATCCTGATCCTCTTGATCAACATCATCGGCGGCTTCGCCATCGGCGTTCTGCAGCACGACCTCACCGCCAAGCAGGCCGCCGACAGCTACATCCTGCTGGCCATCGGTGATGCGCTGGTCGCCCAGATCCCCGGCCTCTTGATCTCGGTGGCCGCTGCCATGGTGATCTCGCGCGTCGGCAAGGAACAGGACATGGGCCGCCAGATCGTGCAGCAGCTGTTCATGTCGCCCCGCGTGCTGGGCGTCACGGCCGGCATCCTGATCCTACTCGGCCTCATCCCCGGCATGCCGCACCTGGTGTTCCTGATCACCGGAACGCTGCTCGGCTACTGGGCCTGGACGCTCTACGAGCGCCAGCAGGTGCCCGAGGAAGTGGCCCCGCCGCCCCCCGTGGCCGCCGATGGCGAAGCCACCTGGGACGACCTGCAGCCCGTGGACCTGCTCGGCCTGGAACTGGGCTACCGCCTGATCACGCTGGTGGACAAGAGCCGCCAGGGCGACCTGCTGACCCGCATCAAGGGCGTGCGCCGCAAGTTTGCGCAGGAAGTGGGCTTCCTGCCCCCTGCCGTGCATGTGCGCGACAACCTCGAACTCAAGCCCAGCGGCTACCGCATCACGCTGCGTGGCGTGGTGGTGGGCGAAGGCGAGGCCTTCCCCGGCATGTTCCTGGCCATCAACCCCGGCGGCATCACCACGCCGCTGATCGGTACCCCGACCACCGACCCGGCCTTCGGTCTGCCCGCGCACTGGATCGATGATCGCCAGAAGGAAGCGGCGCAAATGGCCGGCTTTACGGTCGTTGATTCGGAAACCGTGATGGCGACGCATTTGTCACACTTGATGCAAGTGCAGGCAGCCAAGCTGTTGAGCCGCACCGAAACGCAGCAACTCGTGGAACACGTCGCCAAACTGGCCCCCAAGCTCATCGAAGAAGTCGTCCCGAAAATGGTCTCCATCGCCACGTTCCAGAAAGTCCTCCAGCTGCTGCTGGAGGAGTCTGTGCACATCCGCGATATCCGCACCATCATCGAGACCCTGGCCGAGCACGCCGGCGGCATCTCCGACCCCGTGGAACTGGCGCGCCGCGTACGCATCGCCCTGTCGCCCGCCATCGTCCAGCAGATCTACGGCCCGACGCGCGAGCTCAACGTCATCGCCATCGAACCCGGCCTGGAGCGCCTCTTGGTGCAGGCCCTGGGCAACACCGCCAGCCCGGCGCTGGACCCTGGCGTGGCCGACATCCTGACGCAGAAGGCCGCCGAAGTGGCCCTGCGCCAGGAGGAGATGGGCCTGCCCGCCTGCCTGCTCGTTCCCGACCAGATCCGCACTGCGATCTCCCGCCTGGTGCGCCGCGTGGCGCCCCGCCTGCAGGTCCTTGCGCACAGCGAAATCCCTGAGACCCACACCATCCGCATTGGGCCCATCCTCAAAGGTGCATCATGAACATCAAACGCTTTCACGCTGCTACGTCCCGTGAAGCACTGGCCAAAGCACGCATGGCCTTTGGCGAGGGCACACTGATCCTGTCCAACCGCCCCACCGCCAACGGCGTGGAGGTGATGGCCACCGCCGAGGACACGCTCTCGTCGCTGGACAGCGCCGCGGCGGCCAGGCAATCGAGCGCGCCCTCCCCCCTGGCACAGGCCAGCCAGCGCCAGCAGCTGCAACAGCAGCCGCCACGCGCTGCGCAGCCGGCCGCTGCGGCCCACCGCAACCCGGTGGAGGAAGACACCGAGCAGTTGGCCATGAGCACCCTGTCCTTCCAGGACTATGTGCGCGAGCGCATGCTGCGCCGCCGCCACGAGGCCATCAGCGGCCCGTCCGACCCGGTTCCCATGATGGAGCGCAGCCGCGACCGTGCCGCTGAGCTGGCCCGTGAGCGTCCCGCCGCCCAGGTGGCCCGCCACAACCCGCTGCGCTCGATCCCCATGGACCTTGCAGAGCCCGCGCCCCGCAAGCAGCAGCAGCGCCAGGAAGCCCCCTCGCTGTCGAACGCGCAGGTGAACAACCAGCAGAACCTGATGAGCGAGCTGCACTCGATGAAGGAGCTGATCGAGGACCGCTTCAACACGCTGGCCTGGCTGGGCCAGGCGCGCCAGAATCCGATCCAGTCCAACCTGATGCTGAAGATGATCCGCGCCGGCTACTCACCCGCCCTGGCCCGCGCCGTGCTCGAGCGCATGCCCGAGGAACTCTCGGCCGCCGAATCCGTGCGTTGGCTCATGGAGGTGCTGGAACGCAACCTCAAGACCGACACGGATGCCGCGCCCCTGTACGAGCAGGGTGGCATCTTCGCCATGGTGGGCTCCACCGGTGTCGGCAAGACCACCACCACTGCCAAGCTGGCCGCCTTGTGCGCGCGCATCCATGGCCCCGGCAGCGTGGGCCTGATCACCCTGGACACCTACCGCGTGGGCGCCCATGAACAGCTGCGCACCTATGGCCGCATGCTGGGCATCGTGGCCCACCTGGCCCACGACCGTGCAGCACTGCAGGACCTGCTGGGCCTGCTCAGCGGCAAGAAGATGGTCCTGATCGACACCACCGGCGTCGCCCCACGCGATCCGCGCAAGCGCGACATGCTCGACGTGCTGGACCTGCCCCACGTCAACCGCCTGCTGGTGCTCAATGCCGGCTGCCACGGCGACACGCTGGACGATGTGCTGACCGCCTTCAAGACCAAGGGCTCGCAGCAGGCCATCCTGTCCAAGGTGGACGAGGCCGTGAAGCTGGGCCCCTCCATCGACGCCCTGATCCGCCACCAGATGGTGCTGCGCGGCGTGACCAATGGCCAGCGCGTGCCCGAGGACTGGGAAGCGGCCGATGCCCACCAGCTCATCAGCACCTCGATGCGCGCGCCGGTCAAGTCGCCGTTCGACCCCAAAGCCAGCGACCTGAATTTCTTCTTCTCGCATTCACCCGAATTGGTAACCGACAGGGGGTTGGTCGATGCTTGATACCGGCTTTCACCAGGCTGCGGGGCTGCAAAGCCTCACCCCGCAGACCGAACTGCGCGTGCTGGCCGTGGCCAGCCAGGAACAGGCCGGCAGCGGCCTCGAGACCCTTTGGCAGATCTGCGCCAGCCTGCAGCGGATGGGCTACCCGGTTGTGGTGCTCGACGCCACGGGCTACGAGACCGACGAGTCCCCGGGCCTGTACCACCTGCTGCGCCGGGCACCCTGGCACGACGGCATGGACCAGGGCGCCGCAGCCTCCTCCCTGGCGGTGATCCCCGCCGCTCGGGGCCTGTGGCAGATCAGCCGGGCCGACCGCCCGGCGCATGTCTCGCCGCTGCAGGACATCCAGCCCTACGTGCGCGCCTACAGCATCCTGGTGCTGCACGCCCCACCTCCCCTGCTGGGCCAGTTGCTCACCCACACCCGGACCATGCCGCTGATGGTGATGGAGGGCGCCGCAGCAGGCGTGCTCACCACCTACAAGAGCTTGAAGCAGATGGCCCAGCACACCGGCCTGTCCTGCACCGTGGCGGCACTGTTGCGCGGCTCGGGCACGGCCGAGCGCCGCAAGACCCTTGCCGCATTGCAGACATTGCAGGACTGCGCCGAGCGCCACCTGGGCGGTCAGGTGCACACTACCGCCGTCTCCACCCAGAATCCCCAGGACCTGCAGCGCCTGGCCTTGCAACTGCTGGAAAACGCGGGCACCATCAATGGAACGATGGCGGCTGCAGCTGCAATTGCATCCAGCAATTTTGCTGGTATACCTGCAGCTGCACATCTTCTCCGGAGCCACTGATCTGATGTACACCGCCAAAGGCCAGCTCGATCGTGATGCGATGATTCGCCAGCACGTGCCCCTGGTACGGCGGATCGCACACCACATGATCGCCAAGCTGCCTCCCAATGTAGAGCTGGACGATCTGATCCAGGTCGGCATGATGGGCCTGGCGGAAGCACTTTCGCGCTACGAGGCCGCACAGGGCGTGCAGTTCGAGACCTTTGCCACCCAGCGCATCCGCGGCGCCATGCTCGATGAGCTGCGCGAAGGCGACTGGATGTCGCGCAGTTCGCGCAAGAGCCAGAAGGACATCGAGCAGGCCGTCAACCGGCTGGAGCAGCGCCTGGGCCGCAGCCCGCTCGAATCGGAGATCGCCAGCGAGATGGGCATGGCCCTGCCCGAATACCAGAGCCTGCTGGGCCGGGTGCGGGGCACGCAGCTCGTGTACCTGGAGGACATGACCCACAGCAATGACGACGATGATGGCTTCCTCGACCGCCATGTGGGCGACGAGGCAGCCAACCCGCTCGAAATGCTGCGCGACCACCGCCTGCGCTCGGCGCTGGTCACGGCCATCGAGTCACTGCCCGAGCGCGAACAGCACATCATGGGCATGTACTACGAGCACGACATGAATCTCAAGGAGATAGCGGCCGTGCTCGGGGTCACCGAATCCCGTGTGTGCCAGCTGCACAGCCAGTCGATCGCTCGCTTGCGGGCGAAGATGCGCAGTCACTAGGGCCTGTTCACACTGATTTCGGGGTCGCGAAGGCCCTTGCCGGCGTGCCAATCTAGGCGCGCGACGCAGCGTGTGCCCTTGCACACGCAAGGAGCGCAACGACGAGTGGCGCGCCGGCAAGGGCCTTCCCTTCGGGTTGCCCGGCCTGGGGGCCGTCTGCGGCGTTGCCCGCGCTTGCAAGGTGCACCCCTTGCTGCGCACGGGCGCCTTGCATCCAGCCCCCAGGCCGGGCAACGCGATCCCCGAAATCAGTGTGAACAGGCCCTAGTACATCCCCCTGAGGCGCTGACGCGCCTTCACCCCTTCTCTCGAATTACTGCGTAATTCGGGAAGGGGGACGCAGCCAGTGCGGCGGGGCGGCCCTTGCACGGCTGCCCTGGTATGGGGCAGCGCGCTATCCACGGGTTTGCCCTGGCGCTTGCGCGCCATTCAGGGCAGCGCCTATGTACTAGTACAAAAAAGAATCGTGGCCATACAGCGCGACTTTGCCGCGCGCCGATCAGCCGGCCGAGCGGTAGATCTTGGCGATGCCGGCGGCTTGTTGCTTGCCGCCCAGGCCATTGCCGTAGGTGGCATTGGCAGAGCTGTCCTGGGACGGGACGAGCACGGCGGTCTGGCGGTCGGTGATGGCAGCCAGGCGGGCCAGGCTTTCGCGGTGCACCACCAGGGTGGCGGCGATGGCGTCCATGCGGGCCTTGAGGGCGGGGGTGATGCTGCTCACCTGCTGGCGCGACAGGTCCAGCGCATACGAAAAACGGGCTGCAGTGTCGCGCAGCCCGGTGCTTGCTTGTTCGAGGGTGGGGGCATCGGCCTTGAGCAGGGCGGCAGACACCATCTCGATGTGCTGCTCGACGGCCTGCAAGGCGTCTTCCAGAGGCGTGGTCACGGCTTGTCCTGGTGAATGCGGACCGGTGACGCCTGGAAGAAAGGGGTCACGCTAGCCGCGCGAGCGGGAAAAAATCTCTTGGGCGTTGGCCAGCAGCTTGTCGGCAATCGCGCCGGCGCTGACCGTGAACGTGCCCTTTTCAATGGCTGCACGCACCGCCGCCACCTTCTTGGTGTCGAAATCGCCCGAGGCACGGCCCGTCTGGTCCAGGGCACGTGCTGCGGTGGAAACCGTCACAGGCACGCCAGGGGCCGGGGCAGCCGCAGTGCCCGTTGCCACTCCTTGGGGCGTAGCAGGGGCTGCAGCGGGGGCCTTGGCCTGCTTGGCCTGCCCCGTTTGCGCCAGTGCGCCCGGAAGTTCCGGTGGTTGACCTATCTTCATCGCCTTCTCCAGCGCTCCGATGACACGGAGCTCGTAGCAATGTTTTCGACCCTTTGGCGCTGGACTTTAGCTATTTATGCAGGCGGGATGAATCAAAGGGTAACGTCAACCGTCCCATTTTCACCCACAATACCAGAGATGGTACGGCCATTGTCCATGCGTACACGCACAGTCTGCCCTACGGCGCCCGCAGAGAGTGCCTGCCCTGCCGAGGTTACCGCATAACCCGGCCCTTGCGCCACCACCCGCACCTGGGCGCCGGCCTTGAAAATGCTCGGTGCACGCACCATCGGCTGGCGCAAGGCCTGCCCTGCCACCAGGGGGCGTGAGGCGATCTGGCCGACCCACTGGTCGGGATTGGCCACGATGGCGGCCGCATCGGCCGCCCAGTCCACCTCGGCCTCGGTGGCGTCATTGGCGCTCAACACGGCACCGGAGGACACATTGCCCGTCAGCACCCACGCCGGACCCCAGGCCTTGACCGTGACGGGCAGGAACACGTTCCAGGCGGTCTGCCCTTCCACGCAGCGCAGGCCCAGCCGGGTGCGGCCCCACAGGCGCGAACCTGCCGGCAGATAGGGCTCGACCCGGGCGCAGGGGGCCAGGCGCAACCGGCTGTCCAGCGCACCAATGCTCACCTCCATGCGCAGCGGCAGGCCGGCAGGCTGGTTGCGCGTGATCGCATCGTCCAGCCAGCGCTGGGTCAGGGCGGGCAGGTCTGCGGCGGGGTCGGCCACTGCCTGGGCCTGGGCCATGCCAGCGGCCAGCACGCAGGCCAGTGCGACCAGCGCGGTGCGGCCGGCCGTGGACAGGGATGGGAATGCTGATGCCATGGGGCGCCTCCTGGTACGTCAGTGCGGCCCTGCGACACGGTGCAGGGGCCATTTCACGACCATCACTGTAGGCCCCCTGGCCGCCGCCGAACCCCCGAACTGCGGCCCCAAACGCGGGCTCTTCGCGCTTTAGAAAATCCGGGCGGTTTTCATAATCGAGCCACGCCAGAAAACCGTTTTTGCTGGCGCTTTCGCAACCTGGACGTGAGGCAGACATGCTTGACAAGATGACCAACCGGCTGGACTTCCACGGCAACGCACTGATCCTGCGTGCCGAGCGCCAGCGCGCCATCGCCAGCAATATTGCGAATGCCGATACCCCCGGCTACGTCGCACGCGACTTCAAATTCTCCGACGCGCTGAGCAACGCCACGGGCGAGCGCTCCTCGTTCACCGAATCGCCACACCGCCTGTCCACGACCACGCTGGGCAGCTCCGGCTACACCAGCGAGCGGCCCACGGTCACCATCGGCACCGATCCGCGGCACATCGCCGCCTCCTCTGCCGACCCGGGCACTTCGGCCGAGCTGGGGAGCAAGGGCAAGTTGGCCTATTCCGTGCAGACCCAGCCCAGCCTGGACAACAACTCGGTGGACCTGGACCGCGAACGCGCCGCCTTCGTGGACAACGCCGTGCGCTACGAAGCCACGCTGCGCTTCATCAACGGCAACGCCAAGACCATGCTCAGCGCCATCCAGGGCCAGTAAGCCCCATAGCGATAGAAGAGGCACCCCACCATGTCCATGTTCTCCATCTTCAACGTTTCGGGCAGCGCCATCAGTGCGCAGTCCCAGCGCCTGAACGTCGTGGCCAGCAACCTGGCCAACGTCGATGCAGTGGCCGGCCCCGACGGCAAGGCCTACCAGGCCCGCCAGGTGGTCTTTCGCACCACCAACATGGGACAGGAAGGCTCAGACGGCGTGCGCGTGAGCGCCATCACCGAAAGCAATGTGCCCGGCCGCAAGATCCACGACCCCAGCCATCCTTCTGCCGATGAGCAAGGCTACGTGACCCACTCCAACGTGAACGCCGTGGAGGAGATGGTGAACATGATTTCAGCGTCGCGCTCGTACCAGAACAACGTCGAGGTGATGAACACGGCCAAGTCACTTCTGCTCAAGACCCTGCAGATGGGCCAGTAACCCCGGGAGACCCTCGCCATGATCCTCAGCGCCACCAATGCCGCCACCACCGCCGACACCGCCAATGCCAAGGCGACCGCGGCCAACGACCCTGCGGCCTCGCAGGACCGGTTCCTCAAGCTGCTGGTTGCGCAGCTGAACAACCAGGACCCGATGAACCCGCTGGACAACGCCCAGATGACCTCGCAGATCGCACAGATCAACACCGTCACCGGCATCCAGCAGCTCAACACCACCATGCAGAGCATGGCCGCGCAGTTCAACTCGCTGCAGGTCATGCAGGGCACGACCCTGGTCGGGCGCAACGTGCTGACCGAAGGCACGGGCATGACCGTGGCCGATGGCGTGGGCAAGGCCGGTTTCGAGATTCCGTACGCCGCCACCAAGGTGCAGGTGGAAGTCGTGACGCCCGGCGGCCAGGTGGTCGATACCCTGGACCTGGGCCCCAAGGACCAGGGGCGCCACAACTTCGAATGGGATGCGAGTGCCTACAAGGGCAGCACTGCGGGCCTGCAGTTCCGCGTCAAGGCGGTCAATGGCGCCACCACGCTCGAATCCACGGCCCTCACCCTGTCCAAAGTCACGGCGGCAGGCGCCACCGACGGCCAACTGGTGCTCACGCTGGCCAACGGCAAGAACATCAACTACAGCCAGATCAAGTCGCTGGTCTGACGCCCCAACCGCCCACTCTTCACTGAACACGCCCCCTCCAAGGAGAACACCATGAGTTTCCAGCAAGGCCTCTCCGGCCTGAACGCCGCCAGCAAAAACCTCGATGTGATCGGCCACAACATCGCCAACTCCAACACCGTGGGTTTCAAGGCATCGCGTGCTGAGTTTGCCGAAATGGTGGCCAATGCCATCGGCTCGGCTGGGGGCTCCAACGCCGGCATCGGGGTGGAAACCGCCAACGTGGCCCAGCAGTTCACCCAGGGCAACCTGACCATCACCGGCAACAGCCTGGACGTGGCGATCAACGGCAACGGCTTCTTCACGCTGCAGCTGCCCGACGGCTCCTCGGCCTATACCCGCGCCGGCAATTTCAAGCTGGACAAGGTGGGCAACATGGTCACCAACGACAACGCCAAGGTGATGGGCTACCCCATCGACCCCGCCACTGGCCTGCGCTCGGGCACCGACCCGATTCCCATGGTGTTCCCCACGTCCGAACCCATCCCCGCCAAGCAGACCACGAAGATCACTGCGGCCTTCAATCTGGACGCGCGCGCCACCGACGCCGCTGGCGACCCGGCCGCCACACCACCCGTGCCAGCCACCCCGCGCGCCACCTACGGCACATCGATCAACGTGTTCGACAGCCAGGGCGTGGCCAAGCCGGTCAACCTGTACTTCCAGAAGACCGCCACGGACAACACCTGGGACGTGTACGACACCCTCGACGATCCCACGGCCGTGCCGCCCGTGGTGGGCACGGCCATCGGCCAGATCACCTTCGACAACAACGGCGTGATCACCGGCCCGGCCGCCACGCCGCCGGCCACCGGCTTCTCGCTGGCGCTCAGCGTGAACCCCACACCGCCCAACCCGAACAACCTGCCCGCCTACAACGTGGACGTGAACCTGGACGACGTCACGCAGTTCGGCCGCAAGTTCGCCGTGTCCGACCTGTCCCAGGACGGCTACACCGCAGGCGACCTGACGGGCATCAATGTCGAGAACAACGGCATGATCATGACGCGCTACTCCAACGGCGTCACCCGCGCCGAGGGCCAGATCGCGCTGTCGAGCTTTCGCAACACCCAGGGCCTGGCCTCGGTGGGCGGCAACAACTGGGTCGCCACCTTCGAATCGGGCCAGCCGGTCACCGGCACGGCCACCGACGGCAACTTCGGCGCCCTGCGCTCGGGTGCGCTGGAGGACTCCAACGTGGACCTCACGGCCGAGCTCGTGAACATGATGACCGCGCAGCGCAGCTACCAGGCCAACGCGCAGACCATCAAGACACAGGACCAGATCATGTCCACCCTGGTGAACCTGCGCTGATCCAGCGCATGACCTCCTGACCGCAGAGAAACGCCATGGACCGCATCATCTACACCTCCATGACCGGGGCCAACGCCGCTGCCCACCGGCAGGCGGTTCTGGCCAACAACCTGGCCAACGTGTCCACCAACGGCTTTCGCGCGGAGATGTCCACCTTCCGCTCCGTACCGCTGCAAGGCGACGGCTCCACCACGCGCGTGTTCGCGCTGGAGGCCACCTCGGGCCACGTGGACACGCCCGGTCCCGTGCAACGCACGGGCCGCGCCCTGGATGCCATGCCCATCGGCAAGTCCTGGTTTGCCGTGCAGGGCCTGGATGGCGTGGAGGCCTACACCCGCAACGGCGGCCTGGAGGTCTCGCCCACAGGTGCCCTGCTCACCAACACCGGCCTGCCCGTGCTGTCCGACGGCGGCGGCCCCATTGATGTGCCGCCAGGCTCGGAGGTCTCGCTGGGTTCGGACGGCACGCTCACCGCCAAGACAGCAGGGCAGCCCCCCGCTGCCATCGGCCGCCTGAAACTGGCCACGCCCACCCCCGAAGACCCGCTCAAGCGCGGCGATGACGGGCTGTTTCGCACCACCTCTGGCGACCCGCTCCCCAACGACGCCAATGCGCGCCTGCTGGCAGGGGCCATCGAGGGCTCCAACGTGAACGCGGTGGAGACCATGGTCGGCATGATCGCCGCCTCGCGCCAGTTCGAGCAGCAGATCAAGATGCTGCAGACCGCCGAAACCAATGACAAGGCCGCCAGCCAGCTGCTGAGCATCAACGGCTGACCATCCCCATAAGCGCAAGGAAACGCCATGATCAACTCCCTGTGGATTGCCAAGACCGGCATGGAAGCCCAGCAGACCCAGCTGGACGTCATCTCCCACAACCTGGCCAATGTGTCCACCACCGGGTACAAGCGCGCCAATGCGGTGTTCGAGGACCTGATCTACCAGAACCTGCGCCAGGTGGGCGCCCAGACCACCGAGCAGAACCAGTTGCCCACCGGCCTGCACCTGGGCCTGGGGGTGCGCACCGTGGCCACCGCCCGCAACTTCATGCAGGGCAGCATGCAGCAGTCCAACAACAACCTGGACGTGGCCATCAAGGGCAACGGCTTCTTCGAGGTCACGCAGCCCGACGGAACCATCGGCTACACCCGCGACGGCTCGTTCCAGCTCGACTCGCAGGGCCGCCTGGTGAACTCCAGCGGACTGCCGATTGCCAATGGCATCACCGTGCCACCGAATGCCACCAGCGTGACCATCAGCGCCGAAGGCGCCGTGTCCGCCACGGTACCGGGCAACACCGCACCGCAACCCCTGGGCAACCTCGCCATGTCCACCTTCGTGAACCCAGGTGGCCTGGAGCCGCGCGGGCAGAACCTGTTCATCGAAACCGCCGCATCCGGCCAGCCCCAGCAGGGAACGCCCGGCACCAACGGCCTGGGCACCGTCATGCAGGGCTACCTCGAAACCTCCAACGTGAACGTGGTGCAGGAGCTGGTGACCATGATCCAGACCCAGCGCGCCTACGAAATGAATTCCAAGGCCATCCAGACCTCGGACCAGATGCTGGCCAAGCTGAGCCAGATGTAAGCAGACAGGCCACAAGCCCTTGCGCCAGGACCCTCGCCATGACATTCCTCTCCACCTTGCACCACAGCGCCCGCACCCGTCTCCTTGCATGGCCGGCCCTGGCCGCCGCCGTGCTGAGCGCAGGCTGCGCCAGCATGTCCCCGCCCCCCCCCGTGGACATCCTGCCCACCGCGCCGCCGCCCCTGGCCATGGCGCCGCGCACGCCACCGCCAGTCACCGGCGGCCTGTTCCACACCGCCAGCTACCGCCCCTCGTTCGAGGACCGGCGTGCACGCCTGGTGGGCGACAACGTCACCATCCAGATCGTGGAGAACGTGACGGCCAGCCAGAAATCCTCGTCCACCGTGGACCGCACCTCCAAGGTCAGCAGCGGCGTGACGGCACTGCCGTTCACCGGCCAGAAGTTCACCGACAAGCTGGGCGTGGGGGCCAACTCGGAAAATGCTTTTGAAGGCAAGGGCGGCACGGAGAGCGCCAACACCTTCCAGGGCTCGATCACGGCGATCGTCATCGACGTGCTGCCCAATGGCCATCTGGTCGTGGCCGGCGAAAAGCAGATCGGCGTGAACCAGAACGTGGATGTGCTGCGCTTCTCCGGCACGGTGGATCCGCGTGCCCTGCAACCCGGCTCCATCGTGGCTTCCACCCAGGTGGCCAATGTGCGCGTGGAATCGCGCGGGCGCGGCGCCCAGGGCGAGGCCCAGGTCACCGGCTGGCTGGGCCGCTTCTTCAACACCGTGACACCGTTCTGATACAGAATGTGACCAAACGCATGCGACCTGCCCCGACCAGGGCAGGCGGCGCAGCGCCCCTTTCGCATTCAGACCCGAGGTTCACGATGTCTTTTTTCCGCAGCTTCCTGGCCTGTGGCCTCACGGCCCTGGCCGCTGCATTCGCGCCAGTTGCCCAGGCGCAGCCGACCACCTATGCCTACTCCGTGGCGCTGACACTGGCCGCGCCCAAGGGTTCGGCTTCCGAAACCGCCTCCAAGAACAAGACCCTGCCCGCAGGCATCAAGTTCTCGCCCTGCGAAGCCACGGCACTGGACCAGTTCGCATTCACCATCAAATACGACGCCGGCAAGGCTGCGGTGGGCACCACCCCGGGCACGCTGCAGAACGTGTATGTGATCTTCCACCGGGACGGCAGCTTCGTCTTTCCCCTGGTGCGCTCGCCGCTGATCACCACCGGCGCCATCTTCAAGGTGTACGTGGCACCCGGCAACATCCAGACGACGGACGCCTACACCGCCGTGTCCGACAACCTGGGCGGGGCGCAGACCGAGGTGATCCTGGGTGGCAACCTCACGCTGCACGGGCTGGACTCCGGCGTCTGGCTGGTCACGGCCATCATCGCGCCGGCCGCCACGGTGAACTTCGACGATCCGCGCACCTGGAGCGCCTGGGACACCCTGCCATTCATGCTGCGCAAGCCCTGGAAGGGCTTCACGAACAGCTATTGCGAGTGATTCGCAGGGGCCTGCCAAAGCCAGGCAGCGCAGGCGGACGGGTGCGAAAAATGTAACCAGGCCCCTCTTCCAAAAGGCGGGTGAATGCGCCTCTTTTTGGCCATTCCCCTGGGCGGCAGCAGCCCACAATGGAGGCCATGAAAGCCTTGCCCTCCCCCTTCCTGGCACACCCCCTGCGCGCGCTGTGGCTCTGTGCCATCGCCCTGGCGCTGGTGTGCGCGGCCTGGCCGGCCCATGCGCTGCGCATCAAGGAAATCGCGGCGGTGCAGGGCGTGCGCAGCAACCAGCTGACCGGCTATGGCCTGGTCGTGGGCCTGGACGGCACGGGTGACCAGACCACGCAGATGCCCTACACCACGCAGGCCATGTCCAACTACCTGCAGCAGATGGGCATCAGCCTGCCGCCCGGCACGGCCTCGCAGCTGCAGCTCAAGAACGTGGCTGCCGTGATCGTCACTGCCCAATTGCCCGCCTTCGCGCAGCCCGGCCAGCAGATCGACGTCAACGTCTCGTCCATGGGCAATTCCAAGTCGCTCAAGGGCGGCCTGCTGATGGTCACACCGCTGCGCGGCGCCGACGGTGAAATCTACGCCCTGGCCCAGGGCAACCTGGTGGTGGGCGGTGCCGGCGCCTCGTCCGGTGGCAGCAAGGTGCAGATCAACCACCTGGCCGCCGGCCGCATCCCCCTGGGCGCCCAGGTGGAGCGCTCCGTGCCCACGCCCCTCAACGAGGGCGACACCATCAGCCTGGGCCTCAACGCCTCCGATTTCCAGACCGCACGCCGCGTGGCCCAGGTCATCAACAGCCGCCTGGGCAATGGCCTGGCCACGGCGCTCGACGGCCGCACGGTGCAGGTGCGCGCGCCCAGCGACCCGGGCGCGCGCGTAGGCTTCATCGCCGACCTGGAAGAGTTGCCGTTCGAGCTGTCCGCCCCCGCCGCCAAGGTGGTGATCAATGCCCGCACCGGCTCCATCGTGCTCAACCAGGCGGTGACCCTAGGTTCGTGTGCCATCGCGCACGGCAACCTGTCCATCACCATCAGTTCGCGCCCCGTCATCAGCCAGCCCAACCCGCTGTCGCAGGGGCAGACCGTGGTCGCGCAGCAAAGCGACATCAAGATCAACCAGGAGCCCGGCAACATCATCCAGATGCCGCCCTCGCCCCAGTTGGCCGACGTGGTGCGCGCGCTCAACTCGCTGGGCGCCACGCCGGGCGACCTGCTGGCCATTCTGCAGGCCATCAAGGCCGCCGGTGCCCTGAACGCCGAGCTTGAAGTGATCTGACCATGTCCCTCACGCTGCCTTCGTCCTCCACCACCAGCACGTCCAATGCGCTGGCGGCAGACGTTCGCTCGTTGAACGCGCTCAAGTACGAGGCCGGCAACAACAACCCCCAGGCCACCAAGGAAGCGGCCAAACAGTTCGAATCGCTGTTCATGCGCGAACTGATCAAGAGCATGCGCGAGGCCACGATGAAATCCGGCCTCATGGATGGCGCCCAGGGCGACCTGGGCACCGACCTGCTCGACCAGCAGTTGTCGGTGCAGATGGCCGGCCAGTCGGGCGGCCTGTCCGAAGCCATTGCGCGCCAGCTCTCGCGCCAGATGGGTGGGCCAGACCCGTCCTTTTCCACACCCTCCACGGTGAGCCTGTCGCAGGTGCAGCGTCCGGCAGCCGCCAAGGTGAGCGCCAGCCCTGCCAGCACCGAGGCCGTGGGCCAGGCGCCCAAAGGCCGCGACGGCTTCGTGCAGCACCTGAGCGGCACGGCAGAGAAGGTGGCGCAGGAGAGTGGCATCCCCGCGAGCTTCATGCTCGGCCAGGCCGGCCACGAGACCGGCTGGGGCAAGAGCGAGATCAAGAACGCCGACGGCAGCAACTCCTTCAACCTGTTCGGCATCAAGGCCGGCAAGGGCTGGACGGGCAAGGTCGCCGAGATCACGACCACCGAATACATCAACGGCACGCCGCGCAAGGTGGTGGCCAAATTCCGGGCCTACGACTCGTACGAGGATTCGTTTCGCGACTACGCGCGCCTCATCAAGGAAAGCCCTCGCTATGAAAAGGCGCAGTCCGTGGCGCAGTCCGGCTCGGCCATGGCCTATGCCTCCGCATTGCAGAAGGCGGGCTATGCCACCGACCCCGAGTACGCCAAAAAGCTCAGCGGCGCCATCAACAGCGTGCAGCGTGCGCAGCAGCAGCGTGCGCAGGCTTGAGAACACGAGGTAAGCGATGAGTCTGCTCAACGTCGGCGCCCGCGCCCTGCTTGCCAACCAGGTGGCCCTGCAGACTGCAGGCAACAACATTGCCAATGTGAACACGCCCGGCTACTCGCGCCAGAGCGTGGTGCTGCAGACCGTGCAGGGCCAGTTCACGGGTGGCGGCTACATCGGCCAGGGTGTGGACGTGCAGACCATCCTGCGCAACCAGAGCGAGCTGCTCACGCGCCAGTCGGCAAGCGCCGGATCCGTGCAGGCCGGCGACATCGTGCGCGCCGAGCGCCTGCGCCAGCTGCAGGACGTGTTCAGCGGCGGGGCCACGGGCCTTGGCGCCGCCATCAACGACATGATGAACGCCTTCTCGGACGTGGTGAGCTCACCCACCGACATCACGGCCCGCACGCTGGCGCTCACGCGCATGGACGAGACGGCGTCCCGCATGCGCTCGGCTGGCGAGCGTGTCGACGAGATCCAGTACACGGTGAACGAGCAGTTGCAAAGCAGCATCACCGCCATCAACAGCCTGGCCGGCCAGATCGCCGCCGTGAACGAGCAGATCGCACGCGCCAAGGGCAACGGCCAGACCCCCAACGACCTGCTCGACAACCGCGACCAATTGATCCGCGAGATGAACCAGTACGTGCAGACCACGCAGATTCCTGCGGACGACGGCACGATCGGCCTGTTCGTGGGCGGCAGCCAGCCGCTGGTGCTGGGCACCACGCCGTCGCAGGTGTCCGTGGACGATGCCACGCAGTTCCCTGGCAGCGGCCAGCTCAAGCTGTTCTTCAATCGCCCGGGATCGCCGGCCATCGAAGTGGACGAGAACACCATGGGCGGCGGGTCGGTCTCGGGGCTGCTGCGCTTCAACAACACCGACCTCGCCGAAAGCCGCAACCTGCTCGGGCGCATGGCCATGGCCATCGGCATGACCATGAACGAGCAGCACAAGCTCGGCCTCACGCTGGACGGCCAGATGGGCAAGGACCTGTTCTCTGTGCCGGCCAGCATGCCCGGCCTGACCAATGGCGTGGGCGTCGGTACGGTGGGCTTCACGGATCCGACCAAGTTCGCCGCCTCCGACTACGAGATTCGCTTCACCACCGGCACGGCCGGCCAGGTGGTGCGCCTGTCCGACGGCAAGGCCACGGCCTTCACCGACGCCGCCAACCTGGCGACGCTCACCATCGACGGCCTGCAGTTCAACCTCACCACGCCAGGCGCGCCGGGCGAGCGCATGCTGTTCCAGCCCTTCAGCACGGCCGGCTCCAACATCAAGGCGCTGGTGTACTCGCCACGCGACCTGGCGGCGGCCAACCCCATCAATGCGGCCATGGGCACCACCAATGGGGGCACGCTGCAGCTGGCGGGCCTGAAGGCCACGGCCAATGGCCTGGTGGCGCCGCCCATTCCCGGCGGCGTGACGCTGACCTTTGCCGCCGGCCCGCCCACCACCTACACCGTGACGGGATCGACCACGCCACCTTCGGGCACGGCCGGCCTGCCCTACACCTCGGGCACGCCCATCACCATCGACGGCTGGGAGATCAAGCTGCAGGGCACGCCCAAGTCCGGCGACACCGTGAAGGTGGGCAACTCCCTGGACCCCCAGTACGGCGACAACTACACGCGCAACGCCGGCAACGCCACATCGCTCATGAACCTGCGCGACGTGAAGATGTTCGACGAATCCACGCTCAGCGACGGCTATGCCGGCCTGATGGCCCAGGTGGGCACGCGCACCCAGAGCGCCACGTTCGCTGCCGAGCTGTCCACCACCATCGCCGGCAACCTGGAACGCGACCGAACGGCGGTCTCGGGCGTGAACCTCGATGAAGAAGCGGCCAAGCTGATCCAGTACCAGCAGGCTTACCAGGCATCCGCCAAAATGCTGCAGATTGCACAAAGCGTCTTCGACACCCTGATGCAGGGTCTGACGCGATGATGTTTGAGATCAGGTCCAGGAGTTCGACATGAGCAATACCCTCTACCGCCTTGGCTCTGCCAACATGTACGACAACGCGCTGCGCAACCTGGGCGCGCGCCAGACCAACCTGTCCAACCTGCAGGAGAATTTGACCTCAGGCAAGCGCGTCGTGCGCGCCAGCGACGATCCGGTTTCGGCCGCGCAGGCCGAACGCGCACTCACCCGCATCACCCGCATCCAGACCGAGCAGCGCGCGCTGGAAACCCAGCGCAACGCCATCGCGCAGGCCGAGTCCTCGCTGGGCGATGCCATCGGGCTGGTGCAGAGTGCCCGCGAACTGATGGTCAGTGCCGGCAGCCCGGCCCTCACCAGCAGCGACCGCGCCACCATCGCCAACCAGTTGCAGGGCATCCGCGAGCAGTTGCAGGAAGTGGCCAACCGCAAGGACACCAACGGCATCCCCCTGCTGGGCGCACTGGGCAGCGCACTGGCGCCTTTCCTGGGCCCACAGTCCACCTCGCCGGACTATCTGTTCAACGGGCAGCCCGGACAGTCGGGCAGCACCGGTGTGTCGATCCCGAACACGCTGGACGGTGAATTCGCCTTCATGTTTGAGCCCCAGCGCGACGGGGCCTACAACGTGCAGGTGAACCCGGCAACCGTCAACAACAACCAGCAGTTGACCACTACCGGCGTCAAGCCGACCAACCTGAGCCTGGTGACCGGAGACAACTACTCCATCGCCTTCAGCGCGGTGGGCCCGGGCGCCACGGTCGGCACCAGCACGGCTACCTACACCATCACCAACACCACCACCGGCGTGGTATCGGCCCCCGTCGTGGTGCCCGACTATCCGACCGACAAGCCCGTGACCATCTCGGTGACGGGTGTGCCGGGTCTGACCTTCGACATCACCGGTGCGCCAGCCAATGGCGACGCCATCACGCTGCAGCCCACCGCCAGCGTGTTCAGTACACTGGACAGTGCGATCCGCGACATCCGGGCAGCGCCCAACAGCAACGCCGCGACCCAGGCTGTCGGACAGGCCTTGACCAACATCGACATCGGCCTGGACCGAATCAGCAACATGCGCAGTTACTCGGGCGAGTTGCTCAACCGCGCCGACCGCATCACGGGCGACCAGGAAAAGCGCTCGGTCCAGCTCGAAGGCGACCGCTCCCGGGCAGAGGATCTGGATATGATCAAGGGCATTTCGGACTTCCAGAACCAGCAGGTGGGCTACGAGGCAGCACTCAAGTCCTATGCCACGGTTCAGAAGCTGTCCCTGTTCAATTTCATCAGTTAAAGCGGGCCTGCCCACGCCGCAATGTCCTTGCCGGACCGGGGGGACAGGCCCCTACGAGTCAACGCCTGAGAGCCCATGGTCCAATCCGTCCTCGGCAGCCTGATCCTGGGGTACCGCCCCCTGTGGAATCGCGCCCGCAAGCTTGCAGCCATAGAGCTGTACGTCCAGAACGAATCTCCCGCCAGCATGGTGGACACCGGCCACCTGCTGCGCACGCTGCAGGAGCTGTGGTCGGCCAGCTCGCCCCCCCTGCTGCTGTCGCCCCAGACCCACCAGGTGCTGGCCGACATGCTCGAACATGCGCCCCGGGGCGCCCCGTGGATCGAGGTGCGGGGTGACTGGCTGCAGGATTCGGGCATCTATGCCCTCGTGAAAGCCGCGCACCAGCGCGGCTTGAAGCTGGTGTGGCGCGGCGACATCGGCAAGCTGCCCGAGCCTGCCGTGGCCCAGTGTTTCGACAACAGCCTGCTTAGCCTGACGCCGGCCGACGCGGTAGCCGCCCTGCAGGCCAACCCTCGGCCCGGCAGCCCGGCGGGCAAGGCGCCTGCCCGTGCCGTGAGCCCCATCCTGGCCGGCCAGATGTACGAGAACATCCCCAGCCGTGCCCTCATGGAGCACTGCCTGGACAAGCACAACGCCCTGGCCCTGGCCGGCTGGCCCACGGAAGACGTGCTCTACACCCTGCGGCACACGCCGCAGCAGCCCTCGCACGCGGTGATCGCCAAGCTGCAGAAAGCCATCGACGCCGAGCAATCGCTCGAGACCTTCGAGGACATCATGGGCGAGGACCCGCTGCTGGCCTACCGCTTCATGGTCTACACCAACTCGGCGGCCCTCGGCCTGCGCACCGGCATCGACTCGCTGCGCCGGGGGCTGGTGATGATGGGCTATGGCTCCATCAAGCGCTGGCTGTCCGACCAGTTGCCCCACGCCAACACCGACCCCAACATGCTGCCCGTGCGCGAATCCATGGTGCTGCGCGCCAAGCTCATGACGCAGCTGCTCAACGCCGGTGTGGAGAACGACCTGCGCCGCGAGATCTACCTGTGCGGCCTGCTGTCGCAGATCGACGAGCTGATGCAGGAGCCCCTGGGCACCATCCTGCACCGCATCCCGCTGTCCGAGCGCATCTACGATGCCACCGTGCTGCGCACGGGCCCCTATGCCGCCAGCCTGCAGATGGCCTGCGCATTGGAGACGGGCGATGCGAGCGCCATCCGCCACCTGTGCGAGACGCAGGAGATGGACCTCGAAGAAGTCAACCGCGGCCTGCTGCGCGTGCTCTCCGACATCGAAGTACAACGCTAGGAGCCCCCTCGAGCCGCTACAGCAGCGGCGAGAACAGACGGGCTGCGGCATCGCCCAGGCGTGGCACGAAGGCCTGGCGGCGGCGCGCCTGCACGGCACTGGAGCTGCGCAGGTCCATCTCGAATTGCCGGGCCAGGGGCAGCGCCAGTGCCTGCCCGTACACCACGGCGCAGACTTCGAAATTGAGCCGGAAGCTGCGGTTGTCGAAATTGGCGGTGCCGATGAAGGCGCAGTGGTCGTCCACAAGCATGGTCTTGGAGTGCAGCATGCCGGCCGTGTACTCCCAGACCTTGACGCCCGCAGCAATCAGCTCGTCGAAGTAGGAGCGCGCCGCCGCACTCACCACGAAGGAATCGCTGCGCCGGGGCACGAGAATGCGCACGTCCACCCCGCGCAGCGCCGCGCTGGTCAGTGCCATGAGCGCGGGCTCGCCGGGCACGAAATACGGCGTGGTGAGCCAGACCCGGTCTGCCGCCATGTGGATGGCCGCCACGTACATGCGGTGGATGGCCTCGTTGGCATTGTCCGGGCCCGAGGTGAGGATCTGCACCGGATGGTCGCCCGGCTCGGTGGCGGGCAGCAGTTGCCGGCTCTCGCGCGCCACGGCACCGGGGCCCTCGCCCGTGGTGTAGACCCAGTCTTCCATGAAGGTCATCTGCAGCAGGCGCACGGCCCCGCCCTCGATGCGCAGGTGCACGTCGTGGTAGGCATCGCGCCGGGCGCGCTGGTCCTCCTCGTCGGTGATGTTGATGCCGCCCGTGAAGCCCACGACGCCGTCGCAGACCACGATCTTGCGGTGGGTGCGGAAGTTGATCACCGGCCGCAATCGGCGCCCGATGCGTGATGCATGGAAGAAGGCCACCTGCACGCCCGCCTCCTGCAGCGGTGCCAGGAAGCGCCGATCCAGCCGCTTGGAGCCCAGCGCATCGACCAGCAGCCGCACGA
The DNA here is from genome assembly GCF_964253305.1 of Acidovorax sp. LjRoot66. Lineage (NCBI taxonomy): Bacteria > Pseudomonadati > Pseudomonadota > Betaproteobacteria > Burkholderiales > Comamonadaceae > Acidovorax > Acidovorax sp. LjRoot66. The sequence continues at coordinate 6,581,071 of NZ_CAXUQU020000001.1, forward strand.
TCACGCCCTCTCGCGCCTTGTCCACCAGCAGGTCGCGCAGGGCCGTGCCAATGCCGTCGGGCTCGAAGATGTAGTACTCCAGGTGCACATGGTGGCGCGCGGCACGGATGGCGTCGAAGATAGCGCCAAAGGTCTCGGCCCCGTCGACCAGCAGGTCCACCTGGGTGGCGGTGGAGACGCGCAGGTCACAGCTGGCCTCGCCCAGCAGCACCAGTTGCCGCAGGGCCTGGGGTGCGGCGGCCGCCGTGCCGCGCAGGCTGGCAAAGTCGGCATGGGCATACAGCGCCGACTGGCTGCGCATGCGCTTCAGACGCTGCTTGCGCAGCCGCTGCGGGCCGAAGAAGTAATAGACCACATAGCCCACGAAGGGCAGCAGCGCCATCGACAGGATCCAGCTCAGCGTGGAGACCGGGGCGCGCTTTTGCAGAATGATCCACACCGCCAGCACGGCGATGTACAGGCTCCAGGCCACGGAGATGGTGGTCAGCAGCCCCTCATGCCCACCGGGAAAGAACTGCACCATGGACTGCAGGCCATCGGTCATTGCGGCCCAGCGTCCTTGTAGGTCCATGGTTCCCTTGCGATCAGATCAAAAGGCCATTGTAGGCAGCGAAGGTGACGGCGCCCGCGCGGTCAGCGGCTTTGCCGGACGATGCGCTCGAAGGTGCGCCAGAACGTGGCGTCCTGCGTGGTCGCGAAGTTGATGCGCATGAGCGTGCTGGGCTTGCGCTCGGCGTGGAACAACGCGCCCGGTGCCAGCAGATAGCCCTCGTCCAGCATGCGCTGCGACAGCGCATCGGTGTCCACCCCGGTATCCACCCAGCCGAACAGGCCCGCCGGGTCGGCCGCGAAGGTGCAACCTGCGCTGAGCGCCAGCTTGACACTGCGCGAGCGCGCGGCATCGAGCCGGGTACGGATGCGCTCGGCATGGCGGCGCAACTGGCCCTGCTCGATGCACAGCGCCAGGGCCTTCTCCAGCAGCGCGGGCGTGGTCAGCGTGGCCAGCAGCTTGGTATCGAGCAGTTGCTCGACCAGGGCCGGGGGCGCGGCCAGGAAGCCGATGCGCCAGTTGGGCGCGAGGATCTTGGCAAAGCCGCTCACGTAGATGGTGCGCTGCAGGCCGTCGAGCGCCGTCAGGCGCGTGGCATGTTCGGGCGCGATATGGCTGTAGGTGTCGTCCTCGACGATGTGGAAATTGTGCTGGTTGGCCAGCTGCAGGATGCGGTGCGCGCTGCCCGGCGAGAGGCAGTAGCCCGTGGGGTTGTGGAACACGCTCACGCTCACGTAGAGCTTGGGCTTGTGCACCTCGCAGTAGCGGGCCATCACCTCCAGGTCGGGCCCGTCGGCGCGGCGCGGCACCGGCAGGATGTGCATGCCCAGGGCCGCCAGGCGCGCGAACTCCACGGCCCAGCCGGGCTCCTCCACCATCACTGGATCGCCCGGGCGCAGCAGCGTGCGGCTCACGATGTCGAGCGCATGCGTGGCACCCACGGTGGTGATGATGTTCTCGGGCGCGGTGTGCACGCTCAGCTGGGCCAGCTTCTTGACGAGTTGGCGACGCAGCCCGCTGTCGCCCAGCGGCTCGCCGTACTGCAGCGAGTATTCCTGCAGCGCCCGGGTGCTGGTGACCTTGCGCACCGCCGCGGGCATGAAGGTGGATTCGAGCCACTGCGGCGGCAGCACCCCCATGCCGGGCTGGGGCTTGTCGCTGATCTTGTGGAACATGCCCCGGATCAGCGCCGTGGCGTTCACCGGCGGCGAACCACGCCCCGCGCCCCGCGCCGCAAACCAGTGGGCCGTGGTCCAGTTGCCACCCGCAGCCTCCATGGCCACCGCATCCACGGTGGCCGGCGCATCGGCCCCCACGGGGGCCAGCTCGCGCACGAAGAAGCCCCGGTTCTTGCGCGCCTCCACCAGACCCTGGGCCAGCAACTGGTCGTAGGCGGCCACCACGGTGGAGGGGCTCACGCTGTGCTGCAGCGCGCACTGGCGCACCGAGGGCAGGCGCGCGCCCGGCGCCAGCAGCCGGTTGCGGATGCGCTCACCAAAGCGCGCCGAAAGCTGCTCAGTGAGCGACTGGGTGGTGGTCTTCATCAGCATGCGGGAATCCTCACAGGGCCTGTGTACTGCCATGACAACCAATACAGATCACCAACTGCGCTGCTGTACTGTACTGGTTGTGTATTGGTGCAGAAGATTACAGTGAAGGCCAGACGCTGACAAGCCCACGATTCCAAAGCCCCCACCCATGACCGCCGCCGAACTCACTGCCCTGCTGGTCTTCTGCACCGCGATGAGTTTTTCGCCGGGGCCCAACACCACCCTGTCCACCGCGCTGGCGGCCAATCTGGGTCTGCGCCGGGCACTCAACTTCTGCCTGGCCGTGCCCACGGGCTGGACCTTGCTGATGCTGGTGAGCGGCCTGGGCCTGGGCGCCCTGATCACCGGCGTGCCGGCCCTGCGCATGGCCGTGACCTTGCTCGGCGTGGCATACATGCTCTGGCTGGCCTGGAAGCTCAGCCGCGCCGGCCAGCTCTCGGACGTGGACAGCTCCCGCCTGTCCGTCACCTTCTGGCAGGGCGTGGGCCTGCAGTTCGTGAACATCAAGGCCTGGATGCTGGCGCTCACGCTCAGCGCGGGCTGGGTGGTGAATGCCGCCGGCCAGCCCTCGGCCAACCCCGGTGAGCGCCTGGCCATCATCTGCGGGGTGATGATGGTGTTCGCCTTCACGAGCAATTTCGTCTATGCCCTGGTCGGCTCGCTGCTGCGCCAGTGGCTGGCGCAGGGTTCGCGCCTGCTCTGGTTCAACCGCGCGCTGGCCGGGGTGCTGGTGGCCACGGCTGCCTGGATGGTGACGCTATGACCATGAACCACGCTCAGGAACGCGAAGCCCTGGTCTGGGGCCTGGTGGGCGTCACCTTGTTCGCCGCCACGCTGCCGATGACGCGCCTGGCCGTCGGCCCGGTCGATGCACCGCAGCTGTCGCCCTGGTTCGTCACCTTCGGCCGTGCGGCCGTGGCGGGGCTGCTGTCGTTGGCCTACCTGGGCTGGCAGCACGCCCAGGGGCGCCTGCGGGTTCCCGTGCGGTCGCAGTGGCCCGTGCTGGGCGTCACTGCGTTCGGTGTCATCGTCGGCTTTCCGCTGTTCCTCGCGCTGGCGCTGCGGCATGTGCCCAGCACGCACGGGGCCGTGGTCACCGCGCTGCTGCCGCTGTCCACGGCCGTGCTCGGTGCCCTGTGGTTCCGGCAACGCCCGTCGGCCGGCTTCTGGGCCTGCGCCGTGCTGGGCAGCGGCCTGGTGCTGGCTTTCATGGCCTGGCGCGCCGGCGGCTTCTACCTGGGCGCAGCCAACATCTACCTGATCATCGCCATGACCACCGGCGCCCTGGGCTACATCGGTGGCGCGCGCTTGACCCCCAGTCTGGGCGCCGAGCAGGTGATCTGCTGGGTGCTGGCCTGCGCCCTGCCGCTGACCTTGCCCGTGACCTGGTGGTTCGCACCCGCCGTGCCATCGTCCATCGGCACCATGAGCTGGGTCGGGTTTGCCTATGTGGCCCTGTTCTCGATGTGGATCGGCTTTTTCGCCTGGTACCGCGCGCTGGCGCTGGGTGCCGTGCGGGTGAGCCAGATCCAGCTGATCCAGCCGTTTCTGAGCCTGCTGTTCGCGGTGCCGCTGCTGGGCGAGCACCTGGACCTCACCACGGTCGGGTTTGCCCTGGCCGTGATCGCCACGGTGTTCCTGGGCAAGCGCATGCCCGTGCACCAGGCGGCACCGCACGCCCCCGCGACACCGCCCGGCCCCCTTGCGCCCGTGAAGGACTGAGCCCAATGCAGATGAACGACATCCCCTTCGCCGCCACCGACTGGAGCCAGGTCGAGCGCGTCGAGAAGAGCGCCCAGGCCGGCCAGGCCTTCTGGCAGACGCTGCAGTACGGCGAGTTGCGCGTGCGCAAGGTGGAGTACACGCCCGGCTATGTGTCCGACCACTGGTGCACCAAAGGCCATGTGCTGCTGTGCCTGGCCGGCGAGCTGCACACCGAGTTGCAGGACGGCCGACAGTTCACGTTGACTCCCGGCATGAGCTACCAGGTGGCGGACAATGCGGAACCGCACCGCTCCACCGCCCCTTTGGGTGCCACGCTGTTCATCGTGGACTGAAAGTACCAGGGCGCCGTGAAATACCCTTTTTTCTGATGACTTTGCAACAGGTTCTTAGGACCACCGCAGGAGACCGAGAGTGAAACTGAACGACCTTCCCCACACCAGCCCCTGGACCCTGGCGCGCCGCGCCGAGCGCATGAACCCCTCGGTCATCCGCGAAATCCTCAAGGTCACGGAAAAACCCGGCATCATCAGCCTGGCCGGCGGCCTGCCCTCGCCCAAGACCTTCCCGGTCGAAGCCTTCGCGGCCGCCTCGGCCGCCGTGCTGGCCAACGACGGCCCTTCGGCGCTGCAGTACGCGTCGAGCGAGGGCTTTGCCCCGCTGCGCGAAGCCATCGCCGCCTTCCTGCCCTGGGATGTGGACCCGGAGCAAGTGCTGATCACCACCGGCTCGCAGCAGGGGCTGGACCTGATCGCCAAGGTGCTGATCGACACCGACAGCCGCGTTCTGGTGGAAACGCCGACCTACCTGGGTGCCATCCAGGCCTTCACGCCCATGGAACCCAAGGTGGTGGCGGTGGCCAGCGACGAGCAGGGTGTGCGCATCGATGACCTGGTGGCCAAGGTCGGCACGGGCGCCGACAAGGCACGTTTCCTGTACGTGCTGCCCAATTTCCAGAACCCCACGGGCCGCACCATGAGCGATGCGCGCCGCGCCGAGCTGGTGGCCAAGGCCGCCGAGCTGAACCTCCCGCTGGTCGAAGACAACCCCTATGGCGACCTGTGGTTCGACGGCCCGCCGCCCGCACCGCTGACCGCGCGCAACCCCGATGGCTGCATCTACATGGGCTCGTTCTCCAAGGTGCTGGCCCCGGGCCTGCGCCTGGGTTACTTGGTGGCGCCCAAGGCGGTCTACCCCAAGCTGCTGCAGGCCAAGCAGGCAGCCGACCTGCACACCCCCGGCTACAACCAGCGCATGGTGGCCGAGGTGATGAAGGGCGGCTTTCTGGAGCGCCATGTGCCCACCATCCGCGCGCTCTACAAACAGCAGCGCGACGCGATGCTGACCGCGCTGGACAAGGAGATGCAGGGACTGTCCGTCGAATGGAACAAGCCCGACGGCGGCATGTTCCTGTGGGTGCGCCTGCCCGAAGGCATGAGCGCCATCGAACTGCTGCCCAAGGCCGTGGAGCGCAATGTGGCCTTCGTGCCCGGCGCCGCCTTCTACGCCGACGATGCCGACCACCGCACGCTGCGCCTGTCGTTCGTGACCTCCACGGCCGAGCAGATCGCCACCGGCATTGCGGCGCTGGCAGCGGCCATCCGCGACCACCGGGCACAGGGCTGAGCACCGTGCTGCGCCTGTGGGGACGGCTGTCGTCCATCAACGTCCGCAAGGTGGTCTGGGCCGCGCAGGAGCTCGGCATCAGCCTGCAGCGCACCGATGCGGGTGGGCAGTTCGGCATCGTGCGCGAAGCGCACTACCTGTCCCTGAACCCCAACGGCCTGGTGCCGCTGATCGAGGACGAGGACACGGGCGTCGTGCTGTGGGAGTCGAACCCCATCGTTCGCTATCTGTGCGCCCGGCACGCGCCGGGCGAGCTCTACCCCGAGGACATCGCCACGCGCTTTGCGGCCGAGCAGTGGATGGACTGGCAGCAGACCACGCTGAACCCTGCGGGGCGCGATGCCTTCATCCAGTGGATACGCACGCCGGCCGCGCAGCGCAATGACGCGCTGATCGCCGCATCGGTGGCGGCCACCGAGCCCCTGCTGGACCTGCTGGATGCGCGCCTGGCGCGCCAACCCTTCCTGGCAGGCGAGCGCTTCACCATGGCCGACATCCCGGTGGGCTGCGAGATCCACCGCTGGTGGGGCCTGCCCCAGGAGAGGGCGGCCCGGCCGCACCTGGAGCGCTGGTACCAGGCGGTGAGTTCACGCACCAGTGCGCGCGGCGTGCTCGACCAGGCGTTATCCTGACGGGACCATCCGCCCGCAAGACCGCACCATGCATCCACGCCCCTTCAAGCAGATCGATGTCTTCAGCGACCACCCCGGCGACGGCAACCCCGTGGCCGTGGTGCTGGAGGCCGAGGACCTGAGCGATGCGGACATGCGCCGCTTTGCTGCGTGGATGAACCTGTCAGAAACCACCTTCCTGCTGCCGCCCACCGAGGCCGGCCGCGCGCAGGGCGCCGACTACCGGCTGCGCATCTTCAGCCCACAGGGTGAGTTGCCCTTTGCCGGCCACCCCACGCTGGGCACCTGCCACGCCTGGCTGCAGGCAGGCAACGCACCGCGCCAGGAGGGCCTGGTGTTGCAGGAATGCGCGCTGGGGCTGGTGCGCATCCGGCGCGAAGACCACACCCTGGCCTTTGCCGCCCCGCCGCTCAAGCGCAGCGCGCCCAGCCCGGCGCTGGTGCCGCTGATCGCCAGCGCCCTCGGGGTGCGCCCGGCGCAGATCCTGGGCACGCAGTTGCTGGACAACGGCCCGGTATGGCTGGGCATGCTGCTCGACAGTGCCGACACCGTGCTCGGCCTGCAACCCGACCATGCGCGATTGATGGACCTGGGCCAGTCGGTCGGCGTGGTGCACGTGGGCAAGGATGCCGGCGACACCAGCCGCCCCGGGGTGGTGGTGCGCGCCTTCGCCGCCCCCATGGGCAACCGTGAGGACCCGGTGACCGGCAGCCTCAACGCCAGCCTGGCCGAATGGCTGATCGCCGAAGGCCTGGCTCCGCACCACTACCAGGTGGCCCAGGGCGAATGCCTGGGCCATGCCGGCCGGGTGCACATCCGCCAGGACGACCACCAGGTGTGGGTGGGCGGCCGCTCCGTCACCTGCATCGAAGGGACGGTGCTGCTCTGAAACCGTCCCCCCTTCCGATCCACGCCAGCGGCTGAAACGGCCCTCCGGATGTGCACCCGGCCCAGGCCAGCCCCCTGGCGTGGCTACGCCACCGAACCGCATTTTTTCATTCAACCCACCACCACAGGCACCGCACCATGAAACTGCGCCCTTTCCAGCAAGTCGACGTCTTCACCGACCAGGCCTACCGCGGCAACCCGCTGGCCGTGGTGCTCGACGGCGAAGGCATCACCACCGAGGCCATGCAGGAGTTCACGAACTGGACCAACCTGTCCGAGGCCACCTTTCTGCTGCCGCCCACGCCCGAGGGCCGGGCGGCGGGTGCCGACTACCGCGTGCGCATCTTCTGCCCCGGGCGTGAGCTGCCCTTTGCCGGCCACCCCACGCTGGGCAGCTGCCACGCCTGGCTGGGCGCGGGCGGCAAGCCGCAGACGCCGGGGCGTGTGGTGCAGGAATGCGGCGCGGGCCTGGTCCCCCTGCGCCAGGACGACGCACGCCTGGCCTTTGCCGCCCCGGCCCGCCTGCAAAGCGGCCCGCTGGACGAAGCGGACGTGGCGCTCATCGCACGCGGCCTGGGGGTGGAGCGCGCCGATATCCTGCACCACGCCTGGTGCGACAACGGCCCCAAGTGGCGCGGCGTGATGCTCCAATCGGCCGAGCAGGTGCTGGCACTGCGGCCCGATGCTGCCATCCTGGCGGGCCTCGATATCGGCGTGGTGGGCCCGCGCGGCAAGGTGGGCGTGATCGGTGCCGACACCGCCCGCGAGGACATCGCCTTCGAAGTGCGCGCCTTCTTCCCGGGCAACAACGGCCTGGCCGAAGACCCGGTGACCGGCAGCCTGAACGCGGCGCTGGCCCAGTGGCTCATCGGCGCAGGCCTGGCCCCTGCGCACTATGTGGCCAGCCAGGGCACGGCCCTGGCGCGCGCCGGCCGCGTGCACGTGGACCAGGAAGGCAGCGAGATCTGGATCGGCGGCCATTCGGTCACCTGCGTGCAGGGCGAGGTGCTGCTGTGACGGGCCAGGCCCCGGCCTGCATCGACCACCTGGTGGTGCTGGCCTGCGACCTGGCGACGGGCGTGGAGTGGTGCGAGCGCACGCTCGGCGTCACCCCCGCTGCGGGCGGCGAGCACCCGTTGATGGGCACGCACAACCGCTTGCTGAATGTCTCCAGTCCAGCCCATCCGCGCGCTTACCTGGAGATCATCGCGATCAACCCTGCAGGCAAGAAGGTCATCCCCGATGGCGACCGGCGCTGGTTCGACATGGACGACGTTGCGCTGCAGCAGCAGGTGGCCGAGTACGGCCCTCAACTCATCCACTGGGTGGCCTCGGTGCCCGACGCGGCCACCAGCCTGGCCGCGCTCGCCAGCCTGGGCGTGGACCGGGGCCGCGCCATCACCGCCAGCCGCCCCACGCCGCAGGGCATGCTGCAGTGGCAGATCACCGTGCGGCCCGATGGCCAGCGCCTGTGGGACGGCTGCCTGCCCACGCTGATCGAATGGGGCGCCGTGCACCCCTGCGACCACCTGCCCGCCAGCGGCGTGCAATTGCAATCCCTGCAACTGCAGCACCCCGACGCCCGCGCCCTGCGCGCGGCCTGCGATGCCGCGGGCCTGCGCGACGTGGCCATGCCCACGGAAGGCCCCTTGGCCCAGCTGCACGCGCAGTTGCTCACCCCGCGCGGCGCTCTGGCCCTGCAGTCGCGCGCCCTGCCACCCCCGCCCTCACCGGAGTAACCCACCATGCTCACCCCCCAGGAACTGCTGATCTTCGCGTTCGCCTCCCTCTTGCTTGTGCTCACGCCCGGGCCCAACATGGTCTATTGCATCTCGCGCAGCCTCACCCAGGGCCCGCGTGCCGGGCTGCTATCGCTCGGTGGCGTGATCGCCGGTTTCGGCGTGCACCTGCTGGCAGCATCGCTCGGCCTCACCGCCCTGCTGGCCGCCGTGCCCATGGCCTTCGACGCGATCCGCATCGCGGGCGCCGCCTACCTGCTGTGGCTGGCCTGGCAGGCCGTGAAGCCCGGCGGCACCGCCCCGTTCGAGGCGCGCGACTTGCCGCACGACACGCCGCGCAAGCTGTTCCTCATGGGCTTCATGACCAATTTGCTCAACCCCAAGGTGGCCATGTTCTACCTGTCGTTCTTCCCGCAGTTCCTGCACCCCGAGCGCGGCAACTGGCTATTGCAGAGCCTTACCCTGGGCGCCGTGCAGATCAGCACCAGTGCGCTGGTGAATGCACTGCTGGTGCTGTTTGCCGCCCGCGTGGCCCTGTTCATGAACCGCAGCCAAGGCTGGATGCGCGCCCAGCGCTATGTGATGGGCACAGTGCTGGGCCTGCTGGCCGTGCGCCTGCTGACCGAAAAGAGGCCTGCCGCATGAGCGCCCTGCCTGCCACCACCCTCCCCTGGCTGCCGGGCCTGGCCGACATCGAGGCTGCTGCCCAGGTCGTGTACCGCGACTTCCCACCCACGCCGCAGTACCGCTGGGCCCTGCTCAGCGAACGCCTGGGCACGGACTGCTGGCTCAAGCACGAGAATCACACGCCCGTGGGGGCCTTCAAGATCCGCGGCGGGCTCACCTATTTCGACCAGCTCGCCAAGCGAGGCGCGCTGCCGCGCGAAGTGGTCAGCGCCACGCGCGGCAACCACGGCCAGAGCATGGGCTGGGCTGCGCGCAACCACGGCGTGGCCTGCACCATCGTTGTGCCCCGGGGCAACTCAGTGGAGAAGAACGCCGCCATGCGCGCTCTGGGCGTCACGCTGATCGAGCACGGCAGCGACTTCCAGGAAGCGCGCGAGCACGCCATGCAACTGGCCGCCGAGCGCGGCGCGCACATGGTGCCCAGCTTCCACGCCGACCTGCTGCGCGGCGTGAGCACCTACTGGTGGGAGTTCCTGCGTGCGGTGCCGCAGCTGGGCGTGGTCTACGTGCCCATCGGCCAGGGATCGGGCGCGTGCTCGGCCATTGCGGCCAAGCTGGCGCTGGGGCACGGCGTGCGCATCGTCGGCGTGGTGAGTGCCCATGCCACCACCTATGCCGATTCCCTGGCGGCGGGCCGCGTGGTCGAGGCACCCGTGACCACCGAACTGGCCGACGGCATGGCCTGCCGCGTGGCCGATGCGAATGCGCTGGCCGTGCTTGCACCGCACATCGACCACATCGTGCAGGTCAGCGACGCAGAGGTGGCTGCCGCCATGCATGCAATCTACACCGACACCCACAACGTGGCCGAGGGCGCGGGCGCCGCCGCACTGGCGGCTGCGATGCAGGAACGCGACAGTTTGAGTGGCCTCGCTGTGGGCCTGGCACTCACGGGCGGCAACGTCGACGCACCGGTGTTCAGCCGCGTCCTGGCAGGCTGACCGGCCGGGCGGAGCGTGTCCCCGAGGCTACTGGCTGGGTGGCTCTGGTCGCTTGGGCGACAAACGACCGGGCCCGCCCCTGCCCACAATCCGGCGCATGGGAACCCTTTACCTCGTGCGCCACGGCCAGGCCTCGTTTGGCGCTGACGACTACGACCAGCTGAGCGCGCGCGGACGCGAACAGGCGGTGCGCCTGGGCGAATTCTGGCGCGAGCGCGGCCAGGCCTTCGATGCCGTGATCACCGGCACCTTGCGCCGCCATACGCAGACGCTCGAAGGCATCGCCGAGGGCCTGCAGGTCACCCCCGAGGTGCTGCAGATGCCCGGCCTCAACGAGTACGACAGCCATGCGCTGATCACCGCCATCCACCCCCAGCCGCTGCAGAGGCCCGATACGCCCGAGCTGTACCGCCACCACTTTCGCCTGCTGTGCGATGCACTCGCGCAGTGGATGGCTGGGGTCATCAGCCCGCAGGGCATGCCGACGTGGAACGAGTTCAGCGCCGGCGTGCGCGCCGCGCTCGACCATGTGCGCCAGCACCACACAGGCCAGAACGTGCTGCTGGTGAGCAGCGGCGGCCCCATCTCCACCGCCGTGGGCCAGGTGCTGGGCACCGCGCCCGAGGTGACGATTGCGCTGAACATGCGCATCCGCAACAGCGCGGTGACGGAGTTCAGCATCAGCCCCAAGCGCCTGATGCTGCAGACCTTCAATACGCTGCCGCACTTGAACGAAGCGCCGCACCTGGACTGGATCACCCACGCCTGACCGGCGGCAGGCCAGCGGGCTCGCCTACAGATCGAGTGCGAGAAACCGGGTTCCCGGAACCGGGTTGAAGCTCACGGGCTCTGCAGGCACAAACCCCAGCGATTCGTACAACCTTTGGGCCGCAACGAATTCCGCCAGCACATCCAGGCACATGCGCCGATAGCCCGCCTCCCTGGCGGCATGCAGCATCTGCTGCACCAATTTCCGGCCCAGCGCCATGCCCCGGGCTTCGGGCCGCACGTACACGCGCTTGAGTTCACAGATGCCGTCATCGACCCGGCGAAGGGCTGCACAACCCACCACGCGGCCGTCGACGACGGCCAGGAGAATGCACCCATCGGGCTCGGCATACTTGCCCGGCAGCCCAGCGAACTCCTGCTCGTAGTCCTGGAAGCCGAGATTGGCCGTGGGGCTTTGGACGTATTCGCGAAAGATGGCGGTGACTTCAGGGAGATCGCTGGGGAATGTGGCGTGTCTGATCATGGTCATTCAATGAGCACACGAGGCCGAGCACCGTATGGCGGTGGACCTCAGAAATCAGGTTGGTCACGCAAAGTGGCCAGCGGCAATGCCGCCATTTCCTGCAGCAGTGCCACGAGCTGGGTGGCCGCCGCCTCCACCACGGTACGGCCTTTGTCGGCGCTGGCGGCTGCGGCATTGCCCACGGCACCGGCCGGGTGGTAGTCCTGCATCTGCCAGCCGAGCTTGGCGCTCTTGCCATTGCCCAGGATGGCGTACTGCTCCGAGCGGTCCTGCGAGGTGGAACGAAAGTCCTGCGCATGCGCCATCTGCACCGTGGCTGGCGCCAGGTGCAGCATCATCGAGGTCTCGATTTCGCCCGCGTGGATGCCGAAGCGGTGCTCTGCCACACTGAACTGGCCGGCCACCGCATCTGGCAGGGGCAGGCTGAACCAGCTGGCGCTGTACACCAGCAGGTCGCAGCGTGTGCGCAGCTCGCGCGCCACGATGTCCATCACGCTGACCTGGCCGCCATGGCCGTTGAACAGCAGCAGTTTCTTCACACCCGCGCGTGCGACGCACTCACCAAGCTCGGTCCACAGCGCGATGATGGTGGCAGGCGACAGCGTGAGCGTGCCGGGGTAGCGGATGTGCTCGGGGCTCAGGCCCACGTTCTGGGGCGGCAAAAACAGCACCGGCAGCTCGGCCGGCAGCAGCGGCAGCGCCGCGTCGATCACACCCTGCAGCAAGGTGGCGTCCACCGACAGCGGCAGGTGCGGCCCATGCTGCTCGATGGCGGCCACGGGCAACACGGCGACCGTCTGCGCCGCCAGGCCCGAAGCCTTGCGCTGTGCGAAATCGCGCGTGCCGAGATCGGCCCACCAGCGCGCAGGCGTGGTGGCAGATGGGGAAGAAGAAGGCACCGGTGGCTGGGTCATGCCGCCATGGTAGCGGCCTCAGCCCAGAATGATCTCGTCCTGGTGGTTGGCGATGTGAAAGGTGTGGGCACGTGCGAACTCGACTTTGTCCAGCGCGCCATACGCAAAGTGGTGGCGCAGCACCCCCGAATGGGCGTTGAAGCGTGCAATCGCGGCCCGCAGGCGCTGGGCTGCTGGCTTCCACTCGCCCGACATGGTGAGCGCTGGCGCCGCGGGAATGGGCTCGGCAAGGCCGTGCGACATGCGCCCGCGCCAGCCGAAGAAGCTGAACGCGGCAGCGCCCAGCGTGCGCTGGAACAGGGCGCTGTTCTCCTTCGGAAAACCGTCGATGCTCATCTCGATGCTCTGCGACAGGTGTTCGAGCACCGCCACCAGGGGCCAGGCACCATTGGTGCGGGCCTGGGGTGCCGCCTCCATCCGGTCGAGCCAGCGCAGCGCGCCGGACAGGTCGGCCACCTTGGGCTCATCGGCCCAGCCGAAGGCAGGGACCAGGACCAAGGGGGCGGCGATCAAGGCGGTGCGGCGTTTCATGCCTCGATGGTAGCGCTCTGCAGCCGCACCCCGCTGCCGCTACCATGCAGGGATGACCCACGATCTGTTCCGAGAAGACGGCTACCTGCGCGAGTGCAGCGCCCACATCACCGCCATCACCGACGCCGGCATCGTGCTCGACCGCACGGTGTTCTACCCCCTGGGTGGCGGCCAGGCCGGCGACAGCGGCCACCTGCTGCTGGCCGACGGCACGGCCATCGCGATTGCCGACACGCGCAAGGGCAAGGATGCCGAAGGCCAGCCCACCAGCGACATCGTGCACGTGCCCGCCCCGGGCCAGGAAGAACACCTGGCCGCGTTTCAAGTCGGCACGCCGGTGACCGCCCGCATCGACTGGGAGCGCCGCCACCGCCTGATGCGCCTGCACACCACCACCCACCTGCTGTGCCACCTGGTGCCGCAGCTGGTCAACGGCTGCTCCATCACGCCCGAGTACGCGCGCCTGGATTTCTCGATGACCGACCCGCTCGACAAGGAGGTGCTGACCGCCGGCATCGCCGCCCTGGTGGCCGCAGGCCATCCGCTCACCGTGGCATCGATCAGCGACGAGGAACTCGACGCCAACCCGGCACTGGTCAAGAGCATGAGCGTGCAGCCCCCGCGCGGTTCGGGGCGCATCCGCACCATCCGCATCGGCGGCGAGGGCGGTGCCCCGTTGATCGACCTGCAGCCCTGCGGCGGCACGCACGTGGCCAACACGGCGGAGATCGGGGCCATCGTGGTGACCAAGATCGAGAAGAAGAGCGCCACCACGCGGCGGGTGGTGCTGGGCTTCGCTGCCTGAACGTCAACAAACATCAACCACACCTCTGGATACACCGCGCGACACTGCGCGGTGGTACCTTGGGCGGCCTGCCGCCCGTTTGCGGCGTCGCTCCCCTGACCGCCCGACGTTTTCAGCTGCCTCCATGCCTCTTCCCAAGCGCCTTTCCCTGACCCGCCCCTCCCTGGCAGCCCTGCGCCAGCACCGCTGGGCGCGCCGTGCCGCCGTGGCCCTGGCGGCTTTGCTGGCCCTGTGGCTGCTGGCCTGGCTGGCTGTGCCGCCCCTGCTCAAGGGGCCGATGGAGCGTGCGGCCAGCGAACAACTGGGCCGGGCCGTGACGGTGGGCGCCATCGATTTCAAGCCCTGGTCGCTGGAACTCACGCTGCGCGACATCGCAGTGGCAGGCGCCGAGGGCAGCGACAAGCCCCAGCTCACCATCGCCCGCGTGCATGTGGATGGCGAGCTGCAATCGCTGCTGCGCCTGGCGCCGGTGGTGGACGAGTTCACCGTGGAGTCACCCGTGCTGCACATCGCCCACCTGGGCGAGGGCCGCTACGACGTGGACGACATCATCGCCAAGGTCACGGCACCACCCGCCGAACCCAAGCCGGACACGGGCCCCGCCCGCCTGGCGCTGTACAACCTGGCGCTCGTCGGCGGCAGCATCGACTACGACGACCGCAGCGTGGGGAAAAAGCACAGCCTGCGCGACCTGGCGCTCAAGGTGCCCTTCATCAGCACCCTGCCCTCGCAGCGCGAGGTGAAGGTGGAGCCGCACCTGGCCTTCACCCTCAACAGCAGCCGCTTCGACTCTTCCGCACAGGGCACGCCGTTCGCCCAGACCGGCAAGACCGACGCCAGCGTGCGCTGGGACGGCGTGGACCTCGCCCCCTACCTGGCCTACCTGCCCGCCAGCCTGCCCGTGAAGGTGCAGGGCGCCACGCTGGACGTGGATCTGAAAGTGGCCTTCGAGCAGGCCCCGAAGATGGCCGTGAAGCTCACCGGCAGCGTGCAGGCGCGCGGCGTGCGCCTGGCGGACCGCCAGGGGCAGGACCTGGTGAGCTACGAGCGCCTGAAGATCGATCTGGCCGACGTGCGCCCGCTCGACCAGGTGGTGCGCCTGTCGCAGGTGGAGCTCACGGCCCCGGTGCTCAACGCCACGCGCAATGCGGCGGGCCAGATCAACCTGGCGCAACTGGCGCCCGAGAGCCCGCCCGCTGCGGCGGCGCCTGCCGCCAACGCTGCCAGTACCGCGTCTCGCCCAGCCTCGGCCGCTGCGGGCAAGCCCGCGACCGCCAGGCCCTGGACCGTGGAGGTCGCCCACACCCTGGTGCGCGGCGGCACGCTGCGCTGGGGCGACCAGACCACCCGCCCCGCCGCCGCATTGGAGGCGCGCGAATTCACGCTGGATGCCAGGGACCTGGCCCTGCCGTGGGCCCACCCCGTGGCCTTCGAGGGCGGCTTCAAGCTGCAGGATGGCAGCCTGGGCTTCAAGGGCGAGGCCACGGACCAGAAGGCGCAGGTGCAGGCGACTGTGACCGCACTGGCGCTGCAGGTGGCCACCCCCTACCTCGCGCAGGCGCTGGAGCCCGCCGTGTCGGGCCAGCTCACCGGCGACATCGGCGTGCAGTGGGCAGCGCCCGATGCATCGTCCGTGAAGCCCGGTGCTGCGGCGCCCACCGGCATCACCCTCACCGCCGGCCCGCTGGCGCTGGAGCAACTGGCCCTGCGCCAGGGCAAGACCGTGCTGGCCAGCCTGGGCCGGCTGGAAGTGAAGGGCGTGCAGGTGCCATTGGACACACGCACCGCCACGCTGGAGAGCCTGGCCCTGACCCAGCCCAAGGCCACGGTGGACCGCAGCGCGGACGGGCGCTGGATGTTCGAGCGCTGGATGAAGGCGCCGGCCACCACGCCCCCGGCACCAGAAAACGCCCCGGCACCGAACGCCCCCGCCGCCGCGCCGTGGGTGCTGCGCGTGGCGGATTTCAGCCTGCAAGGCGGCGCTGTCTCGCTGGCCGACAACGCCCAGGCCCGCCCCGTGGCGCTGGAGCTGTCGGCCCTGGGCATCAGCGCCAAAAACCTCGCCACCGACGGCAGCAAGCCCGAGGCGCTCAAGATTTCGGCCCAGGTGGCTGCGGGCAAGGGCTCACCTGGCAAGCTCGACTACCAGGGCACGCTGGCGCTGCAGCCGCTGGCCACGCAGGGGCGTCTGGATGCCACGCGCCTGCCGCTGCACGCGCTCGATGGCTACCTGGCGAGCCAGTTGGCCATCGAGCTGCTGCGCGCCGACGTGGGATTCAAGGGCCAGGTGGCTTTCTCGCAGGGTGACAAGGGCGCCAGCCTGCGCCTGTCGGGCGACGCTGCCGTGGACGACCTGCAGGCCAACAGCACCTCGGCCTCCACCCCCAAGACCGAGGCCCAGGTGGGCGAGGAACTGCTGGCCTGGAAGAGCCTGAACCTGCGCGGCCTGGACCTGGCCACCGCGCCCGGCACGGCGCCGCGGCTCGAAGTGAAAGAGACCAGCCTGGCCGACTTCTTCGCGCGCATCACCATCAACGAAGCCGGCCGCATCAACCTGGGCGACATCGCCAAGACCCCGGCCGAGGCCCAGGCGGCCAATGCCGCCAGTGCCGCGAAGTCGGTGCCACCCGCGACGGCGCCTGCCGCGTCCGCAGCGTCCGCCGCCGTGGCAACAGCGCTGGCCGACCCGCTGGCACCGGTGGTGCAGTTCGGCCCGGTGAGCCTGGTCAACGGCAAGGTGCTGTTCTCCGACTTCTTCATCAAGCCCAACTACTCGGCCGACCTGTCGGAGCTCACGGGCAAGCTCAGCGCCTTTTCCACCGCGGCGCCCGGGGGCGAGCCGGTGCTGGCCGACCTGGAGCTGCGCGGCAAGGCCGAGGGCACGGCCTCGCTGGAAATCACGGGCAAGCTCAACCCGCTGGCCAAGCCGCTGGCGCTGGACATCGCAGGCAAGGTGCGCGACCTGGAGCTGCCGCCGCTCTCACCCTATGCCGTCAAGTACGCAGGGCATGGCATCGAGCGCGGCAAGCTCAGCGTGGACGTGGCCTACAAGGTGCTCCCGAGTGGCCAGCTCACGGCCAGCAACCGGCTGGTGCTCAACCAGCTGACCTTTGGCGAACCCGTGGCCGGCGCGCCCAACAGCCTGCCCGTGAAGCTGGCCGTGGCGCTGCTGGCCGACCGCAATGGCGTGATCGACCTGGACCTGCCGCTCAGCGGCTCGCTCAACGACCCCGAGTTCCGCGTGGGCCCGGTGATCTGGAAGATCATCGTCAACCTGATCGGCAAGGCCCTGATCTCGCCCTTCAGCCTGCTGGCCAGCGCCATGGGGGGCGGCGACGAACTGGGCAGCGTGCTCTTCGCCCCCGGCAGCGCCAGCCTGAGCCCCGAGGCCCAGCAGAACCTTGCCAAGGTCGTCAAGGCGCTGACCGACCGGCCCAACCTGCGCATCACCGTGACCGGCCAGGCCAGTCTGCAGGCCGAGCGCGAGGGCCTGCAGCGCGAGCACCTGCAGCAACTGGTGCTGGCCGAAAAGCGCCGCGCCAGCCCGGCCGACACCGCAGCGGTGCAGGCCGCCGAGTACCCCGCGCTGCTCAAGGAGGTGTACCGCCGCGCCGACATCCCCAAGCCGCGCAACCTGGTGGGCCTGGCGCGCGAGCTGACCCCAGCCGAAATGGAGGCCCTGCTGCTGGCCAACCAGCCCGCCACCGAGGCCATGGCGCAGGAGCTGGCCTCCCAGCGCGGCCAGGCAGTGCGCAGCTACCTGCTGGCGCAGAAGCTGCCGGTGGAACGGCTCTTTCTGGCGGCGCCGCGCGCGGGAACCCAGCCCGAGAAATGGTCTCCCCAGGTGCAACTGACCCTGGCGACACAATAAGGGGCCTATTCCACGCCCAGGAACCAAACGGTCTTCTGCGCGCTCACACCTTGCAACATGCACTACCGCCCGACCTCCCTGCTCGCCAAAGCTATCTTTCTCATAGCAGTCATGCTGGCTGGCGCGGGCAGTTGGGCCCAGTTGCCGGCCAAGGGTGGCGCGGCCACCAGCGCCGTGGTGACCACCCCCCATGTGCGGGCGGAGCTGATCGCCCATGCACCACAGGGCGTCGAGCCCGGCCAGCCGCTGTGGCTGGGCCTGCAGATCACCCACCAGCCCGAGTGGCATACCTACTGGAAGAACCCCGGCGATTCGGGCCTGCCCATCGAGATGGCCTGGACCCTGCCCGCCGGGCTGGATGCGGGCGAGATCGCCTGGCCCCTGCCCAAGAAGATCCCCATCGGCACCCTCGCCAACTACGGCTACGAGGGCACGGTGCTGCTGCCCGTGCCCGTCACCGTGGCCAGCACCTTCGCGCCCAAGGCGCTGTCCAACGATGCCACGGTGCGCCTGCGCGCCACCTGGCTGGTATGCCGCAAGGAATGCATCCCTGAAGAGGGCGACTTCACGCTGACCATCCCGGCACGCAGCACCACGGCCATGCATGGTGCGGCGTTCGATGCCGCCCTGGCGGCCCAGCCCCGCCCGGTGATGGGCAGCGTGCAGGGCGTGCGGCCCGACAGCAATGCCCGCATCGAGGGCAACACCCTGCAGCTGAGCGTGCAGGGCCTGCCCGTGGAACTGCGCGGCAAGACGCTGGAGCTGTTCCCCGAGACGCCCGAGGTCATCGAGAACGCCGCCGCCTGGACCCAGGCCTGGAAGGGTGCCGTCTGGACCGCCGAGGTGCCGCTGTCGGCCCAGCGCAGCAACAGCCCCGATCCGATGCCTGTGGTGCTGGCCGCCGATGGCCAGGGATACCGCGCCGAGCTCAAGGTGCTGGGCGCCTGGCCCACGGTGGCCGCAGCGGCCACGGTGTCGCCCGCGCTGGAGGCGGCGCTCAAGGCCAATGCGGCGGGCGCAGGCACGTCGGGTGCTCCCCAAGCCACCTCGTCGGCCCCACCCCTGACCTTGCTCGCAGCGCTGTTCGGCGCGTTGCTGGGCGGCCTCATCCTCAACCTCATGCCCTGCGTCTTCCCGGTGCTGGCCATCAAGGTCGTGGGCTTTGCCCAGCATGCCCAGGACCGGCGCGCGCACCGGCTCAGCGGCATTGCCTACACCTCAGGCGTGGTGCTCTCCTTCGTGGCACTGGGCGCGCTGATGCTCGGCCTGCGCGCTGCGGGCGAGGCCATCGGCTGGGGCTTTCAGCTGCAGTCGCCGGCCGTGGTGGCGGGGCTGGCGGCACTGTTCACGCTGATCGCGCTGAACCTGGCGGGAGTGTTCGAGTTCGGGCACTTCCTGCCGTCCTCGGTGGCCAGCCTGCAGGCGCGCCACCCGGTGGCCGACTCCTTCCTCACGGGCGTGCTCGCGGTGGCTGTGGCCTCACCCTGCACGGCGCCGTTCATGGGGGCCTCGCTGGGCCTCACGGCCACGCTGCCAGGGCCACAGGCGCTGGCCGTGTTCGCGGCGCTGGGTCTGGGCCTGGCCCTGCCCTACCTGGCCGCCGCCTTCGTGCCCGCCGTGGCGCGCGCCCTGCCGCGCCCCGGCGCGTGGATGGACACGCTGCGTAAATTCATGGCCTTCCCCATGCTGGCCACCGTGGTCTGGCTGGTGTGGGTGCTGGGGCAACAAAGCGGCATCGATGGCGCCGGCGCGCTGCTGATCCTGCTGGTGGCGCTCGGGATGGTGGCCTGGGCGCTGGCGCTCGCAGGCTCGGCGCGCCGTTTCATGGCCCCGGTCTCCATCCTGGCGCTGGCGCTGATGGCCTGGATCTTTGCTCCGCACGTCACCAACGTGGCTGCCGCACCGTCAGCACAGGCGTCCACGGGCAACGCCACCCAGCAGTGGCAGGCGTGGACCCCGGGCGCCGCCGAGCAGCTCGTCGCCAGCGGTCGGCCAGTGTTCGTGGACTTCACGGCCGCCTGGTGCGTGACCTGCCAGTACAACAAGAAGACCACGCTGGCCGACGCTGGCGTGCAGGCCGACTTCACCGCCAAGAACGTGGCCCTGCTGCGCGCCGACTGGACGCGCCGCGACCCGGCCATCACCGCCGCCCTGGCCCAGCTGGGCCGCAGCGGCGTGCCTGTGTACGTGCTGCACGCCCCGGGCAAGGCACCCGTGGTGTTCTCCGAGATCCTGGGCGAAGCGGAACTGCGCGCCGCGGTGGCTGCGCTGTAAGACCAGCCGGCCGGCAGGGGCTCCGCCTGGAAATCCGGGGCCGCATCGCCCATACTGCCCCACCACCGTCCCACCTGGAGATTTTTCATCCATGCTGCTTCGACGTACCCTCTTCGCCCTGCCTCTCGTGCTGGCTGCCGCCGGTGCGCAGGCCGCCGCCACCGTGGGCCAGCCGGCTCCCGACATCACCCTGAAGGACACCACGGGCAAGACCGTGCGCCTGTCGGACTTCAAGGGCAAGCACGTGGTGCTCGAATGGACCAACCCCGGCTGCCCGTTCGTGCGCAAGCACTACGACAGCGGCAACATGCCCGCGACGCAGAAGGACGCGGCGGGCAAGGACGTGGTGTGGCTCGCGGTCAACTCCACCGAGAAAGCCAGCGGCGACTACCTGGAGCCGGCCAAGCTGACCAGTTGGCTAAAGCAGCGCCAGTCGGTGCCCACCGCCATCCTCATGGACGAGGAAGGCACGGCCGGCCGCGCCTACGGCGCACGCACCACGCCGCACATGTACATCGTGAACCCGCAGGGCCAGCTGATCTATGCCGGCGGCATCGACAGCATCGCCTCGGCCAAGGTTGACGACATCCCGCGCGCCACGAACTATGTGAAGACCGGGCTGGCGGAGGCGCTGGCGGGCAAGCCGCTGACGGCATCCACCACACGCCCGTACGGCTGCTCCATCAAATACAAGGACCCTGCATAGGTCTCTACAGTTTTACACTGGTGGTATGAGCACCATCAGCGAACTGCGCCATATTCTCGGAACCTGCCGCACCATCGCGGTCGTGGGCCTGTCGCCACAATGGCACAGGCCCAGTTTCTTTGCGGCCAAGTACATGCAGGCCCATGGCTACCGCATCGTGCCGGTGAACCCCATGGCACCCGAAATCCTGGGCGAGCGCAGCTATCCCAGCCTCACGGCGGCGGCGGCAGACCACCGCATCGACATGGTGGACTGTTTTCGCAAGAGCGAGGACATCCCGCCGCTGGCCGAGGAAGCCATTGCCATCGGCGCGCAGTGCCTGTGGCTGCAACTCGGTGTGGTGAACGAGAACGCGGCGGCGCGGGCCCGTGCAGCGGGCCTGGCGGTGGTGATGGACCGCTGCGTGAAGATCGAGCATGCGCGCCTGTTCGGCGGGCTCAACTGGGCCGGTGTCAACACGCGCGTGATCTCGGCCAAGCGCCCGCAGCAACTGCCTTACTGAACAGAAGAACAAAGAGAGACATCCGCCCATGGAAAAGGACAGAGACTACGGCTTCGGCACGCGCGCCATCCACGCGGGCGCCATTCCCGACCCGGTGACCGGCGCGCGCGCCACGCCCATCCACCAGACGACGAGCTTCGTCTTCGACAGTGCCGAGCACGCCAGCAGCCTGTTCAACCTGCAGACCTTCGGCAACGTCTACAGCCGCATCAGCAACCCCACGGTGGCGGTGTTCGAGGAGCGCATCGCCAGCCTGGAAAACGGGCGCGCCGCGCTGGCCTGTGCCAGCGGCATGGCCGCGCAGATGGCGGCGCTGCTGGCTATTTTGAAGACGGGCGACCACATCGTGGCGGCCAGCACGCTGTATGGCGGCACGGTGGGGCAGCTCGGCGTGGGATTTGCGCGCCTGGGCATCGAGACCACGTTCGTGGACCCGGCAGACCCCGAGAACTTCGCGCGCGCCATGCGCCCCAACACCCGCGCCGTGTACGGTGAGACGATCGGCAACCCGCTGGTCAATGTGCTCGATATCGCCGCCGTGGCCGGGGTGGCGCACACCCACGGCGTGCCTCTGGTCATCGACAACACGGTGGCCAGCCCCTACCTGTGCAACCCGCTGGCCTTTGGCGCCGACATCGTGGTGCACAGCGCCACCAAGTACATAGGCGGCCATGGCACGACCATGGGCGGCGTGGTGGTCGAGGGCGGCAAGTTCCCCTGGGACAACGGCAAATTCCCCGAGATGGTGGAGCCCAGCCGGGCCTACCATGGGGTGAAGTTCTACGAGACCTTCGGCGACTTCGGCTACACCATGAAGGCGCGCATGGAGATCAACCGCACCTTCGGCGGCGTGCTCTCGCCCATGAATGCCTGGCAACTGCTGCAGGGCGCGGAAACGCTGCACCTGCGCATGCGTGAGCACTGCCGCAACACGCTGGCGGTGGCGAAGTTCCTGCAGGGCCATGCCAAGGTGGCCTGGGTCAACTACCCGGGCCTGGCCGATTCACCGTATTACGCGCTCGCGCAAAAGCAGTTCCGCGTGGTGGATGGCACTCCGGGCGCGTCGGGCATCCTGACCTTCGGCATCCAGGGCGGCGCCGCGGCGGGCGAGAAGTTCATCGACGCCTGCGGGTTCCTGAGCCACCTGGCCAACATCGGCGACGCCAAGACCCTGGTGATCCACCCGGCGTCGACCACGCACCGGCAATTGAGCGACGAGGAATTGGCACGTGCCGGCGTGAGCGCGGACATGGTGCGCCTGTCGGTGGGCATCGAGGACCTGGACGACATCCTCTGGGACATCGACCAGGCGCTGTCAAAAACCTAAGCGCTGGTGGGGGCGCCCAGCCTCTGCGACAGGCTGCGCGCCGTGTCGCGCAGATGCCCTGCAGCGGCACTGTCCGGGCCGGTGCGCAAGGTGGCACTCGGGCCGATCACGGCCAGGCACAGCACGAGCTGGCCAAACCCGTCGAAGACCGGCGTGGCCAGGGCGCTGATGCCGGGCAGCAACTGGTCGGTGACCTCGGCCACCTGGTGGGTGCGCACGGCGTCCAGCTCGGCGGCAAAGGCCGGGTCGTCGAGCGCCCCGGCATGGCCATCGGCGGCCAGGGCGGCTTCGGTGCGTTCGCGCGGGCCGAAGGCCGCGAACACTTTGCCCGTGGCGGTGTGCCGCACCGATGCCGTGGTGCCGTGGCGCATGGCCACGTAGACGGCCGTGGGCCCTTCTTCGACGCGGATGATGGTGGGCCCGCTGTCGCCCCAGACCGATGCCGAGACCGTGTAGCCAATGCGCTGGGCTAGGGCCGGCAGCTCGGCGATCGCCAGCCGCACCGGGTCGACCTGCTGCAGGCTGATCAAGCCCAGTTGCATGGCCAAAGGCCCCAGGCCATAGTGGCCGCTCACGGCGTCCTGCTCGATCAGGCCCAGCTTGCCGAAGCTCACAAGGTAGGGGTGGGCCTTTGCGGGCGTCATGTAGGCGGCCCGCGCCAGGTCCTTGAGCGCCATGCGGCGGCCGGTGCGGGCCAGCACCTTGAGCAGCTGGCCGCCCACCTCCACGCTCTGGATGCCGCGCGGCGCGCGCGGGCTGTCTTCATCGTCGGCGGGAGAGAGGTCGCGGGAGAGGTCGTCCATGGCGCCATTGTCCACCGAGCCCATGGCGATCCCGGTCACCCTGGGGTTTCCACTTAAACAAATGAATTAGACATTGACGAATTTATTGCCTATGATCAAAACATTCCGTTTAGATGAATTCATTCCACTAAACCAAATCAACCAGTACCACCCATGACCACCAAGACCTTCGCCTCCGCCGCCGACCTGGAAGTCAAGCAAGTCAGCTTCGACAAGCTGTCCGAGCATGCCTACGCCTACACCGCCGAGGGCGACCCCAACACCGGCATCATCATTGGCGACGACGCGGTGATGGTGATCGACACCCAGGCCACCCCCGTCATGGCCCAGGACGTGATCCGCCGCATCCGCGAAGTGACGGACAAGCCCATCAAGTACGTGCTGCTGTCCCACTACCACGCAGTGCGCGTGCTGGGCGCCAGCGCCTACGGGGCCGAGCACATCATCGCCAGCGAGGACACGCGCGATTTGATCGTCGAGCGCGGCCAGTTCGACAAAGACAGCGAGATCGGCCGCTTCCCGCGCCTGTTCCAGAACGTGGAAAGCGTGCCCGAAGGCCTGACCTGGCCGACCATGACCTTCAACAAGAAGATGACCCTGTGGCTCGGAAAGCTGGAAGTGCAGATCCTGCAGCTGGGCCGGGGCCACACCAAGGGTGACACCGTGGCCTGGCTGCCGGCGGAAAAGATCCTGTTCTCGGGCGACCTGGTGGAGTTCGATGCCACGCCGTATGCGGGCGATGCCTACTTTAAGGACTGGCCACAGACGCTGGACAACCTTGCGGCCCTCAAGCCCGAGAAGCTGGTGCCCGGACGCGGCGCTGCGCTGCAGACGCCCGAGCAGGTGCAGGCCGGCCTGGCCGGCACGCGCGCCTTCATCAGTGACCTGTACGAGAGCGTCAAGGCCAGCGCCGCCCAAGGAGAAGACCTGCGCAAAGTCTACGAAGCCACCTTCGCCAAACTGCAGCCCAAGTACGGCCACTGGGTGATCTTCAACCACTGCATGCCGTTCGACGTGACGCGGGCCTATGACGAAGCCACGCAGTACCCGGACCCGCGCATCTGGACGGCCGAGCGGGACGTGGAGATGTGGAAATCGCTGGAAGGCTGAGCGCCTGCCGTAATGGAGGAGACAACCACCATGCCAACAAATAACTCTGCACCACCCGCATTCGGCGGCACCGGCGCCCAGGTACAGGCCATCGAATTCGCCTACCAGCGCTCCCCCGACCAGGACGCCCCGGCCCCCGCGCAGCACCCCATCGTGGTGGTGGGCGCCGGGCCCGTGGGCCTGTCGCTGGCCATCGACCTGGCGCAGCGCGGCCAGCGGGTGGTGGTGCTGGACAACGACTGCAAGCTGTCCAGCGGCTCGCGCGCCATCTGCTTTGCCAAGCGCACCCTGGAGATCTGGGACCGCCTGGGCGTGGGCCAGCGCATGGTGGACAAGGGCGTCTCGTGGAACGTGGGCAAGGTGTTCTTCCACGACGCGCCGCTGTACGAGTTCAACCTGCTGCCCGAAGAAGGGCACGAACGGCCGGCCTTCATCAACCTGCAGCAGTACTACGCCGAGGCCTACCTGGTGGAGCGGGCGCTGCAGTTGCCCAACATCGAACTGCGCTGGCACAACAAGGTGGCGGGCGTGGCACCGCGCGACGACGGTGCGCTGCTCACCGTGGAGACCCCCGAGGGCGCCTACCGGATCGACGCACAGTGGGTCGCCGCCTGCGATGGCTCGCGCTCGCCGATGCGGCAGATGATGGGACTGGAAAGCAAGGGCCGCACCTTCCAGGACCGCTTTTTGATCGCCGACGTGAAGATGGCCAGCAACGCCGACTTCCCGACCGAGCGCTGGTTCTGGTTCGACCCGCCCTTCCACCCCAACCAGAGCGTGCTGCTGCACAGCCAGCCCGACAATGTCTGGCGCATCGACTTCCAGCTGGGCTGGAACGCCGACCCCGAGGAAGAGAAAAAGCCCGAGAACATCCTGCCGCGCGTGCGCGCGTTGCTGGGCCCCGATGCGCAGTTCGAGCTTGAATGGGCCAGCGTCTACACCTTTGCCTGCCTGCGCATGGACCGTTTCGTGCACGGCCGCGTGGTGTTCGCGGGCGACAGCGCGCACGGTGTGTCGCCCTTTGGCGCACGGGGTGCCAACAGCGGCGTGCAGGACGCCGAGAACCTGGCCTGGAAGCTCGACTGGGTGCTGCGCGGCCGGGCCGGCGAAGAACTGCTGGTCACCTACGGCCCCGAGCGCGAGTACGCGGCCGACGAGAACATCGCCAACTCGACCCGCGCCACCGACTTCATCACGCCCAAGAGCGAGATCAGCCGCCTGTTCCGCGACGCAGCGCTGGAGCTGGCGCGCGAGCACCCCTTTGCGCGCCGCATCGTCAACAGCGGACGCCTGTCGGTGCCGGCCACGCTGCGCGGTTCGCAGCTCAACACGCCCGACACGGACACCTTTGCCGGCACCCAGGTGCCCGGCGCCGTGCTGCTCGACGCACCGGTGCTGCAGGGCGGCCAGAGCGCCTGGCTGCTGCGCACGCTGGGGGCGGACTTCACCTTGCTGGTGTTCGGCACGGCCCCTGCCTGGGCCACCGCACTGCCCCAGGTGAAGCTGCTGCGGGTGGGCACCGACCTGCAGGACCCCCAGGGCCTGCTGGCTCAGCGCCTGGATGCACAGCCCGGCACGGCCTACCTGGTGCGGCCCGACCAGCATGTGTGCGCGCGCTGGCGCAGCCTGGATGAAGCCGCCGTGCGCGCCGCGCTGGCGCGTGCCACGGCGTCGCTCCTCAGCCAGCCTGCAGCCGCGCCTGCCGACCTCGCAACCGCCTGAACCAGGAGCCATGAGCATGCTCGATACCCAGCCCCACCTGCAGGCCTGCGACGATTTCTACGAGGCCCTGATCGCCAGCCACAACGGCCTTACCCCGCCCGAGAGCCACGCGATGAATGCCCGACTCATCCTGCTGCTGGCCAACCACATCGGCGACCAGGCCACGCTGCTGCATGCGCTGCAGCTGGCGCGCGGCACCACGGTGCCCACCGGCGCTGCGGACATGGCGCCCGTGACTCCGGTCGCCCCGGTACACGCTGCGGCCTGACGCCGCCCACCTCCACCCACCGACACCGCCGCCGCGCAAGCCCCGCACAGACGGGGCCCGCGGCAGCGCCGTGCCCGATCCACCCCTGATCCATCCACAGACACCACCGGAGACAAACCACCATGCTGCGCAAACACTTCCTCGCCACCCTCGCGGGCCTGGCACTCACGCCCCTCGCCCTGCCCCTGCATGCGCAGGACCACAGCAAGCCCCTGGAATGGGTGGTCGGCTATGCGGCCGGCGGCGGCTCGGACATCGTGGCCCGCACCATCGCAGAGTCCATGGGTGCCAGCCTGGGCCGCCCCGTCATCATCAACAACAAGCCCGGCGCGGGCACCAACATCGCGGCCGACTATGCCGCGCGCCACAAGGATTTCGGCAACCTGATCTTCTCGGCCGACTTCGCCACGCTGGCGGCCAACCCCTTTTTGTTCAGCAAGCTGAGCTACAACGCCGAGAAGGACTTCCAGCCCGTGGGCCTGCTGGTGCGTTTTCCGATGTTCCTCGTGGTCTCGAACAACGTGCCCGCCAAGAACCTCAAGGAGTTCATGGCCTGGGCCAAGGGCAACGCCGATGGCGTGAACTGGGCGTCGGCCGGCCCCGGCAGCCCGCACCACCTGGTGGGCGAGCTGTTCCGCGAGCAAAGCGGGCTCAAGCTCACCCATGTACCCTACCGCGGCGCGGCACCGGCCATCCAGGACGTGATCGGCGGCCAGGTGCCCGCGATGTGGATCGACAGCGCCACGGTCTACCCGTTCCTTGCCACGAACAAGGTGCGCGCCATCGGCGTGGCCAGCCCGCAGCGCGTGGCGACCATGCCCGACGTGGCCACTATCCAGGAGCAGGGGCTGCAGGGATTCGAAGGCTATGCATGGCAAGGGCTGGTGGCCCCCACGGGCACTTCGGCCGAGGCCGTGGCCCAGTTCAGCAAGGCGCTGCAGACCGCCCTGGCCGATACGCGCACCCGCGCGCGCCTGCAGGCCCTGGGTGTGGAGCCCCTGCCCGGCACCCCGGCCCAGATGGGCAGCTACGCGCGCGCCGAGCGCGAAAAGTGGGGCCGCGTGATTACCAAGGTCGGCGTCAAGCTCGATTGATACGGCTTTGCCTTTGACTGCAAGCCCGCATGCGCCGCCAGCTCAGAGCTGGTCGCGCAGGGCGCGGGCACGCTGCCGGCGGCGCCCGCGTTGCAGCACGGGCGCGAGCCACAGGGCCTGCACCGCTGCATAACCCAGTACGGCGAGGACCAAGCCCAGCACCGGCAGGCCGACCAGCAGCGGTGTGCCCAGCGCCTGCATCCACTCGGCCAGCGCCTGCACGCTGAAGGCGCCTGCCGGGCCGGCCGCATTGAAGGCCGGCAGCGACTGCTCGCCGGGCAGCACCAGCGAGCCCACCTGGAAGGCCAGCACATACAGCGGCACGGTGGTCAAGGGGTTCGTATAGAAGGTGGTGACGCCGCCGGCCACCACGTTGCCGCGCAGCCAGGCGCAGGCGCCGACCGCGCCCACCAATTGCAGCGGGCCGGGAATGAGCCCGCAGAACAGGCCGGCGGCGACCCCGCGTGCCAGCGGCTCGCGCTGGAAGCGGAACAGCGCGCGCTGCTCCATCCACGGCACGGCACGGGCCAATGCCGTGCGTGCCAACTGGTCTCGCACACTCGGCTCCAGGTGGCGCAGCTTGCGGCGCAGGGTGCTCAGCATCCGCATGGGCGGGCCGTCACCAGCTGAAGGACGCTGCGGTGGCCAGGCCCCACAGCGTAGCCAGGGCCGTGAGCAGGCCCACGTCGCGCCGGTCGTTGCCCAGGCGCCAGGCCATCAGGGCCGTGCCCGCCAGGGCCACCATCAGGGTGAGCATCACCGATTCGATCATGTCCATGGCCGGTCTCCTTCAAGGCTTGGGGGGCTCAGCAGCCGGTGGGCTGCCGGCCGAGCTGCGCAGCGACAGGACGATGGAGCCGGCAATCAGGCCCGCGGTGACCAGCAGAGCGTAGCCGATCGGGATCTTCACCAGGTCGATGAGCAGCATCTTGCCGCCGATGAACACCAGCACCAGGGCCAGGCCATAGGCCAGCAGGTGGAAGCGGTCGGCCAGGTCGGCCAGCAGGAAGTACAGCGCACGCAGGCCCAGGATGGCGAAGATGTTGGCCGTGAGCACGATGAACGGGTCGCTGGTGATCGCGAAGATGGCCGGGATGCTGTCCACCGCGAAGATGATGTCCGTGGTGCCGATCAGGATCAGCACCACGAACAGCGGCGTGTAGTGCTTGACGCCGTTGATGGTGGTGGTCAGCTTTTCGCCGTCGAACACGTCGGCGATGCGGATGCGCTTGCGCAGGAAGCGCAGCACCGGGTTGGTAGCGATGTCGGGCTCCTGGCCGGCGGCGAACCACATCTTGGCACCCGTGAACACCAGGAAGGCGCCGAACACGTAGAGCAGCCAGTGGAACGAGGCCAGCAGCCAGGCGCCTGCCAGGATCAGCAGCGTGCGCAGTACGATGGCGCCGATGATGCCTATGATCAGCGCGCGCTTCTGGTGCTGTGGAGGTACCGCAAAGTAGCTGAACAGCATCAGGAAGACGAAGATGTTGTCGATGGACAGGCTCTTTTCCACCAGGTAGCCGGTGATGAACTGCATCGACACGGTGTTGGCCACCTCGCGGCCCTGGCTGCCGTCCAGGTACCACCACAGGCCGGCCACGAACACGAAGGCCAGCGAGAACCACAGGGCGCTCCACTTCAGGGCCTCCTTGGTCGTGACCTTGTGCGC
This sequence comes from Acidovorax sp. LjRoot66, assembly GCF_964253305.1. NCBI lineage: Bacteria > Pseudomonadati > Pseudomonadota > Betaproteobacteria > Burkholderiales > Comamonadaceae > Acidovorax > Acidovorax sp. LjRoot66. The sequence goes on from NZ_CAXUQU020000001.1 coordinate 6,610,254, forward strand.
GCCCTGGCGCTCCATGACCAACAGGTCGATGCCGATGGCCACCACCACAAAGACGGCAAACCCCGCCCACATCCACCAGGTTCCGATTGTTTCCATGATGTTCTGATCCTTCGCGCGATGGCGTCAGCGCCGCGAACGCGGCAGGGGTGGCAGACCCGGGGTCGGGGTGGACAGGGGACGGGGGGCGGTGTGGCGCATGGGCTCTCTCCGGTGCGGTCAGTTGGGAATTTCAGGGCAAGCCCGCACTGTAGGGATGCTTTTGCATCTTAAAAACCTGTCTTCACGGTACTATGGGTTCGGTTTTTACGAACCAAATATTCTCCACGCCCATACCCCTTCAGCCTGTTGGGATACGCAACACCATGAGCCAGAGCTTCAACTACCGCCACCTGTATTACTTCTGGGTGGTCGCCAAGGAGGGCGGCATCGCGCGCGCCGCCGAGCGGCTGGACATGGCCGTGCAGACCATCAGCGCGCAGGTGCGCCTGCTGGAGCAGGCCTTGGGCACCAGCCTGCTGCGCACCGAGGGGCGCAGCCTGGTGCTCACCGAGGCGGGCGTGGCCGCGCTGCACGAGGCCGACCAGATCTTTGCGCTGGGCGAGCAGTTGACCCACCGCGTGCGCGAGGCCGCCAGCGGCCGGACGCTGCGGCTGAACCTGGGCATCTCCGACGGCATCGCCAAGCTGGCCATGCACCGGCTGCTGACGCCGGTGCTCGACGAGCCGCACCTGCGCCTGCTGTGCCACGAGGGGGAATTCCAGCCGCTGCTCGGCGAGCTCGCGCTGCACAAGCTCGACGCGGTGCTGGCCGACCGCGCCGCGCCGCCGAACCCGGCCCTCAAAACCACCAGCCAACTGCTGGGCACGAGTGCCGTGGCCTGGTACGCGCCGCCTGTGTGGGCCGAAGCGGCGGCCCGGCAGTTTCCGCAAAGCCTGGCCGTGGTGCCCGTGCTGCTGCCCACCGACCACGCCGCCATGCGCGCGCGCATCGACCACTGGCTGGAGCGCGAACGCATCCGCCCGCGCATTGCCGGCGAGTTCGAGGACAGCGCCCTGCTGAGCACCTTTGCCGCCACGGGCATGGGCGTGATGCCGGCCCCCGTGACAGTGGGCGCACACCTGCTCAAGACCCACGGCCTGGTGCAGGTGGGCTCCACGCCCGACGTGCAGGAGCAGTTCCACCTGATCTACAACGCGCGCAAGGTCATGCACCCGCTGCTCACGCGGCTGCTGGAGGCGGCGCAGGGCGGTGCGCTGCTTACTTCGTAAAACGGCCGTCGCGGCCCATCATCAGCAGATCAACAAACTTGCCCGAGCTGTGCTGCGTGGCCGATAGCTCCACGGGGTAGCCGCCCAGGTTCACGCTCTTCATCGACTCCATGGCCTGCACCAGTCCTGCGCGCGTGGGCTTGGCGCCGGCGCGCTGCAGCGCTTCGACCAGGAAGCGGGCGGAGATGAAGCCCTCCATCTGGCTGAAGGTGTACTCGGTGATGCCCTTGGCCTTGGCCAGGGTCTGGAACTCGCGCGAGATCGGCATGCTCTGGTTCCACGGCGAGGGCACGACCTGCGAGACCACGATGCCCCGTGCGCGTTCTCCGAGGGCCTTGACCAGTTGCGCGTTGCTGATCACCGAGAGCATGTAGAACGTGGTGCGGTGGCCGGCCGCCAGGTAGGCATCGACGAAATCCACGCTGGGCTTGCCCGCGCTGATGACGATGATGGCCTGGGGCGCGGCCTTGGCCACCACAGCCACGGCGTCGGCCATCTTCGAGCCGTCCACCTCCAGCGGGGCATGGGCCACAAGTTCCACCTTGTGGTTCTTGACCGACTTCTCGACCGAGGCCAGGCCGCCGGTGCCGAAGGGGTTGTTGAGGTAGACCGCCGCGATGCGCGCGATGCCCACCGAGGCCAGTTGCTTGACCGTGGCATCGAGCTCGGCGGCATAGCCGGCCTTGATGTTGAAGACGTAGCGGCTGCCGGCCTGGCGCAGGCCGTCAGAGCCCGTGAACGGCGCGATGAAGGGCACGCCGCGATCCTCGGCAATCGGCAGGGCGGCCAGGGCCGGGGGCGTGCCGGCGTACTGGAACAGCGCGAGCACCTTGTCCTCGTCGATCAGCTTCTTCGTGTTCTCGGCCGCCTTCTTGGGGTCGTAGGCATCGTCGATGGCCACCACGCGGATCTTGCGGCCGCGCACGCCGCCCGAGGCATTGACGTGGTCGAAATACAGGGCCGAGCCCTGGCGCACTTCGCTGGTCAGTGCCGCGAGCGGACCGCTCAACTGGCACGACTGGCCGATGACGATCTCGCCGTCGGTCACGCCCGCGCTGTCCTGGGCCCAGGCCGTTCCGGTGGCCCAGCCCAGGGCCATTGCGAGTGCGGTGCGCCGGCGGGCGGCACCCGCGCGTGAGAGGGGTTGAACTCCTGCTGCTGCCATGTTGTCTTGTCTCCTGTCGTCTTTATGGTTCTTCATCACAACGCAAAAACCTTCCGGTGCCAGGCCTGGCATGCGGAAGGATGGAATAACGGGGCTGCCGCCGCGTCACGCAGCAACCCTGGGAGCGCGCTGGCGCTCCCCAAAAAATCTCAGGCCACCTCGGCCGGGGCGTGCGCAGCCCCGCCCATGCCCAGGTAGGTGTCGATGATGCGGCGGTCGTTGAGCAGATCCTGCGCGGCACCCGTGAGCGCCACGGCGCCCATTTCGAGCACGTAGGCCCGGTCGGCCACGCGCAGTGCGGCGCGCGCGTTCTGCTCCACGAGCAGCACCGACACGCCATGCGCCCGCAGCGAGGACACCACCTGCAGCACCTCGCGCACGATCAGCGGGGCCAGGCCGAGCGAGGGCTCGTCGAGCATCAACAGGCGCGGGCGCGCCATCAGCGCACGGCCGATGGCCAGCATCTGCCGCTCGCCGCCCGAGAGCGTGGAGGCCAGCTGCGGGCGGCGCTCGCGCAGGCGCGGGAAGATCTCGAAGACCTCGTCCATGCGCTGCGCCTGGTCGCGCTGGCCCTTGCGCCAGCGCGAGAAGCCGCCCAGGAGCAGGTTGTCCTCCACCGACATCTCGCCGAAGAGCTCGCGCTTTTCGGGCACCAGGGCCACGCCGCGCGCCACCATGGCTTCCACGCTGGGGCGCACGATGCGCTCGCCGGCCAGGGTGATGGCGCCGGTGGCCGGCAAGAGGCCCATGGCCGCGCACAGCAAGGTGGTCTTGCCCGCGCCGTTGGGGCCGATGACGGTGACGATCTCGCCCTCGTTCACCTCGAGCCGGACCTGGTGGACGGCTTCCACCTGGCCATAGGAGACGCTCAGGTCCTGGAGTTGCAGCAAGGCGGTCATGCGGTGGCTCCTTCAGTGGCAGCGGCGGGCAGGTCGTCATCGGCACCGCCCAGGTAGGCATCGAGCACGCGCTGGTTGCTCTGCACCTGTGCGGGCGTGCCCTCGGCGATCACGGTGCCGAACTCCAGCACGGTGATGCGGTCGGCCAGGTTCATCACGAACTCCATGTCGTGCTCCACCACCAGGATGCCCAGGCCCTCGGCGCGCAGCTGGCGCAGCAGATCGGCCAGGGCCTTCTTTTCCAGGTGGCGCAGGCCGGCGGCAGGCTCGTCGAGCAGCAGGATGGCCGGCTGGCCGGCCAGGGCGCGCGCGATCTCCACGATGCGCTGTTGCCCCAAGGCCAGCGAGGCGGCGGGCGCGTCGGCATGGACGTCCAGGCCGCAGCGCTCGATCTGGCGGCACGCCTCGGCCAGCAGGGCGGCTTCTTCGGCGCGGTCCAGCCGCAGCATCGAGGCCAGCCAGCCGCGGTGGGCGCGCTGGTGCGCGCCGAGGGCGACATTCTCGACCACGCTGCGCTGGCCCAGCAGGCGCACATGCTGGAAGGTGCGCGCCATGCCCAGGCGCGCAAAGGCGCGCGAGGGCCGGCGCAGCATGGCCTGGTCCACCAGGCGCACCTCGCCCTCGGTGGCGTCGTCCACGCCCGAGATCATGTTGAAGAAGGTGCTCTTGCCGGCACCGTTGGGGCCGATCAGCGCATGCACCTCCCCGGCCTTGACGTCCATGGAGACGTTGTTGTTGGCGACCAGCCCACCGAAGCGCTTGGTCACGTTGCGGGCCTGCAGCAGCACCGTGCCGGGCGTCGGCAGCGTGCGCTGCGCCAGTTGCATGGCCTGGCGCACGGCACGCGGCGCCTCGCGGCGCAGCCAGCGCTCGCCCAGGCGGTTGAGCGTGGGCCACAGGCCGTCGGCAAAGCGCTGCAGCACGAAGACCATGAGCAGGCCGAAGACGATGACCTCGAAGTTGCCGCTGGTGCCCAGCAGCGAGGGCAGCACGTCCTGCAGCTTCTCCTTGAGCAGGGTGATCAGCGTGGCGCCCAGCACCGCGCCCCAGAGGTGGCCGGCGCCGCCGACCACGGCCATGAACAGGTACTCGATGCCGATGTTGAGGTTGAACGGCGTGGGGCTCACGAAGCGCTGCAAATGCGCATACAGCCAGCCCGAGATGGCCGCCAGCAGCGCCGCCAGCACGAAGAGCTTGATGCGGTAGTGCGCCGTGTCCACCCCCATGGACTCGGCCATCACCCGGCCGCCCTTGAGCGCACGGATGGCGCGGCCCTCGCGCGAATCGAGCAGGTTGTGCAGCAGCCACAGCGACACCAGCAGCACCGCCCAGATCAGCACGCCGATGGCGCGCGGCGAGGCCAGCGAGAAGCCCGCCACCACCAGCGGGGGGACGCCGGTGATGCCGGTCTGCCCGCCGAGGAACTCCATGTTGCCGAACAGGTAGTACAGCGACAAGCCCCAGGCGATGGTGCACAGCGGCAGGTAGTGGCCCGAGAGTTTGAGCGTGACCGACCCCAGGCCCCAGGCCAGCGCGAAGGTGACCAAAAGGCCCAGCACCAGTCCCACCCAAGGCAGGCCGGCCATACCGACGATGCCCGAGAGCGCCTGCACCGATGCGGGCGCGGTGCAGATCCAGGCCGTGGCATAGGCGCCGACGCCCACGAAGGCGGCCTGGCCAAACGAGGTCATGCCGCCCACGCCGGTGAGCATGACCAGCCCGGCCGCCACGATGGCGTACAGCCCGATATAGCTGAGCATGACCACGGTGAAGTCGGGCAGCCAACCCCAGCACAGGGCCAGCAGCGCCACGCCGGCCAGGGTGAGCTGGGTGCGCGTGACGATGCCGCGCGATGTGGGTGCGGCTTGTGCGCTGGCGGCCATATCGGTCTTGACGGGCGTGCTCATTCCTCATCCTCCACATGGCGGCTGTTGAGCGAGCGCCACCACAGCACGGGCACGATCAGGGTGAACACGAGAACCTCCTTGTAGGCACTGGCCCAGAACGAGGCGAAGGCCTCCAGCTGCCCCACCAGCAGGGCACCGGCCAGCGCCATGGGGTAGCTGGCCAGCCCGCCCACGATGGCCGCGACGAAGCCCTTCAAGCCAATCAGGAAACCCGTGTCGTAGTACACGGTGGTGAGCGGCGCGATCAACAGACCCGAGACGGCGCCGATCAGCGCGGCCAGGGCAAAGCTCACGTCGCCCGAGAGTTCGGTGGGGATGCCCATGAGGCGCGCCCCCACGCGGTTGATGGCCGTGGCGCGCAGCGCCTTGCCGACCATGGAGCGGCCGAAGAACAGGAACAGCAGCATCACCAGCGCCAGCGTGACGCCCAGCACCACCAGCGACTGACCCGAGACGGGGATGCCACCGAGGTCAAAGCGCGCCTCGGAGAACGGCGGCGTGCGCGAACCCTCGGCACCGAAGAACAGCAGGCCCAGGCCCACCAGCACGCCATGCAGCGCCACCGAGACGATGAGCAGCATCAGCACCGTGGCATCGGCCAGCGGCCTGAAGGCCAGGCGGTACAGCAGCGGCCCCATGGGCGTGATGAGCACCAGCGTGGAAAAGGCCTGCATGCCCAGCGAGGTTGGCCGCAGCCCGAGGATCAGCCCGGCGGCCACCAGCGGCAGCACCAGGCACCACACCACCGTGGCGGACCAGTTCACGGGGCTGCCGCGCCGAAAGCGCACCACCTCGACAAGCAGCACCACCGCGGCCATGCCCAGCAGCAGCCACAGCGTGGCGGGAATGCGCCCGCCCTGCATCATGGCCATGGTCAGCGCCCCGAAGGCCACGAACTCGCCCTGGGGGATGAAGATCACCCGGGTCACGGAAAAAACCAGCACCAGCGCCAGCGCCATCAGTCCATAGATGGCGCCGTTGACAATGCCGTCCTGCCCCAGCAGCAGGGCGATCTGCAAATCCATATTCGGCTTTCTGTCTATTGAAGGCAGGTATGCCGCAGGGCTGCGCAGGCAGCGGGCACTTCGTCAGCCCGCCGCCCTCGCATCTGCGCCATCAGACCTCGCTGTGCTCGGTCAGGGCTGGTATTTCCAGGTGCCGTTCTCGATCTTGACCATCACGCGGGCGCGCTGGTCCAGGCCAAGGTGGTCGTTCTCGGACATGTTGAAGATGCCGTGGGCGCCGGGCACTTCCTTGATCTGCTCCAGCGCATCGCGCAGGGCGGCACGGAACTCGACTGTGCCGGGCTTGGCCTTCTTGAGCGCGACGGGCACGGCCGCGGCCATCAGCACGCCAGCATCCCAGCCGTGGGCGCCGAAGGTGGAGACGCTGTCCTTGCCGTTGGCGGCCTCATAGGCGGCCACGTAGGCGCTGGCCGACTTCTTCACCGGGTGCGAAGCGGGCAGTTGCGAGGCCACGAGCACGGGACCGGAGGGCAGGAAGGTGCCTTCCACATCCTTGCCACCCACGCGCAGGAAGTCGGCATTGGCTACGCCGTGGGTCTGGTAGACCTTGCCGGTGAAGCCGCGCTCCTTGAGCGCCTTCTGCGGCAGCGCGGCCGGCGTGCCGGAGCCGGCGATCAGCACGGCATCGGGCTTGGCCGAGATCATCTTCAGGGTCTGGCCCGTCACCGAGGTGTCGGTGCGCGCATAGCGCTCGTTGGCCACGATCTGGATCTTCTTGATGGCGGCGGCCTTGCCGAACTCCTGGTACCAGCCTTCGCCGTAGGCATCGGCAAAGCCGATGAAGGCCACGGTCTTGATGCCGGCGTTGGCCATGTGGTCGACGATGGCCAGCGACATCATGATGTCGTTCTGCGGGGTCTTGAAGACCCACTTCTTCTTGGCATCCATGGGCTCGACGATGCGCGCCGAGGCGGCCATGGAGATCATGGGCGTCTGCGCCTCGGCCACCACGTCAATCATGGCCAGCGAGTTGGGCGTGGTGCTCGAACCGAGGATGATGTCGACCTTGCTTTCGCTGATCAGCTTGCGCGTGTTGCCCACGGCCGTGGTCGTGTCCGACGCATCGTCGAGCACGATGTAGTTGACCTTCTGGCCGCCGATGGTGCGCGGCATCAGGGCGATGGTGTTCTTCTCGGGAATGCCCAGCGATGCGGCGGGGCCGGTGGCCGACACCGTGACGCCGACGGTGATGTCGGCCAGGGCAGCGCCGCAGGCCATGGCGGCAGCAGCGGCCACCAGCGCGAGTTGTGCAAAACGGAATTTCATGCTTTGTCTCCTGTGGATCATTGTGAAAGAAAGAGGTCAGCGCCGAGCATGGCTCCGGCGCTCAGCTGGCTCTTGGTGGCCGCTTGGGAATACACGACATGCGTGGTGCACGCATTGTCATGGACGGGGAGGCCTTTCGGCCAGTGGTGGGGGCATGCGCACGGCAGGAAACCCGCCAAAGAACAGATCGGCCACGATGGGCGCCATGGTCTCGTAGTCGAGCTCGCCATCGGGCTTGAGCCAGGTGAACATCCAGTTGATCATGCCGAACAGCAGCATGGTCAGCGCCTTGGTCAGGCCTGCGGCATCGGTGTCGGGGCGCATCTGTGCCAGCGCCTGGGCAAAGACGGCCACCACGGCGCGCTCCTTGCCGAGGATGCGCTCGCTGTCCTCGGGCTGCAGAAAGCGCACGTCCTCGGTCAGCACGCGGTGGGCATGCTGGGCCTCGGCGTATTCCTCGACGAAGCGGTGGATCAGCTCGCGCAGCCGCGCCTCGGGTTCGAGCTGCTTGCCCTGCACCTCGTCCACCAGGGCCTGCAGGCGCGAGACATGGCCGTCGGCGATGTGCACGAGCAGGTTGTACTTGTCGCGAAAGTAGTGGTACAGCGTGGGCTTGGACAGGCCGCAGGCCTCGGCCACCTCGTTCATCGAGGTGGCGGGGTAGCCGCGGCGTGCAAACAGTTCGGCGGCATGGCGGAGGATCATTTCGCGCTGGTCGTCGTATCCGGGGGATCGTCCTCGGGCCATGGGCAGTTTTCCTTTGCATCCGGTAGTGAAGGGCCGCCATCTTGCCGCATGCCGACGCACAGGGGGCACGCTGGCGCCCATTCTCCCCAGGGAGAAGGCGCTGTACGGCACTGCGGCAGCCGGGTTCATCACCGCTCGTCGAACGACAGCACCACGCTGTCGGTCAGGGGCCGGCACTGGCAGGTGAGGACGAAGCCGGCGGCCACGTCGGCCTTGTCGAGCGCGAAGTTGCGCTCCATGCGCACCTCGCCCTCCACGCACTTGGCGCGGCAGGTGCCGCACACGCCGGACGTGCACGAGAAAGGCACCTCCAGCCCGGCGGCCGACGCGGCATCGAGGATGCTCGCCTGCCCGTCGGAGAAGGGGAACTCGCGCCTGAGGCCGTCGCGCACGATGGCGATGCGCGCGGTCTTGGCATCGCCCGGAAGTGCCTCGTGCACCACGGCCCCCACCTGCCCGCCTGTGGGCAGGGCCACGCCGAAGCGCTCCACGTGGATGCGCTCGGCCGGCACGCCGCCCGCCAGCAGCGCGGCCTCGGCCTCGTCGTTCATCTGGAAGGGACCGCAGATGAAGGCCTCGTCGATTTTCTGCGCGGGGATAAGGGCGCGCAGGAACTCGGCGAGCTTTTCGCGGTTCACGAAGCCCATGTTCAGCGGCGCGTCGGTCTGCTCGGCCGAGAACACATGGTGCAGCACCAGCCGCGTGAGGTAGCGGTTCTTGAGGTCCTCGATCTCCTCCTTGAACATGGTGGACTGCAGCGTGCGGTTGCCGTAGATCAGCGTGAAGCGGCTGCCGGGCTCGCGCGCCAGCACCGTCTTCATGATGGACAGGATGGGCGTGATGCCGCTGCCGCCCGCGATGCCCAGGTAATTGCGCTGCGCCTGGGGCTGTATCGGTACGAAGAAGCGGCCTTGCGGCGCCATGACCTGCAGGGTGTCGCCCACCTGCAGCTGCGCATTGATCCAGTTGGAGAACACGCCGCCGTTGACCTTGCGCACGCCCACGCGCAGCTCGGCATCGTCGACACCGGCGCAGATGGAGTACGAGCGGCGCAGGTCCTGGCCGCCAATGTCGGTGCGCAGCGTGAGGTACTGGCCCTGGGTGAAGCCGAAGACCTCGCGCAGTTCGGGCGGCACGTCGAAGGAGACGATGACGGCCTCGGCCGTGTCGGGCTCGATGGCGCGCACGCGCAGGGGATGGAAGATGACGCTCATGTCGGTGTCTTGTAGGAGGGCGTGAAAAGGGTCTTCACAGCGGCTTGAAGTGCTCGAAGGGCTCGCGGCAGGCCATGCAGCGGTACAGCGCCTTGCAGGCCGTGGAGCCGAAGGCCGAGAGCCGCTCGGTCTGCAGGCTGGCGCAGCGCGGGCAGGCCAGCGACGGCGCAGCGGCATGCGTGCGCGGCATGAAGCGCAGCGGCACCTCGGTGCCCGGCGGCAGCGGGCCCGGCGGCGCGATGCCATAGGCCAGCAGGCGCGCGCGCCCTTGCTCGGTGATCCAGTCGGTGGTCCAGGCGGGGGCTCGCTGCAGGGTGGCGTGGGCCGGGCCCAGGCCGGCGGCGTCGATGGCCGCCAGCACGTCGTGCTCGATCACCTCGGTGGCCGGGCAGCCCGAATAGGTGGGGGTGAGCACGATCTCCAGGCCCTCGCCCGCCAGACGCACGTCACGCACGATGCCCAGGTCGCACACGGAGACTGCGGGCACCTCGGGATCGGGCACGTTGGCGAGCACCTCCCACGCCCGCGCAATGCGCGCGTCGGCGGCTTGCTGGCGAGCAATGGCTTCGGCCATCATCACCAAACGCCCCCGGGAAAGCTGCGCTGCAGGTGCTGCATCTCGGCCAGGATGAAACCCATGTGCTCGCTGTGCACACCCTGCTTGCCGGTGCTGCGAAACGCCGACTCCCTGGGCGTGGCCAGGCTGGCGGCGGCGAGGACCTGCGCCATCTCGTCGGTCCAGGCGCCCTGCAGGTCGGCCCAGCGCGGGCCCAGGCCTGCGGCGTGGGCAGCGTCCTCGACCGCATCGGAGGCGAACAGCTCGGGCGTGTAGCGCCACAGCGAAGCCAGGGCGGCCTCGGTGCGGCGGCGCGACTCGGCCGTGCCGTCGCCCAGGCGCACCACCCAGTCGGCACAGTGCTGCTGGTGGTAGCGCGCCTCCTTGAGGGCCTTGCCGGCGATGGCGGCCAGCTCGGTGTCGCTGGAGCTGGCCAGGCGCTCCCACAGCAGCTTGAGCAGGGTGGCCACCATGGTGTTGCGCACCATGGTGAAGGCGAAGTCGCCGCGCGGCAGCTCCACCAGGGTCACGTTGACGTAGTCGCGCTCGTCGCGCAGGAAGGCCAGCTGGTCTTCGTCATGGCCGCGGCCTTCGATCTGGCCGGCCCGCGTGAGCAGCGCGCGCGCCTGGCCCACGAGGTCCAGCGCCATGTTCGCCAGGGCGATATCTTCTTCGAGCACGGGACCGTGGCCGCACCATTCGGACAGGCGCTGGCCCAGGATCAGGCAGGTGTCGCCGATGCGCAGCAGGTACTGCACGGCCGGGCCCTGGCTGGTGTGGATGCTGGTGGCTTGCATGGCGGGCGCTCTCACATGTGGTCCACGGACTCGGGCAGCACGTAGAAGGTGGGGTGGCGGTAGACCTTGTCCTGCGCGGGGTCGAAGTACATGGCCTTCTCGCCCGGGTCGCTGGCCACGATCTGGTCGGAGCGCACCACCCAGACGCTGGTGCCTTCCTGGCGGCGGGTGTAGACGTCGCGCGCCAGCTGGATGGCCATGCGCGGGTCGGCGGCGTGCAGGCTGCCGCAGTGCTTGTGGTCCAGGCCTGCCTTGCTGCGCACGAACACCTCCCACAGCGGCCATTCGGTGGCCATGGCGGGATCGGCAACGGGGGTGGAGGGGGAGGATGAGGTCGTCATGGGGGTTCTCGAATGGGGAAGGCTCAGGCAGCGGCGCGAACCGGGGCGTGCTTGGCGGCATGGGCCAGGGCGGCTTCGCGCACCCAGGCGCCATCGTCCCAGGCCTTGACGCGGGCGCCCAGGCGCTCTTCGTTGCAGGGGCCGTCGCCACCGATCACGCGCCAGAACTCGCTCCAGTCGATGGCGCCGTAGTCGTGCGCCTGGCGCTCCTCGTTCCACTTCAGGTCGGGATCGGGCAGGGTGACGCCGAGCAGCTCGGCCTGCTCGACCGTGGCGTCGATGAACTTCTGGCGCAGCGTGTCGTTGGAGATGCGCTTGATGCCCCAGCGCATGGACTGTGCGGAGTTGGGCGACTGGTCGTCGGGCGGGCCGAACATCATGATGGAGGGCCACCACCAGCGGTTCACCGCGTCCTGCACCATGGCACGCTGCGCCTCGGTTCCCTGCTTCATCATGGTCAGCAGGGCGTCGTAGCCCTGGCGCTGGTGAAAACTCTCTTCACGGCAGATGCGCACCATGGCACGCGCATACGGCGCGTACGAGCAGCGGCAGATCGGCACCTGGTTCATGATGGCCGCGCCATCTACCAGCCAGCCGATGGTGCCCATGTCGGCCCAGGTCAGCGTAGGGTAGTTGAAGATCGAGCTGTACTTGGCGCGGCCGGTGTGCAGCGCGTCGATCATCTGGTCGCGCGAGGTGCCCAGGGTCTCGGCTGCGGCATACAGGTACAGGCCGTGGCCGCCCTCGTCCTGCACCTTGGCCAGCAGGATGGCCTTGCGCTTGAGCGTAGGCGCGCGGGATATCCAGTTGCCCTCGGGCAGCATGCCGACGATCTCCGAGTGCGCGTGCTGGCTGATCTGGCGCAGCAGGGTCTTGCGGTAGTGGTCGGGCATCCAGTCCTTGGCCTCGATGAATTCGCCTGCGTCAATGCGCGCATCGAAGGCTTCCTGGCGCTGCATCTCTTCTGCGCTGCGCAGGGCCTTAGCGTCGCCGCCGTCCTTGCCCATGGTGTCCATGGCCTGGGTGTACATGGTGGTGTCCTTTCGTGGGGGGCGCCGCTCAGCGGGCGCGCTGGTCGATCACGCGGCGGGCCTTGCCCACCAGCGTGCGTTCGATGGAGTCGGTGGCCAGCACCTCGACCTGGCAGGTGATGCCCACCAGGGTCTTGATGCGGTGCTGCACCCAGCCGGTAAGGTCCGGGCGCTCGCCGTCTGCCACGCCGGGCTGCAGCTCGCAGCGCACGGTCACCTGGTCGAGGTTGCCGTCGCGCGCCACGAGGATCTGGTACTGGCCCGAGAGCTTCTCGTTCTGCAGCACGATCTCTTCGATCTGCGTGGGGAACACGTTCACCCCGCGGATGATGAGCATGTCGTCCGAACGGCCGACGATCTTGCCCATGCGCCGGAACGCGCGCGAGGTGGGCGGGAAAAGGCGCGTGAGGTCGCGCGTGCGGTAGCGGATCATGGGCAGCGCCTCCTTGCTTAGCGAGGTGAACACCAGTTCGCCCTCCTGGCCGTCGGGCAGCACCTCGCCGGTTTCGGGGTCGACGATCTCGGGGTAGAAATGGTCTTCCCAGACCACCGGGCCGTCCTTGCTCTCGATGCACTCGCTGGCCACGCCCGGGCCCATCACCTCGGACAGGCCGTAGATGTCCACCGCGTCGATGCCCGACTTGGTCTCGATCTCGCGGCGCATGGCCTCGGTCCAGGGCTCGGCACCGAAGATGCCGATCTTGAGCGAGCTTTCGCGCGGATCGAGCCCCTGGCGCACGAACTCTTCGTTGATGACCTGCATGTAGGAGGGGGTCACCATGATGATGCTGGGCGCGAAGTCGCGGATCAGCTGCACCTGCTTTTCGGTCTGACCGCCCGACATCGGGATCACCGTGCAGCCGGCGCGCTCGGCGCCGTAGTGCGCGCCCAGCCCGCCCGTGAACAGGCCGTAGCCATAGGCCACGTGGATCAGGTCGCCGGCGCGCCCACCCGCAGCGCGGATGGAGCGCGCCACCAGGTCGGCCCAGGTGTCGATGTCCTTGCGCGTATAGCCCACCACCGTGGGCTTGCCCGTGGTGCCCGAGGAGGCATGGATGCGCGACACCTGCTCGCGCGGCACGGCGAACATGCCGAAAGGGTAGTTGTCGCGCAGGTCCTTCTTGACGGTGAAGGGGAACTTCGACAAGTCGGACAGCTGTTTGAGGTCCGAGGGGTGCACGCCCTTGGCATCGAAGGCACGCTGGTAGTGCGCCACGTTGTCGTAGGCATGCTGCAGCGTCCAGCGCAGGCGCTGCAGCTGCAGGGCCTGGACTTCATCGCGGCTGGCGGTTTCGATGGGCTCCAGGTCGCCTGGGGCAGGTTGGCGCACGGCCATGGATGTCTCCTGTGGGTCTTGGTATGGGGGTCAGCGGCCGGCGGCATCCAGCGGCACGGTGGGCTTGCCCTTCATGCAGTACGAGCGCCCACGGAACACGGCAATCGCCTCGCCGCGCTGGTTGCGCACGTTCACGTCGTACACGCCGGTGCGGCCGGCCAGCGAGACCTCGCGGGCCTCGGCCGTGAGGCGGTCGCCCTCGCGTGCGGGCGCCAGGAAGTCGATGGACAGGCCCGAGGCCACGGTCATCTCGTTGCGCGCATTGCACGAGAAGGCGAAGGCCGAGTCGGCCAGCGTGGTGATGAAGCCGCCGTGGCAGATGTCGAAACCGTTGAGCATGTCGGCGCGCACCGTCATCTCGAGCGTGGCCTGCCCCGGGCCGATGGCCGTGATGGCGATGCCCAGGCCCTGCGTGGCACGGTCGTTGGCCAGCATGCCGCTGCGCACATGCTCGGCGATGGCCTGGGGGTCGAGCGTGGAAGTGGCGGAATCCATGGGGTACTCAGCGGTCTTGGAACACGGGGGCGCGCTTGCCGATGAAGGCCTCGACGCCCTCGCGGTAGTCGGCGGATGCACCCAGCGTGCGCTGCAGTGCAGCCTCGTGCGCCAGGGCCTGGCCAAAGTCCATCTGCGCCGCAGCGTCCATCGCGTTGCGCGTGGCCACCAGTGCCTTCACGGGCATGGCGGCGAGGCGCTGGGCCAGGACCTGGGCCTCGTCCTGCAGGGCCGCGTCGTCCACGCAGCGCCAGATCAGGCCCAGGCGCTCGGCCTCGGGCGCGGGCAGCTTGTCGCCCAGCAGCGCCAGGCCCAGGGCCTGGGCGCGGCCCACCAGGCGCGGCAGCAGCCAGGTGCCGCCGGTATCGGGCACCAGGCCGATCTTGGTGAAGGCCTGGATGAAGCTGGCCGAGCGCGCGGCCAGCACCAGGTCGCAGCCCAGGGCCAGGTTGGCCCCGGCGCCCGCAGCCACGCCGTTGACGGCGGCGATGACCGGGATGGGCATGCTGCGGATGCGCTGGCACAGCGGGCCGTAAAGCTTGTCAATCACCTCGCCCAGGTCCTTGGGGGCCGCCCCGGGTGTGAGGTCGGGCGCCACGGCGGGGTCGCCCAGGTCCTGCCCCGCGCAGAAGGCACGGCCCGTGCCCGTGAGTACCACGCAGCGCACCTCGGCATTCGCGGCAGCCGCCTCCAGCGCGGCCAGCAACTGCGCATGCAGTTCGGCCGTGAAGCTGTTGAGCGCGGCAGGCCGGTTCAGGGCCAGCGTTTGCACGGCGCCCGACTGCGTCACGAGGACAAGGGGTTCAGACATGGATGCTCCTGCCTACCAAGGTGGGGGAAAACTCGTTTTGATCGATCGCAAACATTATTGACCGACCGTTCGGTAGAGAATAAACTTTCCACAACCCTGATGCAAGTCAAACCCCTCAGGGCAAACCCTAAACGGAGACAAATACATGCCCCTGTTCGATACCCACCGCGCCCTGCTCGACGGTGCCCTTGGCGCCCTGGCCACGCGCGGCCACTGGACGCCCTTCCCCGAATCGCCCTCGCCCAAGGTCTATGGCGAGACCGGCCAGGCCGATGGCCAGGCGGCCGTGAATGCCCTGCTGGGCAAGGACTTTGCGCTGCAGCAACCCGGCGAGCGGGGCCGGCTGGCCACGGAGCGCTCGCCCTATGGTGTGGTGCTGGACGTGCGCTACCCCGATTGCGACGTGCACGCGCTGGTGGCCGCGGCCCAGGCCGCCGAACCGGCCTGGCAGGCGCTGGGTGCGCAGGGCCGCGTGGGCGTGCTGCTGGAGGCGCTCACGCGCATCCACCGCCGCAGCCACGAGATCGCGCATGCCGTGATGCTGACCACCGGCCAGGGCCCGATGATGGCCTTCCAGGCCGGCGGTCCGCATGCGCAGGACCGCGCGCTCGAAGCCATCGCCTACGCCTGGAAGGCCATGGCCGACGTGCCCGGCGAGGCGCTGTGGGACAAGCCCCAGGGCAAGAACCCGTCGCTGGTGATGCAAAAGCACTACGAGATCGTGGGCCGCGGCGTGGCGCTGGTGATAGGCTGCGCCACCTTTCCGACCTGGAACACCTACCCCGGCCTGTTCGCGGCGCTGGCCACGGGCAACCCGGTCATCGTCAAGCCCCACCCCAATGCCGTGCTGCCGGCCGCGATCTCGGTGAACATCCTGCGCGAGGTGCTGGCCGAGCAGGGGCTGGACCCGAACACCGTGACGCTGGCCCTGAGCCCCCGCGCCGAAGACACGCAGGCCCTGGCCACGCACAGCGCGGTGGCCAGCATCGACTTCACGGGCAGCAACCAGTTCGGCCACTGGCTCATCGACAACGCCCGGCAGGCGCGCGTGTATGCCGAGATGGCCGGGGTGAACACCGTCATCATCGAATCCACCGACCAGTACGCGGCGCTGCTGCGCAACCTGGCATTCACGCTGTCGCTGTACAGCGGCCAGATGTGCACGACCACGCAGAACCTCCTGGTGCCGCGCGGCGGCATCGCCACCGACGAAGGCCACAAGAGCTTCGAGCAGGTGGGCGAGGACCTGGCCGCCGCTGTGACCGAGCTGGCCTCGAACCCGCGCGTGGCCACCTCGGTGCTGGGCGCCGTGGGCTCGCCCGAGACCGTGGCGCGCATGCAGCAGGCGAGCAGCAAGGGCCGCCTGGTGCTGGCTTCGCGCGCCCTGCCCCACCCCGAGTTCGCCAGCGCGCAGATCCATACGCCGGTGATCGTGGCGCTGGAGCAGGCCGACAGCGCCATCTACGGCCAGGAATGCTTCGGCCCCGTGTCCTACCTGGTGGCCACCGATTCGGGCGCCGCCAGCCTGCAGGTGGCCGAGGCCACGCTGCGCACGCACGGTGCGCTGACCCTGGGCGTGTACTCCACGGACCGCAGCTATATCGATGCCGCCGTGGCCCTGGGCCGGCGCACGCGCGTGGCCCTGTCCATCAACCTCACGCAGGGCGTGTTCGTGAACCAGTCCGCATCGTTCTCGGACTACCACGCCACGGGCGGCAACCCCGCCGCCAACGCCACGTACACCAGCCTGGCCTTCGTGGCCGACCGCTTCGTGATCGTGCAGCGGCGCGAGCATGTGGCTGCGCCGGCTGCCGCGGCCACCACGTAAGCACCGTCAGCGTTGCGGCATGTCCTTGATGGAATAGCCCAGGCTGACCGTCGCGTCCTCCGGGATGGCCGGCATGGTGGCGTTCCACGCCTCCCATGCCGCGCGCATCGCGGCCAGACGCCCGGGGTCCACCTGGGCGCGGTTGGCACGCTCGCGCTCGTCGTCGGCCAGGTTGAAGAGGTAGTCATTGCCGTCCACGCGAAGGTACTTCCACTCGCCTTCGCGCATGGCGCGCTGGCCGCGGTGGTTCATGCGCCAGAACAGCGGGCGCTCGCATTCCCAGTCGGCATCGCGCAGCAATGGCATCAGCGAGGTGCCGTCGAGCGGGTAATCCGCATCGGCGGCCACGCCGGCCGCGTCGAGCATAGTCGCGGACCAGTCCATGGTCATGCAGCTGTGCACGCTCTCGCCGCCCGGGGCGATCACGGCGGGCCAGTGGGCGATCCACGGCACGCGGATACCGCCCTCGGTCAGGTCCATCTTGCCGCCCACCAGGGGCCAGTTGTCTGAGAAGCGCTCGCCGCCGTTGTCGCTGGTGAAGACCACCAGCGTGTCGCTGTCGATGCCGTGGCGGGCCAGCGATTCCATGATGCGGCCGATGCCCTCGTCCATGTGGTGGATCATGCGGCGGTAGGTCTCGATGTTGCCGCCGTGCAGGTGGAAAAGGTTCTGGCGCACCTCCTCGGCCAGCGCGGCATCGTCGCGTGTTTCCCAGGGCCAGTGCGGTGCCGTGTAGTGCAGGCTCAGGAAGAACGGCGTGCCCGCCTGGGCGCCGGGCGCCATGCGCTCCACAAAATCCAGCGCATGGTCGGTGATAAGGTCGGTGAGGTAGCCGTCCTGCTGCGCCTCCTCCTCCCCCAGGTAAAGATCGTGCTGCCCGGCAGAGCTGCAGTGCGTGAAGTAGTCCACCCCGCCCGACATGGGGCCGAAGAACTCCTCGTAGCCCGACTGCAGCGGCCCGAAGGCCGGCGGGTAGCCGAGGTGCCACTTGCCCATCAGCGCCGTGCGGTAGCCGCCGGCGCGCAGCAGCGAGGGCAGCGTGGGGTGCGCTGGCGGCAGGCCCAGCGTGGTGCTGCCCCGGCTCTTGCTGTTGATGGGCTCTTCGGCCGCGCCGCGCAGGCGGTACTGGTAGCGCGCGGTCATCAGCGCGAAGCGCGTGGGCGAGCACACGGGGGAGTTGGAATAACCCTGCGTGAGCTTGAGGCCCTGCGCGGCCAGGCCGTCGAGCACGGGCGAGACCGGGCCGAAGGCGGCCTCGCGACCGCCGTAGCAGCCCAGGTCGGCATAGCCCAGGTCGTCGGCGACGATGAAGATGATATTGGGGCGCTGGTGCTGCATGGGGGCCTCAGGGTTTGAAGCCCGAACGTTGCACCACGGGTGCCCATTGCGCACGGTAGGCCTTGAGCATGGCCTCGGTCTGCGCCATGCTGCTGGCCACGGGCTCCATCTTGGCGGCCTCGAACTTGCGGCGGGTGTCGGGGTCCTTCATGACCTCGTGGATCAGCCCGGCCAGGCGCTCGGCCTGGGCCTTGGGCATGCTCATGGGCGCGAAGAAGGTATTCCAGCCCGTGGCGGCCAGGTCCAGGCCACCTTCCTTGAAGGTCGGGATCTTCGGATCGAGCGGGCTGCGCTTGGCGCTCGACACCGCGAGGATGCGGATCTTGCCCGCCTCGTGCTGCGGCAGCAGCGTGTCGAAGGTGTCGAAGGCCACGGGTACCTGGCCACCGATCAGGTCGTTGAGCAGCGGCGCCGAACCCCGGTAGCCGATCACTTCGGCATTCACCTTGGCCGCATCACCCACCATGAGGCCAAAGAAGTGCGGCAGGCTGCCGGTGGCCGGCACGCCGAAGTTGGCCTTGTCGGGATTGGCGCGCAGCCAGGCGATCAGGTGCGGCAGCTCGCGCACGGGCACGGCGCTGGAGACGGCCACGCCGAACTCGTAGCTGTTGACGTGGCTCACGGGGCGGAAGTCGCGCTCGGCGTCGTAGCCCGCATCAGGGAAGACCAGCGGCGCCACCAGCATCACGGCCGGGTTGGCCAGCAGCAGCGCGGGCTGGTTGGCCGGCGCGCTCTTGACGGCCTGGGCCGAGAGGCGGCCGCCGGCGCCGGTGCGGTTCTCCACGATCACGGGCGAGCCGAGCTTGGCCTGCAGCTTGTCGGCCACGATGCGGGCGACCCGGTCGCTGGAGCCGCCGGGCGCATAGCCGACGATGATGCGCAGCGGGGCCTCCTGGGCGCGGACCAGGCAGGCCGACAGCGCGAGCGCGGCGGTGAGGATGAAGGCAGGCGGTTTCCACATGGCGGCGCTCCCGGATGAATATCGATAGAAGGAATGGCGCACTGTATCGGGCCCACAATGGATTGATCTAAACAACCATTGCCCGGACATACCCTGATGCCCACACCCGAACCCGCCACCCCGCCCCGGCTGGCCGACCCCGAGACGGCCCAGCACCTGCTGATGTACCGCCTGAACCGCCTGCTGGCCGTGGCCGGCAGCCTGGTGGTGCGCCTGTGCGAGGGCGGCTATGGCATCACGCGCCGGGAGTGGGGCCTGTTGATGTGGCTGGCCGAGCACCCGGGCATGCCCCCGGCCGAGCTGGCCCAGCGCCTGGGGCTGGACCGTGCGCGCACTTCGCGCGCCATCACCTCGCTGCTGGCCAAGAAACTCATCACCCGCGATGCCATGCCGGGCGACCGGCGCCAGGCCGTGCTTTCGCTCACCCCGGCGGGCCAGGCGGTGCACGATGCCCTGTTCCCACAGATCAAGGCGCTCAACCAGGGCCTGCTGGCCGGGCTGGACGCGGGCGCGGTCGACGCGCTCGATGCCAGCCTGGCCCACCTGCAGCGCCAGGCCGAGGCCCTGGTGGCCACCCGCACCGATGTGCCGCGCACCTACCGGCTCAGGGGCGGGCGGCACATCGAGTAGGCCAATTCATTGGCCGATGTACAGGCAATCAAAGGGTTGTGCCACGCCAAAGGCGGCTGGTAACGCTATCCTGTGGCCACAGGTGCAGCGCGCACCTCTTCTATATAAGAATCCCACTCCGCATCCATGTCCACATCCACCTCGCTCTGGAGCCCCTTGCGCCAACCTGCATTCAGGGGCCTGTGGCTGTGCGGCGGGGTGTTCTTCATCGGCAGCGGCATGCAGACCATGGCGGCCGCCTGGCTGATGGTGGAGCTCACGGGCTCCTCCTTCCTGGCCGCCCTGGTGCAGACCGCCGTGTTCATGCCCATGTTCCTGCTGGCGCTGCCGGCAGGCGTGCTGGCCGACACGACCGACCGGCGCCGGCTGATCTCCGGCGCGCTGATGGCGCAGATCGGTGCCTGCAGCCTGCTGGCCCTGCTGGTGCTCATGGGCTGGGGCGGGCCGGCGTCGGTGCTGTTCCTGGTGTTCGTCTGCGGTTGCTGCACGGCCGTGCTCACGCCGGCCTGGAACTCCTCGGTCATCGACCCGGTGCCGCGCGAAGAATGGCCCCAGGCCATCACCGCCGTGAGCATCGCCTACAACGCCGCGCGCGCCGTGGGCCCCACGCTGGCCGGGCTGGTGTTCGCACAGCTGGGGGCTGGCTGGGTGTTCGCCGTGGCGGCGTGCACCACCGTGGTGATGTGGGAATCCATCCGCCGCTGGCCCCCGCGCCCGCATGCCCCGACGCGGCTGCCGGCCGAGCGCCTGTGGGGCGGCACCCTGAGCGGCCTGCGCTTTGCCTGGCATTCGCGCATGATCCTGGCGCAATTGGTGCGCGTGATGGCGTACAGCGCGGCGGGCTCGGCCCTCTGGGCGCTGCTGCCCGTGATCGCCCAGCGCCAGCTGGGCACGGGCGCCCAGGGCTTCGGGCTGCTCATGGGCTGCCTGGGCACCGGCGCCGTGGCCGTGGGCCTGGTCATCGGCAAGCTGCGCGCCCGGTTCAGCCTGGATGCCATCGTCAACGTGGCCTGCCTGGTGTTTGCCGGGGCCATGCTGGTGGCAGCGTTCTCCCATACCGCCTGGGTGGTGTACCTGGCCATGGTGCTGGGGGGCGCGGCCTGGATGTCGGCCATGTCCACCTTCAACACCGCCACCCAGGCCAGTGCCCCGCCCTGGGTGCGCTCGCGTGCGGTGGCCATGCACATGGTGGCGGCGCTGGGCGCCTTTGCCATGGGCTCGGCCTTCTGGGGTGCGGCCTCGGACATCGTGGGCCTGGCGCCCACGCTCTGCGTTGCTGCCGCCATCATGGGCGCCGGCCTGCTGCTGGCGCGCCCCATGCCGCTGCGCATGGGTGCCCTGCACGAGGTGACGCAGGCGACGCCCTGGGATGAACTCTTCATCGAGGCCGAGCCCCTGCCCGAGGCCGGCCCGGTGGCCGTGGAGGTGGGCTACCGCATCGCGCCGGGCAACGACGCCGACTTCCTCGATACCATCAGCCGCATGAAGGCGCCGCGCCGGCGCGACGGCGCCACCTTCTGGCGTGTGTACAAGGACCTGGGCGAGCCCTCGCGCTATGTGGAGCGCTTCATCGTCGAGTCCTGGGCCGACTACCTGCACCAGCGCGCCCGTGCCACCATGGCCGACCAGGCGCTGGAAACCGAGGTGCGCGCCTACCTGGCGCCCGGCGAGACGGCGCGCATGTCGCACTACATAGCTGAACGGTAGCCTTCCACGGCCCTGCGACAATCGGGGCATGAGCTTCGCCCCCCTCTCCAACGACACCTTCCTGCGCGCCTGCCGCCGCCAGGCCACCGACTACACGCCCCTGTGGCTGATGCGCCAGGCGGGCCGCTACCTGCCCGAGTACAAGGCCACCCGCGCCAAGGCCGGCAGCTTCATGGGCCTGGCCACCAATGTGGACTACGCGACCGAGGTGACGCTGCAGCCTTTGGCCCGCTTCCCGCTCGACGCGGCCATCCTGTTCAGCGACATCCTCACCGTGCCCGACGCCATGGGCCTGGGCCTGTCGTTCGCCGAGGGCGAGGGGCCCCGCTTTGCAAGGCAAGTGCGTGACGAGGCCGCCGTGGCCGAACTGGCCGTACCGGACATGGACAAGCTGCGCTATGTGTTCGATGCCGTCACCAGCATCCGCAAGGCGCTGAACGGCCGCGTGCCGCTGATCGGTTTTTCAGGCAGCCCCTGGACGCTGGCCTGCTACATGGTCGAAGGCAAGGGCAGCGACGACTACCGCATGGTCAAGAGCCTGATGTACGCCCGCCCCGACCTGATGCACCGCATCCTGGCGACCAACGCCGACGCCGTGGCGGCCTACCTGAATGCCCAGATCGACGCGGGCGCCCAGGCGGTGATGATTTTCGACAGCTGGGGTGGTGTGCTGGCCGACGGCGCCTTCCAGGAGTTCAGCCTGGCCTACACGGCCCGGGTGCTGGCACAGCTCAAACGCACCGGCGTGGACGGCACCGACGTGCCCCGCCTGGTCTTCACCAAAGGCGGCGCCCTGTGGCTGGAAGACATGAAGCCGCTGGACTGCGAGGTGCTGGGCCTGGACTGGACAGCGAACCTGGCGCGCGCCCGTGCACTGGTGGGCGGCGCCGTGGGCGGCCCGGGCAAGGCCCTGCAGGGCAATATCGACCCCAATGTGCTGTTTGCCCCGCCCGAGCAGATCGCCGTGCAGGCGCGCCGGGTGCTCGACAGCTTTGGCACGCCGCACACCGACCGCAGCAGCACCGGGCCCACGCACATCTTCAACCTGGGGCATGGCATCAGCCAGTTCACCCCGCCCGAGCATGTGGCGGCGCTGGTCGAGACCGTGCACCGGTATTCCCGCAGCCAGCGCGCAGGAGGCTGAAAAAACCGCCCTCCAGCGCCAGGAATAGCCTGGGTTGCGCACACCAGCGGTACATCTGCGAAAAAATCAATCGGGCCGTCTGCGTGACGGCCCTTTTTTTTTCACACTGCTGCAAGTGCTTGATTTGTATAGGCATTCACCGAGTGCACTTTTGCTGGGCAATCTACCGGAAGCACGGCTTTGCAAGGGTCGGTGGGCCAAACACCGGGGATATCAACAAAGTTATCCACAGAATTTCTGGATTTCTTGTGAAAACCCCGTGAAATCAAGCACTTGCAGCCGAAATGACAGAAAACACTGGATATCGCCCTGCAGCCCTAGCATAAAAACCAGGGCCAACCGCCCCTTGACGAACCGGGCCCACTGCACTTATGCACACAAAACGTGACGCGGCGCAGCAAAAGCAGCAGGCGTTGCCCTAGCACAGGAAAGCGCTGTAAAAATCCTCAGATGATTGATTCATATGGATTTTTTGACCCTGCCACTTTGGCAGGCATTCTGTTGAAGCCCAGCATCCATGCGGCTTGCGAAGCCATTGGGACAGGATGTCAACAAAGTTATCCACAAAATCCTGGGATGACTTGGCAGAGCGCGGCAGAACCGACAGCCGGGTGATCCGCCCCGCCGCTGCGCCTGCGCCGTGAAGTGCGCCGGTCAAAAATGCCGCTGGCCCCGGCAGGCCCACTGATTTGGGTAAAAAGGGCTGTCAGAAAAGCCATCCCAGGACCAGGAATAGCCAGGGTTGTGCACACCGACGGCCCGTCCTTGAAAAATTCTATCGCGCGGTTTCCACGGCAGCACTTTATTTTCGCCGTGTCGCAAGTGCTTGATTTATATAGGCATCCGTCGGTTGCACTTTTGGCAGGCAACCTAGCGAAAGCGCGGTCCTTCAAGGGCTGGCGGTCTGCGCGCAGGAGATATCAACAAAGTTATCCACAGATTTGCTGGACTTCTCGGGAAACCCTTGATAAATCAAGCACTTGCGTGCGATATCGCAGAAATCAGTGGATATCTCGCCTTGCCGGCTAGCACAGAAAGCACGCCCAATGTCCTCTTGACGAACCCAGCCAACTGCACTTATGCACACAAAACGTGATGCGGCGCAGCAAAAGTCTGGTGGATGCCGGTAACACAAAAAATCGCCCAAAAAATCTTCAGATGATTGATTCATATGGATTTTTTGACGCTGCCGGATTAACAGGCAATCTGTTCAGGCCCAGTATCCATGCGGCCTGGGCCATGGTGAAGACAGGATGTCAACAAAGTTATCCACAGAATTGTGGGATGACTGGAAAAACGCAGCGCGATCATGCACTTGGCGCCCACATCGCCACAGCACATGAACTAGCGCACGCAAGCTGCGCAGGCCGCCCGTGCGCCCGGCGACCTGGAGGATTCGCGTACGATTCCCGGTTGCCTTACCGCTCCTGCGCGGTCGCCGCACACCCCTGATCCCTTGACCTTGCCCCCCACCACCATCGTCCATGTGGCCCTGCACGCGCCCTCGCACAGCGGCGTGGGGGAGCTGCTGAGCTACGCCAGCCCCCAGGCCCTGCCGCCGGGCACGCTGGTACGGGTGCCGTTTGGCACGCGCGAGGTGCTGGGCGTGGTCTGGGACAGCGACGAAGCCACCGGCAAGCTGCCCGAGGGCGCCACCATGCGCGCCATTGCCGGGGTGCTGGCCGGCGTGGCGCCGCTCGATGCGCCCTGGCGCCGCCTGGTGGGGTTTGCGGCACGCTACTACCAGCGATCGCTGGGCGAGGTGGCCCTGGCGGCCCTGCCGCCGCAGCTGCGCGACCTGGGACCGGAGCAACTGGCCCGGCGCCTGCGCCGCCCGGCCGCGCCCGTTGGCGACACCAGCCAGGACCTGCCCACCGTGGCCCTGACGCCCGAGCAGGAAAGCGCACGCGCGCAGATCGCCGCCGAAAAAGGTCCGTTCGTGCTGTTCGGCAGCACCGGCAGCGGCAAGACCGAGGTCTACCTGCGCTGCGTGCAGGAGGTGCTGGACGCCGACCCCAGCACCCAGGCCCTGGTGATGGTGCCCGAGATCAACCTCACCCCCCAGCTCGAAGAGCGCTTCACCGCCCGTTTCGCGCCCCGTTTCGGCGCCCAGGCCGTGGTCTCGCTGCACAGCGGCATGACCAACCCGCAGCGCCTCAAGAGCTGGCTGGCCGCGCACAGCGGCACTGCGCGCATCGTGCTGGGCACGCGCATGGCGGTGTTCGCCAGCCTGCCCGGGCTGCGCCTGATCATCGTGGACGAGGAGCATGACCCGAGCTACAAGCAGCAGGAAGGTGCCCGCTACTCCGCACGCGACCTGGCCATATGGCGCGGGCGCGAGCAGGGAGCCAAGGTGCTGCTGGGTTCGGCCACGCCCTCACTGGAAAGCTGGTACGCCAGCCGCCCGCCTACGCCCGAAGACCCGGAGGGCGGCCGCTACCTGCGCCTGCACATGCCCAGCCGCATCGGCGCGGGCCAACTGCCGCGCGTGCGCCGGGTGGACATGAACCAGCAGCCCCGGCGCGCCGTGTTCACCGCCCCCTTGCTGGCCGCCATCACCGAGCGGGTGCAGCGCGGTGAGCAGAGCATGATTTTGCTCAACCGCCGCGGCTACGCCCCCGTGCTGCACTGCGCCGACTGCGGCTGGAAGAGCGACTGCCCCCACTGCAGCGCGCACCAGGTGTTCCACAAGACCGACCGCACCCTGCGCTGCCACCACTGCGGTTACACCGTGCGCGTGCCGCGCCACTGCCCTACCTGCGGTAGCCCCGACATCTTGTCCATGGGCCGGGGCACCGAGCAGCTGGAGGAGCAACTGGGCGGCCTGCTGTCCGAGGTGCTGCGCCCCGACGGCTCGCCCGCGCGCATCGCCCGCATCGACGCCGACACCACCAAGGCCAAGGGCGCACTCGAGAGCCAGCTGGCGCAGGTGCACTCGGGCGAGGTCGACGTGCTGGTGGGCACGCAGATGATCGCCAAGGGCCACGACTTTCGCCGCATCACCCTGGTGGCGGCGGTGCAGCCCGACGGCGCGCTGTTCTCCAGCGACTTCCGTGCGGCCGAGCGCCTTTTTGCCCTGCTGATGCAGGCCGGCGGGCGCGCAGGGCGCGATGCGGCCTACATGGCCGCCCAGGGCGGAGCCCCCTGCGAGATGTGGGTACAGAGCTTTCACCCCCAGCACGCGGTGTTCGAGGCGCTGCGCACGCACGACTACCCTGCCTTCGCCGCCCAGCAGCTCCAGGAGCGCCAGGAGGCGGGCATGCCGCCCTTCGCTTACCAGGCCCTTGTGCGCGCCGACGCCCGCACCCAGGAAGTGGCCCAGGGCTTCCTGACCGCCGCCAGTGCCGCCGCCCGGGAGCATGGCCTGCCGGGGCTGGACCATGTCACCCTGTACCCGCCGGTGCCGCTGACCATCCAGCGCATCGCCAACGTGGAGCGCGCCCAGATGCTGCTGGAAAGCCCGAGCCGGGCCGCCCTGCAGCGTTTTCTGTCCACCTGGCAGCCCGTGATGCAGGCAACGCGCAGCGATCCGGCCCACAAAGGGCTGATCCGCTGGCTGGTGGATGTGGATCCTCTGACGATCTGAGCCGGCCCATTAACAAGAACTCGTCTTTGTTACGCGGCCCGGCATAGCCCCCCAGGATGGGGGGTGCTCCGGCAAAGGCGAACAAACTACAATGCCGGGTGGTGCCAGAACGCCCCCAGCCCGTGGCTGGACGGGTCGTGCAGCACCCATGCCACATGCCTTTGGCAGCTGGCAAACCCCTTCCACCCCGAGTCCTCCGTGCCGAACCGGCCATTCCCACAGCAACTATGAGCAGTCTCCCCATCGGCACCGATGACGCCGGCAACCAGGAAGCAGAGCTTCTGGCCCAGTTCGCGCGCAACCTGAAGGTGCCGCTGCTCAACACCATGACGCACGCGCTGCAGGACGTGGCCCCCATCGAGGGGCTGTCGCCGGCCTTCCTGCGTTCCAACTCGCTGCTGCCGTTCTCGGTGTCGGACGAGGTGGTGCACATCGCCTCCAGCGTGCCGGTGCAATTGGCAGCACTGGATGCCCTCAAGCAGTTCTTCACCGTGCCCACGCGCCTGCACCTGGCGCCACGCATGTGGGTCCATTCCGGCCTGGACCAGATCTACCGGCCCGAAAACGCCAACCTCGCCGCCTTTGATGACGAGAACGCCTCGGGCTCCGACAACCAGGACGACGACCTCGAAACCCTGAAGGCCCTGGCCGAAGACGCCCCCGTGGTGCGCCTGGTGCAGTCGCTGCTGCTGCGCGCGGTGGAAAGCCGGGCGTCGGATTTGCACCTCGAAGTCTCGCAACAGAAGTTCCGCGTGCGCTACCGCATCGACGGCGTGCTGTTCGACGCCGAATCGCCGCCCCGGCGCATGTACATGGCGTCCATCTCGCACCTGAAGCTGCGCGCCAAGATGAACATCGCCGAGCGCCGCCTGCCCCAGGACGGCCGCATGAAGATGGAAGTCGGCGGCCGCCAGATCGACATGCGTGTCTCCACCGTGCCCACGGTGTACGGCGAGAGCATGGTCATCCGCCTGCTGGACCAGGGCCCCGGCATGATGGGCATGGACTCGCTCGGCCTGAACGCCGAGGCGCTGGCCATGCTGGAGGCCGCCATCGTGCAGCCGCACGGTATGATCCTCGTGACCGGCCCCACCGGCAGCGGCAAGACCAGCACGCTGTACGCCTCGCTGGGCAAGGTGAACCTGCCGGGCAACAAGATCATCACCGTGGAAGACCCGGTCGAGTACCAGATCGACGGCATCAACCAGATCCAGGTCAAGTCGCAGATCGACCTGACGTTTGCGAGCGCGTTGCGCTCCATCGTGCGGCAGGACCCGGACATCATCATGGTCGGCGAAATCCGCGACCGCGAAACGGCCGAGATCTCGATCCAGTCCGCCCTCACGGGCCACCTGGTGTTCTCGACCCTGCACACCAACGATTCGTTCGGCGCACCCCACCGGCTCATGGAGATGGGCGTGGAGAGCTACCTGATCGCATCTTCCGTGGTGCTGATCGTGGCTCAACGCCTGGTGCGCATGATCTGCCCGCACTGCCGGGAGGGCACCACGCCCACCTCGGCCGACCTCCTGTTCCTGGCCGAAGAAGGCGTGCAGGCGCACCAGGTGACCGAGCTGTTCCACGGCAAGGGCTGCCACCACTGCGGCCAGTCGGGCTACATCGGGCGCACGGGCATCTATGAAATGCTGCCCATGACCACGGCGATCAAGGAAGCCATCATCCAGAAGCTGCCCGCCGAAGGTGTGCGCCGCAAGGCAATCGAGCAGGGTGTGCGCACCATGCGGGCCGACGGCATCAGCAAGGTGCTGGCCGGCGTCACCACGCTGGAAGAGCTGGCGCGCGTCACCCGCCAGGAGATGACGTGAGACCCCGCCCCAGTGCAGCGGGCGCCAGCCAGCCGCCCCTGGCCGACACCGGCAGCCCGCTGCCTGCCGACACCGCCCAGCACCTGCCGCTCGCGGCCGACGCCAAGCCGGCCGCAAGCGGCATCTCCTGGACGGCCTCGCTCGGCGGCGGCAGCAGGCGCGTAGGCATCAAACATGTGCTGGCCATGACGGAGCAACTGCTCACTTTGCTCGACGCCGGCCTGCCACTGGACCGGGCGCTGCACATCTGCCAGAGCAGCATCGAGCAGCCCTTCTTTCGCGGCGTGATGCAGGCCGTGGTGGTCGATGTGGAAAAGGGCAATTCCCTGGGCGATGCCTTCATGCGCCACCCCTCGGTGTTCCCGCGCCTGTACGTGAACATGGTGCGCGCCGGCGAAGAAGGCGGCGTGCTGCCCGTGGTGATGCAGCGGCTGGTGGAGTTCTATACGCGCAGCATCGAGTTCCGCTCGTTCCTGGTCACCTCGTCCATCTACCCGGTGCTGCTGTTCTTCTTCGGCGTCAGCGCACTGCTCGGGCTCACCGTGTTCGTGCTGCCCAAGTTCGGCCAGATCTTCACCGACATGCACCAGGAGCTGCCCATGGCGGCGGCCGTGCTGATCGGCACCGGCGAGTTCCTGAAGACCTACGGCCTGTACATCCTGGCCGTGATCGCGCTGGCCCTCACCGGCTTCGCGATGGCCCTGCGCGACGAGAAATGGCGCGAGCGCTGGCAACTGCTGCTGCTGCGCATGCCCGTGCTCGGCCCCCTGCTGCTCAAGATCCAGCTGGCCCATGTGTGCCGCACCTGGGGAACTCTATTGGCCAGCGGGGTTCCGATACTTACCGGCATGCGCATCGTGCGCGAGCTGACCGAGCACATCCCTTTGCGCCGGGCGCTCGACCGGCTGGTGCGGGCCGTGCAGGAAGGCAAGGGCGTGTCGGGCCCAGTGCGCGCCGACCCGTTCTTTCCCCGCCTGCTGGGCCAGCTGGCCGCGGTGGGCGAGGAATCGGGCGCGCTCGACGCCATGCTCGTGAAGGTGGCCGACCAGTATGAGAAAGACATCCAGAAGGCCACCCGCAACCTGGTGGCGCTGTTCGAGCCCATGATGATCCTGCTGATGGGCGGGCTGATCGGCACCATCGTGGTGTCGATGCTGACCGCCATCTTCTCGATCAACGACATGCCCCTGTGAATGAACAAGTGAAGTAGCAAGTAGGTTTTTTCCAATGCATATGCCCCTCCAGATCCCTTCCCGCAAGCCCTCGCTGCGCCGCGCCGGCGGCTTCACGCTGATCGAGCTGCTGATCGTCATGGTCATCCTGGGCCTCTTGGCCTCGCTGGTCGGCCCGCGCCTGTTCGGCCAGCTCGACGCCTCCAAGGTCAAGGCCGCGCGCACCCAGATCGAAATGCTGGGCGCCGCCATGGACACCTACCGGCTGGACATGTCGCGCTACCCGAACACCGACCAGGGCATCGCCGCCCTGTCGGACAAGCCGGCCGACGCGGCCGAGGCCGCCCGCTGGCGTGGTCCCTATCTCAAGAAGAAGGTGGACAAGGACCCCTGGGGCAACAGCTACGTCTACCGTTCGCCTGGCGAAAAGAGCGACTACGAGATCTCGTCCCTGGGCGCCGACGGCAAGGAAGGCGGCACGGGCGACGACGCCGACATCCGCAGCTGGGAATAAAGCCTTTGGGGCTCCGTGCGGTTGCGCATGAAAAAAACCGCCGGGTTCACTCTGCTGGAATTGCTCTTGGTGCTGGTGCTGGTAGGCATCGGTACGGGCCTGGCCATGGTCTCGGTGGACCAGTTGGCCGGCCGCGCCGAGGAGCGCCGCTGGCTCGACCGCACGCAGCAGGAGCTCAAGCGCCTGCGCAACCGGGCCGTGCTCGGTGGCACCCCGGTGGAGGCCACGCTGTACTTCGACTCGGGGCGCATCGCCACGGCAGCCGGCAATGTGCTGGAGTTGCCCGGCAGCTACCGCTTCATCGCCAGCCCCGACACCCGCCCGCGCACGGCAGCCACGGCCACCCGTGCCGAAGACGAAACACTGCAACTCCTGTTCTACCCCGATGGCACCGCGCAGGAAGCGGCCTTCCTCGTGCGCACCCCATCGGGCGTGCAGCAGCAGTTCCGCATGGCCCGCATCAGCGGGCGCATTGAAAGAAAAGATGCCGTGCCGACCGAGCAGTAAGCCCTTGCCGGCCCGGCCACGCCCCGTTCAGCAGCAACACGGCTTCACGCTGCTGGAGGTGCTGGTGGCCATGGTGCTGATCGGCTTTGGCCTGGCGATCGCGTTCACCGCGATCTCGGGCACGGCGCGCCTGGACGACAAGATCAACGGCCACACAGCCGCCATGGCGCTGGCACAGGCCAAGCTCGACGAAGCGCTGGCCAGCCCCACCTTCGCCGTGGCCGACGACGCCGTGGACCAGGGCTATGCGGGCACCGATTTCGGCTACCGCATCCACCTGCGCCCATTCGAGGCGCTCACGCGCGCCCAGCAGGATCGGATTCCCGCGTTCCGGCAAAAGCTCGAAGAGGTGGAAGTCGAGGTCTTCTGGGGCCCCAAGGGCAACCAGCAGGTCTACCGGCTGAACAGCTACCGCCTGGCACCGCCCCCGCCGGGCGAACGCGCGGCAGGCGGCGCGGCACCCACGTCGTCGACCCCGCAGAACCCGCAAACCCCCGTGCGGCCCACGCCATGAGGAGCCTGCGCAGCCATCCCCTTGCAGGCACCCAGACCGGCTTTACGCTGCTGGAGCTGATGGTGGCGCTCGCCATCTCGGCCGTGGTGGCGGTGATCGGGGCCTCGGCCATGTCCACCGCGCTCGACTTCTATGGCCGCAACAACGACCGCGCCCGCTCGCGCGAAGAAGTGCGCGGCGCCGAGCGCATCCTGCGCCATGAATGGACCACCCGTGGCATCGCCGTCAAGGGCAGCGCCACCACGCTGGAGTTCGACACCCTGCACCCGGTGATGGGCACGCCCGGGGCGGCTCCGGCCATCGCGCGCGTGGAATACGCCTGCGAGACTGCCGAAGGCGGCGGCACCATGGCGCTGGTGCACCGGGTCAAGACGCTGGCGGTGGCCACCACCAACAACAGGCAACCGGCCCCGACGCTGCTGGACACCAGCGTGCTGGCCTCGGGCCTGCGCATGTGCGCCTTCTCATACCTGACCCGCATGCCCAACCGCGAAGGCAAGCCCATCCCGACCTGGCTGGCCAAGTGGGAGCAACTGCGCCAGCCACCGGACCTGCTGCGCCTGGGGCTGTCGGGCGTGCGCGATGACATGCCCGCCCTGGTGTACAGCGCACGCGGCGAGGCGACTGCACCATGACCGCCCGCGCCCCGCAGCACACCAGGCACCAGCAGCGCCGCGCCCGTGCGGGACGAGGCGCGGCCGAGCGCGGCTACATCCTGCTGTTTGCGCTGGGCCTGATGGCCGTGGTGACCACGGTGGTGCTGGGCGTCTCGGTCTCGCTGCGACTGGACGCCCAGTTGCTTGCCCGCGAAAAAGAAGCGCTGCAGGAAGGCTATGTGCTGCAGTCGGCCGCCGCCTACACCGCGCTGCAACTGGGCGTTGCCTCTGCCGTGGCGGGCGCCAACCCGCCCTTGCCTGAAGAAGTGCGCCGCAACTGGCCGCTGTGGCGCCTGCCCGAACCGGGTGCGCCGCCCGCCACCGCACCGGGCACGGCCCCTTCATCTCGCGGCACGGCGGCAGCGGCCGCTGCCGGCACCACGCCCACGGCCCGCTACGAAGCCACGCTGGGCCGCCAGCCCTTCACGGTCGAGCTGCAGGACGCCAGCGGCCTGCCCGACGCCAACGACCTGACCGCCCAGGAGTGGGAGCGGCTGTTTGCGCTGCTGGGCACGGCCCCGGAGCGTGCACGCGAGCTGGCGCTGCTGACCATGGAGTTCAAGAACCGGGTGATGGATGCGCGGGGAACGACCGGATTTTCAAGCATGCGAGAATTGACGGATTGGAACGAGATACCGCGCCCCCTGGTGCGGGGCGGCACGACCCAGGTTCCCGTGGGTTTGCAGGACCTGCTGGTGGTAGGCACCAAGAACCGCAAGGTGCGGCTGGACACCACGCCCGTCGTGCTGCTGCGGACCCTGGGCAATCTCACGGACGACCACCTGCAGCGGCTGGCCACCATGCGCCGCTCGGGCACTCCCATCACGGCAGCACTGGCCCAGCAGTGGACCGCCGGCACGGGCCTGATCGCGGCCGACATGGCGGGACCGCCCACGGCCGCCAAGGCGCGGTTGCGCCTTGGGGGGCCCCGGCCCACAGGTGCGGCCCTGGTGGCTACCCTGGTCCAGCAGGGTGGAAAGTACAGCGTGGCGGACTCCATTGTTGATGTGAGCGCCCGCTGACCCCGCCAGCCCCGCGACCGACCGAACACCCGAAGGCAGCCCGAAAAGAACACCTCGATCAGATTGAAACCTCAACCGATGCGCAATTTTTCCCCCTCAGCCGGCTGGCGCCACCAGCTCGTGCTCTCCCTCTCACCGCACAGCCTGTGCATCCTGCATTTCTACCGCGGGCTGCTGGGCTGGAAGCGTGCGCATGAGCTCTCGGTGCCCCTGCCAGAGGGAGACGGGTTTTCGTCGCAACTGCAGCAGCAACTGGCCGACTGCGTGACGCGCTGGAAGATCCCGCCAGCCACGCGCGCGCACTGGGTGCTGGCCGGTGACATCCTGGGCATCGTTCCGCCCAGCATGCAGGGGGCCGGGGCCCCACCCTCGCTGCCTTTCCCGGCGAGCGACACGCGCACGCAGGTGGACGCCTTCGGCGGCGTCGAGGGCGCCTCGCTGATGTGGATGCACAAGGACTGGGTGACCGAGATCGAGCGCATCAGCAGCGCCTGCCGCCTCGACCTGGTGGAGCTGTACGCCCGCGCGCAGCTGTTTCAGCGCATCGCGGCCAAACAACCCGCCTCGCTGCGCGCCGTGGTCGAGGCCGATGCTTCCGACCAGTACCTGCATGTGTACGGCGCCAACGGCACCATGCTGCGCACCCGCGTGCTCGACGCGGGCGACACCCACGAGCACCTGGCCCAGACCCTGCAGGTGGAGCTGGCCGCCCTGGGCGCGCCGGCCGAGACCGCACCGGGCCGCCCGGTGCAACTGACCACGCCCAAGGGCTACACCGCCGAGCCACAGACCTGGGCCGGCTACCAGCACCATGTGCTGCCAGCCGACTCCCACAGCGACCTGCTCGAAAAACTCTGGCGCTCGGACCAGGGCGGCATCATCGTGCGCCACACGCACAACGACATGGTGCAGGCGCTCAAGGTGCTCAGCGTCGGGCTGGGCGCTGCAGGCCTGGCGGGCCTGGCGCTCATGGTCTGGCACGACGGGCGCCTGGTGCGCCAGATCGAGGAAGGCCGCGACCGCGTGCGCAAGGACCTGCCCAAGGTCGAGGCAGCCAAGCTGCTCAAGGCCCGCACGCTGCGCATGGCCGATGCGGTGCAGGCCGTCAACACGGCGCGCGAAGCACCCTCCGCATTGGGCCCGTTCTCGCAATTGGTTGCGTATTTCCCACCGCCTCCGGCCACTTTGCAGTACTTCAGCTCCGACAATGGCGTGGTCGCGCTGGCGGGCCAGGGCAATGAAGCCAGCGTGAAATGGCTGCAGGAGCGGCCGCTCGCAGGCTTTGGCGCCTGGACCGACTTCCCCGTGCCCGAATACCTGGCCGCCAGCACCCCGCAGATCCACCTGCAGTCGCGCAAGGAAGCGCCCAAACCCATTGTTCCCGCACCGGCACAGCCACCCGCATCGGGGGCCTCCCAACCATGATGAAGCGCGATCTCAAGCGGGTGCATGCCGCCCACGGCATCAAGTACTTTGCCTTTCCCGTCGTCGTGCTGCTGCTGATTGCCGCACTCGTGGACCAGCGCCTCACCGGCTACCTGGAGCACCGCGAGCAGGCCAGCGACCTGCAGACCCTGCTGGAAAGCAACCAGAACACCCTGGACCTGGACAAGAAGGTGCAGGCCAACAGCGAGCAGGTGGGCGGCAGCTACACGCCCGTGCAGGCGCAGCTGTTCGTGGCCAATGACATCACCGACTCCGTGAACGCCATGCAGCAGCAGGTGACCAAGCTGCTGCAGGGCCTGTACTTCGACAATATCGACCTTTCGGACTTCTCGGATGCACCCAAGGGCAGCATCTCGCGCATGTCCCTTACGGCACGCTTCAACGGCGTGCCCCAGCAGTTGCCGCGCCTGCAGATCGCCCTGGCGCAGTCGCCCACCCTGCTGGTCATGGACAAGGTCGAGATCAAGGTGGTGGACGACACCCAGCGCGGCGGGCAGCAACTGCACATCGTGGCCCGCTTTTCCGGCCTGCACATGAAGCCGCTGCCCGAGGCGGCCGCCCCTGCTGCGCCCGCCGCCGCTGCCCGAAAATAAATCGAAACCCAGCCGAACCGCTGAATTTCAGAGACTGCAATGAAAAAATCCATTCCTCCCATGCTGCGCAAACTGACCGCTGTGAGCATGCTCCTGCCCACACTCGCGGCCACGCAACTGGCGATGGCCCAGCAGGCACCGATCAACCCCTTCACCGGCCAGCCCATGCCTGCGGCGCCCAGTGGCAGCGGCACCCCCGTGCCGGGCGGCTTCAGCCTGCCCGGCATCACCATGCAGCCCCCGCAGGCGGGCGGCGCCGTGGCACCGGCCACAACACCGGCAACGGCCCCTGCCGCCACGCCCGGTGCGGCAGCGCCCGCCATGCCGGCCCCCATGGCCATGCCCGCCCCTGGCACTGCCGCAGCGCCTGCGGGCGGCAACCCCGGCGCGGTGCTGTCCAACACGCCCAACCCGGGCGTGACGCTCAAGTTCGACAACGCCGACATCTACGAGGTGATCCAGGTCGTGCTCGGCGAAGTGCTCAAGCTAGACTATGTGATCGACCCCACCGTGCAGGGCCGCGTCACGCTCAAGAGCACCGGCGCCATCAGCATGGCCGACATCTACAGCACGCTGGAGACGGCGCTGGCGGCAAGCAACATCTCCATCGTGCGCCAGGGCAAGATCTACAAGGTGCTGCGCGACACCAATGCCGTGCGCGACAGCGGCATCGGCCAGGGCGTGGGCCCGGCCTCGTCGGTGATGCAGATCATCCCGCTGCAGTTCGTGCAGGCCAACCAGCTGGCCAACACCCTGCGCGGTTTCGTCGGCGCGCAGGCGGCCATCACCAACGACCCGTCCAACCGCTACCTGATCGTGGTCGACCGTGCGGCCAACGTCGAGAAGATCGTGGAGATGGTCAAGACCCTGGACTCCGACTACGTGAGCCAGGTGCAGATCAAGCTGTTCCCGCTGGCGCACAGCGAAGCGGCCGACGTGGCCAAGGAGCTCGACGCCATCTTCAAGACCTCGGGCATCTTCAACAAGGCCGGTACCGACGCGAACAAGACCTACTTCCTGCCCGTCGCGCGCATGAATGCGGTGATGGTGGCTGCTGCGAATCCGGCCCTGCTGCAGACGGCAGAGCAGTGGATCAAGACGCTGGACGCCGAGCCGCGCAATGGGCTGGGTTCGTTCGTGCATGTGTACCCGGTGGCCAATGGCAATGCGGCCAATCTGGCGAGCCTGGTGACGCAGATCTTTGGCGGGTCGGCGCCGACGCAGAACAATGCGAATTCGGGGGCTTCTGGGTTGCCATCGGCTTCTGGGACGGCGTTTGGTTCAACCGGCGGCGCAACAGGCAGCAGCACCGGACTGGCTGGTGCAGCCGCCGGTGGCAACAACAACCAGAACAACAGCTCCTCAGCACGCACTATTGAGCGGGGCAATACGCCTTCGCAAGGCACGACGGGCACCGCTCCCGGCCTGGGTGGCTCGGTGCAGGTGATAGCGGACACGGAAACCAATACGCTGATCGTGCGCGCGTCGCCACAGGACTACCAGCAGGTGCGCAAGGTGTTGGAGCGCCTGGATACCTCGCCGCGCCAAGTGATGGTTCAGGTGATGGTGGCCGAAGTCACATTGACCGATGCTCTGCAGTACGGCGTGGAGTGGTGGATCAAGTCCGCACTGAGCACTGGCGGCAAGAGTTGGCCGGCTTTCCTTGGCATGGACGGTGGTATCAAAACGACCGGCGTTACCACAGCAGCAGTCGGTGCCACACCCTCAGTCACAGGAACATCCACGGGACTCAACTACGCTGTTTTTGGCAGCGCAGGGCAAGTCATCGGTTTGTTGAATGTGCTGGGCCGAGACACCAATGTGAACGTACTATCCACGCCCCATGTGCTCGCCAGCGACGGCAAAGTGGCCAGGATAGAGGTTGGCAATGAGGTTCCGATCATCACGCAAACTGTGGCCACGCCCACCAGCAGCCTGCTCAGCAGCGGCCAGTTCTCCACGTCCAACTCGGTCCAATACCGCCCTACAGGCATTTTGCTGGAAGTCAAACCCAGCATCACCTCAGCGGGACGGCTCACGCTGAGCATTTCGCAAGAAGTCAGCAGTGTGGGCGAGCCTGTTGATGCCGGTGGCACCAAGTACCCCAGTTTTCAAAAGCGCAAAGTCACTACCGATGCGACGATCGAAGATGGCAAGACCATCATGCTGGCTGGCCTGATCGAAAACAGGACAGAGAACGGTATCGTCGGTATTCCGGTGCTCAAAGACATACCGATACTGGGTGGGTTGTTTGGTACAACCAACAAGACCAAAAACAAGACTGAACTGCTGATCACCATCACCCCCTACATTGTCAATAACCGTGAGGAAGCAGATCGCCTAGCAGGTACTTTTCAGGAAAGTCTGCAGAAGTTACGCGTGATGATGCAGGACAAAGACACAGTGGTGGCGCCCAACCTGAGCCGCGACGCCCCCGTGCGCAGCCAGCAAAAACCTGCCGCCTTGAACGCTCCACAGATCCAAAGCAGCGAAGCCTTCGTCAACTAATCAAGTTGGCACCAGAAATACATCAGCCCACTTCGGTGGGCTGTTTTGCTTTGCGCCGGACTCAGGTCAGCAAAGCCACCGCCGCCGAGAAGCTCAAAAATGCCAGCGCCGTGGACACCAGAATGATCCGCGCGACGCGCCCGTTGTTGGCGCCAAAGCGCTCGGCCAGCAGCGAGACGTTGCTGGCACTGGGCAATGCCGCCACCAGCACCAGCACCGTGAGCGCAAACGGCGTGAGTGGCACGCCGGCGGCCATGGCCGCCGTGCCCGCCCCCCAGACCAGCACCGGGTGCACCAGCAGCTTGGCCAATGCCACCGGCACGTACTCGCGGGCAGGAACCTGTTCATGCTGGTTCATCTGCGAGCGGGCCAGCACCGCGCCGATGGTGAACAACGCCACGGGCGAAGCCGCATCGGCCAGCATGGCCACCGTACGGTCCACCGGGCCGGGGAGCTTGAAGCTGAGCGCCGAGGCGAGCGCACCGAGGGCGATGGACCAGGGCATGGGATTCGCCACCATGCCCTTGAAGGCATTGCGCAGCGCCACGCCCACGCCATGCGTGCCCGCGCCGTCCAGGCGCGAGAGGGCGATGCACAGCGAGCTGGTGACCAGCATGTCCACCGCAATGGTCACGATGGCGGGTCCCGCGGCCTGCGCACCCAGCAGCGCCACGAGCAGCGGCACGCCCATGAAGCCGGTGTTGGGGAACGCAGCCACCAGCGCGCCGAAGGCCGCGTCGTTCCAGCCGATGCGCCCGCGTCGCGTGAACGCCACCGTGCCCGCCACCATGACCAGCGCGCACAGCACATAGACACCGGCCACGGCCGGATCGAGCAGCTGCGCAATGGGCGTGCTGGCGCCAAAGCGGTACAGCATGCAGGGCAGCGCGAAGAACAGCACGAAGGCGTTGAGCCCCGGAATGGCCGGCTGCGGCAGCACGCCCCGCCGTGCGGCCAGGTAGCCACACAGCACCAGGGCAAAGAAGGGGAAGGTGATGAGAAGGACGGAGAGCACGGAAGATATTGTCGGGCGGCCCGGGGCTTGCCGAACTGCACCGTCAGCGCAGAGTCAGGCGGGAGCCATCGCCTGTGGCGAAGCCGCGTGCGGAACTGCTACCTACTGCTTGCGCTGGATGATCAGGTTGCGCTTGGCATCCTCGGGGTAGGCAAAAGTGATGGCGCCGTTCTTCACCGCTCCGATCACCAGCATGTTGCGCGTGATGGCGTCCTTGTCGGCGGTGCTGAAGGGCTTGTCGTAGGTGGCGACCACGCCGTAGTAGGTCTTCATCTTGCCCTCCAGCGATTCCTTGAGCGCCGGGCCATTGAGATTGCCGTCGCGGATGCCCAGGAAGGAGTACATGAGCAAATAGGTGGCATCGTAGGCATTGGCTGCCGCCATGGGCACGGCCAGCTTGCGCTGGAACTTGCGCGTGTAGCTCGACAGGAAGGAGGCGCGGCGCTCGTTGCTGGGCTCGGCGATGAAGGTCTGCACCATGAGGGCGCCCTCGGCCGCATCGCGCGCGCCATCGAGGAAGTACGGGAACGACAGGGTCCATGGCCCCACCTGCGGCGCCTTCCAGCCCAGGGTCTTCTTGCCGTTGGCGATGACGGCGTTCTCCTGCCCCACGGTGTAGCTGAAGACCACGTTGGCACCTGCCGTGCGCGCGGCGGCCAGCTCGGCGGTGAGGTCCTTCACCCCCAGGTCGAAGCGTGCCACGTGCACGGGTTTCAGGTTCTTGGCGGCCAGCGCGGCCACCACGTCGTTGTAGCCGCCTTCGCCATAGCCGGTCTTGTCGGCGAAGATGGCCACCTTGTCCCAGCCGCGCTTGACGATGTCTTCCACCATGAAGGGGGCCTGCAGTGCGTCGCGCCCCTGCACGCGAAAGATGTAGCTGTCGGCCGGCGGGTACTTGGCGGTGACGGCCGTGCCAGACGCGCAGGGCACGATGAGCGGCGATTTGGCGTCCTGGAACAGGTCGATGGCCTTCATCGCCACGCCGGTGTTGCAAAAGCCGATGGTGGCGACCACCTTCTCGGCCAGCAGGTCCTGCGAGACCTTGCGCCCCTGGTCGGGGTTGGCCGCATCGTCCTTGACCACCAGCTCGAGCGGCCGGCCCAGGTAGCCGCCGCCGGCATTGATCTCGTCCACCGCCATGCGGATACCGTTGAGCAGGGGCACGCCGAAGTCGGCCGATGCCCCGGTGAACGGCCCCACCACGCCGATGCGCACCGGCGCCGTGTTGCCGATCTGCGCGCGGGCAGGTAGCGCAGCCAGGGCCATCGCCACACCGGCGCTCAGAATGAAAAACACCCCACCCCAGCTCGCGCGTTGCGGCGCGGCGGCGATGGGGCGCGATGGCGCGAGGCTCTTGGTCGGCATGGCACGGCCTTTCAGGCTTGTCTCGTTGGTCCGTGCAGTATCAAAGTGCCAACAGACCTGGGACAGCGGGGTTTCCCGCAGGAAGGCGCGTGCCAGCGCGTGCCGTCAGAATTCGATCAGCTTCTCGACGTCCTGCACCTTGCGGCGGGCCAGGGCCAGGTTCGCGCGCGCCTTGTCGAGCACCATGTAGATGAAGATGCCTTCCTTGGTGGCCAGGGGGCGGATGATGTGGTACTGCTTGCCCAGCGTGATCAGGATGTCGTCGATGGTGTCCTGCAGGCCCAGCGCCTGCATGGTCTTGTTCTTGGCACGCACGACTTCGGTGTTGCCGGCGGCGGCCAGTTCCATGTCCACCCCCGTGCCGATGCTGCCCAGCAGCATGCCGCTGCCACTGTCCACGATGGCGGCGCACAGCGCACCTTCCACGGACTGCAGCTGGTTCAGGGATTCATTGAGAGTCGCCATTTTTTCGTTTCCTTGTCGTTCGTTCACACTGGCTGGAAAGGGGAGTGGGCGCAGGCTGCCAATGAACGCCCGCGCCCGGAAATCGGTTGAGCCTCAGAGGCTGGGAATTTTTTGGCCGTGTCCGAAGGGTGCGTCAAAACGCCTCGGATCTAGGCGCAAAGCACAGCCATAGCTCGGGCTATGGCGAGCATTTGCAACGACGAGCCGGGGTGTTTTGGCGTGCAAGGCGGGCATGGACGAAAGATTCTCAGCCTCTTAGGCCCGGGACATCTCCTGCACCACCTCACCCGCGGCCCACAGGGCGCGGCCGAGCAGGGCATCGCTGCCCAGCACCAGGCACAGGATGCAGGGCACCGGCGCATCGATGGACTGGAAGACCACGGTGCTGCCCTCGGCCTCGAAGGTCAGGCGCTTGCACTGGGGGCTCTGGATCTCGCGGCCCACCGCACGGGCCATGGCCATGAGCGAGCTGGCCATGGCCGACAGGCGGTTGGCCTGCAGGTCGCTGCGGTTGCGCAGGCAGGCGATCTCAAAGCCATCGGGTGTGGCCAGCAAGGCCAGCTGCAGGCCGCTGATGGGCGCGGCATGGGTGTCAAGAGCGCGCTGGGCCGTCTGGGCCAGTGCTTCGGAAATCAGGGGGGAACTGCTTTTCATGGGGACTCGCTGCGCAGGGACAACATCGACACCAGCACACCGAGCGCCTGCAGCACGTCGGCACGCTTTCTCACATCCACCTGCAGCACCGGCACCACGCCATGGCCGGCGGCCTGCAATCCATCGGCAAAGGCCTGCATGGTGGCGGCAGATGCCGGGCGGGTGCTGAGCACCAGGGCCAGCGGCGGATGCTCAGCGGCAGCAGCCTCGGCCAGCAGGGCACCTGCGGCCTCCATGGCATCGGGCGCATTGGCATCGACCATGACGAACACGCCCACCGAGGCGGACACGACCCACTGGCGCAGGAAGTCGAAGCGGTCCTGCCCGGGGCAGCCGCAGACCTGCACGAACTCGCCATCGCCCAGGTCGATCTGGCCGAACTCGGCGCCCACGGTGGTGAACTCCTTGGCATGGGCCTGGCGGTCCAGGTTCGGCACGTCGGAGGCGACCATGTCGTCGCCGCACAGCGCACGGATGGCCGTCGTCTTGCCCACGCCCATGGGGCCCATGAAGGCGATGCGCGGCATGGGGGCAGCGCTGGAATAGGTCTTTACCGAAGCATTCATGGGCGGTTGGCTCCTGTCAGCCAGTGAGACAGGCGGCGCACGAAGCCCTGGGACACGGCGCCGCCCGCGCGGGACGGCGAGGCCGCAGCGGGCACCGCCTGGGTGGGGGCAATCACCTGCAGCACCTTGCGGTGCGCAAGCTCCCGCAGCAGCACGGCCACCATGGCGGGCTCCAGGCCGCTGTGCGCCTGCAGCTGATGCGCCGTCACGGGCTGGCGGGCCAGCAGGGCCAGGGCGCTGACGTAGCCTGCACTGTCGAACGGCGCGCCCAGGAACACCCAGGAGCCCAGGCGGTAACGGCTGCCCTGCGCGGCGGCCATGGCGGCCGAACCCACGGCGGCAGGCGCTGCCGGCTGGATGGTGCTGTGGGCAAAGGATCGCGCTGGCTGTGCTGCAGGGGCAGGCGTGGGTGCCGGGGGTGCGGCCTGCACCGCCACGGCGATGGGGGCGGCATTCTGCCGCGCCTTCCAGTCGAGCAGAAAGACCGCCGCGCGGTCGAGGATGTCAATGAGGTCGGCCACCGTGTAGTCCTGCGGCAGGCGCCCCACCCAGGTCTGCGCAAAGCGGGCGCCCGGCTGTTCGTGGCCCACCCAGATCACGCACGGGGGCATCGGCTGCAGCCGCATCAGGTTGGACGATACGTCGAGCATGGCCACCTGCGCCTGGGCCAGGGGCGACTCGCGCCACGCGAACACCGATTTGCGGGCGGCCACGCCAAACAACTCTGAAAACCGCGTGCGCAGCGCGGGCGCCAGCAAGCTGGTTGCCAAATCCCCCCTCAGATTGGTCTTCACGCAAATACCCCGCAGTGCAGAAAGCAACTGATCAGTTTAAGTGAGCCCTCCATTCGCGACCAGTACAAAACCGTATCAGTCAGGTTTTGTGACAGTAGTTGACCTTTCTGTGGCCAATTGTTCACAACGGGGTGCGAGAGGTGCCCAAGGTATGATCCCCCGTCCCCTTGCTGAAAGCACGCCGCGCGCCCCTCCGGCGCTGTGCGCGTCACCCCCTCCCTGCCCGCTGCTTTCCCATGTCTTTCGGTCTCAACCTTGCCCAGCTCCAGGCTGTCCACTACACCGAGGGGCCCTGCCTCGTGCTGGCGGGTGCAGGGTCGGGCAAGACGCGGGTGATCACCCAGAAGATCGCGCACATGATCGAGCGCGGGCTCGATCCCAAGCGCATCGCCGCCATCACCTTCACGAACAAGGCCGCCTCCGAAATGCGCGAGCGCGCCAAGGGCCTCATCGGCCGGCGTGCCAAGGACGTGCTGATCTGCACCTTCCACGCCCTGGGGGTGCGCATGGTGCGCGAGGACGGCTCGGTGCTGGGCCTCAAGCCCCAGTTCAGCATCATGGATGCCGACGACGTGACCGGCATCCTCAAGGAAGCCGCCGGCGGCACGGTCGACATGGCCACCGCGCGCCAGTGGCAGTGGGTCATCAGCGCCTGGAAGAACAAGGGCCTCACTTCGGAGGAGGCGCTGGCGCAGGCGGCAGACGACAACGAGCGCAGCATCGCCGTGCTGATGGCGCGCTACGAGGAGCGCCTTGCGGCCTACCAGAGCGTGGACTTCGACGACCTGATCGGCATGCCGCTGCGCCTGTTGCGCGACTTTCCCGAGGTGCGCGCCAAGTGGCAGGCGCTGCTGGGCCACGTGCTGGTCGACGAGTACCAGGACACCAATTCCACGCAGTAC
Source organism: Acidovorax sp. LjRoot66 (assembly GCF_964253305.1). Classification (NCBI taxonomy): domain Bacteria; kingdom Pseudomonadati; phylum Pseudomonadota; class Betaproteobacteria; order Burkholderiales; family Comamonadaceae; genus Acidovorax; species Acidovorax sp. LjRoot66. The sequence continues at coordinate 6,652,825 of NZ_CAXUQU020000001.1, forward strand.
GAGCTGCTCAAGCTGCTGGTGGGCGAACGCGCCCGCTTTACGGCGGTGGGGGACGATGACCAGTCCATCTACGGCTGGCGCGGCGCCACCCTGGACAACCTGCGCAAGCTGCCCATTGATTTCCCGACCCTGCAGGTCATCAAGCTGGAGCAGAACTACCGCTCCACCAGCGCCATCCTGCGCGCGGCGAACAACGTGATCGGGCCCAACCCCAAGCTGTTTCCAAAGACGCTGTTCAGCGAACTGGGCGAGGGTGAGCCCGTGCGCGTGATCGATGCCGACAGCGAGGAGCACGAGGCCGAGCGCGCCGTGGCGCGCATCATGAGCCTGCGCGCGGCCGCCAACCCGCCGCCGGACTGGAAGCAGTTCGCCATCCTGTACCGCGCCAACCACCAGGCCAAGCCCTTCGAGAAGGCACTACGCCGGCAGAACATCCCCTACAAGGTGTCGGGCGGTACGAGCTTCTTCGACCGCGCCGAGATCAAGGACCTGTGCGCTTGGTTCCGCCTGTGGATCAACAACGACGACGACCCGGCCTTCCTGCGCTCCATCACCAGCCCCAAGCGCGGCATCGGGCACACCACGCTGGGCTCGCTGGGCGAGTTCTCCACCCAGCACAAGCAGAGCATGTTCGCCGCGCTGTTCAACGGCATGCTGCCGGCGGCCGTGCCCAAGCGCGCGCTCGATGGCCTGCACGAGTTCGGCCGCTACATCAACGACCTGGAACACCGCGCCCGGCACACGCACGGCGCCGAGGCCTCGCGTGCCTTCCTGGCCGACTGGCTCAAGGAAATCGGCTACGAGCAGCACCTGTACGACGGCGAGGACAGCGAGACCGTGGCCGCCGCGCGCTGGACCAACGTGCTCGAGTTCTGCGACTGGATGGCCCAGCGCGCCGGCGGCCAGATCGACGACACCTCGGGCACGCCCGTGGCTGCCGAGAGCAAGAGCCTGCTGGAGGTGTCGCAGACCATCGCCCTGTTGTCCACCATCTCGGAGCGCGAGAAGGAGCAGGACATGGTGGTGCTCTCGACCCTGCACGCCTCCAAGGGACTGGAGTGGCCGCACGTGATCCTGGTGGGCGTCACCGAGGGCATGCTGCCCTTCAAGCTCGATGACGACGAGGGCCGCCAGAAGGTGGTTGCCGAAGACACGCAGCAGCGCCTGCAGGAAGAGCGTCGCCTGATGTACGTGGGCATCACCCGTGCCCAGCGCACGCTGGCCGTGAGCTGGACCAAGCGGCGCAAGAAGGGCCGCGAGATGGTGCAGGCCCGCCCCAGCCGCTTCATCGCCGAGATGGGCCTGGACCGCACCACCACGCGCGAGGACCCGCGCGAGAAGCTCAGGGCCCTGCGCGCCGAATTCGCGGCGAAGGCCAAGGCCAGCAGCGACGCCGCATCACCATGAAATGACGCGCCCGCGCAACAGCAGCCTGCATGTCGCGGTCTCCGCCGACAGTCGGCGGCCGCCTGATTCTGGAAGAATGGGCACCGACACGCAACCCAGCGATCTGGCCGGACAAGAACGTCCATGGCCATCGCGGCAATGAAATACCAGGCACATGCAACACGCTCACAGCACCCCTCTCCCGTCCCTTCGCCCCGCCCGAGCGCGCGCCACGGGCATGGCTGCGGCCCACCGCACGGCAGCCCTGGCCCTGGCGGTGCTGGCGCCGGCCGGCGCGGCTTTGGCGCAAGGGGCGCCCGCGCCCTCCATGGCCCCCGGCAGCACCAGCACGGGCGACCAGGCCGCCTGGCGCCGCTGCGCCGCGCTGCCCGACGACAACCAGGCGCGTCTGGCCTGCTTTGACCAATGGGCCGGCCAGCAGGCCTGGCAGTCGCCAGCCGCCACGGCCGAGGCGGCCAACGCCGTGCCGACTCCGGTGGACACCACGCTGCCCGCCACGCGCATCATCGAGGTGGCGCGCACCGAAGGCTGCCGCGACCCGCAGTACAGCGATCTCTCGCGCTTCTGGGAGCTGGAGTCGGGCAGCGACTGCGGCACCTTCAGCTTCCGTGGCTACCGCCCGATCACGGTATCGGTGGCGGCAGGCAGCAACGTGAACCGCATGCCCACGTCGACCGCAGAGGGCAGCTCGGCCACCGAATCCACCCCCTACCGCCGTACCGAGAACCGCATCCAGCTGTCGGTGCGCACCAAGGTGGCGCAGGGCCTGCTCACGCAGGGCCACCCCACGCTCAAGGATTCGATCTGGTTCGGCTACACGCAGCAGTCGTATTGGCAGCTGTTCACGCCCGAGCTGTCGCGCCCCTTCCGCACGACCGATCATGAGCCGGAAATGATGTACGTCTACCCCACCGACGCCAAACTGCCCTTCGGCTGGCGCTGGCGCTACAGCGGCATCGGCCTGGTGCACCAGTCCAACGGCCAGAGCAAGCCGCTGTCGCGCAGCTGGAACCGCGCCTACCTGATGACGGGGCTGGAGCTGGGCAACGACATCAACGTGCGCGCCCGCCTGTGGAAGCGCCTTTCCGAAAGCGCGAGCAGCGACGACAACCCTGGCATCAGCGACTACATGGGCCGTTTGGAACTGGCCGCCTTCTGGAACTACGACAAGGACAACACCCTGGGTGCCACGATGCGCCACTCGCTGGCCAACAGCGACCGGGGCTCGCTGCGGGTGGAATGGCTGCAGACCCTGGGCTCGGGCTTCCTGGGCAGCAAGAGCAACCTGCGCCTGCACACCCAGCTGTTCAGCGGCTATGGCGACAGCATGATCGACTACAACCGCAAGCGCACGGTGTTTAGCGTGGGCCTGAGCCTGGTAGATTTCTAAGCTCCCTCTGAGGCGCGGACGCGCGCTGGTGCGTCCGCCAGAGGCGGCCGCTCTTTAGGCACGTCCAAGTCTGCGCGGGCAGGCTGGGAGCCGCGGCCCTCAGCCCCCAGTGCGGCGGAGCGGCCCGTGCACGTGGGGCAGGCCTTGGCCGCGCGCTTTTGACCATCGGCAGGCGATCTCAATCGCCGGTGAAAGTGGCTCGCCTCAGCCCCTCACAAACCGTTACTCAATTGCGGTCAAGTTTCATTTGCACATGCCGACGGGCCGCGCACAATGGCACGCGCACCGACTGGCATGGCTGCATGCGGACACGTTCCGATAAGAGCGGTTTTCCGGCCCCATTCCCTGCGATTGCCCTGTGGTGCGCCCTCGACAATGACCCCAGAGAGGAATCACCATGGACATGCAATACCAGCTCAAGGCCGGCAGCTACTACCTGTACGACATGCGCGATGAGCCCAGCGCGGTGACGGGTGAACGCAGGTTCAAGCTCAAGACCGATACGGTGGCCATCGCCTTTGATGCGCACACGGGCGAGGTGCACCAGCATGGCAGCCCCACGCGCATCCAGTCCTGGGCCAACAACACGCGCCGCCGTCTGCGCGCGGCCGGGGCGCAGGACATGGCCAACGACATCGTGGTGGTGTCGGGCCCGCTGCCCGTGGATGAGCTCAACAAATGCCTGTGGGTCAACGGCTATGTACGGCGGATGTTCTCGCGCCTGGCCAGCCTGCCCCACGGCAAGCTGCAGCGCACGGCTGAACCATTCCGCAAGGCGGCCTGACGGTCCCCTGCTGCATTCTCTCTGCCACAAGGGCCGCTCACGCGGCCCTTGGCACATGGGGATGTGCTTCAGGTCATGGCATCGGCCGTGCCGTCCTCCTGCTCAGGCTCCCCCTGCAGCGCCACGTCGGCATGCTTGACGATGGTCACGGGCACGGGGCTCGCGTGGGCCACCTCCTGCGACACCGAACCGAGCAGTGCGCTGCTGATGGCACCCTGCCCGCGCGCACCGATGACCACCAAGTCACAGCCGCTGCGCTCGATCATGTCCACCAGGGTGTGTGCCACGTCGCCCACGCCGATGTCGGTTTCGTAGGCAACGCCAGCGGCATCGAGCAGGGCACGGGCTGGGGCCATCAGGTGCTCGCCCGCTTCCAGGCTGGCGGCGGCAATCAGGTCCGCGTCGCGCGCCGTGACCATCTCATACAGGGTGGCGGGCTCCTGCACGTTGGCCAGCACGATGCTGGCCGACAGCCCCTGGCGCACGAGGCCCAGGGCATGGTGCACGCCGTCCAGGGAGAGGTCCGAGCCGTCCACGGCAATCAGGATCTTGAACATGGGGTTCTCCTTCCGTTGGTATGGGGTTCAGTGTACCGACACAGGGGCCTGACGGCACCCATGGCCTCATGCACCGCACGGTCTGGGACAATGCGGCCCATGCTGAAGTTTGACCTCCTCACCACCGACCCCGCCAGCCACGCGCGCCGGGGCACGCTCACGCTCAACCACGGCGTGGTGCAAACGCCGATCTTCATGCCCGTGGGCACCTATGGCACCGTCAAGGGCGTGATGCCGCAGAGCCTGCACGACATGGGCGCGCAGATCATCCTCGGGAACACCTTCCACCTGTGGATGCGCCCGGGGCTCGACGTGATGGAGAGATTTGGCGGCTTGCACGGCTTCGAGCAGTGGAACAAGCCCATCCTCACCGATTCGGGCGGTTTCCAGGTCTGGAGCCTGGGCGCCATGCGCAAGATCACCGAGGAGGGCGTGACCTTCGCGAGCCCCGTGAACGGCGACAAGCTGTTCATGTCGCCCGAGGTGAGCATGCAGATCCAGACCACGCTCAACAGCGACATCGTGATGCAGCTCGACGAGTGCACGCCCTACGAGACCAAGGGCCACCTGACGAGCGAGCGCGAGGCGCGCCAGTCCATGGAGATGAGCCTGCGCTGGGCCAAGCGCAGCCAGGACGAGTTCCACCGGCTGAACAACCCCAACGCCCTGTTCGGCATCGTGCAGGGCGGCATGTACGAGAACCTGCGCGCCGAGTCGCTCGCGTGCCTGGTGGAGATGGACTTCCCCGGCTACGCCGTGGGCGGCGTCTCCGTGGGCGAGCCCAAGGACGAGATGCTGCGCATCATGGCGCACACCCCGCACCTGCTGCCGGCCCACAAGCCGCGCTACCTGATGGGGGTGGGCACACCCGAGGACCTGGTGGAGGGCGTAGCCCAGGGCGTGGACATGTTCGACTGCGTGATGCCCACGCGCAATGCGCGCAACGGCACCATGTTCACGCGCTATGGCGACCTCAAGATCCGCAACGCCCGCCACAAGAGTGACCACCAGCCCCTGGACACCAGTTGCACCTGCCACGCCTGCGCGGGCAAGAGCGGCATCTCGTGGGAGGCAGGCGGGCGCGAGGGCTTCAGCCGCGCCTACCAGCACCACCTGGACCGCTGCGGCGAGATGCTGGGCCCCATGCTCACCAGCATCCACAACCTGCACTACTACCTGAACCTGATGCGCGAGGTGCGCGAGGCGCTGGACGCGGGCACCTTAGCCCAGTTCCGCGCACAGTTCAAGGCCGACCGGGCGCGCGGCGTCTGACCTGACCTGGTCCCGTCCACCGTGCCACCCATCCTGCGCAAGCTGTTGCTGTGGCCGTTGCGCCTGATCGCAGGCCTGGCCGGCTGGCTGCTGGCGCTGGTCATCGTCTTCGAGGAATGGGGCTGGGAGCCGCTGCAGCGCGTGCTGGCGCGCATCGGCCGCTGGCCCGGGCTGCGCTGGATCGAGGGGGCCGTGCGCAGCCTGCCGCCCTGGGGCGCAGTGCTGGTGTTCGCCCTGCCCTCGCTGATGCTGCTGCCCATCAAGCTGCTGGCGCTGTGGACCATCGGCCAGGGGCATGTGCTGCTGGGCATGCTCATCATCGTGGCCGCCAAGCTGGTGGGCACGGCCGTGCTGGCGCGCCTGTTCACACTCACCCAGCCAGCCCTGCTGCAACTGCGCTGGTTTGCCTGGCTGTATGGCCACTGGACGCGCATCAAGGCCGTGCTGCTGGCCCGTGTACGTGCTTCCTGGCCCTGGCGCGTGGGCCGCGTGCTCAAGCGCCAATGGCGCCAGCGGTGGCAAGCATGGCGCGCCAGGTAGCCCGCAGCCACGTTCGGCCCGCCGGGAACCTACCCGCGCTGAAAGCGCAGCGGCCAGAGCAGCGTCACGGTGCCCCTCGATAATCGGCGCGACACCTCTGCGCACACGACTCCATGGACTTCCAGCTCGACCTGGCCACCGTTCTCCTTCTCTACAACACCTCTCTCATCGCCGGTGCCCTGAGCATCTTTCACATTCGCCGCCACTCGTGCCGACCGCAGGGCCTGGCGCCTCTGGCTACGGCCTAACTGATGCTGGCGGTGGGGGCGATCCTGGCCTGGCGCGGCGAGAGCGCAGCCCTGCCGATGTGGATGTGGACCCATGGCAGCCTGCTGCTGGGCACCGGCGGGTACGCCCTTTTCTGGGCGGGGGTGCGCGGCTTCAGCGGCCGCAGGCGGGTGCCCTGGCGGGCCGTGGTGCTGCTGCCGCTGGCATGTCTGGTGGCGGGCATTGCCACGGGCTTTCCCCTGCAGAACCTGCTGCGCGCAGGCGCCTTCCACGCCACGGCCACACTGGTGCTGGCCGCCTGCACATTCGAGATACTGTGCGACCGCCGCAGCGAGCCCCTGCCTTCACGTATGCTGATGGCCGCCTTTCTGGGGCTGAGCGGCAGCATCTATGCCTTGCGGCTCGCCTACATCCTCAGCGGCACGGCAGGCTCCACCGGCTTTGCCTGGGCGTTCTCCGTGCAGATGTTCTGCCACTTCGGCATGGCACTCATGGTGGCCGCACTGTCCAATGAACGCGCCGAGATCCGGCTGGAGCAGGCGGCCCACACCGACCCGCTGACCGGAACCGGCAACCGGCGCTGGCTGGAATCGCGGCTGCCCGCCCGGCTGCCGCCCCAAAGCGCCGTCGCCCAGCTGGACCTCGACCACTTCAAGCAGATCAATGACCGCTTCGGCCATGCCGTGGGTGACCGGGTGCTTGTGGAGTTTGCCCGGTGCCTGCAAGGGCAGTTGCGCAGCTCGGACCTGCTGGCGCGCATGGGAGGCGAGGAGTTCGTGGTCTACCTGCCGGCGGTGACGCAGGCGGAGGCCCAGGCGATTGCCGAGCGGCTGTGCGCCCAAGTCGCCCTGCTGCGCATCGAGGCACAGGGATCGCCGATTTCCGTCACGGTGAGCATAGGCCTGGCCTGGGTGCATGACACAGGCATCTCCGCGGACACATGGTTCAAAAGAGCTGACGATGCCCTGTACCAGGCCAAGCAATCGGGGCGCAACCAAGTCGTTCTGGCGGCAGGCACTGCCGCGCAGGCGGCCTGAGCGCCTGGAAATGTCCCACCCGGACACAATCTTCCACAGTTGTCGGCAGTGTTTGCTGCCGAGCCCCCTGGGGCGCTGAGAGATTTCGCGGCTACAGTGGGTCCAAATCGCCTTGGGCGCCCTGAACTTCAACGCATGCCGTCTTTGCTTCGTCCCCCTTCACCCGGCACCGCCGCTGGCCCGCTGACGGGCTGGGGCCTGTGCGCAGGCATCGGCCTGCTGGTTTTTGCTGCGTCGCTGTTGGGCATCGTGACCCGGCCCCTGGGGTTCATGGCCGCCTTCTGGCCCGCCAATGCCCTGCTGCTGGGTTTGCTGGTGCGCTACCCACGCCTGGCGGCATCGGGCACCTGGGCTGCAGCCGCCCTGGGCTATGTGGCCGCGGACCTGGTGACCGGCACCGCCTCCCTGGCAACGCTGTGGCTGGCCAGCGCCAATCTTTGCGGCGTGGCCATGGGCTGGTGGCTGTTCGGCCAGGTGCCGGTGGCCACGCGCTTCCTCAAGCGGCAGATGTCGGCGGTGCTGATGTTCGGCATCTGCGTGGCCAGCAGTGCGGCGGCGGCGCTGGCGGGTTCGGGCACGGGCCCGCTGCTGTTCAACACCACTTGGCTGACGGCCCTGGGCATGTGGTTCTGCACGGAGCTGGTCAACAGTGTGCTGATCCTCCCGGTGATCCTCAGCCTGCCGACCCCGCAGGAGGCGCGGCGCACGCTCAAGAAGCGCCGCTGGTCCCGGCGCCGCTGGAAGTACGCGGCGCCCCTGCTCGCGCTGGCTGCCAGCGAGGCGGCGGCGATCGCCATTGGCGGCCCCGGGGCGCTGGCGTTTCCGGTGCCGGCGCTGCTCTGGTGCGCCCTCACTTACGGCGTGTTTGCCACCAGCGTGCTGTCCATGCTGACCTGCTTCGGCCTGGCGATCGCGGCCGGCGCGGGCATGCTGGAGCTGGCGTTCGCGCCCAACCAGGCCTGGGCAGTGTTCTCGCTGCGCGTGGGGATCTCCTTGCTGGGGCTGGGCCCGCTTTCAGTGGCCACGGCCAAGGCGGCGAGCGTCGAGGCCATGCGCCGCCTGCACCGCGTGGCCAGCCACGACTTTTTGACCGACGCCCTGGCGCGCCGCGCCTTCATGGCCCAGGGCAGCAAGCTGCTGGCCCGCCTGGCGCGCGAGCGCAGCAGCGTGGCCGTGCTGATGCTGGACCTGGACCACTTCAAGCGCGTGAACGACACCCATGGCCATGCGCAGGGCGACAAGGTACTGCATGGCTTTGCCGCCACGGTCAGCGAGGCGCTGCGGCCCGGTGACCTGTTCGGCCGGCTGGGTGGCGAGGAGTTCGCCGTGGTGCTGCCGCGCATCCGCCAGGCCGATGCCATGGCGGTGGCCCGGCGCCTGTGCAAGCAGGTACGCAACCATCCGTTCGCCGTGCCGGGGCAGCGCGACCCGCTGCGCGCCACGGTCAGTATCGGCCTGGTGGTGTGCACCGCGGTGTCTCTGCAGGACTCGCTGGGCGCGCTGATGTCCGATGCCGATGCCGCGCTCTATGAAGCCAAGGCAGCCGGCCGTGACCGCGTGCAGCTGTATGAGCCCCGGCAGGCGCCGGGGCGCTGAAGGGGATCAGGACACGCCGCCGGGCCCTGCAGGTATGGCAGGCGTGGACGCGATCACGGGCAGGATCTGCGGTGCCGGAGCGCCGCTCGCACCGGTTCCACAGGCGTGGCAAAAGCGGGCGAATGCGCTCTTGCGGGTGGTGCATACGCCGCAGTGGTCGAACAGGCCGATGCCGCAGTGCGGGCAGAAGTCGATCTTCTCGTTCTTGAGGTCCACCGGCCGCTCGCAGCCGGGGCACACGCTCTTGGCAAGGCGTGCCAGGGCCACGTCGTAGCTCAGCTCCTTGCGGCGCTCCTGGTCGGGCAGGGCCTCGGCGAGCTTTTGCCGCTCCAGGTAGCGGTTGAGGGCCACGATGGCATAGCGCCCCACCAGCACCGTGATGCCGATGCCCACCACGTAGCGCACATAGCCACCGTAGCTGGGCAGGTAGGGCACCAGCTCCACAAAGAAGGCGAACAGCGCGAAGAAGATGAAGCCCCAGACGAAGGGCCAGTAGGTGCCCTTGCGCTTCTTGACGAACAGCCAGCCCGCAATGGCCAAGAGCGGCAGCGTGAGCGCCAGCCGGTACAGGAAGACGCGCAGCTCGAGCTTGCGCTGCTCGACGGACATGCGTGCATAGCCCTCGGACTCCATCTCGCTCTGGCGCTGCTGCGCGGCAGTGGCGCCCTGGTGCGCATCGAGCGAGGCCTGCTGCTGCGCCTCGACCGCCTGCTGGGTCTTGCGCTCTGCGAGCTTGAGCACGTCGAGCCGCTGCGTGCGCGCGATCACCTCGGGGTCCTGGTCGGCGCGCTGCGTGGCGCTGCGCGTGGCCAGCCAGTTGTTGAAGGTCTCGCGCTCGGCCGCGCTTTCGCTGCGCGCCTTGCTGCGCTGCAGCTGGGCCTGCTGCAGCGCGGTCTCGGCGTCTTCCTCGGCCTTCTGCGCCGTGCGCACCTCGTTGCGCACCGCGTCGAAGGCGGCCTTGTCGACGAAGTCCTCGACCTGCAGGCGCTTTTCGACCTGGGGAAGGTCACCGACGAGGGTGCCGCCCAGCCCGATCAGGAAGCCCGCGAAGACGAAGGCCACCAGCCACAGGCCACGGCGGAACCATTTTTCGGACAGGCGCAGCGATTTGCTCATGGGCACATCTCCCTTGTGTTGGTGGCAGTCAAAGGCATCTGGCGTGCAGACGCAGTCTCACGGAAACTTCAGTTCTTGAGCACCAGGGTGGCCGGCGCCGAGCCCAGCTGCGCACGCTGCAGCCACGCCAGCATCGAATCGACGGTCACGGTCTCGATGCGGTCCGAGTAGCGCTTGTCGTTGGGATGGTCGTCGAACGCGATGTTCGCCGAGCCCACGCGCCCGCCCATGCGGGTGAGCGGCCCGATCTTGAGCGTGGTGGGCTCGTAGCCCTTGAACTTGAGCCAGGCCTGCGCCTGCTCGCGCGAGTTCACCGAGGTCGGCTCCATGGCGGCGGCCAGTGTCTCCAGCGCCCACTGGTTGGACTGCTGGTACTTGGTGCCCCAGGCGTAGCTGACCATGCTGTAGGCAGGCTGGTTCATGACCTTGGTGCGGCCCTTGTCCTGCAGCAGCACGAACAGGCGCTGCTGCACCTCGGGGCTGGGCACGGCCCATACGGCTTCGTAGCGCCACAGGTCATCGAGGAAGAACTCGCCCAGGCCCTGGCGGTAGACATGGCCCACGGCGGTGCCGCATTCGTTGAGCTTGTGCGCCACGCGCCAGGGGCCCTCGGGCGTCTTGTAGGCCCAGCCCAGGTGCGAGTAGCGCACTCCGTACTTGCCCAGGTCCTGGCCGGCGCGGCCCAGCATCACGACCTGGGCGCCCGTGGCGTCCAGCGCCTGGGAGGTGCGCTCGGCCAACTGCATGCCGCGCTCCACGCTCTTGGCCGGTGGCGGCTTCTGGGCTTCGCACGAGCGGCCTGCATGGGCCTGGGTGGCCGTGAACACGGCGGCCCCGGCAATGAGGGCTGCGCCCATGGCCCAGCGCATGGTCACGCGGCGCAAGGCGCTGCTGCTGCGGCGCGACGCGGGCTGCAGCGGCAACTGGATGGGCATCTGGATGGCGCGATGGAGGTTGGTTTGCATGGCGGCGGACCTCATCACAGGCGCTCGTTGTACAGCAGCGCGCGGCCGATGGCATTGGGTACGAAGGCCAGGGCCTCGCCGGCCACCGACAGCACCACACCCGAGCCGATCACCGTGCAGACCACGACCGTGCCGACGGCATGGGCCGAGGCGCCAACACCTTTGCCCACCACTTCGACGCTGACGCGGGCGCCGTCCGAGGCGCGCTCCAGCACGTACACCGTGCCGACGGCCGAAACTTCCACGGCCCGCACCGCCAGCACGGCACCGCCGACCGACAGGGCCGCAGGCAAGGCCACGATGGCACCGGCAGCCGCCGAGCCGACCGAAGCCGTGCCCACGACGGAGGCCACGGGCAGCAGCGACAGAGCGGCCGAAGCCTCGCTCTGCGCACGGGCGGGCAGGCTGGCCATGGCCGTGAGGAAGCTGGCGGCCAGCAGCATGCGGGCCAGGGTGCGTTGCAAGGTCTTGTTCATCATGATGGATCACTCCTTCGGGTGGGGTGGGCCCGGCGCACACAGGCGACGGGCCAGGGATTCAAAAACCGGCGGCGCGGCTCAGCCGTTGTTGCCGGGCGCAACCTGGGCAGCTTCACGGCGGCCTTGCAGGCGGGCATCGAGCAGGTCGGCCTCGTGGCGGTCGCGCAGCATCTTGGCCAGCGTGAAAGCGGTGGTGATCAGGTACAGCCAGCTCACACCGAGGAAGGCCTTGTAGGTCTGGTTGACCTCCATGCTGAACAGGCCCCAGCCCGTCAGGCCCATGGCGACAGCAAAGCCGCCCCACACCACCAGCTTCCACATGGGGGTGTCGCCAGCGCCACGGCGGCCAGCGCTTTCGTTGTCCCGCACGAACTTGGCCAGCACGAAGGCGGCCGAGAGGCAGAACACATAGCCCATCACCATGAACGCGCGCTCCAGCTGTTCTCCGGGCAGCCAGGCCAGGCCGACTGCGCACAGGAACACGGCAATGCCGAACGAGATCCAGACCTGGAGCTGCCAGGCACGGGTGTCACGCTGAACGACGAAAGGAGATGCTGACATATAGGCGGGTGGCCCTGGGGCCTTGGTTGAACACGGAACGAATAGTGGCAAAGCCCCATCCGGCTGTCCGCATTGAACCACCACAGTGGCATTGCGCAGGCTGCCGGGTATCGTTTTCCGGTACTTGGTCACACTTTGACACCCTTATCCGATCCGAAAGTTGCGTGCTGGAGCGTGCGCGGCAGAAGGCATCGAAGCGAAACGCCCGAAATCCGAGGATCGCTGGGTAGTACCGACAAGCCCAGGGTGGCCACCTGGGCGCCGGAGGTGATACCGGGCGAGACCGGTTCATCGGGCGTTGCAGCCGATGCTCCTTCTGCCGCGCACGCTCCTGGTCACCCACCGAAGCGCATGGGCGACAGCCGATGCCTTCCCCGTCTTCGACAATCCCGCCGATCACGGGCCCACCCCGTACCCCCCGAATTTCCAGGAGCCCCCATGACCAAACCCTTTGACATCGTCGTCCACGGCGCCACCGGCTTCACCGGCCGGCTGGTGGTGGAGTACCTGCTGCAGCGCTACCCCGCCGGCAGCGGCCTGCGCTGGGCCATGGGCGGGCGCAGCGCCGACAAGCTGGCCGCCGTGCGCGACGAGCTGGGCGCCCCGGCCGATACGCCCCTGGTGGTGACCGACAGTGCCAGCATGGAAAGCCTTCAGGCGCTGATGGCGCAGACCCGCCTGGTGCTGACCACCGTGGGCCCCTACCAGCTGTACGGCAACGAACTGGTGGCCGCCTGCGCTGCGGCCGGCGTGGACTATGTGGACCTGTGCGGCGAGCCCGCCTGGATGCGCCACATGATCGACGCGCACGAGGCCACGGCCCAGGCCAGCGGCGCACGCATCGTGTTCTCGTGCGGCTTCGACTCGATCCCGTTCGACCTGGGGGTGTTCGTGCTGCAGCGCGAAATGAAGGCACGCTTCGGCCACCCCGCCAACCGCGTGCGCGGCCGGGTGCGCAAGATGAAGGGCACCTTCTCGGGCGGCACGGCAGCGAGCCTGAAGGCCACCATGGCCGCCTCGGCCGCCGACCCCAAGGTGCTGGATCTGCTCAAGAACCCGTTCTCGCTCACGCCGGGCTTCGAGGGACCGCGCCAGCCCACGGGCCACAAGCCCATGTTGGACGAAGCCCTGGGCATGTGGGTGGCCCCGTTCGTGATGGCCGCCATCAACACGCGCAATGTGCACCGCTCCAACTTCCTGCTGCAGCATGCCTGGGGCACGGATTTCGTCTACGACGAGATGCTGGTCACCGGCCCCGGAGAGAAGGGCGAGGCCTTGGCCAATGCCGTGGCGGGCGACAAGTCCATGGGTTCGGACAAGGGGCCCAAGCCGGGCGAAGGCCCATCGCGCGAGGAGCGCGAGGCGGGCTTCTACGACGTGCTGTTCCTCGGCGATGACGGCCAGGGCAACACCCTGCGCGTGGGCGTCAAGGGCGACCGCGACCCGGGCTATGGCTCCACCTCGAAGATGATCGCCGAGGCCGCGGTCTGCCTGCTTCAGGAAGCCACCGGCACTCCCGGCGGCATCTGGACCACTGCACCCGCTATGGGCGAGCCGCTGGTGGCGCGCCTGCAGGCAAATGCCGGGCTGACGTTCGCCGTCGAGACGGTTTGATCCCCGCTGCTGGTCACAAGGCCAGCGGCAGCTCCGTGGTGGACAGCACGTTGCGCAGCACCATGAAGGAGCGCACCTGCCGCACGCCCGGCAGGTAGATCAGTTGCTCGGCGTGCAGGCGGTTGAAGCTGTCGCTGTCGCGCGTGCGCACCAGCATGAAATAGTCGAACTCGCCCGTGACCACATGGCACTCCATGCAGCCCGAGATCTTCACGGCGGCCTTCTCGAAGGCCGCGAACGACTCGGGCGTGGAGCGGTCGAGCACCACGCCGATCATCACCAGCATGCCGGCCCCCACGGCCTTGGGGTTGAGCAGCGCCACCACCCCATCGATGAGCCCCAGGCGCCTGAGCCGCTCCACCCGGCGCAGGCAGGCGGGCGGGCTCAGGTGCACCTTCTCGGCCAGGGCCACATTGGACAGGGAGGCATCGCGCTGCAGCAGGCGCAGGATGGCCTTGTCGGTGCGGTCGAGCTCGTCCGTCATTCCAGCGCTGGCCGGCACGCTCTTGTCACGAACTTTTGTTGCGCACATGGTTGGTTTTGTGGAATCAATGAAAATCAATTTTCATTTTCACATACCAAAACTCTGAAATCCACTCCATTTTCACAACCACGTTAAACGCAGCTTTTCCTACGATGGAGGCACTGCAGGCAAGGCGCCACCGAAGCGCCCCTGCGAGTGATTCCTCACCCCTTCCATCGCACACGAGAGCCGCCATGAACCTGCAGAAATTCGCCCGCCACCCGCTGACCTTCGGGCCCTCGCCCATCACGCCGCTGCCGCGCCTGTCGGCCCACCTGGGTGGCAAGGTGCACCTGTATGCCAAGCGCGAGGACTGCAACAGCGGCCTGGCCTTTGGCGGCAACAAGACGCGCAAGCTCGAATACCTCATCCCCGAGGCGATTGCCGGCGGCTACGACACGCTGGTCTCCATCGGCGGCATCCAGTCCAACCAGACGCGCCAGGTGGCGGCCGTGGCGGCCCACCTGGGCATGAAGTGCGTGCTGGTGCAGGAGAACTGGGTCAACTACTCCGACGCGGTGTACGACCGCGTGGGCAACATCGAGATGTCGCGCATCATGGGTGCCGACGTGCGCCTGGACGCCGCAGGCTTCGACATCGGCATCCGCCCCAGCTGGGAGCAGGCCATGGACGACGTGAAGAAGGCCGGCGGCAAGCCCTTCCCCATCCCCGCCGGCTGCTCCGAGCACCCGTACGGCGGCCTGGGCTTCGTGGGCTTTGCCGAGGAAGTGCGCCAACAGGAGAAGGAACTGGGCTTTGCGTTCGACTACATCGTCGTGTGCTCGGTCACGGGCAGCACACAGGCCGGCATGGTGGTGGGCTTCGCGGCCGATGGCCGGGCGCGCAAGGTGATCGGCATCGACGCCTCGGCCAAGCCCGAGAAGACGCATGCCCAGGTGCTGCGCATCGCACAGAACACCGCCAAGCTCGTCGAGTTGGGCCAGGAGATCACCGCAGAGGACGTGGTGCTGGACACGCGCTACGGCGGCCCTGAGTACGGCCTGCCCAGCGAGGGCACGCTCGAAGCCATCCGCCTGTGCGCGCGCCAGGAAGGCATGCTCACCGACCCGGTGTACGAAGGCAAGTCCATGCACGGCATGATCGACATGGTGCGCAAGGGCGAATTCCCCGAAGGCTCCCGTGTCCTGTACGCGCACCTGGGAGGGGTGCCGGCGTTGAACGCCTACAGCTTTCTTTTTCGCAACGGCTGATGCACCGCGCGATGAAACGGAGCAGCAGCGCCTGGGCCGACTGGCGGGCCTGTCGCTCATCTGAACCCCTCTGACTCCCACCATCGACCCGGGCATGCCCACGGGTCGCCGCCATGATCCCGTGCATCCACGGCCATGGCGGCTGCGCAAACATCTGTAGCTGCGACAGGCATGGCCGGTGCGAGACGAAGGCTGGTGCGCCCTGCCGCCTGTTCGCAGCCAACAACGGCCGGCCGACCAGCCCTCACCCGAAGGATCGCCAAATGAAGTGCTTGCATCTGAACCGACGCACAAGCGTCGCCGTGTTCGTGGTAGCCATTGCAGTGACAGGGCTGGGTGGAGGGGCCAAGGCACATGCCGATGGCTACCCCGTCAAACCGGTCCAGCTGGTTGTGCCCTTCCCGCCTGGCGGGGCCGTCGATATCGTGGGCCGCCTGATCAGCAAGAAGCTGGGCGAGCGCCTGGGCCAGCCGATCGTGGTCGAGAACAAGGCCGGGGCAGGCACCATCGTGGGCGCATCCTTCGTGGCCAATGCTCCTGCCGATGGCTACACGCTGCTGATCAGCTCCGGCTCCACCTTCACCGTCAACCCCGCGCTCAACAACAAGCTGCCTTACGATCCACTCAAGAGCTTCGAGCCGGTCGGCATGGTGGCGCGCGTGCCGCTGATCCTGCTGGCCCATCGCGATGTGCCTGTGGACAACCTCAAGCAGCTGATCACGGCAGCGCACCAGGCTCCCGACAAGTTCTCCTACGGCTCGTTCGGCAGCGGCACCACCGGCCATTTCGCCGCCGAGCTGATGTGGTCTGCCACAGGCATCAAGCTGCTGCACGTGCCCTACCGGGGAAGCGCGCCGGCCATGAGCGACCTGATGGGCGGGCAGATCCCGTTCACCATCGACACGGTGGCCGCGGCGCTGCCGCAGCTCAAGTCGGGCAAGATCAAGGCCATCGTCGTCACGGGCGCCGCGCGCGCCACGCGGTTGCCCGATGTACCGACGGTGGCGGAAAGCGGCTTTGCAGGTTTTGCTGCCGACTCGTGGCTGGCCGTTGTCGCGCCCCGCGGCCTGCCCGCCCAAGCAAAGGCCAGGTTGGAAAAGGCGCTGTCCGAAACCATGGCGGATGCCGAGATACGCGGCAAGCTCATCGCCAGTGGCCTGGAGCAGGCCTACGCCCCCGGCAACACCGTGCTCGCGCAGATCGAGGACGAACTACCGCGCATGCGGGCGATTGCCCAGCGCGCGAACATCCGCGCGGAGTGAACGCGGCCACGCAGCACCTGGGCAGCGTGCTCGAAAGCTGCTTTGCAGGTGGCGGGGTCTGCCTTGCAGGGCGTGATCGGGATGGCCTGGTCCAGGCTGAACAGCCAGCCACGAAGCGCAGCAGGCACTCGGGCACCAATGGGTATGAGCCCCCTGACCGAATCGGCAAGGCCCGGGTTCAGGAGCGCAGCCAGGCCATGAGGTGCGGATAGAGAGCGGCCCCTGCCGATGCCTGCGCGGGCGTGGCCGCCAGGCCCGCCGACACCAGCCCAGCGGCGCCCAAGTAGACGCCCAGCTCGAAGGTGGTGCGCAGGCCCTGGGACCGGCCATGGTAGCCACCGTCATGGAACAGCACCTCGGACGGCAACTGAAGGTGCCGCAGGGCCGCCCAGGCCCATGCCGTGGCCTCGATCTCGCCGCCATGCGGCACCGGGGGCAGTTCGGCGAGCGCGTCGTCCATGTGGGCACGCAAGGCTGCCGGCACCACGGCCAGGTGCCCGGCTTCGTGCAGCAGGTCACCCGGCCAGCGCAGCTGGTCCAGGTCCACCTGCAGGCCACCCTGCACGATGCGCAGGCCCGGCAGGAAGCTGTCAGCTGGCACCTCTGCCTCGGTCACCTCCAGGCCAATCCCGCGCAGAAAGGCCACGATCCGGCGCGCCAGCGCCACGCGCTCTGGCGCTTGCAGGGGGTCGGCGCCCAGCACTCAGGTGCCCAGCAGATCGGCCACACGCGAGCGCAGCAACGCGGGCTGCACGTCCGACGACGCCACGGCGTGCCCCACGTTCAGGCCCACGCGGCTGTAGAAGCCGCGGCGGAAGGGGCGCACCATGGCCCCGCCCTGCTCGATGCGGCTGAAGTACGAGCCCCACAGGTTGGTCAGCGCCATGGGGATCACGGGGGCGTTGATGCCTTCTTCGCGCGCCCGCTCGATGATCTTCATGATGCCGCCCTTGAACTCCTGGAGTTGCCCGTCCTTGGTGATGCCGCCTTCGGGGAAGATGGCCAGCAGGTCGCCTTCGCGCAGCACCTGGGCCGCGCGCTCGAAGGCCGCGTCGTAGATGGCGGGGTCTTCCTTGTAGGGCGCGATCGGGATGGCCTTGGCCAGGCGGAACAGCCAGCCGAGCACCGGCACGCGGAAGATGCGGTGGTCCATCACGAAGTAGATGGGCCGGGGGCTGGCGGCCATGAGCAGCACCGCGTCGATGAAGCTCACGTGGTTGCAGGCCAGGATGGCAGCGCCCGTGGTGGGCAGGTTCTCATCGCCCTGCACCTTGAAGCGGTAGACGAAGCGCGAGGACACCCAGGCCACGAAGCGCAGCAGGTACTCGGGCACCAGCATGAAGATGTAGAACGCCACCACCGCATTCGCCAGGCCGGTGAACAGAAAGATCTGCGGCACGGTGAAACCGGCACCCAGAAGCGCGCCGGCGATCAGCGAGCTGGCGATCATGAACAGCGCATTCAGGATGTTGTTGGCGGCGATGATGCGCGCGCGGTGCGTGGGCTGGCTGCGCATCTGGATCAGTGCGTACATGGGCACGCTGTACAGGCCGGCGAACAGGCTCAGCAGCGCCAGGTCGAGCATCACGCGCCAGTGCTGGCTTTGCGCGAGGAAGGCCCCGAGACCCATGATCTCCGACGGCGGCAGGCTGCGCGCGGCAAAGTACAAATCGATGGAGAACACGCTCATGCCGATGGCGCCCAGGGGCACCAGGCCGATCTCCACATGGCGGCGCGAGAGCACCTCGCACAGCAGCGAGCCGATGCCGATGCCCACCGAGAACACCACCAGCAGCAGCGAGGCCACCTGTTCGTTGCCGTGCAGCACCTCCTTGGCCAGGCTCGGGAACTGCGACAGGAACACCGCGCCGAAAAACCACATCCAGCTGATGCCCAGCAGCGAGCGGAAGACCACCATGTTGCCATGCGCGAGCTTGAGGTTGCGCCAGGTTTCGGTGACGGGGTTCCAGTTGATGACCAGGCCCGGATCGGTGGCCGGGGCCGAGGGAATGGCCTGCGCCACCACCCGTCCGACCAGTGCCAGCGCCACGCAGGCGATGGCCACCGTGGTGTGGCCGATGCCCGGCAGCGCCACCAGCAGGCCGCCGGCCACGTTGCCCAGCAGGATGGCGACGAAGGTGCCCATCTCCACCATGCCGTTGCCGCCGGTGAGCTCGCGCTCGGTCAGCACCTGGGGCAGGTAGGCGAACTTCACCGGGCCGAACAGCGTGGAGTGCATCCCCATGAGGAAGGTGCACAGGAGCAGGATGGGCACGTTGCCCATCACGAAGCCCACGGCCGCCACCAGCATGATGGCGATCTCCAGGTTCTTCACGAAGCGGATCATGCGCGTCTTGTCGTACTTGTCCGTGAGCTGGCCCGAGGTGGCCGAGAACAGCAAGAATGGCAGGATGAACAGCGCCCCGATCACCAGCCCCGCCATGGCCGGCGGCAGCCAGTCCACGCTCAGCTGGTAGGTCACCATCACCGTGAAGGCGAACTTGAACAGGTTGTCGTTGGCCGCGCCCGAGAACTGCGTCCAGAAAAAGGGCGCAAACCGGCGCTGGCGCAGCAGGGCGAACTGGTTGGGGTCCTCATGGCCGCCGTGGCTACCCTGAACGCCGGGGCTGCCGTGCAGGGGGCTCGCGCCCGCAGAAGGGGTCTCGGTGCTCATGCGTCTCTCCTCGTTGGCATCTTGGTGTGTAAGAACGACATCTCTCAGGCGCCCTGGCGGCGTGCATTGCGCGCCGTGGTCGACCGGCTTTGCGTCCGGTGCTGGCCGCCATTCTGCCCGGTTGCGACGACAGTGCGACGGGCATTCGTGCGTTGCAGCAACGCTGCCAGCGCAGACAGCACGGGCAAGGCAGCGCCGGCCGCGATCAGGTGCTTGAGGCTGTGGCCCGACACCCACTGCCCCGTGGCCTCCAGGATCGCATGGTCGGCGGCCTCGAACAGCTTGGCCACGCCGTAGAAGGCGATCACTGCGCCCAGGTGCACCGCCAGGGAACCCGCGCGACGGGGCAGCACGGCCAGCGCCAGCACCACCAGCATGCCCCCCAGCTGCACCACCGCCCAGGGCAGCACGTTGCCGGACAGCGCCCACCACAGCACGGCAGAGGTGCCGCCCAGCAGCACGGCCCCCGCCGTGGCGATGCCGGCGCGCCCGCTGACGCGGCCCGCGGCCGCCAGCCCCAGCAGGCCTGCGAACGGCAGCACCATGCCCAGCCGGTCCCAGAACAGGCCGAAGTCGCTGGGACGCCAGTGGTAGAAGGACGAACCCACCGAAGTGCACACCAGCCCGGCCAGGAACAGGGCAACGAGGGCGCGGGATACCCCGTCCATCGCGGCATGCGGCAAGCGCACCAGCCAGGCCAGGCCCAGAATGCCCGCGATGGCAAACGGAAGGTTGCTCAGCACGTCGAGCGCACAAGGAATGCCCAGCAGCGTGCGCTGGTCGGCAAACCCGTGCTGGTGGGCACTGTCCAGCATCGCCGGCCCGAACAGGGCCAGACCCAGCAAGGCACAGGCGCCAACCAGAAGGCAGGCCTCTGGACGGGACAGGCCCGTGGTGGAAGGAGCGGAGGGCAGTGGCATGGTGCGGCGTCTCGGGAGTGGTTGATGCAGCGCAGTGTGGGCAGGCTCCAGGCCGAACGAGTACCGAAATCAGTGCAAAGGGCTACCGGAAACACCGCAGGTACCGATAATCGATACCCATGAGCACCACCGCCGACCTCGTCACCGCCCTCAAGAAGGAACTCAAGACCGCGCAGATGACCTACGCCGACCTGGCGCAGCAGCTGGGCATGGCAGAGTCCAGCGTCAAGCGCATGCTGGCCAAGGGGGACATGCCGCTGTCGCGCATCGACGCCATCTGCCGCGCGCTGGCGCTCGACTTTGCCGACCTGGCGCGCCGCGTGGCCGACAGCCAGCCCCTGCTCAAGGAGCTGACGCAAGAGCAGGAAAAAGCCGTGGTAGCCGACAAGCGGCTGCTCTTGATGGCCATCTGCGTGCTCAGCCAGTGGACGCTGGAGCAGGTGACAACGACCTACCGCCTCTCGGAGGCCGAAGGCATCAAGTACCTGGCCCAGCTCGACCGCATCGGCATCATCGAGCTGCGGCCGCTCAACCGCTACCGGCTCAAGCTGGCCAAAACCTTCCGCTGGCGGCCCCATGGCCCGGTGATGAACTACTTTCGCGAGCATGCGCTGCTCGACTACTTTGCCGGCGGCTTCGATGGCGCGGGCGAGGGCGTGCTGTTGGTACACGGCACCATCAGCCGCAGCCTGGCCCCGGCCTTCATGGAGCGCATGCAGCGCGTGGCCCAGGACTTTGCGCAGCAGCACCTGGCCGACCAGAAGCTGCCGGCCCGCGAGCTGGAGGGCTATACCTTGCTGCTGGCCCTGCGAAGCTGGGAGTTCGAGGCGTTCACAGGCATGCGGCGCTGAGCAGCACCGCTGCTTTCCGACAGCAAAACACCTCGCCAACCTGCCTGGACATGCCGGCAGATGGGCTTCATGTTGCCTGCGCGCTCCGAACCCGCTTGACGGTTTAAACAGAATTAACTATTCTTTAAATACCGAATTCATGGGATTTAAAGAAAATGAAAACCACTCGCCAACAGCAGGACGCTACGCGCCGCCAGATCGTGGCCAGCGCGGTCGATCTGATGACGCGCCAGGGCTTCGACGGCACGACGATGAAGGACATCGCGCGCGCGGCCGGCATTGGCGATGCGACGATCTACAAGTATTTCCCGACCAAGGACCGCATCGTGCTGGGCTATCTGGACGAAGCGGTGCGCAGCGCCCTGGCCGATACGCTGGCCACACCGGGCCTGGCGGACTACGGCCTGCAGGAAAAGCTGCAGCGCCTGACCGACGCCGTGCTCGAGCGCCTGCTGCCCGACCGCGAGTTCGTGGCCGGGGTGCGCATCCTGGCCAGGCGCTCGCCGCTGTCCATGCTGGCCGAGCCGCTGGCGGCACGCCAGGCGCTGCGCGAGGCGGTGACGGGCTTCATCGAAACGGCCGAATCCCAGGGCGAGATCGAGCCCTGCGATTTCAAGGGGGTGGCCAGCGGCCTGTACGGCGACTACCTGGCGGGCGTGGTGGCCTACTGGCTGGCCGACGAATCGGACGAGTTCGCGGACACCACGCAACTGGTGGACCTGTCGCTGGGCGTGCTGGTGCTGGCGCTGCGCGCGGGCCTGGTGAACCGCGTGCTGCAGCTGGGCGGCTTCATGCTGCGCAGCCAGATGGCGCGCTTCATGCAGCACGGCAGCGGCCTGGTGGGCGTGCTGCGCATGGCCAAAAGCGCGTTGGGGGACACGATGGTGCCCGCGATGGATACGCCGCCGCGCACACCGCGCGCGCGCCCGTCGGCCCAGCCCCCCGTGGCCGATGCGCCCAAGCCCGCTCGCAAACCCCGTGCCCGCAAGGCCGCGCCATGAGCCCCGCCCGCACCGTCCGCGCCACCGCACTGCCCCAGGGCAGCGTGATCGCATCGCGACTGCCCGGCGCACAGTTCGCCGACTGCTTCGAAGCGGCCGACCCCACACCCGACAGCAGCGCGCTGCAGACCTGGCTCGACATGGTGAAACAAACGCCGGGCTGGACACGCGCGCTCATGGCCCTGCGCAACCGCCTGGTGCGCATGGTCGGCCTCAAGGCTGTGGGGCAACTGCATGACGGCACCCGCCAGACTGAGGCGGGCTACCGCGTGGGCGATCTGGTGGGTTTCTTCGAGATCCGCCACCTGGGCGAGCGCGAGGTGGTGATGGGCGTGGACGACCGCCACCTGAACGTGCAGGTGTCGCTGCACAAGCGCATGCAGGACGGGCAGGCCGTGCTGGCTCTTTCCTCCGTGGTGCACATCCACAACGCGCTGGGCCACACCTACATGGCCGTGATCGCGCCGTTCCACCGGCGCATCGTGCGGACCCTGCTGGCGCGGGTGGATGCTGGCGCACCGGCTGCTGCCAGCCCTCAAAACCCGCCCCGCGCATGACAGGCGCCAAGCCACCCCGCACCGGCACGCTCGCGCGCGGCACCATCACCGGCATCACGGCCGCGCGCCTGGGCCTGGCACAACTGGGCCTGCGCATGCGGCCCGCCCACGCCGACAAAGTGGCACAGGCCGATGCCCAGGCCCGCCACGAGGCGGCCATGGGCCGCATCCTGTTCCAGGCCATGGGGCAGTTGCGCGGCACAGCGCTCAAGGTCTCGCAGATCCTGAGCATGGACACCAGTTTTTTGCCCGAGGGCGTGCGGCGCGAACTGGCGCGCGCCTGCCACCAGGCCACGCCGCTCAACCGCGCGCTGGTGGGCCGGGTGTTCCGCCAGGCCTTCGGGCAGGAGCCCGAGGCCCTGTTCACCCGCTTCGAGCCCCAGGCCTTTGCCGCCGCCAGCCTGGGCCAGGTGCACCGCGCCGAGCTGGCCGGGCATGGCGCCGTGGCGGTCAAGGTGCAGTACCCGGGCATTGCCTCGACCATTGCCTCGGACATGCGCCTGCTGCGCACCACCCTGCGTGCCCTGGCGCACAGCGACCTGCCGCTGCCCGGCGATGTAGTGGTTGAACGGGTGATGCAGGAGATCGAGCGCACGCTGCTGCACGAGGTGGACTACCTGCACGAGGCCCGGCAGCTGCAGTGGTTTGCCGAACATGCGGCGCTGCCGGGCATCGTGGTGCCGCAGCCCATCGCCTCGCACACACGCGCGCAGGTGCTCACCCAGCAGTACCTGCCAGGCGTGCACCTGGGTGAATGGCTGCGCAGCGAGCCCACGCAGGCCGCACGCAACCAGGCCGGCCAACTGCTCTGGGACTGGTTCATGCACTGCACCTTTGGCCTTGGGCACATGCATGCGGACCTGCACCCGGGTAACTTTCTGTTCCTGCCCGATGGGCAACTCGGCGTGCTCGATTTCGGCTGCACGCGCGAGCTGTCGCCGGCCTTTCGCACCGGTGTGCTGCAGGCCTGGCGCGCGCTGCTGCAACCCGCGTCGCCGGCCCACGCCCAAGGCGTGCTGCAAGCCTACATAGCGCTGGGGCTGGTGGATGCGGCGATGGATGTCACCACCTTCACCGACGAGCTGATGCCCGCCCTCTCGATCATGCAGGCCTGGCAGACCGAGCCCTTCACAGAGCCGGTCTTCGACTTCGCA
The DNA here is from genome assembly GCF_964253305.1 of Acidovorax sp. LjRoot66. Classification (NCBI taxonomy): domain Bacteria; kingdom Pseudomonadati; phylum Pseudomonadota; class Betaproteobacteria; order Burkholderiales; family Comamonadaceae; genus Acidovorax; species Acidovorax sp. LjRoot66. The sequence continues at coordinate 6,676,524 of NZ_CAXUQU020000001.1, forward strand.
GGCAAGAGCCGGCCGCCCGCCCCCGTGGCAGCGCAGCAAAAAGTCCTGGCCAGGCACCTGGCCGGCATACCGCCAGAACTGCCGGCTTTCGAGCGCGCTTGGCTCGGGCTCATGCACCTGCTGACCGAAATCCGGGCGCAGGTACGCACGCAGGCCGACCGCTGGATCGGCTGACCACCCTCCGTCCCCCGTATGACAAGGAGCATTCCATGCACAGCCTTCCCTGGTCCCTTTCCACCCTTGCTGCCCGCCCCTGGAAGGGCCGCTGGCTGCTGGCCGTGGCCGTGCTGCACACGCTGGCGGCGGCCGTCCTGTTTGTCCCGCAGTGGCAGATCCTGTGGCAGCGAGGCGTGTTCAACGCCGTGGCAGACGACATGCACCTGGGTGCCGCCGTCTGGTTCCTGCTGTTCGGCGCTGTGCTGGCCTTGCTGGCGTGGGAAGTGACGGCCCTGGAGCGCAGCCAGCCGGCCGTCGCGCTGCGGCCCATGGGCTGGTGCCTGCTGGCGCTGGTACTGGCAGGCGTGGTGCTGATGCCGGTGTCAGGCTTCTGGCTGGTGCTGCCGCCGGCGCTGGCCCTGCTGGTCCGCTGACGTGACATAAATCACGCTTTGGGTGCGCAAGCCGCGCTGCAGCAACACACACTTACAACTCTTCGCATGAGCACTACACCGGCTTGACGCAAAGCGCCCACGATCAAGGCTCCGGTTCCGCAAGGAATCATTTCCAAGGAGACCTTCATGGCCCGCATCGCCCTCGCCGTCGCTTCCCTGGCCTTGCTGTCGCTGGGTGCCATTGCCCCGGCGCTGGCATCCCCCAGCGCCACCGTCGTCATCCAGACCGGCACCCCTTACTACCAACACCCCGTGCAGCGCCCCGCCCTGGCGCCGCTGCAGGTCACCCCGGTGCAATACCACGCGCCCCCCCACCCCGCTACGAAGCGCCACCCCATGCACGCCGTGGCATGGCCTGGGTGCCCGGCCATTGGGAATGGCGCAGCGGTCGCCACGTGTGGATCCAGGGCTACTGGGTCAAGGCCCGCCCCGGCTACAGCTACCGTGAACCGCGCTGGGAAGAGCGCGACGGCCGCCACCACATGCGCCCCGGCGGCTGGGACCGCGATGGCGATGGCGTGCCCAACCGCCACGACCGCCGCCCGGACAACCCCTACCGCAACTGACGGGGACCTGCCGGCTACCCTGGTGGCGCCGGCCCCGCTCGCCTACAGGCACCAAGGCGCAGCGCCTACAGACGTGGCACTGCTGCCTGCCCACCATACAAAGGCGACACAACAACATTGAAAAAGGAGTCATCCATGGCTTACAAAACCACTTACGCAGCCCTTATTGCAACCACCCTGGCCCTGGCAAGCCTCTCGTCCGTAGCCACGGCCCAGCCGGTGCACCAAGGTACCGTGGTGATCCAGTCGGGCCCCCAGGGGTACCAGGTGATCCCCGCCCCTCCACCACCCCGCCGTGAAGCGGTGCCACGCCCACGCCGTGGCCAGGTCTGGGAAGAAGGCCATTGGGACTGGCGTGGCGGCCGCCACGTCTGGGTCGCCGGCCACTGGGTCAAGGCACGCCCGGGCTACGCCTACCGCCAGCCCACCTGGCAGGAACGCGATGGCCGCTGGGAAATGCGCCGTGGCGGCTGGGACCGTGATGGTGACGGCGTTGCCAACCGCAACGACCGGGACCGCGATGGCGATGGCGTGTCGAACCGCCGCGACAGCAACCCTGACAATCCGCGCCGCAACTGACACCTGACCGGGCCACTGCCCGGTCTTGTATCAGCAACGAACGCCGCACATTAGCTGCGGCGTTCGCTTTTGTGCGCTGGCCTCGCCCTAGAATGGCCCCCGCAGGAGAGCAAGCGGCACCGCCCGCTTCACCGAAGGCGCAAACTCCCATGCACGCTCAGGTTCCGTACTGCACCATTCATCAAGGCCGTCTGGAGAGCCGCTACGCCATGTAGCGCACCGAAGGAGCAAGCCGCAGCCCATGAGGGGCGGCGGTGAATCTCTCAGGTACCAAGGACAGGGGGAGCGGCAGCCGGGCCATGACGTGCCCGCTGCGCGTTGTTGAGACCTACACCCGCAGCGACACCGACAGGCCCGGCGATTGCCCTTCCAGAGGCTTTCAAAATGCGTGTGATCGTTCTTGGCGCCGGCCTGCTCGGCGTGACTTCGGCCTATTTCCTGCAGCAACTTGGCCACGAGGTGACCGTCATCGACCGCCAGGGCGCGCCCGGCGCGGAAACCAGCTTTGCCAACGGCGGCCAGATATCGGTGAGCCATGCCGAGCCCTGGGCCAACCCGAGCGCGCCGCTCAAGGTGCTGCAATGGCTGGGCAAGGAAGATGCCCCCCTGCTGTTCCGCATCCGTGCCGACATGCGCCAGTGGCTCTGGGGCCTGTCCTTCCTGCGCAACTGCACGCCGGCGCGCACGCGCCACAACATCGAGCAGATCGTGCGCCTCGGCACCTACAGCCGCGACACCTTGCAGCAGCTGCGCGCCGCCACCGGCATTGCCTACGACCAGCGCACGCAGGGCATCCTGCATTTCTATACCGATCAGAAGGAGTTCGACGGCGCCCTGGCCCCGGCCGAGCAGATGCGCCAGCTCGGCTGCGAGCGCCAGGTCATCAGCGCCGACGAGGCCGTGCGCATCGAGCCGGCCCTGGCCCACATCCGCCCGCAACTGGCCGGTGCCACCTACACCGCCGAGGACGAATCCGGTGACGCCAACACCTTCACCCGCGAGCTGGCGCGCCTGTGCGAGGCTGCGGGCGTGCAGTTCCGCCTGGGCCACCACATCACCGCGCTGCGCGAGGCGGGCGGACGCATCGACCATGTGGAGTTGACCACCGCCGAAGGCCGCTTCGAGCGCGTGCACGGCGATGCCTTCGTGCTCGCCATGGGCTCGTTCAGCCCGCTGCTGGCACAGCCCCTGGGCATCCGCCTGCCGATCTACCCGGCCAAGGGCTACTCGGTGACCATGCCGGTCAAGGATGCATCGATGGCGCACCAGGTGAGTCTCACCGACGATGAGTACAAGCTCGTGTTCTCGCGCTACACCAGCGAGCGCGGCGGCGACCGCCTGCGCATTGCCGGCACGGCCGAACTCAACGGCTACAACCGCGACCTCAACCAGGTGCGCTGCGACGCCATCGTGCGCCGCGTGGAGCAGTTGTTTCCCGGCGCGGGCGATGCCAGCCGGGCCCAGTTCTGGACCGGCCTGCGCCCCGCCACGCCGAGCAACGTGCCGCTGATCGGCAAGACGAAACTCGGCAACCTGTTCCTCAACACCGGCCACGGCACCCTGGGCTGGACGCATGCCTGCGGCTCGGGCAAGTCGCTGGCGCGCATCGTGAGCGGCCTGGCGCCCGAGCTGGACTTTGCCTTCACGGGCATGCCCCACAGCGCGGCACCCAGCCGGCTGCCCACGGCAGCGGCCCACAAGGCCTGACGCTCAGGGAGCAGCGCCGCTGGCCTGCGCCACGAAGTGCGCCAAGGCCCGCATGTCCTTTTCGCTGAGCTTGTCGGCATAGGAGGGCATGACGCCAATGCCCGCACGCAGTGCGCGCAGCACGCGCTCGGCATTGGGCTTGAGCTCGTCCAGGATGGGACCCACCTGCCCCTCGGCCCCGGCCGCCTGCAGCGTGTGGCACACGGCACAGGAGGGCTGGATCTTGCCGAACAGCTCCTTGCCCCGCGCCAGTTCGCCGGCATCTGCGGCCCAGGCGCCGCTGCCGATCAGCGCCAGCAGCCAGGCCGCGGCTGCGGTGCGCAAGATGCGCACCGCTTCAAGCGACCACCACGGTCACACCGTGGTCGCGCCAGCTCGTGTTGTTGTAGCCGCCCAGGTTTTCCTCGCGCTGCTCGGGCTGCACGTTGCCTGCCGTGTCGGTGGCGCGGCTGAGCAGTTCATGTGACCCTGCGGCCAGGCGTGCGGGCAGCACGAACTGGCGCCACGCAAAGCGGCCCAGGTCAGGCCCGATGAGCTGGGCCACCTGCCAGGTCTTGCCCCCGTCCACCGACACCTCCACGCCCTTCACGCCGCGCGTGCCGCCAAACGCCACGCCATGCACCTGCACCATGCCGGCCTTGAGCGTGCCCTGTTCGGGCAGGGGGCCGTTGATCCAGGACTTGGTCGTCATCTCCCACACCGAGGGCTGCTCGGGGCCCGCCTTGGTGCCGGGTGGCGACATGCGGTAGCCGTGCGACATGATGCGTGCCTGCGACTGCTCGGCACCGAAGGCCACGCGCTTGACGTACTTGATGTTGTTCACCCCCTGGTAGCCCGGCACGACCAGGCGCAGCGGCCCCCCATGGGCCAGCGGCATGGGCTCGCCGTTCATCTCCCAGGCCAGGATGGCATTCTCCAGCGCCTGGATGGGCACCGAGCGCTCGACCACCACCGAGAGCGGGTCCACGCCCTCGGGCAATTTCTCGCCGCCCGTGCCCGTGAGGTAGGCAGCACCGCCCGCCAGCCCACCCAGGGCGGCCACCACGTTGCGCAGCGGCACCCCGCTCCAGACCACGCAGCCTGCCGCGCCCACCGTCCACGGCGTGCCGCTGGGCTTGCTGGGGAAGAAGCCGCGCCCGTTGCCCGAGCATTGCAGCACTGTGGTCACGGTCTCGATGCCCAGGGTTCTGAGCTCAGCCACGGTCAGTGCGCGTGGCGCCTTCACCCCCTCGATGGACACAGTCCATGCATCGCGCTCGGCCACGATGGCGGCATCAGGCGCAGGCAGGTTGTTGCGGATGTACAGTTGGCTCGACGGCGTGACCACCCCCGTGCCGAAAGCGCCCCGGCGCGTTTCCAGGGTGCTGCTGCTGTGCACGATCAGGCTGCCAGGGTTCTTCCACCCAACGTAGGGGGGCAGCGGCTTGGCCGCCGCCGCAGGCGCAGCCTGGGCATGCGCGCCGCGGGTCCATGCAGCCAGCCCCAGGGCGCTGAGTGCGGCAGCGCTGCCAGTGAGCAGGTGCCGGCGCGGCAGGGTCACGGGATTTTTCATGGAACGGTCCTCCGGAGGTGGGTAAGGCAGATGTTTCCGCAGTCGGCACCGGCCGCAGACGGCCGCCAGCATGCGGGGCATATCCCATTCTGGTATGACCGCCCCGATTTGCCCTGGGGGTTTGTGAGAGCAGGTGTAAAAAATGGCAACAACATCCTCAAGGACGTGTGCCCGGTAGCGCCCTGGTGCATATTTGACATCGGCTGACAGACTCCGAAGGAGACACCATGTATCGCGAAACACGCCCTGCCTTGCTGTCCCTGTTGCTGCTGTTGCTCAGTCCCTTCGCCCATGCCCAGCTCACGGCCATCGTGGCCGTGGAGCCCACGGCCAAGAAGGCCGCGCACAGCATTCTGCGCAGCGCGTTCGAGTCAGGCCTGTCCAAGGCCGCCGGTCAAGCTGCCACCGTGGTCACCAGCGAAGACCTGGCCGATGTCATGCGCGCCACGCGCAGCGCGGGCTACGATGTGTTCATCGGCCCGGCCCAGGTGGCGGCCTCGGCGCTGCAGCGCGGGTACGAGCTGGTGGGCGCCACGCAGAAATCGGACCTGTACCTGCTCGTGGGCTCTGCCCAGGTGGCGAACGTGGCGGCGATGAAAGGCCTGCGCCTGTACCTGCCCCAGCAGGATTCGATCTACACCTACATGGCACGCGGCATGCTCAACGAAGCAGGCCTGTCGTTCCAGGATCTCAAGTCGGTACTGCACGAAAAGCACCCGCAGGCGGGCTTGAGCGCGCTGGTGCTCGGCAGCACGGATGCCACCGTGGTGCGGGCGGACGACTGGGCCGAATGGTCGGCCACCCACAAGGGCGACGCACGGGTGCTGGCGACCTCGCAGCCGGTACCGGGCGGCTTCTCGATCGCCGTGAAGAAGGATCTGCCTGCCGACGTCAAGGCACGCCTGGCCCAGTGGTTCGCCTCGGGCTCCGGGACCACAGGGCTGAGCCCGGTGGCCCTGCGCCCTGAAGCGCAGGAGTACCGCCGCGTGGCAGAGCTCGGACTCTTCACCCCCAACAGCCTGCCCGGCGTGAACCGCATCACCGCACGCGAGGCGCAAAAGCTGCAGGCGCAGGGGGCGGTGGTGGTCGATACACGCACCGAGAAGGAGTTCAAGGCCAAGCGTATCCGCGGCGCCGTCTTCGCGGCCTACGTGGAAAAAAGCCTCAAGGACGTGGCCTTCAACGCCACGCAGGATGACTTTCAGGCACTGGAGAAGGTGGACCGCAGCAAGCCCGTGATCTTTGCCTGCAACGGGGCCGAATGCTGGAAGTCCTACAAGGCGGCCAAGGTGGCGGCCAGCAAGGGCTACAAGACGGTGTACTGGTTGCGCGGCGGCCTGCCCGAGTGGGATGCCGACGGGCTGCCCACCGAAAGCAGTTGATGCATTGGCTGCAGCTCAGGTGAAGACCGTGAGCACACCCGTGTAGCCGTACAGGTGGTGGTGCGCGATCTCGCCGCCGGCGAAGAAGCCGGTCAGCGGCACGTCGCCCAGTGCATGGCGCACGATCTGCAGCTCTGCGCTGGGCCCGCCGAAATGCGGACCCCCACGGCCTGAGCAGCTCACGTAGATGGCGCCGCGAATGCGCCGGCCGTGGTGCCCGGCGCCAGGGCCCTGCGCCGCCGTTCCGGGCGCCGGGGCCATGGCGCGGCCCGTGTGGTCCTGCGACTCCAGTGGCGCAGGCTCCAGTTCCTCGGGTTCCAGCTCTTCGCGGATCTCGGCGCAGATGCGCATCAGGTCGGCGCGCGCCGCCGCCACGTTGCGCTGGCAGAAGGCCAGGTGCATGCCGGGCTCCACCCGGTCGCCCAGGGCCACGCCCCGGCGCGCACCGTCCAGGCCCACGATGTGGCGCACGCGCGTATCGGTGCCGAAGTGGCCCGTGCGCTGCTGGCCCCGGGGCTGCTCTCCGGCATCCACCAGCCCGGCCAGCGTGGCGCGCACCTTGCGCAGCGCAGGCTGCGGATCGCCGTCGAGCGAGACCTCCAGCGTGTCGAGCAGCACGTCGAGCGCCGGCTCGCCGTCGAGCTGCAGCACCACGTTCTCATGCGCAGCGGTCACGCTGCGCAGCGGCCCCACGGGCTGGCAGCCCTGGGTGACGCGCGAAACCAGGACCACCTCGGTGCCAAAGGCCACGCCCGACAGGCCGCCATCGAAGACACCGCTGGCACCGCCCTGCCCGGCAATATTGCCGTCACCGGCGACCGCGAACTGCACGCCCGCCCCGCGGCTGGCGCTCAGGCCGCCAAACAGGTAGCCGGTCTCCGTGCGCGCAGCCATTTCGGCCAGCAACTCGGCCAGCTCGGGTGTGTGGCCGTCGGCATGCACCAGCGCCGTGTGGGCCACGAAGCCACTGGACGGTTGGCGCGGCAGCGGGGCCACGCCCGAGAACACGCGGTACTGGTCGGGCGAGACATCGAGCAGCATCACGGACAGTGCAGGCTCGTCGAAATACTCGGCATTGTTGGCGGCCACGCCCACGCCCACGGTGCCGCTCCAGTCGGTCACGCCGGGCAGCTCGCTGGCCAGGTGGTCGAGCAGGGCCTGGGCATCGCCCGCATAGTGGTCGGTGATGTAGAGCAGGCCCAGCGTGGGGGCACTCGCGTACTGGGGCAGCGCCATCTGCGCGCGCAGCTGCGCCAGCGCCAGGGCCGCAGCCATGCGCCACTGGGGGTGGGTCGCATGGCCGGAGGGAAAGAGTGTCATGGTGTGTGTCTTCTCGCAGGCGGTTGCGCGGCGCCCACCCGCGCGGGACGCACAGGCCGGGGTCAGCCGGCGCGCTTGCGCGGCGCGCGCTTGGCAGCAGCCGTATTCTTCGCCGCCGGTTTGGCCTTGGCTGCAGGCTTGGCGGCCACCGCCTTCTTGGCCGCAGGGCTGGTGCGCTTGCTGCCAGTGCCGCCCGCCATGGTTTTCATGCCCTTGGCAGCAAACTGGCTGGCCATGCCGGTGGCCGTCTTGATGGCCTCCTTGGCCAGGCCGGTGGCCATGTTCTTGGTGGTGTCGAGGGCAGTCTGCTTGGCCGCATCCTTCATGGCATTGGCGGCGATCTGCTGGAACTGGCCGGTGAGCGCGCCCCACCACTGCAGCGGGTCCACCACGGAGGCGTCCGGTGCCGAGGCAGCGGACTTGCCCTTCTTGGCCTTGCCGGGCGCCTGCGCCTCGGGCTCGGCCTCTGCCTCTGCCTCTGCCTGCTCAGGCTCTTCTTCCTTCGCGCGGCCGGTGACGCGGGCAGCCGCACCGGCGACGGCCCCAGCCGCACCACTCACCGTGTCGGCCGCCTTTTGCACGCCGCTCATCACCGTATCGGCGGTCTTCAGTTTGAAGGCGTTGGCCACATCCCCCATGCTGAAGTTCATGCCTTTGAGGGTGGCCAGGGTCATCTTCTGCACCTCCAGCGCCTGGATGGTAGCGGCCAGCGCGCGGGAGTTCTGCTCCAGCCAGAATTGCACGGCCTTGAGTTCGTCGATGCGCTTGTCCAGTTCTTCGACGCTGATGGTCGGTGCCACCCAGTTCGAGAGGTTGGGCAGTTGCGGAATGCTGGTCGACGCACCCTTGGCCAGGCTCTGCAGAAAATCGAAACCGGGGACGAATTTGCCGAAACCAAAGTTGGATGTGTCGCTCATGGCTGCTCCGCAAGAAGGGGGTTGGAACCTGTCTTGACAGCTTACCCCAATGAGTGGCGGCTGGCGATGGCCTGCACAGGCCCCTAGCTCAGTGTTTGTGCCCATGCGCCGGGGCTGCCGCCCCAGGCTGTGCACTCGGCGCGCTGGCCGCCACGGGCACGGTCAGCTCAAGTTTGCTTTCCACGCCCTTGGCGTCCTTGAACGTCAGCGTGAGGGGCACGGTGCTGTCCTTGGCCAGGGGGGCCTTGAGGTCCAGCAGCATGATGTGAAAGCCACCGGGCTTGAGCTCCACGGCCTTGCCTGCGGGCAGATCGAGCACCGGTACGGCGCGCATGCGCATCACGTCGCCATTGAGCTTCATCTCATGCACCTCGGTCACGCCAGCGGCGGGGGATGAAGCGCTGACCAGGCGCGCGCCCTGCGGTGCTGTGAGCTTCATGAAAGCACCGGTGCCCTTCTGGCCTGGCACGCTGGCGCGGGCCCAGGCGCCCTCGACCTTCACGTCGGAAACCTGGGCCAGCGCGGGGGCGGCCAGCAGGGCGCACAGGGTGAGGCCGGTGAGGGTGCGGGAGAAAATCATGCAAAAGGCTCCTGGAGAACGGTGGCGGCGCGGATGGCGGGGCCAGGGCGGCCGCTCCTGAGAATGGAAGGGATTGCGCAGCAAGCGCGTGCTCCCTCATTGTAGGGAGGGCCCCCTGGCACGCCGCCGCGCGTCATCTGCGCGACGCGCCCGGCCCCGGCCAGCCCCTAGCATGGCGGCTGGCGCACACCAATGGCCCCCAAGGCAATACAGGAGACACCCCATGCTCACACTCTGCGGCTTTTCGGCCAGCAACTACTACAACAAGGTCAAGCTCGCGCTGCTCGAAAAGGGCGTGCCCTTCACCGAGGAACTGGCCTGGATCGGCGAAACCGACCGCAGTGCCAGCCCGCTGGGCAAGGTGCCCTACCTGCGCACCCCGGGCGGCACGCTGTGCGAGTCGGCCGTGATCGCCGACTACATCGAGTCGGCCTACCCCGCGCATCCGCTGATCCCGGCCGACCCGTTGGCCGCCGGCAAGGTGCGCGAGCTGATCACCTTCATGGAACTGCACCTGGAACTGGTGGCGCGCAATCTGTACCCGCAGGCCTTTTTCGGCGGCACGGTGAGCGAGGCCGCGCGCGAAAAAGTCGGCGCCCAACTGGCCAAGAACGTCGCGGCATTCGCCCAGCTCACGAAGTTCAGCCCATTCATCGGCGGCGACACGTTCACGGCGGCGGACTGCGCGGCCATCGTGCACCTGCCCCTGGTGTCCTCGGCCACCAAGATCATCTACGGCCGCGACTTCTTGGCCGACCTGCCGGTGCGTGAATACCTGGCCCGCATGAATGAGCGCCCCCATGTGGCGCGCGTGAACGCCGACCGCAAGACCAACACCGCTGAAATGCTGGCCCGCCCCAAAGGCTGACGTCGCAAGGGGGTGCGCATCGGCTGCTATCCTGCGCCGATGCACAGTCTTTTCCACCTTGCCTTCAACGTCACCGACCTCGACGCAGCCCGCCGCTTCTACGGCGGCGTGCTGGGCTGCCGCGAAGGCCGCAGCACCGACACCTGGGTCGATTTCGACTTCTTCGGCCACCAGATCTCATTGCACCTGGGCACGCCGTTCGCCAGCGCCGCCACCGGCCATGTGGGCGAGCACTTGGTGCCCATGCCGCACTTCGGCGCCATCCTCGAATTGCCCGCCTGGAAGGCCGTGGCCGAGCGGCTGCGCGCGGCCGGCACGCCCTTCGTGCTCGCGCCCCAGGTGCGCTTCGAGGGCGAGCCCGGCGAGCAGTGGACGATGTTCTTCCGCGACCCGAGCGGCAACCCGATCGAGATGAAGGGTTTCAAATCCATGGAGCAGGTGTACGCCGCCTGAGAGGCTGAGCCGCCCCCTGCCCTGAAAAAATCGGGCGCAGTGGGTGGCCCCCCCCTGGCGCGCTTCAGCGCCGTTGCATCAGCGGCATGGTGCCCAGCGCGAACACCGAGTTGGGCACCCCCACCCCCGCCATGCGCGGCTTGGGCTTGCTCGTTGGTACGGCACGGGCACGCTGCTGCGGCTCGGCGGCATCCACCACCACGCCGCGTTCGATCTCCTGGGCTACCAGTTCCGCCAGGCTCACGGACTGCAGGTAGTCCATCACGCGGCTGTTGAAGGTGATCCACAGCTCACCCGTCATGGCCGTCATCTGCGCGGCCTGGCCCTGGCCCAGCCCCTGGGTGTCATCGCCCTTGAGGTTCTCCACCGCCAGGATGATCTCTGCCACGGACACCTGCTCGGCGCGGCGCGCCAGGGTGTAGCCGCCGCCGGGGCCGCGCGTGCTGTCCACCAGCCCGGCGCGCCGCAGCGCGCTGAACAGCTGCTCCAGGTAGGACAGCGAGGTGCCCTGGCGTGCACTGATGGTCGACAGTGCCACAGGACGCATCTGCTGGCGCAGTGCGAGATCGGTCATGGCCGACACGGCAAGTTGCCCTCGGGTAGTGATACGCATCTTTGACTCCTTGTGAACGTTGTATGGCCAGGGTTCGGTGCCCGAAGGGGCGTTCCGCGATCTGTCCATGTACGTACTGTAGGGATCTTGACACTTCGCGTATATTCGATTTATTGAGATTTTTACTTCGATTTTTGCGAAGTATCAAGGAGATGGCATGAACTTCAAGCACCTGCGCTACTTCTGGACCACGGCCAAGGCGGGCGGCATCATGCGCGCCGGCGAGCAGCTCAACACCACTCCGCAGACGCTGTCGGGCCAGATCAAGCAGTTGGAGGAGTGGCTGGGCCACGACCTGTTCAGGAAGCGCGGCCGGGGGCTGGAGCTGACCGCCGAGGGCCGGGTGGCCCTGGGCTATGCGGAGCAGATCTTTACCCTGGGCGACGAGCTCGAAAAATCCATCCGCCTGGCACGCGGGCAGTCGCGCCCGATCACCTTCCGGGTGGGCGTGGCAGATTCGGTGGCCAAGTCGGTTGCCTATCACCTGCTGGAGCCGGCGATGGGCCTGGCCGAGCAGGTGCACATGACCTGCCACGAAGGCAAGTTTCCAGAGCTGGTGGCGCAGTTGAGCCTGAACCGGCTGGACCTGGTGCTGGCGGACGAGCCGGTCTCCAAGAAGATCGGCGTCAAGGCCTTCAACCACGGCCTGGGCACCAGCTCGATGAGCTTCTTTTGCGCGCCGGCCCTGCGCAGCCAGCTGCAAGGCCCGTTCCCCAAGTGCCTGCACGGTGCGCCGATGCTGATCCAGGGGCCCATGTCGTCGGTGCGCCAGCAGCTCGACCACTGGTTCAACAAGCACCAGCTGCAGCCACGCCTGGTGGGGGAATTCGACGACAGCGCGCTGATGAACGCCTTTGGGCGCGAGGGCCGCGGGGTGTTCACCTCGCCCACCGTGCTGGAAGAGGAGACCCAGGCCCAGTTCGGGGTGGAGGTGATCGGCCGTTCCACCGAGCTGGTGGAGGAATTCTTCGCGATCTCTGTGGAGCGGCGCATCAGCCACCCCTGCGTGGCCGCCATCACCAAGGCGGCGCGGTCGGACCTGTTCGCGGCATGACATGGGCAGGTGCCGACGGCCATGCCCCGCCGGTTCACGCCACCGCTGTCTGCACCTGGCGCGCGTACGGCAGCGGCGCGACGGCGCCATAGCCCTGCACGGCCAGTGCGGCTGCCGCGTTGGCATAGCGCGCCGCAGCAAACACGTCGTCGCTCTGGGCCAGGCGGGCCAGCAGGTTGCCGCAGAAGCAATCGCCCGCGCCCGTGGCATCCACAGGGGTAACGCGCAGGCCTGCGATCCGCTCCCTGCGCTGGCCGTTGCTGGCCAGTGCCCCCTCGGCCCCGAGCTTGAGCACCACGGTGGCCGCGCCCCGGGCATGGCCCCAGTCGACGATGGCGTCCGGGTCGGACAGGCCCGTCAGGGCCTGCATGTCCTCCAGGCTGGGCAGGAAGATGTCGCACAGCGCCACGGCCTGCGCGATGCAGGCCTGGGCCCGCGCCAGCGGCCAGAGCTTGAGGCGCAGGTTGGAGTCGAAGGCCACCAGCGTGCCGGCCTCGCGCGCCAGGCGCATGGCCTCGAAGGCGGTGTCGCAGGCCTGGGGCGAGATGGCCAGCGAAATGCCCGACAGGTGCAGAATGTGCGCGGCCTGCAGCACGGCGGTGGGCTCGCCGGCCAGCCATTGCGGCGACATGCGGCTCGCGGCCGAACCCGCGCGCAGGTAGCTGAACTCGTGCCCGGCATCCCCGTGCGAGACGAAGTAGATGCCCGTGGGGTGTTCGCCATCGCCCTGCACCGCACGGGTGTCCACCCCCTCGGTACGCCACAGCGCGGTGAGCGCCTGGCCAAAGCTGTCCTGCCCGATGCGCGTGAGGTAGGCGACGCGCGCGCCGGCCCGCGCCGCCGCAATGGCGGCATTGCTGGTATCGCCGCCAAAGCCGCGCAGGTACTGCGGCTGGCCGGGATGGATCTGGTTGAACTCGACCATGGCCTCACCCAGCGCGGCCACGTCGAAGCTCTTGCCCTTGGAGGTGTTGGCGCGCTCAGGCACGGGGCTTGTAGGCGGTGACGTCGATCTCGACCTTGGCGTCGATCATGAGGCGCGACTCGACGGTGGAGCGTGCGGGCCGGTGCTCGCCGAAGCATTCCATGTAGACGCGGTTGAAGCTGCCGAAATCGCGCGCATCGGCCAGCCAGACGCTGACCTTGGCCACGTCGGCCAGGGTGCAGTCGGCCAGCGCCAGGGCATCCTTGACGCGCTGGAACACCTGGCGCGTCTGCGCCTCGATGCCGCCGACGATGACCTGGCCCTGGTCGTCCGTGGGCACCTGGCCCGAGACGAAGACGAAGTCGCCGGCGCGCGTGGCGGGCGACAGGGGCCGCGCCTGGCGGTCGGAGGCGATGGGGGACTGGCCCAGCAGTTCTACATGGCTCATGCAAGCTCCTTGTGTAATGAATTTACATAAATCATCGAAAAAAACCCGTTTGACTTTCACAAACGAGTCATCTACGATTAAAAATGTAATGTTATTACTTATGGAGCCACGATGCAATCCTCATCCATCCGTGATCGGTTGACGCTCGCAGTGCCTGTGCAAACCGCACGGCGCCGTGTTCTTGGCCTGGCGGCAGCCACTGCCGCCATGGTCGTGGCCCTCGGCTCGAGCCTGCCGGCCCAGGCGGCCCCTGCCAAGGGGGGCGCCGCCAACCTGGCGATGGTCGGCGAGCCCCAGGGGCTGGACCCCATGGTCAGCACGGCCGACCTGGTCGGCACCATCATGCAGCACGTCTACGAGCCGCTGTACACCTTCGACGCGAACTGGGCCGTGGCGCCCATGCTGGCCGAAGGCCTGCCTACCGTGTCCAAGGACGGGCTGACCTACACCATCGCCCTGCGCAAGGAAGTCAAGCTGCACAACGGGCGCGACCTGAACGCCGACGACGTGGTGGCCTCGCTGCAGCGCTGGATGGAACTGTCGCCGCGCGGCAAGGCAGTGGCCAAGGAGGTGGCCTCGCTCACCGCCAAGGGCCCGCTGTCGGTGGAGCTCACGCTCAAGGCGCCCTATGCACCGCTGCTGGCCCAGCTGGCGTTGCCCAGCGGCATGGCCGCCATCATGGCCAAGGAAAGCATTGCGCCGCAACTCAAGGACTTCATCGGCACCGGCCCCTACAAGTTCAAGGAGCGCCGTCCCGACCAGTTCACGGTGCTGGTGCGCCACGACAGCTACAGCGCCCGCAAGGAGGCGCCGAGCGGCTATGCCGGCCGCCGCGAGGCCCTGCTCGACGAGCTGCGCTTCGTGCCCGTGCCCAATGCCAACACCCGCGTGGAAGGCGCCCTGTCGGGCCAGTTCCAGTACGCCGACCTGCTGCCCGTGGAAGCGGCCGGCCGCATCGACAAGGGCGCCCCGGCCGTGGTGCCCATCGTGACGAAGAACTTCGGCTTCCCCTACATCGTCTTCAACACCAAGGAAGGCGTGCTGGCCGCGCAGCCGCTGCGCCGCGCGGTGCAGACCGCCGTGGGTTCGGGCGAACTGCTGGCCGCAGGCTTTGGCGACAACCGATTCTTCGTGGTGGAGCCCAACTTCTTCCCCAAGGGCACGCCCTACTACTCGGACGCGGGCGGCAAGCTGTACAACGAGCGCAATCCGCAGGCCGCCAAGGACCAGGCCGCCAAGGCCGGCTACAACGGCCAGCCGGTGCGCATCATGGCCAGCCGCCAGTACGAGTTCCACTACAACATGGCGCTGGTGATGGCCGAGCAGCTCAAGAAGGCCGGCTTCAAGACCGAGCTGCAGGTGGTGGACTGGGCCACCCTGGTGCAGCGGCGCAACGACGCCAAGCTGTGGGACGTGTACTTCACGCACTCGGGCCTGTTCCCTGAGCCCATGCTCTCGCCGCCGCAGCTCGGTGAAGGCGCACCGGGCTGGTGGGACTCGCCGGCCAAGAAGGCCACGCTCACCGCCTTCAACCAGGAGACCAACATCGCCAAACGCGGCCCGCTGTGGGGCGCCGTGCAGCAGGTGGTGTACGACGAAGTGCCCTTCATCGAGGTGGGCAAGTTCAACGGCCTCTCGGCGCGCTCGGCCAAGCTTGAGGGCTACACGCCGGCGATCTGGCCGTTCTTCTGGAACACGGGCCTGGCCAAGTAAGCCCACCGCACAAGGTTCGTTGCCATGCGTTTTCTGATGACCCGCCTGGGCGGTGCCCTGGTGGTGCTGGCCCTCGTCGCGGTGCTGGTGTTCGCGCTCACGCGCCTGGCCTCGGGCGACCCGGTGGCGCTGCTGCTGGGCGAGCAGGCCACGGCCGAGGACATCGCCGCGGCGCGCGTGCAGTACGGGCTCGACAAGCCCCTGCCCACGCAGTTCGTGCTGTGGATCGGCGAGTTGCTGCAGGGCAACCTGGGGCAGTCGATCTTCCTGCAGCGCCCGGTGGCGCAGGCCCTGCTCGAACGCGCTGAGCCCACGCTGTTCCTGGCGCTGTTCGCCGTGAGCATCGCCGCACTCATCGGCATCCCCTGCGGCATGGCCGCAGCCATCTGGCGCGGCAGCCCCGGTGACCAGGCGCTGAGCGGCGTGGCCATGCTCGGGGCCAGCGTGCCCAGCTTCTGGCTCGGGCTGATCCTGATCCAGCTGTTCGCGGTCAAGCTCGGCTGGTTCCCGGCCTCGGGTTATGGGAATCCGGAGTCGCCGCTTGCGGAACGATTGACCCACCTGCTGTTGCCGGCGCTGGTGCTGGGCCTGCTGAACTCGGCACTGATCATCCGCTTCACGCGCGCCTCGATGCTCGACATCCTGGGCGAGGACTATGTGCGCACCGCGCGCGCCAAGGGCCTGGCCGAGGGCACGGTGATGGTCAAGCACGTGCTGCGCAATGCGCTGGTGCCCATCGTCACGGTGCTGGGCCTGACGCTGGCGCTGATGATCGGCGGCACCGTGGTGACCGAAACCGTGTTCAACCTGCCCGGGGTGGGCAACCTGGTGGTGCGCGCCGTGCTGCGCCGCGACTACCCGGTGATCCAGGGCACGCTGCTGGTGATCGCAGCGATCTACGTGTTCATCAACCTGGCCATCGACTTCCTGTACACGCTGGTCGATCCACGCATCCGGCTGGAGGGCCAATGACATGGTGCAACGCCTGATTCGCAATCTCACGGACTACTGGCTGCCACTGGCACGCCGCCTGTTCTCGCGCAAGGTGGTGCTGGCCTCGGCCATCCTGCTGGCGCTGGTGGTGGCCGTGGCCACCGTGTTCCCCTGGGTGTCGGATGCCGACCCCAACGCCATCTCGATCAGCGAGCGCCTGAACGCGCCCTCGGCCGCGCACTGGGCCGGCACCGACGAGCTGGGGCGCGACGTGATGCTGCGCATCGTGCATGGCGCGCGCTATTCGCTGCTGATCGGCGGGCTCACCGCTGCGGGTGCCGTGCTGTTCGGCACGCTGCTGGGCATGTTCGCGGGCTTCTTTCGCCGGCTCGATGCGCCGCTGATGCGCGTGGTGGACGCGATGATGTCCTTCCCCGACATCCTGCTGGGCATCGCCCTGGTGTCCATCCTGGGCGCCTCGCTGTGGAACGTGATGCTGGCGCTGGTGATCGTCTACACGCCGCGCGTGGCGCGGGTGGTGCGGGCCAGCACGCTGGTGCTGCGCGAGCTGCTGTTCGTCGATGCAGCACGCGCCCTGGGCGTGCGCACGCCGCTCATCTTGCTGCGGCACATCCTGCCCAATCTGGTCTCGCCCATCCTGGTGCAGGTGACCTTCATCTTCGCCTACGCCATCCTGGCCGAGGCGGGCCTGTCCTTCCTGGGTGTGGGCGTGCCGCCGGACATCCCCACCTGGGGCACCATGATCGCGGGCAGCCTGGAGTCGGCCGACCGCGCGTTCTGGACCATTCTTTACCCGGGCCTGGCCATCGTGCTCACCGCCCTGTCGCTGCAGATGCTGGGCGACGGCGTGCGCGACCTGCTCGACCCCAAGCTCAAGAAAGCCTCGTGAGCCCCGCTTTCGCCCCACCCACGCAAGCGCCCGCCCGCGGGCGCGCTACGAAGGTATCTCCATGACCACCCACACGGCTGCCATGGCCGCCCCGCGGCTCGAAGTGCAGGGCCTGTCCACCTCGTTCGCCACCGACGCCGGCCGCATCCAGAGCGTGGCCGACGTGTCCTTTGCCATCCACCCGGGCCAGACGCTGGCGCTGGTCGGCGAATCGGGCTCGGGCAAGTCCGTCACCAGCCTCACGCTGATGGGCCTGCACGCCAAGACCTCGCAGGCGCAGGTGGACGGCCAGGCTTGGTTCACCCGGCGCGATGGCCGGCGTGTGGACCTGCTGGCCCTGCCCGAGGCCGAGCGCCGCGCGCTGCGCGGCAACGAGATCGCGATGGTCTTCCAGGAGCCCATGACCAGCCTGAACCCGGTGCTGACCGTGGGCGAGCAGATCGCCGAATCGGTGCGCCTGCACCTCAAGCTCGACCGCAAGGCCGCCATGACCCACGCCCAGCGCATGCTGGAGCTGGTGGAGATACCGGCGGCGAAGCAGCGCGTGCACGAGTACCCGCACCAGTTGTCGGGCGGCATGCGCCAGCGCGTGATGATTGCGCTGGCCATGGCCTGCAGCCCGACACTGTTGATCGCCGACGAGCCCACCACCGCGCTGGACGTGACCATCCAGGCGCAGATCCTGGCACTCATGGGCCGGCTGCAGAAGGAGACGGGCATGAGCATGCTGTTCGTCACCCACAACCTGGGCGTGGTGGCGCAGTACGCCGATGCGGTGGCCGTGATGTATGCAGGGCGCATCGTCGAGTCGGCCCCCGTGCACGACCTCTTCGCGCAGCCCGAGCACCCCTACACGCGCGGCCTGCTGGCCTGCCTGCCCGGCGTGGCCAGGCGCCATGCCGTGGCGGTGGCCGGGCAACGGCCGCGCCTGGTGGCCATACCGGGCCAGGTGTCGAGCCCGCTCGCGCCGCCGCCGGGTTGCGCCTTTGCGCCGCGCTGCGAGCGCCGCATCGCGGCCTGCGATGCGCGCATGCCGGCCCTGTCCGACGAGGGCAGCGCAGGAAGCAGCCGCCGGGTGCGCTGCATCCGTGTGAATGAGCAGCCCATTGAAGAGGTGGCTGCATGAACGCCGAGTCCATGGCCCCGACCCCGGGCGACAACCTCATCGAAGTGCGCGGCCTGCGCAAGTACTTTGGCAGCGGCCCGCACCCGGTGCGCGCGGTGGACGATGTGAGCTTTGCCATCCGGCGCGGCGAAACGCTGGGCCTGGTGGGCGAATCAGGCTCGGGCAAAAGCACTATCGGCCGCCTGCTCACCCGCCTGGTGGACCCCACGGCGGGCCAGATGCTGTACCACGGCGAGGGCGCGAGTGGGCAGGACTTGGCCGGAATGAGCCAGGGCCAGTTCCGCCCGCTGCGCTCGAAGATCCAGATCATCTTCCAGGACCCGTACGCCAGCCTGAACCCGCGCATGCGCATTCGCGAGGTGCTGGGCGAGGCGCTCGATACGCACAAACAGGCGCGCGGTGCGGCACGCCTGCCGCGCATCCACGAGCTGCTCACGCAGGTGGGCCTCAGGCCCGAGCATGCGGAGCGCTTTCCGCACGAGTTCTCGGGCGGGCAGCGCCAGCGCATCGGCATTGCGCGCGCGCTGGCCGTGCAGCCGAACTTCATCGTGGCGGACGAGCCGCTGTCGGCACTCGACGTGTCGATCCAGGCCCAGGTGGTGAACCTGCTGGGCGACCTCAAGGAGCAGCTGGGCCTGACCTTGCTGTTCATCTCGCACGACCTCGATGTGGTGGAGTACCTGTGCGACCGCGTGGTGGTGCTCTACCTGGGCCGGGTGATGGAGATCGCGCCCACCAGCGCGCTGTATGCGCAGCCCGCGCATCCCTACACGCGCGCCCTGCTCGCGGCCGCGCCCATCCCCGACCCCGCGCAGCGGCGTACCATCCCCCTGCTGCAGGGCGACCTGCCCAGCCCCGCCAATCCGCCCTCGGGCTGCGTGTTCCGCACACGCTGCCCGCATGCGGTGGCCGAATGCGCCAGCGCCGACATGGCCCTGCGCCCCGTGGGGGCGGACCACTGGAAGGCCTGCTGGCGCGACGACATCTGACCGGCGCAGCCCCGCTGCGCCCCACCAACATGACGAAACCACATGACC
The DNA here is from genome assembly GCF_964253305.1 of Acidovorax sp. LjRoot66. Classification (NCBI taxonomy): domain Bacteria; kingdom Pseudomonadati; phylum Pseudomonadota; class Betaproteobacteria; order Burkholderiales; family Comamonadaceae; genus Acidovorax; species Acidovorax sp. LjRoot66. The sequence continues at coordinate 6,695,818 of NZ_CAXUQU020000001.1, forward strand.
ACCACCACTGACTTCACGCTGGACGCCACCAGCAAGAGCTTTCCCATCGCGGCAGCGCCCTGCCGCGCCAGCGAGATCGGCGCACGCGGCTGGAACGTGCTGGCCGACGACCTGGCGTTCCCCCTGGCGGTGCTCCGCCGCACGGCGCTGGCGCACAACCTGGCCTGGATGCAGGACTTCGCGCAGCGCAAAGGCATCGCCCTGGCACCGCACGGCAAGACCACCATGTCGCCCCAGCTCTTCGCACAGCAGCTGGCGGCCGGCGCCTGGGGCCTGACCTTCGCCACGGCCTTCCAGGTCGCGGTGGGGGTGGAGGCCGGTGCGCGCCGCGCCATCATCGCCAACCAGGTGGTCTGCGATGCCGACCTGGACGCGCTCGACGCGCTGCTGGCCCGCCATGCCGACCTCACCGTGTGGTTCCTCGTCGATTCGCTCGCGCAGCTCACGCTGGTCGAGGACTGGAAGCAGCGCCGTGGCAGTGCCCGCGTGTTCAACGTGCTGCTGGAGATGGGCATCCCCGGCCAGCGCACGGGCTGCCGCACGCTGGACGAGGCACTGGCGCTGGCGCGCGCGCTGGCGGCGTCGAAGGCCGTGCAGTTCGACGGCATCGAATGCTATGAAGGCGGCGTGGCGCGCTGCGACAACGAGCACGACGCCCGCGAAGTGACCGCCCTGGTGCGCCGCGTGATGGACGTGGCGCGGGCCTGCGACACCGAGCACCTGTTCGCACGCGACCGCATCCTGCTCACGGCCGGCGGCTCGGCCGTGTTCGACCTGGTGGTGCCGCTGCTGCAGGCCCAGGGCCTGTCGCGCCCGGTGGAAGGCGTGCTGCGCTCGGGCTGCTATGTGACGCACGACCATGGCAACTACGCGCGCTTTCTGAAGAACGTGGAGCAGCGCGAAGGGCTCGACGCCTCGCTGCGCCCGGCGCTCACGGTCTGGGCCATGGTGCAGTCGGTGCCCGAGCCGGGCCTTGCCCTGCTGACCTGCGGGCGCCGCGACATCTCCTACGACCTGGAGATGCCCATCCCCGTGCAACTGGCGCGGCGTGGCGAGCGCACGGCAGCTGCCGTGCCCGCCGGCTGGAGCGTGAGCGCACTCAACGACCAGCATGCCTACCTGCGCTTCGATGCCGCAGCGGGCGTAGGCAGCGCGCCCCAGGTGGGAGACCGCGTGGCGCTGGGCATTTCGCACCCCTGCACCACCTTCGACAAATGGCGCTGGATGCCGCTGGTAGAAGACGATGGCGCCATCACGGGTGCCATCAGCACGCGGTTCTGAGGCCGGAGAAGCGCATGAACAGCAGCCTGCCTCCGTCACCATCGTCCACCGTGCCGCCCAGCCCCACGCCCGGACTGCTGCAGCAGTTGCGCGAACGGCAGGACAGCCTGCCTGAAGCGCAGCGCAGCGTGGTGCGCGCCGTGCTCGAAGACCCGCGCGCCGCCGTGGCCGCCACGGTGGAGCAACTGGCACAGCAGGCCGGCGTGTCCATGCCGACCATCGTGCGCACCTGCCGCAGCTTTGGCTACGACTCGGTGCGCGAATTCATGCTGGCGCTGGCCCAGGACCTGGCCGTCTCGGGCTCGTACCTGCACCGCAGCGTGTTGGCCGAAGACTCGGCGCAGGACGTCTCCAGCAAGATCATCCACGCGGCCGTCGCCTCGCTGACCGAGCTGGGCCGGCGCATCGACGTGGACGTGATCGACCAAGTGGCCGCCAGGCTCGCCAAGGCGCGGCGCATCGACTGCTATTCGGTGGGTGCGGCGTCGACCTTCACGGCCAGCGAGCTGCAGAGCCGGCTGTTCCGCCTGGGCCTCACGGCGAATGCGATCTTCGATGCACACCAGCAGTTGGTATCCGCCAGCACGCTGGGCCCCGAGGGCGTGGCCTTTGTCGTCTCGCACGTGGGGCGCATGCCCTACACGGTAGAGGCGGCCCGCTTTGCGCGCTCGCAGGGCGCCACCGTGATCGCCCTCACGCAGCCAGGCACGCCGCTGGCGGAGACAGCCGACCTGGTGCTGGCCGTGTCGGTGCCGCAGGACGCAGTGATGCGCGTGGGCACCGAGGCCTACCTGGCGCACCTGGTGGTGATCGAGATCCTGATGGTGCGCCTGGCGCAGCAGCTGGGGCCGGTAGCCACCCGCGGCCTGCAGCAGTTCAAGCAGCTTTTGCACAAACACGGATTCGACAGCGCCGAGTATTCGGGCGCCATGGACCCCGGCCCGGGCCTGCACAAGCCGGGCCAGAAAGACCATTGATGGCAGCAACGCAAGCGACCCTGCTGAAGAACGGAACCATCATCGACGGCACCGACCGCCCCGGATGGGTGGGCGACCTGCTGCTGGCGGGCGAGCGCATCGTGGCGCTGGCCGCTCCCGGCGCCATCGACCCCGCCTTGTTCACCGGCATGGCAGTCGAGACCATCGACTGCACGGACCGCGTGATCGCGCCCGGCTTCATCGACGTGCACACGCACGACGATGCCGCCGCCATCGACGCGCCCGACATGCTGCCCAAGCTGTCGCAGGGCGTGACCACGGTGATCGTGGGCAACTGCGGCATCTCGCTGGCGCCCATGGTGACCGATGCGCCGGCGGCGCCGCTGTCACTGCTGGGCAAACACCAGTTCCGCCATGACACCATGGCCGCCTATGCGCGCGCCGTGGATGCCGCGCAGCCCGGCGTGAACGTGGCAGCCCTGCTGGGCCACACAGCCTTGCGCATGCGCCACCTGCCCGAGCTGGGCCGCGCCGCCACGGCCAGCGAGCGCGCCGCCATGGCGGTCGACATGCAGGAGGCCATGGACGCGGGCGCCTTGGGCCTGTCGTCCGGCGTGTTCTACAAGGAGGCCTATGCGGCCGACCTCACCGAGCTGACCGAGCTGGCCAGCGTGGCGGCGCGCAACGGCGGCGTCTACGCCACCCATATCCGCGATGAGCTCGCAGGCATTCTGCCGGCGCTGCAGGAGGCTGCGCTCACGGCGCGGCAGGCCGGGCTGCCGCTGGTGCTGTCGCACCACAAGTGCGCAGGGGCCGCCAACTGGGGCCGCACGCGCGAGACGCTGCCGCTGATCGAGTCGCTGGCCCAGGGCCAGCCCATCAGCCTGGACGTGTATCCCTACACCGCCGGCTCCACGGTGCTGCGCACCGACTTGGTGGACGGTGTGATCGACATCCTGATCACCGGCAGCCAGCCCCACCCGGAGATGGTGGGCCGCTACCTCAAGGATATCGCCCGCGAATGGGATGTGAGCGAGCAGGCGGCGTGCGACCGGCTGCAGCCCGGAGGCGCCTGCTACTTCCAGATGCGCGAAGACGACGTGGAGCGCGTGATTGCGCACCCGCTGGCCATGATCGGATCGGACGGCCTGCCGCACGACGAGCGCCCGCACCCCCGCCTGTGGGGCGCTTTTCCGCGCGTGCTGGCCTGCTACTGGCGCGAAAAAGGACTGCTGCGTCTGGAAGAGGCCATCCACAAGATGACCGGCCTGTCGGCCCAGCGCTTTCGCATCGGCGAGCGTGGGCGCCTGGCAGCCGGCTGCATGGCCGACGTGGTGGTGTTCGACCCGCTGCGTGTGCGCGATACCGCCAGCTACGAACAACCCGTGCAGTTCAGCGAGGGCATCGAGCAGGTGTGGGTGAACGGTGTGCTGAGCTATACCGCTGCCGGCCGGGCCACCGGGGCGCGCGCCGGGCGCTTCATCCGCAGGCAGGCAACGGCCTGACCCGGGCCGGCGGCCAGGAGGTGCCGGACGGCATCTCTTGGCCCCGCCCGGCCCGCCTCGACTGAGAATTGGTTCTCAATAGTATGATTCGCATCCACCATGCGGATCTCGCGCCCCCTCCTCTGGCTCTTGCTGCTCACGCTGTGCCTGCACCTGACGGCAGGCATGGGCCTGCACGCCGCAGAGCACCTGGGGAGCCAGCGCGCGGCGGTAGCGCAGGCCATGGCGTCCGACGAAGACAGCGAGGCTGGGCAGCCCGGCAAGACCTCTGTCGAGGCAGGTGTGTGCGCCTGGTGCCTGGCCCACGCCCAGCAGGCGGCCGACCTGGCCACGGCCCCGCCCGTGCATGGCGCTGCGCAGGCCTGGGCCCGGGTGCGGCCGGTGCCAGATGCCGTGGCCTTCATCCCGCATCCCGGCCATTGGCCGTTCGCGTCACGCGACCCTCCCGCCGCACAGGCCTGACCCTGCGCGCTGCGTTGGGCTGAACGTCCCATCCCCATCGACCTTTCGGCTGCGCCCGGCGCCTGCCGCAGGCCGGTGCATTTCTTCCTGGTCCGCGCCACCGCGTTACCGCACCTGCACGCAGCAGGCATGCGCGCGAGACCCTGCCCCTTTGAATGCCTTTCATGACCACCGCCACGCTTCGCACGGGTATTTCCGTGCCCGTTTCCCTCCACCTGCGCCCACACCCTTTGGCATGGGCCATTGCTTGCGCGCTGGTTGCTCCGGTCTTCGCGCAGACTACACCGCCCCCCGTGGCCCAGGCGCCTGGACAGCTGTCCACCATCGAGATCGTGGGCCGCACAGAGTCCGGGGCCTACCACGCCGATGAAGCGGCCGGAGCCAAGTCGGACCTGCCGCTGCGCGAGCTGCCCCAGTCGGTACGCATCGTGACGCGCCAGGCCATCGACGACCTGGGCGCCACCAAGCTCGACGACGTGCTCGACTATGTCGGCGGCGTATCGCGGCAGAACAACTTTGGCGGGCTGTGGGACAACATCGCCATCCGCGGCCTGCCGGGCAACGAGAACACCGGCATGGCGACGCTGCTCAACGGCTTCTCGTCCAACCGCGGCTTCAACGCACCGCGCGACCTGGCGGGGGTGGAGCGCATCGAGTTCCTCAAGGGCACTGCTGCCGCGCTGTACGGCAGCAGCGAGCCGGGCGGCACGCTCAACATCGTCTCCAAGCGTCCGCTGTGGAAGGCGGCCCACTCCGTGGAAGGCTACGTGGGCAGCCATGGGCTCAAGCGTGGCGCCTTCGACAGCACGGGCCCCCTCGGCGAGAACTTCGCCTACCGCCTCAACGTGGCGGTGGAAGACCGTGACAGTTTTCGCGACCATGTGACGGCGCGGCGCGAAGTGGTGGCGCCCGCCTTCACCTGGAAGCTGGGTCGCGACACGGTGCTGGAATATGCCGGTGAGGTGCTGCGCCAGGCCACGCCCCTCGACCGCGGCGTGATCGCGGTGAACAACCAACTGGGCGCCATTCCCCGCAGCCGCTTCCTGGGCGAACCGGCCGACGGCAAGGTGACGGTGGAGAACCAGACACACCAGTTCATCCTGTCGCACGAGTGGAACCCCACCTGGCGCAGCCGGTTCGGCCTGTCGTACCGCGAGACCTCGGTGACTGGTTTCTCCACCGAAGCCACCGTCTTGCAGGCCAATGGCAGTTTGACGCGACAGCGCCGCTTTCGCGATTTCGAGTCTGACGACATCGCGCTCCAGGCAGAGTTGCAAGGCAATCTGAAAACAGGGGCCATCGAGCACGAACTGCTGCTGGGGGTGGAGAGCTTTCGCTTCCACATGGATTCGCTGATGCTGCGGGCCAATCCGACCACCGCTGCGCCGTATGCGGTCAACATCTACAACCCGGTCTACGGCCAGGCCCAGCCCACGCCGGCGGCCAATACCGACACGCTGGAGCACCAGCGCAATACGGCGTTCTATCTGCAGGATGCGATCAGGCTGGCGCCAGACTGGCGGCTGGTGGCGGGCGTGCGCATGGACAACTACCGCCAGTCCCTGGAGAACCGCCGGACCCGCGCCACGGCGAGCCAGGAACCCTCGTCCACCTCACCGCGTGTCGGCCTGAGCTGGTTGCCAACACCCCAGTGGACGGTCTATGCCAATGCGGGCCGCTCCTTCCGCCCGAACGTCGGCTCGGACGTGGCGACCCGCGCATTCGAACCGGAAACGGGCCGGGCGCTGGAACTGGGCACCAAGTGGGAAAGCGCGGACAAGCGCATGGGCGCCACTGCGGCGCTGTTCGATATCCGCAAGCGCAACGTGCTCACGGCCGACCCACTGAACAGCGGCTTTTCGACCGCTGCTGGCGAGGTCCGCAGCCGGGGCCTGGAATTTGACCTGGCGGGCCAGGTGACGACGCACTGGCGGGTCAACGCGAGCATGGTGTTCAACGACGTGGAGATCACCAAGGACAACACCCTGGAAGTGGGTGGCCGCCTGCTCAACGTGCCCAAGGTCAACGGCAGCGTGCTGGCGGTGTACGAGAACATGCTGGGCAATGGGCAGCGCTACGGCGTGGGCGGCGGCGTTACCCACGTGGGCCAGCGCCTGGGCCAGGCGCGCACGCAAGGCGAGGCCACCGCAGGCACGCCGGCCTTCGACCTGCCCGCCTACACCACGGCCAAGCTGGTCGCGTACTGGCGCCTGTCGCCCACGCTGCGGCTGACGCTGGACGTGGACAACCTTTTTGACAAGACCTACTACACCAGCTCCTACAGCCGCGTGTGGGTGACCCCGGGCACAGCCCGCACGGTCACCATGGGCCTGCAGGCGAAGTTCTGAACACGATGGGCATGACGACCATGGCAGACCACCATCTCCCAGAACCTGTACTGCAGGCCCGCGCCGTCACGGCCGGCTACGGCGGCCGCACCATCCTGCAGGGCCTGGACCTGCAGGTGAACCGGGGTGAAATCTACGCCCTGCTGGGCTCCAACGGTGCGGGCAAGACGACCACGCTGAGCCTGTTCCTGGGCTTTCTTGCGCCCACTGCGGGCAGCCTGCGCGTGCACGGCACCGACCCGGTGGCCGACCCGGACGGGGCGCGCAGGCAACTGGCCTACATCCCCGAGAACGTCGCACTCTACGAGCACCTGAGCGCCCGCGAGAACGTGGCCTACCTGCTGGACCTGGCGGGCCAGCCTGAGGGCGCGCAGGCCATTGACCAGGCGCTGCGGGCCGCCGGGCTGGCCGCTGCGGCCCACGGCCAGCGCGTGGCGGGTTTTTCCAAAGGCATGCGCCAGAAGGTGGCGATTGCACTGGCATTGGCACGCAAGGTGCCGGCGCTGCTGCTGGACGAGCCCACCTCGGGCCTGGACCCGCAGGCCACTGCCGAGTTCAACCGGTTGCTGGCGCTGCTGCGCTCGCAGGGCGTGGCGGTGCTGATGGTGACGCACGACCTGCTGAGCGCAGCCGACGTGGCCGACCGCATCGGCTTCATCGATGCCGGGCGCCTGGTCGAGGAAGTGGCGGCCAGTGGCGACGAGCGCTTTGACGTGCGCGCCCTGCACCGGCGCTACGCCACGCCGGGAGCCACGGCATGAGCCGCGCCGTCACCCGCATCGCGCGCGAGGAGTGGCGCCTGATGCTGCGCGACCGCGTGGCCGTGCTGGGCCTGGCGCTGCTCACCGTGCTGACCCTGGTGGCCTCGCTCACGGCCTGGGAATCGCGCCGCGCAGCCGATGCCGAGCGCGCCCGCTACCAGGCGCAGGCCAACCAGGAGTTCGAGGCCCAGCCCGACCGCCACCCGCACCGCATGGTGCACTACGGACACTTCGTGTTCCGGCCGCTGAACCCGCTGGCGGCATTCGACGCGGGCATCGATGCCTACACCGGGCACACGCTGTTCCTGGAGGGTCACCGCCAGAACAGCGCCAACTTCGGCGACGTGCGCCAGTCGTCCCTGCTGCTGCGCTTCGGCCAGCTCACGCCGGCCTTCGTGCTGCAGGTGCTGGCGCCGCTGCTGCTGGTGTTCCTCGGGCACGCATCCCTGGCACGCGAGCGCGAGTCGGGCACCTTGCGCATCTTGCTGGCGCAGGGCGTGCGGGCGGGCCAGATTGTGCGCGGCAAGCTGCTGGCACTGGCCGGCGCGGCGGCCCTGGCCCTGCTGCCCGCCGCTCTGGCGCTGGTCTGGATGGGTGCGCTCTCGCAGCCCTTGCGCTCGGCAGCGCTGTTGGCGGGCCATGCGCTCTGGCTGCTGCTGTGGGCGCTGGCGGTGGTGGGGCTTTCCGCGCTGTTTGCGCGGCGGCGCGATGCCTTGCTGTGCCTGCTCGCCCTGTGGACGGTCACCGTGATCCTGGTGCCGCGGCTGGCGGCCGATACGGCCGCCTATGCCCACGGGCTGCCCACTCGCCTGGAGAGCGACATTGCCGTGGCGCGCGACCTCGCCGCCATGGGTGACAGCCACAACCCCGACGATCCGTACTTCGCGGGCTTCCGCCAAAAGGTGCTGGCGCAGTATGGCGTCGCCAGGGTCGAGGACCTGCCCGTCAACTACAAGGGCCTGCTCGGCATGGAAGGCGAACGCATGACCAGTGAGCTCTTCAACCGCTATGCCGCCGATTCCTTCGACCAGCAGGGGCGGCAGAGCGCCTGGATGGGCCGCGCCGGCCTGATCAGCCCACTGCTGGCCCTGCGGCGTTTATCGATGGCCACGGCGGGCACCGACCTGGCCAGCTACCGGCGCTTTCTGGAGCAGGGGGAGCACTACCGCTACACGCTGATCCAGTCGCTCAACCGCCTGCAGGCGCAGAAGATCCGCTATGCCGATGACCGCAACCCCACCCGGCAGAACCGCGTGGACCGCACGCATTGGCACGACACTGCGCATTTCCAGTACCTGCCGGCCACACCGGCGGCCGTTTTGCAGTCGGTGCTGCCGGCCGCAGCCACGCTGCTGGCCTGGCTGGCAGCACTGCTGGCGCTGCTGGCCTTCAGCGCGCGGCGCCTGGGCAGGAGCACCCGATGATGCGCTGGCTTGCCCATGAATGGCGGCTGGTCTGCCGCTCACGCCTGTGCCTGTGGGCCCTGGTGCTGCTGTGCCTGCTGTCCGCCGTGTCCCTGGTATCGGGCGCGCGCGAGGTGGCACGCCAGCAGGCCCACATCACACGCCTGGCTGCGCTGCACGAGCGGGACGTGCAGGCCGTGGCCAGCCGCTTTGCCAAAGGCGGCGATGCGGGTTACGCTGCCTACTACACGTTCTACGACACGCAGGACCCGCCTTCGAGCGCAGCCTTCCTGGCCCTGGGCCTGCGCGACGTGGCGCCCTATGTGCTGCGCGTGCGCGCCCTGGGGCTGCAGGCCCAGCTGTACGAGGGGGAGACCTTCAACCCCGAACTCGCGCTCGCAGGGCGTTTCGACTTCGCGTTCGTGCTGATCTACCTGGCGCCGCTGTTCATCATTGCGCTGCTGCATGACCTGGTGTCGGGCGAGCGCCAGTCGGGCCGGTTGCGCACGCTGCTGGCCATGCCGGGGGCGGGTACGCGGCTGTGGCTGCGCCGCGCGGGCCTGCGCACGGCGCTGGCCATCGCCAGCCTGGCCCTGCCGCTGCTGGCAGCCGCAGCCGTGCTGCCCATCGGCATGGCGGCCCTGGCAGGAGCGCTGGCCGTGGTGGTGGTCTACGCGGCCTTCTGGGGCACCGTGTGCGTGCTGGTGGCCGCCCGGCCCTGGAGCTCCACCGCGCATGCCACCGCGCTGATGGGCTGCTGGGTGGTGCTCACCCTGGTGTTGCCCACGCTGGCGCAGATGGCCATCACGCGCAGAATTCCCGTGGGCCAGGGCGTGGACCTGATGCTCGTGCAACGCCAGAACGTGCACGGCGCCTGGGACCAGCCGCGCGATGCCACGATGCACAAGTTCTTCAAGACCCACCCCGAGTGGAAGGACACAGCCGCCCTGCCGGTGCAGTTCCACTGGAAGTGGTACTACGCTTTCCAGCAACTGGGCGACGAGAGCGTGGCCGGCGAGGTCAGTGCCTACCGCAGCGGGCTCACGCGCCGCCAGCATTGGACGGAACGCCTGGGCTGGCTGCTGCCCGGTGTGGCGGCCCAGGGCGCACTGCACGGACTGGCGCGCAGCGACCTGCCAGCCCAGCTGCGCTACCAGGAGCGCATAGAAACCTTCCACAGGGAAGTGCGGGAGTTCTACTACCCCTATGTCTTCAACGAGCGCCCTTTCGGCCCCGCAGACTTTGCCCGCCGGCCCCGCTTCTCGGCCGTGGCGCTCGCCCCCTCAATGCCGCTGGCGCCGCTGGTGGCCATGCTGGCCTGGGTGCTGTGCCTGGGTGGCCTGTGCGCCCGCGCATTGAAGCGGGTACAGGCATCGGCCTGAACATCGGCGGGGTGGCTTTGCACGCGCTGCAAAGCCGCTTCCCGCGGGCCGCCGTGTCCGAAAACAGGGCCGAAAACTACAGTGGAGGCACCAACAACCCGCCACCACTGACCAGGAGTTTTCCACCATGCCCATCATCAACGTCAAGGTCTCTGCCGAACGCTCGGCCGCCCTTTCGCAGCGCATCTCGGACACGCTGCTCGAATTGACCACCCGCATCCTGGGCAAGAACCCCAAGATCACGGCGGTCACCGTCTCCTACGTGCATCCCGAGGACTGGATCGTGGGCGGCAGCAGCCTCGCAGCACAGGGCAAGCGCAGCGTGTACCTGGACATCAAGGTGGTCGACGAGACCAACACCAAGGCCGAGAAGGCGCGCTACATCGCCGAAGTGTTCGCCGCATTCCAGGGGCTGCTGGGCGAATTGCACGAAGAAAGCTACATCTACGTGCAGGACGTGCGCGCCACGGCCTATGGCTATGGCGGCAAGACACAGGAGTTTCGCCACCAGCATCCCCAGTGACCGCTTGCGGATGGCCAGCCAGGGGGCTTTCAAGGATGGAAGCCCCGACAAAACCGGCCCAGAAACAAAAAAACCCACTATCAAGTGGGCTTTTTTGAAGCGGCTAACCGCTATATTGGTTGCGGGAGGAGGATTTGAACCTCCGACCTTTGGGTTATGAGCCCAACGAGCTACCAGACTGCTCCATCCCGCGGCAAGATTGAATTATATACCTTATTCTGCGGCTGCGGCCGAAGAATTTTCAGTTTTTTCATCGCCACGGTCGACCAATTCAACCAGGGCCATGGGCGCATTGTCGCCAACGCGGAAACCCATCTTCAGGATGCGGGTGTAACCACCGGGACGCGCGTTGAAGCGGGGGCCCAGGTCGTTGAACAGCTTGGTGACACTGTCACGGTCGCGCAGGCGGTTGAAAGCCAGGCGGCGGTTGGCGACGGTGTCGACCTTGGCCAGGGTGATCATGGGCTCGATCACGCGGCGCAGTTCCTTGGCCTTGGGAACGGTGGTCTTGATGACTTCGTGCTCGATGATCGAGTTCATCATGTTCTGCAGCATCGCAAGGCGGTGCGAGCTGGTGCGATTGAGTTTGCGGAGTCCGTGTCCGTGGCGCATGGTGCTTTCCTTCTACTGTCTATGTAATTAAATCGGGCAGCCGTATCAGGTACTGCGCGAGGCACTGTTGTTCCCTCGGGGGGAGCGAAAAGTCCCCCTTACGGCAAGACCGCGGGGGACTCTGGAAACCAGGGTCCCTCTTTCGGGGAACCCGGGATTATAGCGGTTTTGATTAACGCTTGTCCAGACCGGCTGGTGGCCAGTTCTCAAGCTTCATGCCCAGCGTGAGACCACGCGATGCGAGCACTTCCTTGATTTCGTTGAGCGACTTGCGACCCAGGTTAGGCGTCTTGAGCAGCTCGTTCTCGGTGCGCTGGATCAGGTCACCGATGTAGTAGATGTTCTCGGCCTTCAGGCAGTTAGCGGAACGCACGGTCAGCTCCAGCTCGTCCACAGGGCGCAGCAGGATCGGATCGAACGTGGCATTGCCGCGTGGGCCTGCAGGTGCGTCGAACGCAGCCAGCTCGCCACCTTCCAGCTGTGCGAACACAGCCAGCTGCTCCACCAGGATCTTGGCCGATGCACGCACTGCGTCTTCGGCAGTGATGGCGCCGTTGGTCTCGATCTCGACGACCAGCTTGTCCAGGTCGGTACGCTGCTCCACACGGGCGCTTTCCACGGTGTAGCTCACACGCTTCACAGGGGAGAACGAGGCGTCCAGCACGATGCGGCCAATCGACTTGGTCGATTCGTCGGCATAGCGGCGCAGGTTGCCCGGCACGTAGCCACGGCCCTTTTCCACCTTGATCTGCATATCCAGCTTGCCACCGGCCGACAGCGTGGCAATCACGTGGTCGGGGTTGACGATCTCGACGTCATGGGGCGTCTGGATGTCGCGCGCGGTCACCACGCCTTCACCATCCTTGCGCAGGCTCAGCGTGACTTCGTCACGGTTGTGCAGCTTGAACACCACGCCCTTGAGGTTCAGCAGGATGTTGACCACATCTTCCTGAACGCCGTCAATGGACGAGTACTCATGCAGAACGCCTGCAATGGTGACTTCCGTCGCTGCGTAACCCACCATGGACGAGAGCAAGACGCGCCGAATGGCGTTGCCCAGCGTATGGCCGTAGCCACGCTCGAACGGCTCCAGCGCGACCTTGGCACGGTTGTGGCCAAGCTGCTCGACATTGATCGCCTTGGGTTTCAGCAAATTGGTTTGCATTCAGACTTCCTCTCAATACCCCCAGCTCGTTACACCGGTAAGGCTGGTGAAGCGCCTAAACCGCGATGCCTCGCGGTTCAGGTACGGTTTTCTCGAAATGTGATTCGAACTAGCGATTAGCGCGAATACAACTCAACGATCAGCGATTCGTTGATGTCGGCGCCGAACTCGTCGCGGTCAGGCACCTTCTTGAACACGCCTTCTGCCTTCTCGGCATTGACGTCCACCCAGGCGGGCATGCCGACCTGTGCAGCCAGTTGCAGTGCTTCGACGATGCGGTTCTGCTTCTTGGACTTTTCGCGCACGGCCACGACATCGCCGACCTTGACCAGGTACGAGGGGATGTTGACGGGCTTGCCGTTCACGGTGATGGCGCAATGCGACACCAGCTGACGGGCTTCTGCACGCGTGGAGCCAAAGCCCATGCGGTACACGACGTTGTCCAGACGCGATTCCAGCAGGAACAGCAGGTTGGCGCCGGTGTTGCCCTTGCGGCCATCAGCGGTCTCGAAGTAGCGGCGGAACTGCTTTTCCAGAATGCCGTACATGCGCTTGACCTTCTGCTTTTCGCGCAGTTGCAGGCCATAGTCGGACGTGCGGGCACCGGAGGTGCGGCCGTGCTGACCAGGCTTGGAGTCGAACTTGCACTTGTCCGCAATGGAGCGACGTGCGCTCTTGAGGAACAGGTCGGTGCCTTCACGGCGGGAGAGTTTGGCCTTGGGGCCGAGGTAACGTGCCACTTGAACTTCCTTTTTGTCATCTACCGCAAACCATTGCGGGAGCCGCCTGTGTCGCTCTCGCGTACGCAGGCGGCGGTGGGCTTGTGAAAATTAGATACGACGGCGCTTTTGAGGGCGGCAGCCGTTGTGCGGGACTGGCGTCACGTCGGAGATCGACGTGATGCGGATGCCCAGGGCACCCAGTGCGCGCACCGAGGATTCGCGACCAGGACCTGGGCCCTTGATCTCGACGTCCAGGTTCTTGATGCCTTGGTCAATGGCGGCGCGGCCAGCCACTTCCGAAGCCACCTGGGCAGCGAAAGGCGTGGATTTGCGCGAGCCCTTGAAGCCCTGGCCACCCGACGAGGCCCACGACAGGGCATTGCCCTGGCGGTCCGTGATCGTGATGATCGTGTTGTTGAACGACGCATGCACGTGGGCAATGCCGTCCGACACGTTCTTGCGAACCTTCTTGCGAACGCGCTGTGCTGCGTTATTGGCTGGAGACTTGGCCATATTGATCTTTCAATCTCTTTATTTCTTCAGTGCAGCAGCACCCTTGCGCGGACCCTTGCGGGTGCGGGCATTGGTGCGGGTACGCTGACCACGCATCGGCAGACCACGACGATGGCGGAAACCACGGTAGCAGCCAATGTCCATCAAGCGCTTGATGTTCATGGTGGTTTCGCGGCGCAGATCACCTTCAATGGTGAATTGCTCGATCTGCTCACGAATTTTTTCCAAGTCGCCGTCCGTCAGATCCTTGATCTTCTTGGAGTAAGCGATTCCGGTTGCTTCGCAAATCTTGCGAGCGCGAGTCCGACCAATGCCAAAAATGGCGGTCAGACCGATTTCCGCGTGCTTGTGGGGCGGAATGTTAATGCCAGCGATACGTGCCATATGCGTCCTCTAATACTTTCCAATCAACCCTGGCGCTGCTTGTGACGCAGTTCCGTGCAGATCACGCGCACCACACCTTTGCGGCGGATGATCTTGCAGTTGCGGCAGATTTTTTTGACCGAAGCCGAAACTCTCATTGCATTCTCCTAAAACTTTTGCATCCGTCCCGGCATCTTGCACGGAACACAATTTGTGCCCGCGACAAACATCGTGGGGCGCCAACTAAACCAAACCTTGCATTCAGGAAACCAACCGCAGAAAGCGCCTGGCCACCGTCACCCGTCAACCGCCCTGATTGCCTTTGAAATTGGCTTTCTTGAGCAGCGACTCATACTGTTGCGACATCATGTAGTTCTGGACCTGGGCCATGAAGTCCATGGTCACCACCACAATGATCAACAGCGAAGTTCCACCAAAGTAAAACGGTACGTTGTACTTCAGAATCAAGAACTCGGGCAGCAGGCAGACGAAGGTGATGTAAACCGCCCCCGCCAGTGTCAGTCGCACAAGAATCTTGTCGATATAGCGGGCCGTCTGCTCACCAGGACGAATCCCGGGAATGAACGCACCGCTCTTCTTCAGGTTGTCTGCCGTTTCACGGCTGTTGAAGACCAGCGCCGTGTAGAAGAAGCAGAAGAAGATGATCGCAGCAGCATAGAACATCACATACACCGGCTGACCAGGCGTCAGGGCAGAAGAGATGTCGCGCAACCAGCGCATCGACTCACCGGCACTGAACCAGTTCACCACGGTGGCTGGCAGCAGGATGATGGACGACGCGAAGATGGGAGGAATCACACCTGCCATGTTCAGCTTCAAGGGCAGGTGCGACGATTGTCCACCATACACCTTGTTCCCCACCTGCCGGCGCGCATAGTTCACCAGGATCTTGCGCTGACCACGTTCCACGAACACCACGAAGTAAGTCACCGCAGCGACCACCAGCACGATGAAGATAGCTGCCAGAATGCTCATCGCACCTGTGCGCACCAGCTCCAGCAGGCCACCGATGGAGCTTGGCAGACCGGCCGCGATACCTGCAAAGATCAGGATCGAGATACCGTTGCCAAGACCACGTTCCGTGATCTGCTCACCGAGCCACATCAGGAACATGGTGCCTGCCGTCAGGCTGACCATAGCCGTGATGCGAAAACCCATGCCAGCGCTCAGCACCAAGCCGGCCGAGCTCTCCAGCGCCACGGCAATGCCGAGCGACTGGAAAATGGCCAAGCCCAGCGTGCCGTAGCGCGTGTACTGGGTGATCTTCCTGCGGCCGGACTCGCCTTCCTTCTTGAGCTGTTCAAACGTCGGGACCACGTAGGTCATCAGTTGCATGATGATCGATGCCGAGATGTACGGCATGATCCCCAGTGCAAAGACGGTAAAGCGCGAGAGCGCTCCACCCGAGAACATGTTGAACAGGTTCAGGATGCCGCCTTGCTGGCCGCTGAATAACTGCTGAAGTTGGGCTGGGTCGATACCAGGCACCGGGATATGAGCCCCGATGCGGTAAACGATCAGCGCAAGCAACAGAAAAACCAGGCGACGACGCAGGTCGCCGAACTTGCCGGTTTTTGCAATTTGAGCCGCGCTAGTTGCCACAGGTGCCTTCTTTCAGAACCAAAATCAGGCCAGGCTGCCGCCAGCAGCTTCGATAGCCGCCTTGGCACCCGCTGTAGCGCCAACACCCGTCAGCTTGACAGCCTTGGTGAGCGTACCGGTCTTGATGACCTTGACCACCTTGGCCAGCTCGCCGATCAGGCCGGCTTGCTTCAAGGCAAGCACGTCCACTTCGGCCAGGCCCAGCTTTTCCAGGTCGGTCAGGTTGACTTCGGCATTGAACTGCAGCAGGTGCGACTTGAAGCCGCGCTTTGGCAGGCGACGTTGCAAAGGCATTTGACCGCCTTCGAAACCCACCTTGTGGTAGCCGCCTGCGCGGGACTTCTGACCCTTGTGACCACGGCCAGCGGTCTTGCCCAGACCGGAGCCGATACCGCGGCCTACACGGCGCTTGGCATGCTTGGCGCCGTCTGCGGGCTTGATGCTATTGAGTTCCATGATCTATCTCTCAGAGGACTTTGACCAGATAGCTGATCTTGTTAATCATGCCGCGCACTTCGGGCGAGTCCTGCAGTTCGCTGACGCTGTTCAGCTTGCGCAGACCCAGGCCACGGACGGTGGCGCGGTGCGATTCCTTGGTGCCGATAGGGCTGCGCACCAGTTGAATCTTGACGGTTTGTTGCGTAGTCATTTACAGCTTCCAATCAGGCGAAGATGTCTTCGACCGTTTTGCCGCGCTTGGCTGCCACTTGCGAAGGCGTCGTGGAGTTCACCAGTGCGTCAAAAGTAGCGCGGACCATGTTGTAGGGGTTGGACGAACCATGGCTCTTGGCCACGATGTCGGTCACGCCCAACACTTCGAAGACAGCGCGCATGGGGCCGCCAGCGATGATGCCGGTACCCTTGGGGGCCGGTGCCATCATCACATGTGCAGCGCCGTGGTGGCCAGTCACCTGGTGGAAGATCGTGCCGTGCTTCAGCGTGACCTTCACCATGTTGCGACGGGCTTCTTCCATCGCCTTTTGCACGGCAGCAGGCACTTCCTTGGACTTGCCCTTGCCCATGCCCACGCGGCCGTCACCGTCGCCGACCACAGTCAGTGCGGCGAAACCGAGGATACGGCCACCCTTCACGACTTTGGTGACGCGGTTGACCGCGATCATTTTTTCGCGCAGACCGTCGTCACGACCTTCGTCTTGCACTTTGGGTTGAAATTTAGCCATTTTGTATTCCGCTCCGCTTAGAACTGCAGGCCAGCTTCACGGGCTGCGTCGGCCAGAGCCTTGACGCGACCGTGGTAGGCAAAGCCTGAGCGATCAAATGCAACCTTCTCAACGCCAGCAGCCTTTGCCTTTTCAGCAATGCGCTTGCCGATGGCCGTGGCTGCAGCGGCATTGCCGCCCTTGCCCGAACCACCGAGTTCCTTGCGGACGTCGGCTTCTGCGGTGGAGGCGCTTGCCAACACCTTGCTGCCGTCGCCGGAAATGACGCTGGCATAAATATGGAGATTCGTGCGGTTCACGGTCAGACGGGCCACGCCTTGCTGTGCAATGCGGATACGGGTCTGGCGCGAACGACGAAGACGCTGCTCTTTCTTGGTCAACATGTTGCAGCTCCTTACTTCTTCTTGGTCTCTTTGATCGTGATCTTCTCGTCCGCATAGCGGATGCCCTTGCCCTTGTAGGGCTCGGGTGGACGAACAGCACGGATCTCAGCGGCAATTTGGCCAACGCGTTGGCGGTCGGCACCCTTCACAACCACTTCCGTGGGGGTGGGGGTGGCCACCGTGATGCCAGCGGGCATCTCGATGTTGACCGGGTGCGAATAACCGACAGCCAGGTTGAGCTTGGCGCCGGAGGCGGCGGCCTTGTAGCCCACGCCGATCAGGGTCAGCTTCTTCTCGAAACCCTTGCTCACGCCCACAACCATGTTGTTGACGAGTTGGCGGATCGTGCCGCTCATGGCATTGGCTTCGCGAGAATCGTTGACAGGCTCAAAGCTGAGCTTGCCGTCGTTGCTCGACACCTTCACCAGCACGTTTTGCGCCAGCGACAGAACACCACCAGTACCCTTGACAGAGATCTGGTCGGCTTTAACGGACACATCCACGCCAGCGGGGATGGTCACGGGCATTTTTCCTACTCGGGACATTTCAGTTTCTCCTCAATGTCGCGGGTTAGGCCACGTAGCAGAGCACTTCGCCACCGACACCGGTAGCGCGCGCCTTGCGATCGGTCATCACGCCCTTGGGGGTGGTGACAATTGCCACACCAAGACCGTTCTGGACTTGCGGGATGGAATCGTAGCCTTTGTAGACACGCAGGCCAGGGCGGCTGACGCGCTCGATGCGCTCAATCACCGGGCGACCTGCGTAGTACTTCAGGGCGATTTCGAGTTCGGACTTGCCGGATTCGGTCTTGACCTGGAATCCGTCGATATAACCCTCGTCCTTCAGCACCTGGGCGATGGCAATCTTCACTTTGGAAGAAGGCACCAGAACCGTGGCTTTGGCGACCATCTGTGCATTACGGATGCGGGTCAGCAAGTCAGCGATAGGATCACTCATGCTCATGTTGTAATTCTCCTGCCTGCTTACCAGCTGGCCTTGGTGACACCGGGGATGTCGCCTGCAAAAGCCAGTTCACGGATCTTGGCGCGGGCCAGACCGAATTGACGGAAGGTACCGCGCGGACGACCGGTGATTTCGCAACGGTTGCGCTGGCGCGTGGGGTTCGCATTGCGGGGAAGCTTCTGCAGGCCCAGGCGGGCTGCATCACGCTCTTCGTCGCTGCGCTTGGCGTCACCGGCAATCGCCTTCAGTTCCGCATACTTCGTTGCGTACTTGGCGGCCAGTTTTTCGCGCTTCAGTTCGCGCTGGATCAAAGCTACTTTAGCCATACCCTGCCTCAGTTCTTGAACGGGAAACGGAAACCAGCGAGAAGAGCCTTGGCTTCTTCGTCGGACGTGGCCGTCGTGGTGATGCTGATATTGAGACCACGCAAGGCGTCAACCTTGTCGTATTCAATTTCAGGGAAAATGATCTGTTCCTTGACGCCGATGTTGTAGTTGCCACGGCCGTCGAAAGCGCGACCGGAGATACCACGGAAGTCACGAACGCGGGGCAGAGCCACGGTCACGAAACGGTCCAGGAACTCATACATCTGCACGCCACGCAGCGTGACCATGCAACCGATGGCCTGGCCTTCGCGGATCTTGAAACCGGCGATAGCTTTCTTGGCCTTGGTGACCACGGGCTTTTGACCAGCGATCTTGGTCAGGTCCGCCACGGCGTTGTCCATCACCTTCTTGTCCGAGACTGCCTCGCTCACACCCATGTTGAGCGTGATCTTGGTCAGACGGGGAACCTGCATGGGCGAGGTGTAGCCGAACTGTTTGATCAGTTCGGGAGCGATCTTGTCGCGGTAGATTTCTTGGAGTCGTGCCATGTTTGCCCCTTAGGCCACCTTGATTTCAGCGCCGCTGGACTTGTACACGCGAATGCGTGCGCCGTCTGCCTGCACCTTGATGCCCACACGATCAGCCTTGCCGGTAGCCGCATTGAAGATGGCTACGTTGGACTGGTGAATAGGCATGGACTTTTCAACGATGCCGCCCGTCGTACCCTTCATGGGGTTCGGCTTGGCGTGCTTCTTGACGACGTTGATACCGTCGATCAGCACATAGGAATCGTCCTTGCGCGACGACACCGTGCCGCGCTTGCCCTTGTCGCGCCCTGTCAGCACGATGATTTCGTCGCCCTTGCGAATCTTGTTCATGGCGCGTCCTTAGAGAACTTCAGGAGCCAGGGACACGATCTTCATGAACTTTTCGTTACGCAGTTCACGCGTCACGGGTCCAAAGATGCGGGTGCCGATAGGCTCCAACTTTGCATTCAGCAACACTGCTGCGTTGCCGTCGAATTTGACGAGCGAGCCATCACCGCGGCGGATACCCTTTGCGGTGCGAACGACCACTGCGCTGTAAACCTCGCCTTTTTTGACGCGGCCACGCGGAGCGGCTTCTTTGATGCTCACTTTGATGATGTCGCCAACGCTTGCATAGCGACGCTTCGAGCCACCCAGCACCTTGATGCAAAGGACGGACTTGGCGCCGGTATTGTCGGCAACCTCTAACCGAGATTCTGTCTGGATCATTTCAATATTCCCAACTTGCACCAGAAGACCACGGCCCCAGAGAACTTCTCAAGGGCTGCAGATCAGCCAGTCAGTCTTGGGCCCGTCGTCCGCACCGCAAACCATTTGCAGCACTTCCCGCTGGGCAGAAACTTCACGTAGGAAACGCGAAGCCCTCGATTATTGCCAAAGCACAAGGCGAAGTCAAGTGCCTATCACACTGGCGCGTGCAAATATTGCTCGGCAAGTGACAAAAACGCATCCAGTTGTGGATCGGCGCCCAGTTCCTCCTGCAGGAGGGCCGCCACCGCAGGGGCGCTGGCGATGGCCTGGCGGGCGTCCAGGAACAGCATGCGCGAGCGGCGGGCCAGCACATCCTCGACCGTGCAGGCGTACTCGAAGCGTGCGGCAAAGCGCACCATGGCCTCGGTCAGGCCGCCACCCAGGTCCACCCCTGGGCCCGGCAGCGCCTGCACGCAAGGGGCCTCACCCCCGTAGGAATGCAAGCCCTGGGCGTCGCTGATGCGGTGGCGCACCGGCTCGGCGGGCGTGCCCACCAGGGGCAGGCGGTTGGTGACGCCGGCGGCCGTCTCCGGCAGCAGGCCTACGGTGAAGCATTTTTGCAACACATCCTCGGCCATGGCGCGGTAGGTCGTCCATTTGCCTCCGGTCACGGTCACCAGGCCGCTCTTGCTGGCCAGCACGGTGTGCTCGCGGCTGATCTTCTTGGTGTTGTCACCGTCGTCGTCCTGCGGCTTGACCAGGGGGCGCAGGCCCACCCAGATGCTGCGGATGTCGGCCACCTTGGGGGCCCGGGTGAGGTAGCGGGCCGCCTCGTCGAGGATGAAGGCCACCTCTTCCTTGAAGGCCAGGGGCTCGCGCACCACGTCCTGGCGCGGGCTGTCGGTGGTGCCCAAAATGAGCTTGCCCAGCCACGGCACGGCAAACAGCACCCGGCCGTCGGCCGTCTTGGGCACCATCAGGGCATGGTCGGAGGGCAGGAATTCGCGGTCCACCACGATGTGCACGCCCTGGCTGGGCGCCACGATGGGCTTGACAGGGCGGCCGATGGCGTCGCCATCCATCTGGCGCAGGGCATCCACCCAGACACCGGTGGCGTTGACCACGGCCTTGGCGCGCACGGTGAACTGGCGGCCGCTGGCGCTGTCTTCGCAGACGAAGCCGGCCACCTTGCCGTTGTCATGGACCAGCGAGGTCGCCGGGCAGTAATTGACCAGCAGCGCACCCTTGGCGGCCGCCGTGCGGGCCAGGGCCAGCGCCAGGCGGGCATCGTCGAACTGGCCATCCCAGTACTTCACGCCGCCCTTGAGTCCGTCCTGGCGGGCGTTGGGCAGGCATTGCAGCGTCTTGGCGCGGCCCAGGAACTGGGTGGACCCCAGGCCCGCCTTGCCGGCCAGGGCGTCGTACATCATCAGGCCGATGCCGTAGAACGGCGTCTCCCACACCTTGTAGGACGGCATGACGAAGGCCAGGGGCTGGGCCAGGTGGGGGGCGTTGTTGAGCAGCGTCGTGCGCTCGTGCAGGGCCTCGCGCACCAGCGCGATGTTCCCCTGGGCCAGGTAGCGCACGCCTCCGTGCACCAGTTTGGTGGCACGCGAGGAGGTTCCCTTGGCAAAATCGTGCGAATCGACCAGCACCACGCTGAAGCCCCGGGCCGCCGCGTCCAGCGCCACACCGAGGCCCGTCGCCCCGCCCCCGATCACGGCCAGGTCGTACTGGTGCGGCGCGGCAAGGCGGTCAAGGAGGTCGGAGCGCCGCGTGGGCAGGGGAGCGAAAGCGTGGGTCATAGGTGCTGATTGTCCACAGGCACGGGGTCTAGGCTAGGGTAAACCCTGAATTCTTGACACCTGCGGGGCGGATTGGCCTGGTGGGCCTCCCGCGCCCGCGGGTGCGGAGGAGAAAAATGGCGTCCGGCTGTCCATGGATAGATGGACAGGGACCGGCCGCCAGGGGCCTGGGCGCTCAGCGCGCCTTGCCATCCTTCCAAGCCTGCAGCAGCTTGTCGTAGGCAATGGTTTCGCCCTTCGGCTTCTCATTGGCCAGCTTGGCCCAAGGGGCCTGCTTGTCGCTCAGCCACTTGGCGGGTGCGCTCTTGGGGTTGAGCTTGGGCGCGCAGTGGGCCATGCCGGCGCGCTCCAGGCGGGCCATCACCTGGTCCATCTCGTCGGCCAGCGTGTCCATGGCGCCCTGGGGCGTCTTTTCACCCGTGACGGCTTGGGCCACGTTCTTCCACCACAACTGGGCCAGCTTGGGGTAGTCGGGCACGTTGGTGCCGGTGGGCGACCATGCGACGCGGGCCGGGCTGCGGTAGAACTCCACCAGGCCACCGAGCTTGGGGGCAGCGTCCGTCATGGCCTTGGACTGGATGTCGCTTTCGCGTATCGGCGTCAGGCCCACCAGGGTCTTCTTGAGCGAGGTGGTCTTGGCCGTCACGAACTGGGCGTAGAGCCAGGCAGCAGCGGTCTTGTTGGCGTCATGGCCCTTGAAGAAGGACCACGAGCCCACGTCCTGGTAGCCGTTCTGCATGCCCTGCTTCCAGTACGGGCCGTTCGGGCCGGGGGCCATGCGCCACTTGGGCGTGCCGTCGGCGTTCACCACGGGCAGGCCGGGCTTGACCATGTCGGCCGTGAAGGCGGTGTACCAGAAGATCTGCTGCGCGATCTGGCCCTGGGCCGGCACGGGGCCGGCTTCGCCGAAGGTCATGCCCGTGGCTTCCTTGGGCGCGTACTTCTTCATCCAGTCCACGTACTTGGTCAGCGCGTAGACGGCGGCGGGCGAATTGGTCGCGCCGCCGCGGGCCACCGAGGCGCCCACGGGCGTGCACTTGTCGTCGGCCACGCGGATGCCCCATTCGTCGATCGGCAGGCCATTGGGCGCGCCGATGTCGGCCGTGCCGGCCATGGACAGCCAGGCATCGGTGAAGCGCCAGCCCAGCGACGGGTCCTTCTTGCCGTAGTCCATGTGGCCATAGATGGCCTTGCCATCGATGGTCTTCACGTCGTTGGTGAAGAACTCGGCGATGTCCTCGTAGGCGCTCCAGTTGAGCGGCACGCCAAGGTCGTAGCCGTACTTGGCCTTGAACTTGTCCTTGATGTCCTTGCGGTCAAACAAGTCGGCGCGGAACCAGTAGAGGTTGGCGAACTGCTGGTCGGGCAACTGGTAGAGCTTGCCATCGGGCGCCGTGGTGAACTTGGTGCCGATGAAGTCCTTGAGATCCAGACCGGGGTTGGTCCACTCCTTGCCGTCGCCTGCCATGTAGTCGGTCAGGTTCATCATCTTGCCGTAGCGGTAGTGGGTACCGATCAGGTCCGAGTCCGAAATCCAGCCGTCATAGATCGACTTGCCCGACTGCATCGAGGTCTGCAGCTTCTCGACCACGTCGCCTTCCTGGATCAGGTCGTGCTTGACCTTGATGCCCGTGATCTCCTCGAAGGCCTTGGCCAGGGTCTTGGATTCGTATTCGTGGGTGGTGATGGTCTCGGAGACCACGGAGATCTCCTTGACCCCCTTGCCCTGGAGCTTCTTGGCAGCATCGATGAACCACTTCATCTCGGCCATCTGCTGGTCCTTGCTCAGCGTGGAAGGCTGGAACTCACTGTCGACCCACTTCTTGGCTTCGGCCTCGCCCGCCATGGCCGACTGCCCGGTCACGACTGCTACCGCCAGTGCCAGCGCTGTATACCGCGTCTTCATAGTGCCTGTCTCCTCATAGTCATCTCCCCATTGGATACACAAGGGTCGCCCGGCTCCGGGGAAGGTTTGAGCCGCGCGACGGGAACTTTTCCAGGGCGTCGTCAGCCCTTGCGCATGATCAGCGCGAGCAACAGCATGGACAGCACGAAGCTGAACCAGATCGACGGGTCCTCGCCCAGCTCGAACCACTGCGCGAGCTTGCCGCTCACGCCCACGAAGATCAGGTTCACGTAGGCCGCCGACAGCAGCCCGATGAACAGGCGGTCGCCGCGCGTTGTTTCCAGGGGCAGAAAGCCCTTGCGCATCGTGGTGGGGGACTTGAACTCCCACACCGCCATGCCAGCCAGCATCAGCACGATGCACGTGAAGAACACCGCCACCGGCAGGGTCCAGGCCATCCACTCGAACATGGCAGCTCCTTCTTAAACGCGGCCCATCGCGAAACCCTTCGCGATGTAGTGCCGCACAAACCAGATCACGATGGCGCCCGGTACGATGGTGAGCACGCCGGCCGCGGCCAGTGTTGCCCAGTCCATGCCCGAGGCGCTCACGGTGCGCGTCATGGTGGCCACGATGGGCTTGGCGTTCACACTGGTCAGCGTGCGCGCCAGCAGCAGCTCCACCCAGCTGAACATGAAGCAGAAGAACGCTGCCACGCCCACGCCGGCCTTGATCAGAGGCAGGAAGATGGTCACGAAGAAGCGCGGGAAGCTGTAGCCGTCGATGTAGGCGGTCTCGTCGATCTCGCGCGGGATGCCGCTCATGAAGCCCTCCAGGATCCACACCGCCAGCGGCACGTTGAACAACAGGTGGGCCAGCGCGACGGCGATGTGTGTGTCCATCAGCCCCACCGTGGTGTACAGCTGAAAGAAGGGCAGCAGAAACACGGCAGGCGGCGTCATGCGGTTGGTCAGCAGCCAGAAGAACACATGCTTGTCGCCCATGAACTGGTAGCGCGAGAAGGCATAGGCTGCCGGCAGCGCCACGGTGAGCGAGATCACCGTGTTGATGCCCACGTAGATCAGGCTGTTGATGTAGCCCGAGTACCAGGATTCGTCGGTGAAAATGGTCCTGTAGTTGTCCCAGGTGAAGTGCTGGGGAAAGAACGAAAACGAGGACAGGATCTCCGCATTCGTCTTGAAGCTCATGTTGATCATCCAGTAGATGGGCAACACGGCGAAAATCAGATAGGCGATCAGGAACAGCGACCGCTTGTGGAAGCGTTTTTCATTCATGGCCGGCCCCTTCGTTGTTGGCGGTGCCTACGCGCTGCATCCAGTTGTAGAGGATGAAGCACAGAAGCAGGATGATGAAGAAGTAGATCAGCGAGAACGCCGCCGCCGGGCCCAGATCGAACTGGCCCACGGCCTTCGTCGTCAGGTACTGGCTCAGGAAGGTGGTGGCATTGCCCGGCCCGCCGCCCGTGAGCACGAAGGGCTCGGTGTAGATCATGAAACTGTCCATGAAGCGCAGCAGCACCGCGATCATCAGCACGCCGCGCATCTTAGGCAACTGGATGTAGCGGAACACCGCGAACTTGCTGGCCCCGTCGATGCGCGCCGCCTGGTAGTAGGCGTCGGGAATGGAGCGCAGCCCGGCGAAGGCCAGCAGCGCCACCAGCGGAGTCCAGTGCCACACGTCCATCAGCAGCACCGTGAGCCAGGCCTGCGTGGCATTGCCGGTGTAGCTGTACTCGATGCCGATCTCCTGCAGCATGCGGCCCATGAGCCCGATGTCGGCGCGGCCGTAGATCTGCCAGATGGTGCCCACCACGTTCCAGGGGATCAGCAGCGACAGGGCCACCACCACCAGCACGGCCGACGACTTCCAGCCCTGCGCGGGCATGGACAGCGCCAGCATGATGCCCAGCGGAATCTCCACCGCCAGCACCGCCAGCGAAAAGGTGATCTGGCGCCACAGCGCGGCGTGCAGCTCCTCGTCGCGCATCACGGCGGCAAACCATTCGGTGCCGACGAACACGCGCCGCTCGGGCGAGATGATGTCCTGCACCGAGTAGTTCACCACCGTCATCAGTGGCAGGATGGCCGAGAAGGCCACGCAGATGATGACCGGCAGGATCAGGAACCAGGCCTTCTGGTTCACCGGCTTGGTCGTGGTGCTCATGGGGTGACCTCCGCAGCCAGCAATTGTTCGTTCTGGTAGAAGCAGGTGTGCGTTCCCAGCACCTGCAGCCACGCCGTGTCACCGGTCGATGGCAAGCGGGTCTCCGGCGCAAAGCGTGCCTTGAGCGTGTGCTCGCCCACCCGGGCGGTGAGCATCAGGTAGGTGCCGATGTCTTGCACCTGCACCACGGTGCAAGGCAAGGCGCCCGGCTGTTCTGGCTCGGCCAGGGCCAGGTACTCCGGCCGTATGCCCACCTGCAGGGCGCCTTCGGGCAGCGTGCGGCCCACGGGCGCCGCCAGGCGGTTCCCGGCCACCGAGAGGCTTGCGCCATCGCGCTGCGCGGGCAGGAAGTTCATGCCCGGTGAGCCGATGAAGTGGCCCACGAACACGTGCGCGGGGCGCTCGAACAGCGCATCGGCCGAGCCCACCTGCACGGCACGGCCGCGCGTCATCACCACCACCTGGTCGGCAAAGGTCAGCGCCTCGACCTGGTCGTGCGTCACGTAGATCAGCGTGAGCTTGAGCTCGTGGTGGATCTGCTTGAGCTTGCGGCGCAGCTGCCACTTCAGGTGCGGGTCGATCACCGTGAGCGGCTCGTCGAACAGCACGGCCGCCACGTCCGAGCGCACCAGGCCGCGGCCCAGCGAGATCTTCTGCTTGGCGTCGGCCGCCAGGCCCGCCGCGCGCTGGTTGAGCTGGCCACTCATCTCCAGCATCTCGGCGATCACGCCCACACGCTGCTTGATCTGGTCTTCGGGCACCTTGCGGTTGCGCAGCGGGAAGGCCAGGTTCTCGGCCACCGTCATGGTGTCGTAGATCACGGGGAACTGGAACACCTGCGCGATGTTGCGCTCCTGCGGGCTGGCGCGTGTCACATCGCGGCCGTCGAACAGCACCTTGCCATGCGAGGGCACGAGCAGGCCCGACATGATGTTGAGCATGGTCGTCTTGCCGCAGCCCGAGGGGCCGAGCAGCGCATACGCACCGCCGTCCTCGAACTCCATTTTCAGGGGCAGCAGCGCGTAGTCGCCGTCCTGCTGCGGGTTGGGTTTGTAGGAATGCGCCAGGTCCAGGCTGATACGTGCCATCTCAACGCCCTCCCAGGCGCGCAGGCGCCCACACCAGCGCGCCGTCGGCGCCGAACACATAGGCCTGCGCCGGGTCCAGGTGCAGCGCCAGGGGCGTGCCCAGTTCAAAGTAATGCACCCCGGTGAGCTGCGCCACCAGGTCGCCCCAGGGGGTGGAGGCATGCACGAAGGTGTCCGAGCCCGAGATCTCGGCCAACTCCACCGTGCCGTTCACGCCCACGTCGCCGGGGCGGGCGTGCACGCGCAGTGCGCTGGCGCGCACGCCCACGGTGACAGCGCCGGCCGCCGTACCCTCTGGCAGCGGGATGGACAGCGTGGCTCCGCCTTGCAATTGCACGCCTTGCGCTGCCACGGTGGCCGCGATCAGGTTCATCGGCGGGTCGCTGAAGGCACGCGCCACGCGCAGCGAATTGGGGGCATGGAACACCTCGGCCGTGCGGCCGTACTGCAGCAGGCGGCCTTCGTCGAGCACGGCGGTGTAGCCGCCCAGCAGCAGGGCCTCGCCCGGCTCGGTGGTGGCATAGACCACCGTGGACTGGCCGGCGGCGAACAGCTGGGTCAGTTCCTCGCGCAGCTCCTCGCGCAGCTTGTAGTCCAGGTTCACCAGCGGCTCGTCGAGCAGCATCAGCGGCGCGCCCTTGGCCAGGGCCCGCGCCAGCGCCACACGCTGCTGCTGCCCGCCCGAGAGCTCGGCCGGGTAGCGGTCGAGGAACATCTCGATGTGCAGGCGGGCGGCGATTTCGCGCACCCGGGTGTCGATGTTCTTTTCGCCGCGCAGCTTGAGCGGCGAGGCGATGTTGTCCGCCACCTTCATCGAGGGGTAGTTGATGAACTGCTGGTAGACCATGGCCACGTTGCGCTCGCGCACCGGCACGCCGGTCACGTCCGCACCGTCCACCCGCACGGTGCCGGCGGTGGGCGTGTCGAGCCCGGCCATGATGCGCATCAGGCTGGTCTTGCCGGCTTGCGTGGCGCCCAGCAGCACCGTCACGGCGCCGCTGTGCAGCGCCATGCTCATGCCATGGAGCCAGGTCTGCGCCCCCACCCTCTTGCTGATGCTGTCCAGTGCCAGCTGCATCACGCATGCCTTTCCATAGTGCCCCTCGAGGGGCCTGTTGTGCCAAACCGCTGACGCAAGCGCACAGCGGTCGTTTGTTTTCGATTGCGTTCATTCTTGTTCTTTTGTGATCGTTTCAAATCAAGGTTTACCCTTAACGGGTTCCTTTTTGTTCCATTTAAAGTACATCCACTACTGGCGTCCTTCTTGCTGATCCATTCGCGTGAATACCAACCCCCGACAACTCCTCCTCCTTGAAGAAGTGCGCGCGCGCAAATCCGCCAGCGTCGAACAGCTGGCCGAGACCCTGGGCGTGACCCTGCAGACGGTGCGCCGCGACGTGCAGCGCCTGGCGGAATCGGGCCTGCTCACGCGCTTTCACGGTGGGGTGCGCGTGCCCAGCTCCACCGTGGAGAACCTGGCCCACACGCAGCGCGAAACCCTGCATGCCGAGGGCAAGGCGCGCATTGCACGCGCCGTGGCCGAGCAGGTGCCCAACGACTGCTCGCTGATCCTGAACATCGGCACCACCACCGAGGCGATTGCCAAGGCACTGCTGCACCACCGCGGCCTGCGCGTGATCACCAACAACCTGAATGTGGCCGCCATCCTGAGCGGCAACCCCGAATGCGAGGTGATCGTGGCCGGCGGGGTGGTGCGCACGCGCGACCGCGGCATCGTCGGCGAGGCGGCGGTGGACTTTATCCGCCAGTTCCGCGTGGACATCGCGCTCATCGGCATCTCGGGCATCGAGCCCGATGGCTCGCTGCGCGACTTCGACTACCGCGAGGTGAAGGTGGCGCAGACCATCATTGCCCAGTCGCGCGAGGTCTGGCTGGCGGCCGACCAAAGCAAGTTCAACCGCCCGGCCATGGTGCAGCTGGCCACCTTGCAGCAAATCGACCGGCTGTTCACCGATGCGCCGCCGCCCGAGCCCTTCCCTGTACTGCTGCAGGACGCCGAGGTGATTTGCACCGTGGCCGCCTGACTTATCCTTGTTTGCCATGACCTACCTGCTCGCACTCGACCAAGGCACCTCCAGCTCCCGCAGCATCGTCTTCGACGAGCTGGGCCACATCGTGGCCCAGGCCCAGCGCGAGCTGCCGCAGATCTACCCCCAGCCCGGCTGGGTGGAACACGACCCCATGGAGATCTGGCGCACCCAGTTGGCCACAGCCCGCGAGGCGCTGCAGAAGGCGAACATCCAGGCCAGCGCCATCCGCGCCGTGGGCATCACCAACCAGCGAGAGACCACGGTGCTGTGGAACCGCAAGACCGGCCTGCCGGTGCACCACGCCATCGTCTGGCAGGACCGCCGGGCCGAACCCGCCTGCGCCGCACTGCGCGAGCAAGGCAAGGCCGGGACCATCCAGGCCAAGACCGGCCTGCTGATCGATGCCTATTTTTCGGGCACCAAGCTGCAGTGGCTGCTGGACCATGTGCCGGGCGCACGCGCGCAGGCCGAGCGCGGCGAGCTGGCCTTCGGCACGGTGGACAGCTGGCTCATGTGGCAGCTCACGCATGGCGAGGTGCATGTGACCGATGTGAGCAATGCCTCGCGCACCATGCTGTTCAACGTACACACCAACCAGTGGGACGATGAGCTGCTGGCGCTGCTGCGCATTCCCAAATCGCTGATGCCCAGCGTGCAGCCATCGAGCTCGCATTTCTGCGACGTGGCGCCCGGCCTGCTGGGCCACGCCATCCGCGTGGGCGGTGTGGCAGGCGACCAGCAGAGCGCGCTGTTCGGCCAAGCCTGCTTCAGCGCGGGCATGGCCAAGAACACCTATGGCACGGGCTGCTTCATGCTGATGCACACGGGCACCACCTTCCAGACCTCGACGAACGGCCTGCTCACCACCAGTGCGGCCCAGGCCGGCACGCAGACCGAGTTTGCGATGGAGGGCAGCGTCTTCGTGGGCGGCGCCGTGGTGCAGTGGCTGCGCGACGGCCTGCGCGCCATCTCCACGAGCGGCGAGGTCGAGTCGCTTGCCCAGAGCGTGCCCGACTCGGGCGGCGTGATGATGGTGCCGGCCTTCACCGGCCTGGGCGCCCCGTACTGGAAGCCCGATGCGCGCGGCACCATCACCGGCCTCACGCGCGGCTCCACCCTGGGCCATATCGCGCGCGCCGCACTGGAGAGCATCGCCTACCAGAGCGCCGCCCTGCTGCTGGCCATGAGCCGCGATGCCGTGGCGGCTGGCGGCGCCCCGGTGAGCGAGCTGCGCGTGGATGGCGGGGCGTGCATCAACGACCTGCTGATGCAGTTCCAGGCCGACCTGCTGGGCATACCCGTGGTGCGCCCGGCCGTGATCGAGACCACGGCCCTGGGTGCTGCCTATCTTGCAGGCCTGTCGAGCGGCGTGTACGGCAGCACGGCCGAGCTCTCGCAGCTGTGGCGGGCCGAACGGCGCTTCGTGCCCACTCTGGGCAAGGCGCGCGCGCAGGAACTCATGGAGCGCTGGGAGCTGGCCGTGCGCCAGGCCACCCTGGAATGAAGGCCCCGGAGTTCGGCGGGGCGGCTACCATCATGCCCCTGCCGTTCCCTTGTCTTCGTTCTTCCGACTGCACACCATGAGCCAGACCACCGCCTCCCCTTCCCTTCCCGTGATCGCCTTCATCGGCGGCGGCAACATGGCCAGCGCCATCATCGGCGGCCTGATCCGCCAGGGGCACCCGGCCAGCCAGATCGAGGTCGTCGAGCCCTGGGCCGAGGCGCGGGGCGCCTTGCTCAAGAACCATGGTCTGCAGGCCCAGCCCGAGGCTGGCCCGGCCCTGCAGCGCGCCCGCATCGTGGTCTGGGCCGTCAAGCCGCAGACCTTCAAGGATGCCGCGGCCCAGGCCCGTGCCCATACCGAGGGCGCACTGCACCTGAGCGTGGCCGCCGGCATCCGCTCGGACAGCATCGCCCAGTGGCTTGGCAGCGAGCGCGTGGTGCGCACCATGCCCAACACCCCGGCCCTGGTGGGCAAGGGCATGAGCGCTCTGTATGCCCGCCCCGGTGTGTCACGAGCGGAGCGCGAGAGCGTGCAGGCCATCATGGCCACCACGGGAGAATACTTGTGGGTGGACACCGAAAAACAGCTCGACGCTGTGACGGCCCTGTCGGGCTCGGGCCCGGCCTATGTCTTTTACTTTCTGGAAACCATGGCGCGCGCGGGCACGGCCATGGGCCTCTCGGCAGAACAGGCCCACCAATTGGCAGTAGGCACCTTCGTGGGCGCCTCGGAACTGGCGGCCCGCTCAGACGAGTCACCGGCCGTGCTGCGCCAGCGCGTCACGTCCAAGGGCGGTACCACCTATGCGGCCCTGCAGTCCATGGAAAAGGATGGCGTGGGCGAGGCCTTCGAGCGCGCGATGAAAGCCGCCGAGCAGCGCGCCGACGAACTGGGCAACGAGTTCGGGGCCTGAGCCCTGGAGATTGCTATTCAGTTGGCCGCCATCTGCCGCAGCAGATAGCTGCCGGCAATGCCGGCGAACACCGTTGCGCCAAGCCAGTGGTTGACGCGGAAGGCGATGAAGCAGCCTTCGCGGGTACGGTGGCGTATCAGCGTCCAGTGCCAGACACCCTGCGCCAGGGCTGCGGCCGTGGCCAGCCAGTACACCGGGCCCAGGCCATAGGGCGCCAGCGCCACGCCCCAGATGGCCAGGAACAGCAGGTAGAACAGCACGATGGCTGCCACATCGAAACGGCCCAGGGTGATGGCCGAGGTCTTGATGCCGATCTTCAGGTCATCGTCGCGGTCGACCATGGCGTACTCGGTGTCATAGGCCAATACCCAGAACAGGTTTCCCAGCCACATCCACCAGGCCACGGCTGGCACCTGGCCCTGCACTGCGGCGAAAGCGATCACGATGCCAAAATTGAAGGCAATGCCCAGCACCGCCTGTGGCATGGAAATCACGCGCTTGGAAAACGGGTAGGCAATGGCCACCAGCACGGCGGGCACGGACCAGGCGATGGCCGCCGCATTGGTGGTCAGCACCAGGCCGAAGGACACCAGCGCGAGCACGGCGCCCAGGGTCAGCGCCTCCTTGACGGAAATGGCCCCGGTGGTCACGGGCCGCGCCGCCGTGCGCTTGACATGGCGGTCGAAGTCACGGTCGGCCACATCGTTCACGCAGCAGCCGGCGCTGCGCATGAGAAAGGTGCCCAGCACGAACACCGCCAGCAGGTGCCAGCCCGGAAAACCATCCGAGGCAATCCACAGCGCGCTCAAGGTGGGCCACAGGCAGACCAGCCAGCCGGCGGGCCGGTTCCAACGGATCAGGTCAAGGTAGAGGGACAGGCGGCTGCGCGAAGGGGCGGACATGGCGAAGAAGGCGGCAAATACGGGCAATGTTGCCCGTCGGGCGGGCGGCACCGGGAATGTAGCAGCCGCGAGGACCCCACTCGCCGCGCTTGCGATGCAGGAAATGTCCTACACCGGGAATTTGTACAAACCCGTTACATTGTCCGGTTGCCCCTCACCCGGAACCCGCTTCGCATGCCCCGATCACCGAGTACCCAGGCCGCCCAGCGTTTTGCCATTCCCCGCAGCCTGATGGCGGGGTTCATCGTGGCGGCCCTGGCCACGCTGGTCATTGCCTTCGTCAACTACCGTGCGTCCGAGGTCCGGGCCGAAGCCGTGGCGGCAATGGACCGCACCTCGCAGGGCATGCGCCAGCTGTCGCTGGTGCACTCGGCGATGAAGGACCTGGAAACCGGCCAGCGCGGCTACCTGCTCACAGGCGATGCCTCGTACCTGCAGCCCTACCTGCTGGCACAGAACGTCCTGGACCGCCAGATCGCAGCCCTCAAGACCAGTACGGGCAGCAACCCGGGCCAGTTGCGACTCGTGGTCCAGATCGAAGACCTGACCAAACAAAAGCGCAGCGAACTCGCCGAAACCGTGGAGCTGCGCAAGACCGGCAACGTGGACGGGGCCATGGCCTTGGTGCGCACGGATGCAGGCAAGAACATCATGGACCGCATCCGGGACCTGGCCTCCGACCTGGCGGGCCTGCAGACCCAGGAACTGGAGGACCGCCGCCGCAATTGGGAAGAAGCGGCCGCCCTTTCGGCCTACTATTCCTGGGGCGGGTCCCTGGTGTTGCTGGTGCTGATCTGCATCTCGGCAGCCCTCACGGCGCGCGAGCACCGCCTCAAGGCGCGCCAGAACTGGGTGGTCACGGGCCTGAGCGGCCTGGCACAACAGTTGCAGGGCGACCGCCGCGTCGAAGAGATCGGCGAACTGGCGCTCGAATACCTGGCCACCTACCTCAACGCCAAGGTGGGCGCGGCCTACGCTGTTGACGAGCAGGGTGGTTTCACCCTATTCGGCGGCTACGCCCTGCCGCGCGAGCGACTGGCGCAGAAACTGATCGATGGCGAAGGCCTGGTGGGCCAGTGCGCGCGCTCGCGCGAGCTGCTGCACGTGCGCGACGTGCCGGCCAACCACCTGACCGTGTCCTCCAGCACGGGCGCGTCGGCGCCGGCCGAGTTGCTGGTGGCACCCGCCATGGAGAACGGCGAGGTGTTTGCCGTGATCGAACTCGGCTTCTACCGCGCGGTGGACGAATTCGAGCACCGCCTGTTCAAGCAGGCCTCCGAGATGCTGGCCGTGGCGATTCGCTCGGGCCAGGACCGCAGCCGGCTCGAAGCCCTGCTCGAAGAGACCCAGCGCCAGTCCGAAGAGCTGCAGGCCCAGCAGGAGGAACTGCGCGTCAACAACGAAGAGCTGGAGCAGCAAAGCCGCATCCTGCAGGAGTCGCAGGCGCAGATGGAGCTGCAGCAGACCGAACTGGAGCAGACCAATGCACAGCTGGAAGAACAGACCCAGCAGCTCGAGAACCAGCGCGAGGAGCTGCTGGCCGCCCAGTCGGACCTGACCGAGAAAGCGCGCGAGATCGAGCAGACCAGCCAGTACAAGAGCGAGTTCCTGGCCAACATGAGCCACGAACTGCGCACCCCGCTCAACTCCACCCTGATCCTGGCCAAGCTGCTGGCCGACAACAAGGCCGGCAACCTGACGGGCGAGCAGGTGAAGTACGCGCAGACCATCTCCTCGGCCGGCAACGACCTGCTGGCGCTGATCAACGACATCCTGGACCTGTCCAAGATCGAGGCCGGCCAGGCCACCATCGACATCGAGACCGTGGACATCGCGCGCGCCATGCAGGCCCTGGTCGACCCGCTGCGCCCCATCGCCGAGGAGAAGGGGTTGAGTCTGGCGCTCACCATCGATGCCAACGTACCGGCCACCATGGACACCGACGCCCTGCGCCTGGGCCAGGTGCTCAAGAACCTGCTGTCCAACGCCGTCAAGTTCACCGAGCAGGGCAGCGTGGCGCTGCATGTCTCGCACCAACCAGGCGACCTGCTGGCCTTTGCCGTGCGCGACACCGGCATCGGCATTCCCGAGCACCAGCAGGAGCTGGTCTTCGAGGCCTTCCGCCAGGCCGATGGCAGCACCCACCGCAAGTATGGCGGCACCGGCCTGGGCCTGTCGATCTCGCGCGATCTGGCCCAACTGCTGGGCGGCAGCATCGCCATCCACAGCACGCCGGGCCAGGGCAGCGAGTTCACCCTGACCGTGCCGCGCCATGCCGTGCAGTCCGACGAGCCATCCACCGGCCGTGCCTTCCAGGCCCCCCAGAGCGCCGCCAGCGCGCCGCCAGCCTCCAGGCCTGCCCGGCCGGCGCCGACAGCCCCCGCCATCCTGCCCGTGGCAGCGCGCCCCAAGGGCGAGCGCAACATCCTCGTGATCGAGGACGACGTGCGCTTTGCCAACATCCTGAACGACCTGGCGCAGGAGATGGATTTCCACTGCATCCTGGCCCACACGGCCACGGAGGGCCTGGCTGCCGCCACCCTGCACCAGCCCAGCGCCATCGTGCTGGACGTGAACCTGCCCGACTTCTCGGGTCTCGGGGTGCTCGACCAGCTCAAGCGCAACCCGGCCACCCGGCACATCCCCGTGCACGTGGTGTCGGTGGCCGACTACTCGCAGGAGGCCATGGGCCGCGGTGCCGTTGGCTACGCGCTCAAGCCCGTCAAGCGCGAAGAACTGGTACACGCCCTGCAGCGCCTGGAAGCCAAGTTCACCCAGGGCATGCGCCGCGTGCTGGTGGTGGAAGACGACGCGCGCCAGCGCGAGAGCGTGCGCGCCCTGCTGGCCAGCGACGGCGTGGACATCGTGTGCGTGGAAAACGCCACGGCGGCCCTGGACTATCTGCGCAGCAGCACCTTCGACTGCATGGTGATGGATGTGAACCTGCCCGACCTGAGCGGGTACGAGCTGCTCCAGGCCATGTCCGAGCAGGAGGACGTGTCCTTCCCGCCGGTCATCGTCTATACCGGCCGGGCCCTGACGCGCGACGAGGAACAGCAGCTGCGCCGCTTCTCCAAGTCCATCATCATCAAGGACGCACGCTCGCCCGAGCGCCTGCTCGACGAGGTGACCCTGTTCCTGCACCAGGTGGAATCCGAACTTTCGGTGGAGCGCCGGCAGATGCTGCAGGTAGCGCGCAGCCGCGACGCGGCCTTCGAGGGCCGCACGGTGCTGGTGGTGGAGGACGACGTGCGCAACGTGTTCGCGCTCTCCAGCATCCTGGAGCCCACGGGCATCTCGGTGCAGATCGCGCGCAACGGCCGCGAGGCGCTCGAGTTCCTGGAGCGCTCGGGTGGCACCGGGCCCGCCGTCGACCTGGTGCTGATGGACATCATGATGCCGGAGATGGATGGCTACACCGCCATGCGCGAGATCCGCAAGCAGCCCGCCTGGCGCAGGCTGCCCATCATCGCCCTCACGGCCAAGGCCATGAAGGACGACCAGGACAAATGCCTGGCCGCCGGCGCCAACGACTACATCGCCAAGCCACTGGACGTGGAGAAGCTGCTGTCGCTGGTACGGGTGTGGATGCCCAAGTGAGCGCCCAACCCAAGACGGCCAGGATTGCCGACATCGAGCAGCGCCTGCTGCTGGACGCGATCTACTACCGCTACCACTACGACTTTCGCGGCTACGCGCAGGCCTCGCTCAAGCGGCGCCTGCAGGCCGCGATCTCGCGCTTTGGCTGCCAGACGCTGTCGCAGCTGCAAGACAAGGTGCTGCACGACGCGACCGTGTTCCCGGCGCTGCTCGAATACCTCACGGTGCAGGTCAGCGAGATGTTCCGCGACCCGCGCTACTTCAAGTCGCTGCGCGAGCAGGTGATCCCCATCCTGCGCACCTACCCCTCGCTCAAGGTCTGGGTGGCCGGCTGCAGCAACGGCGAGGAGGTGTACTCGCTGGCCATCCTGCTGCACGAGGAAGGCCTGCTCGAACGCACCATCATCTACGCCACCGACATCAACCAGCAGGCCCTGCAGGCCGCCGAGGCCGGCGTGTTCGACCTGGCGCGCGTGGCCGCTTTCACCGAGAACCATGCACGCTCGGGCGGCAAGACCTCGCTGTCGGACTACTACTCGGCCGGCTACGGCCGGGTGGTGTTCGACCGTGCGCTGCGCAAGCAGGTGGTGTTTTCCGACCACAGCCTGGCCACGGACACGGTGTTTGCCGAGGTGCACCTGGTGTCCTGCCGCAACGTGCTGATCTATTTCGAGCGCGAGCTGCAGAACCGGGCGCTGGGCCTGTTCAAGGAGGCGTTGTGCCGCCGGGGCTTCCTGGGCCTGGGGTCCAAGGAGTCGATGCGCTTCACCGAGCAGGCCCCGGCCTTCGACGACTTCGTGCTCGAAGACCGCATCTACCGCAAGAAGGTGGGCATATGACTACCGCAGCCCCGGTGTACCCGCACGGGCCGCGCGCATTCGATGCCATCGTGATCGGTGGCTCCGCGGGCGCCATCGATGCCATCTCCACCATCCTGCCATCGCTTCAGGCGCAGACCTGCGTGGCGGTGCTGGTCACGCTGCACCTGCCGCGCGAGGCACCCAGCCTGCTGCCCGAGATCTTTCGCCCGCGCTGTGCGCTGCGCACGGCCGAGGCGCAGGACAAGGAGCCCATCGAGGCCGGCAGCGTCTACTTTGCCCCACCCGACTACCACCTGCTGGTGGATGCCGGTCCGCAGCTGGCGCTGTCGGTCGATGCGCCCGTGCACTTCTCGCGCCCGTCCATCGACGTGCTGTTCGAATCGGCGGCGGACATTTATGGAGGGCGTTTGATTGGTATGCTCCTGTCCGGCGCCAACCACGATGGCGCCCGTGGCATGGCCGCCATCGGCGCTGCAGGGGGGCTCTGCATCGTGCAGTCCCCCGCAAGCGCCGCCATGTCCGCCATGCCCCAGTCCGCGCTGGACCTGATGACGCCGCACCACATCCTCCCCCCTTCGGAGATCGCATCCCTGCTGACCGAACTGCAAATGCGGAGAATCCTGTGAGCCCCACCCTTCTGCACCCACAGCCACCGCCCGCCGAGCGCATCAAGTGCCTGGTGGTGGACGACGTGCCCGAAAACCTCGTGGCCGTGGAAGCCCTGCTGCACAGCGACAGCATCGAGGTGCTCAAGGCCCAGTCGGGCCCCGAGGCACTGGAGCTGCTGCTGTTGCACGGTGACGTGGCGCTGGCCCTGCTGGACGTGCAGATGCCCGAGATGAACGGGTTCGAGCTGGCCGAGTTGATCCGCGGCAGCGAGCGCACCCGCCATATCCCCCTGATCTTCATGACCGCCGGTTCGCGCGACCCGAACTGGCAGTTCCGTGGCTACGAAACGGGGGCCGTGGACTTTCTGTACAAGCCCATCGATCCGCAGATGCTGGCGTCCAAGGCGGGCGTGTTCTTCGAGCTGTTCCGCCAAAAGCGCAGCCTGGCACGCGAACTGCGCGAGCGCACCGAGGCCCTGCGCATCAACGAAATGTTCATGGCGGTGCTCAGCCATGACCTTCGCACGCCGCTGATGGCCATCGGCGCGGCGGCCACGGCGCTGCAACGCCAGCCCCTGGCGGCGGACAGGGCGCAGGCACTGGCCGGCCGCGTGCTCAGCAGCAGCCAGCGCATGGCACGCATGATCGAGGATCTGCTGGACGTGACGCGCATCCGCCAGGGCACCGGCCTGGCGATGCGCATGGCCCCCGTGGACCTGCATGCCGTGCTGCAGCGCTCGCTGCAGGAGATACGCACCAGCTTTCCCAACCATGTGATCAGCACCAGCGACCAGGGAAATCTGGCCGGCATGGGGGACGAGGAGCGCCTGTGCCAGCTGGCCATCAACCTCATCGGCAATGCGGTGCACCACGGCGATCCTGCGGTGGCGATCCATGTGGCACTTGATGGCACCGACACGGACACTGTCACCCTGACGGTGACCAACGGCGGCACCATTCCGCCGGCCCTGCTTCCGCAGTTGTTCAGCCCGTTCCGGGGGCGTGACCAGGAACCGGGGCGCCACCAGGGCCTGGGGCTGGGCCTGTTCATCGTGCAGCAGATCGTGCGCTCGCATGGCGGCCGGATCGATGTGCAGTCCGAAGACGGCACCACGCGCTTCCATGTGGTTCTGCCGCGCTGCGGCGCTGCGGCTGCGGGCTGATCGGACGACTACCCGCGCCGGCAGCGCAGGAAATCAGAGGCTGGGGATTTTTTGGCCGTGTCCGCAGGGCGCGTCAAAACACTTCGGATCTAGGCGCAAAGCACAGCCATAGCCGGGGCTATGGCGAGCATTTGCAACGACGAGCCGGGGTGTTTTGGCGTGCAAGGCGGGCATGGACGAGAGATTCTCAGCCTCTCAGAGCCCGGCGGGCGTCTTGTCGAGGGTGGACTGCACCTGTACCAGCAATGCTTCCAGGTCTTCCAGCTCGAAAGGCTTCATCAGCGTGCGCACATGGGGGCCCCAGCCCGATGGATGCGCACCCAGGTCATAGCCGGTGCACAGCACGACCCAGCGCTGCGGGTCCACCGCCAGCACCTGCCGGGCGAGGTCCGTGCCCGACAGCCCGGGCAGGCTCACATCGGTCACCAGCAGGTCGAAGCTGCCGGCCTTTTCGAGTTCCAGCGCCTCTTCGGCGGTGGCACAGGTCGTGATCGCGCGCCCCTCACCCTCCATCAGCATGCCGATGGTTTCGCGCAGTTCGGGGTTGTCCTCTACATAAAGGATTCGCATAGGGCGTCGTGTTCTCGAAGGCTGGCCGTGGTTGAAAGAAGCAAATGCCAGCGGCGATCATTCAGCAAAGCGCCGATTCCGCTTGTAGGACGAGCACCCATCGTGCAGCGCGGCCCTGCGGGGAAAGGCCCGGCCGGACGGAAAAACGGGGCCCCGTGGCCCCGCTGGGGTGGCTGGCAAAGCTTATTCTTCGAGCAGCGAGCGCAGCATCCACGCGGTCTGCTCGTGCACCGTGAGGCGCTGGGTCAGCAGATCGGCCGTGGGCTCGTCGCTGGCCTTGTCGGCCAGGGGGAACAGGCTGCGCGCCGTACGGGCCACGGCCTCATGGCCTTCGACCAGCACGCGCACCATGTCCAGCGCCTTGGGCGGCTTGCTCGGCGCATCGGCGACGGTGGCCAGCTTGCCGAAGTCGGCATACGAGCCGGGAGCGATGTGGCCCAGCGAGCGGATGCGCTCGGCAATCGGGTCCACCGCGTTCCACAGCTCGGTGTACTGCGCCATGAACATGGTGTGCAGCGTGTTGAACATGGGCCCCGTCACGTTCCAGTGGAAGTTGTGCGTGGTCAGGTACAGCGTGTAGGTGTCGGCCAGCAGGCGCGACAGGCCCTGGGCGATGGCAGCGCGGTCTTTTTCGCTGATGCCGATGTTGATGGTGGGGGCGGTGGACTTGGCGGCTTTGGCCATGGGAGCTCCTTCGTTGGGATGGTGGTCGATCAATCGATGGAAATACGCCGCACCGGTGGACCGGGAACGCTCCCGGCCAGGGCGCGGCGGCTTGCGGTCACTTTAGCGCAAGCGCCTTTTCCCTCACTGCATCTGGCCCAAATTGCCGATGCGCACCAGCATCTCGGTGAACATCTGCATGTCGGCATCGAGGTCCACCACTTCCTTGAATTCCTTGGCGTTGTGGGCCGTGTACTTCTTGCCGGGCATGGCGGGGCCGAAGTTGATGGCGTTGGGCATGAGCTTGGCCGTGGTGCTGCCGGCGGTGGACACCGGCTGGGCTGGGAGGCCCGTGGTGTCGCCGAAGGTGTTGAGCAGTGTGGACAGCCAGGCGCCCTTGGGGTCGCGCGCCATCCAGTTGCCCTGCTGGTGGTCGATGATCACCGGAACGGACGCCTGCGCGGCCCAGTCGTTGACCTTGACCTTGGTGGCGTGCACCAGGGCGTCGGGCGTTCTGCCGCGCGGCATGCGCACGTTCACCAGCACGTCGACCATGCCATCCTTCTCGCGCACGAGGTTGGGCGACATGGTCAGCGGGCCCATGAAATCATCGCCATAGGCCAGGCCGATGGTGCGGCCCAGGTAGTCCGTGCCGTAGAGTTCGGCAATGTAGCGCACGGCGTTGGCATAGCCGGTGGGCGCCACGGGCACGTCGGATTCGCGCAGGAACAGTGCCAGGCGCGGCAGCGGGTTCACGCCTTCTTCGGGGCGCGAGCCGTGGGCGGAGGTGCCGGTCACCTTGATCTGCACCGCGCTGGCGTCCTGCACCACGTCGATGCCGAAGCTGCCGCCCTGGGGCGTGTACTTGGCGATGAACGCGGCCTTGGCCGCGTTCAGGCGGGCCGCCACGGCAGCCAGGTCACCGCCCTGCAGACGCGCGGTCGCGGTCTGCGGCACGGCGTTGGTGGAGGCGGCACCGGCCATGGCAGCGATGTAGGTGAAGCCGGCCGGCGCATCCTGCAGCGGGAACGAGGTGCGCAGCGCGCCCGAGCCCTTCTCTGCGACCACGGCCGGGTACTTGCTGTCGAGCACGATGTTGTACTCGGGCAGCTCGGTCTTGGTGCGGTAGTACTTCATGGCGTCGCCACCGGTCTCTTCGGTGGTCTCGATCATGAGGCGGATGGTGCGCGCCAGCGGCAGGCCGCTGTCCTTGACGGCCTTCATCGCATACAGCACGGTGGCGATGGAGCCCTTGTCGTCGATGGAGCCGCGGCCATACAGGTTGCCGCCCACGCGCGTGAGCTTGAAGGGATCGAGGCGCGTGCCGTCCTCCAGCACCCATTCGTCGGCCACCACGGGCACCACGTCGGCATGCGTGAGGATGCCGAATTCTTCCTTGCCCGTGCCCGGCAGCTTCACCTCGAAGATGCGGTTGTCCACGTTGCGGTATTCCAGGCCGAAATCCTTGGCCATGGCTTCGACCAGCGCGCCGAAGGCGATGATGGCCTTGTCCTCGTGCGGAGGCACCTTGTCGCTGCGGAAGGTGGGAAGGGCGACCATGCGCGCCGTGGTGTCTATCACCGCAGCCTGGTTGCGCAGGCGGTTGTACAGGCCCAGCAGGCGGCTGATGTTGACAAGGTCGTCCCCGGCCAGCGGGGCCTTGGCCTTGTAGCCGGCCACGCTGGCCTGCAGCATGGGGTTCTCACGCGCGGCCTGCGCCAGGAACTCATCAAAGCTGCCCTGGGCGGCGGCGGGCAATGCGGCCACCAGGCGGTCCATATGGACCTTCTTGATCGTCGTGGCCTGCGGCGCGTTGGTCGTCACGCTGGAGCAGGCGGCAAGGCCCACGGCGAGGCCTGCGGCCATCAAAATTTTCTTCATCTCTGTAGCTTTCCTTGGGAATTGGGGAGCGCGGGACAGGTGCGGACGTCATGTGGCGCAGCTTCGCAGCACCGGGCCCCGTGTATGGCACGCCGGCGTGCCCTGCGCGGCGAAAGTGTATCGCTGCCGGCCCCAGCAGCGCCAGACATGCCCTGAAAGGCAGATTTCATTCCGACCTGCGCGCAAGGCAGGCGCAGAGCATGAAAGTGGCGCGACCCACGCCAGCGCCCCCTCGCAAGGGCCGCCCCGGCGCGAAGACGGCGTATCCAGCGCTTGCGCTGGGGGCGTCCCCCTCCCAGATTGCAAAGCAATATGAGAGAGGGGTGAAGGCGCGCAGCGCCTCAGGGGGTGCTCACCTCACGACAGGCGCGTGACGCCCGGCAACTCGCAGGCGTAGATCGCGTTGCGCAGCGCGGCAATGGCTTCGTAGCGCGTGAAGCTGCGCCGCCAGGCGAGCACCACGCGGCGCATGGGTGGCGGGCTGCCATCGTCCTCTCGGATGGGGATGTAGCGGATGTAGTTCTCGTCGCTCTTGCGCCGGCGCGACACCGTGAGCAGCGCATCGCGCGGCACCGACAGGCGCGGCACCAGGGTCACGCCCATGCCGGCCGCCACCATGTGCTTGATGGTTTCCAGCGACGAACCCTCGAAGGACCTGCGGATACCCTCGGCATTGCTGGCAAAGCGCGCGAACTCGGGGCAGACCTCCAGCACATGGTCGCGAAAGCAGTGGCCCGCACCCAGCAGCAGCATGGTTTCGCTCTTGAGTTCTGCGGCAGTGATGGATTTCTGCGTGCCCAGGGGATGGGTGCTGGGCAGGGCCGCCATGAAGGGCTCGTCGTACAGCGGCGCCATGGCCAGGCCGGTGTCGGGAAAGGGCTCGGCCAGGATGGCGCAGTCGATCTCACCGGTGCGCAGCATCTCAAGCAGCTTGACGGTGAAGTTTTCCTGCAGCATCAGCGGCATCTGCGGGGTGCGTGCGATCGAGTGGCGCACCAGGTCGGGCAGCAGGTAGGGGCCGATGGTGTAGATCACGCCCAGGGTCAGCGGCCCGGCCAGGGGGTCCTTGCCGCGCTTGGCGATCTCCTTGATGGCGGCCGCCTGCTCCAGCACGCTTTGCGCCTGGCGCACGATCTCGTCGCCCAGCGGGGTGACGGTCACTTCGCCGGCGCTGCGCTCGAAAAGCTTCACGTCAAGTTCCTCTTCGAGCTTCTTGATGGCCACCGACAGGGTGGGCTGCGACACATAGCAGGCATCGGCGGCGTGGCCGAAGTGCTTTTCGCGCGCCACCGCGACGATGTATTTGAGTTCGGTGAGGGTCATGGAGATTCCAGACGGGTAGAC
This sequence comes from Acidovorax sp. LjRoot66, assembly GCF_964253305.1. NCBI lineage: Bacteria > Pseudomonadati > Pseudomonadota > Betaproteobacteria > Burkholderiales > Comamonadaceae > Acidovorax > Acidovorax sp. LjRoot66. The sequence goes on from NZ_CAXUQU020000001.1 coordinate 6,738,456, forward strand.
CCTGCATTGTGCAGCGCCGCGCGCCCGGCAACCCAGGGCGTGGTGCTGCAGCGGTGCAGAAAGAAGACCGGCAGCAGCACAAGAATCCTCGCACAGGCTGCAACGGCAGGGAAGGCCAGCGGGTGGGACACGGTGACGGCCGGCCACGGCTCGGCAACAGGGGCGTGCGTCATGGCGGGAGTCAGGCTTTCAGGTAGTCGGATTTTCCACCCAGCCAGCGCATCACGTGGCGCTCGGCCAGCTCGGCGTGGCGGTCCAGCATCATTGGCGCGAGTTCGCGCGCCCATTCGAGCAGGTGGGTGTCGGTGGCCAGGTCGGCAAAGCGCAGCAGCGCGTCGCCCGACTGCCGGGCCCCGAGGAATTCGCCCGGCCCGCGGATCTCCAGGTCGCGCCGGGCGATCTCGAAGCCATCATTCGTGTCCGACATGGCCCTCAACCGCTCCTTGGCGGTCTCGCCCACCCGGCCGCTGTCGTTGGTGGAATACAGCAGCACGCAGGCCGATGCCGCCGCACCGCGCCCCACGCGCCCGCGCAGCTGGTGCAGTTGCGACAGGCCGAAGCGCTCGGCATGCTCGATCACCATCAGCGAGGCATTGGGCACATCCACCCCGACCTCGATCACCGTGGTGCTCACCAGCACGCCCATCTGGCCGCTGCTGAAGAGCGCCATCACGGCCTTCTTTTCCGCCGTCGGCATGCGCGAGTGCAGCAGGCCGACCATGACACCGGGCAAGGCCTCGCTCAGGTCGGCGTGGGTGGCGGTGGCGTTGCTCAGGTCCAGCGCCTCGCTTTCCTCGATCAGCGGGCACACCCAATACACCTGCCGTCCGTCGTTTACCTGGGCGCCAATGCGAGCAATCACTTCGTCCTTGCGGCTGTCGGCAATGAGCTTGGTGACGATGGGGGTGCGCCCGGGCGGCAGTTCGTCGATCACCGAGACATCGAGGTCGGCGTAGTAGCTCATGGCCAGGGTGCGCGGAATGGGCGTGGCGCTCATCATCAGCATGTGCGGCTCCATACCCTGGGCGGCGAGCTTTTGCCGCAGCGAAAGGCGCTGCGCCACCCCAAAGCGGTGCTGCTCGTCGATGATGGCCAGCGCCAGGTTCTTGAAGCGCACCTGGTCCTGGATCACGGCATGCGTGCCCACCACCAGCGCGGCCTCGCCGCTTTCGACCAGCGCCAGCATGGCCGCGCGTTCCTTCTTCTTCTGCCCGCCCACCAGCCAGGCCACCCGCCTGCCGTGGGCCGCCAGCAGCGGTTCGAGCCAGCCGATCATCTTGGCGAAATGCTGCTCGGCCAGGATTTCGGTGGGCGCCATCAGCGCGCACTGCCAACCGGCGTCCATGGCGATGGCGGCGGCCAGCGCCGCCACGACGGTCTTGCCCGAGCCCACGTCGCCCTGCAGCAGGCGGTGCATGGGCACGCGGTGCGCCAGGTCTTTGGCAATCTCCACCCCGACCCGCCGCTGCGCCGCGGTCAGCGAAAAGGGCAGCACGGCCATCAGTTGTTCGTGCAACGGCAGCACGCCATCCACCACCTTGCGGGGGCGCAGCACCGGTGCGCGCAATTGGTCGCGCTCGCGGCGCGACTGCTGCTGCGACAGCTGCTGCGCCAGCAATTCCTCGGCCTTCAGGCGCTGCCAGGCCGGATGGCTGTGGTCCTCCAATGTGGACAGCGACACGTCGGGCGTGGGATGGTGCAAAAAAGTGAGTGCCTCGCGCAGATTGAACGCGCGGTAGCTGCCGTTGTCATGCCGGAAGACGGCATACGGCGGCTCGGTGCCGGCGGGCAGGGTTTCGGACAGGTCCACCCGGCTGAGCGCCCCCACCACAGCCCGGCGCAGGTAGGCCTGCGGCAGGCCGGCCGTGGTCGGGTAGACGGGGGTCAGCGCGGCCGGCAGCTCGCCGCCGGCCTGGCGAAAGGCCGGGTGCAGCATCTGCCGGCCCCAGAAGCCGCCCTTGACCTCGCCCCGGATGCGCAAGCGCGCGCCCACGGCCAGGGTTTTCTGGTGCGAGGGGTAGAAGCTGAAGAAGCGCAGTTCGCAGGTGCCCGAAGCGTCCTCGACCTGCACCAGCAACTGCCGGCGCGGGCGCAACTGCACTTCGCAGGCCGTCACGGTGGCTTCGATCTGCACCATCTGGCCGTCGCGGGCACTGGACAGCGGCGTGATGCGGGTTTCATCCTCATAGCGCAGTGGCAGGTGCAGGGCCAGATCGATGTCGCGCTTCAGACCCAGCTTGTGCAGTGCCTTTTGCGCCACGCTGGCGGTGGAGGGCTTGCTGGGAGCAGCAGCCGCGGGCATTTTGTTCAAAGGTTATCCGGCAGGGCGAAGGTTTCGGCAGTCAAAAAGGCTACCATGGTTACTGTTTATTACCTGATTTCGGCAGACCCCGGCGATCCGGACAGATTCCATGCTCAAGCGCATCAGTATTCAGCATCTCACGTTGGGCATGTACCTGCACGACTTCTGCGGCTCCTGGATGGACCACCCCTTCTGGCGTGCCAAGTTCGTCTTGAAGGACCCCAAGGATCTGGCGCGCATCAAGGATACGGCCATCGAGGAGGTGTGGATCGACATTTCCAAGGGCCTGGACGTGGCGGCGGGCGTGCGCTCCATCTCGCGCGAAGAGGCGGACATCCAGGTCGAGACGGACTTCAGCATGCTGGAGAACCTGCCCCCCCTGGTGGTCGATCCCCCGCCCCCTCCTGCCCCCCCCGCGCGCCGCCAGACACGCGGCAAGGCACCCGCCAGCATGCACAGCGAACTGCTGGCGGCCGCCTCGATCTGCGGCGAGGCCAAGCAGGCCATGGTCTCCATGTTCCGGGAAGCGCGCATGGGCAAGGCCGTGAATTCCGAGAATGCCCGCGGACTGGTGGAGGAGATTTCCGACTCGGTCACGCGCAACCCGGGCGCCCTGATCAGCCTGGCCCGGCTCAAGACGGCGGACGACTACACCTACATGCACTCGGTGGCGGTGTGCGCGCTGATGGTGGCGTTGGCCAAGCAGATCAACCTCAACGAAGAACACACCCGCAGCGCCGGCATGGCCGGGCTGCTGCACGACCTGGGCAAGGCGGCGATCCCGCTGGCGGTGCTCAACAAGCCGGGCAAGCTCACCGACAGCGAATTCGCCATCGTCCAGACCCACCCACAGGAGGGCTACGACATGCTCAAGGAGGGTGGCAGCGTGGAAGATGCGGTGCTCGATGCCTGCCGCCACCACCACGAGAAGATGGACGGCTCGGGCTACCCCGGCAAGCTCAAGGGCGATGAGATCAGCCTGATTGCCCGCATGACCGCCATCTGCGACGTGTACGACGCCATCACCTCGGACCGCCCCTACAAATCCGGCTGGGACCCCGCAGAGTCGCTGCGCCGCATGGCCGAGTGGACCAAAGGCCATTTCGACCCCCGCCTGTTCCAGGCCTTCGTCAAGAGCATCGGCATCTACCCCGTGGGCTCGCTGGTGCGGCTGACGTCCGGGCGCATCGGCGTGGTGATGGAGCAGGGGCAGCAATCACTGACCTCGCCCAAGGTGAAGGTGTTCTTCTCGACCAAGTCGGACCTGCGCATTCCACCCGAGGTGGTGGACCTGGCTGCGCCCGGTTGTGCCGAGAAGATCGTGGCCCGCGAAGACCCGGACAAGTGGAAGTTCCCGGACCTTAACCAGCTGTGGTCCGGTTTTGCCGGGCAGGCCTGGTAAAGGCAGCCCGGGCTGGCGTGGGAAAATAGCGCCCCTGTTTCTTTACCCCTTGGTACGGGCCCGTCCGGCCCTCAAGCTCCATGACTGTTTCTGCCACGCCGGCCCCGCGCCACTTCACCCTCAGCGATTTCGACTTCTCGCTGCCCCCCGAACTCATTGCCCAACACCCCGCTGCAGAGCGCAGCGCATCGCGCCTGCTCGACGGCCGCGCGAGCGCACCGGTGGACCGCATCTTTCGCGAGCTGTCTGGCCTGCTGCAAAGCGGCGACCTGCTGGTCTTCAACGACACGCGCGTGGTCAAGGCGCGCATCTTTGGCGAAAAGGCCAGCGGCGGCAAGCTGGAACTGCTGATCGAGCGTGTTTTGCTCGGTAACGAGGTCGTGGCCCACATGAAGGTCAGCAAGAAGCCCCTGCCTGGCGCCGTGGTGCACATGGCGGGAGGCTTGCACGGCGGCGGCTTCAACGCCACCCTGCTCTCGCGCTGGCCAGCCGAGGACGATGGCCCGCTGTTCCGCTTCGCCCTCCAAGGTCCGGCCGGCGAGACGCCGCACGAGCTGATGGAGCGCCACGGCCACCTGCCGCTGCCGCCCTACATCGAGCGCCAGCAGAATGCCGACCACGATCCCGACGCCGCAGAAGATGCCCAGCGCTACCAGACCGTGTTCGCGCGCGCACCCGGCGCAGTGGCGGCCCCGACGGCGGCCCTGCATTTCGACGAGGGTGTGCTCGCTGCGCTGGCTGAACGCGACGTGGAGCGTGCCAGCGTCACCCTGCACGTGGGCGCCGGCACCTTCCAGCCCGTGAAGACCGAGAACCTTGCCGAGCACCAGATGCACAGCGAGTGGTACGAAGTGCCGCAGGCCACGCTGGCAGCGCTCGAGCGTTGCCGCCAGCGCGGCGGCCGTGTGGTGGCGGTGGGCACGACGACGGTCCGTACCCTCGAATCCTGGGCGCGCAGCGGCCAGGCCTCGGGCGATACGAACATCTTCATCACCCCGGGCTTCCCCTTCCAGGTGGTGGACCTGCTGCTCACCAACTTCCACCTGCCCAAGAGCACGCTGATGATGCTGGTCAGCGCCTTTGCGGGCTATGACCGGATCCGGGAGCTGTACCGCCATGCCATTGCGCAGCAGTACCGGTTCTTCAGCTATGGCGATTCGATGCTGCTGGAGCGCCAGCGCTCCTAGTCCACTGAAACCGAGAAATCGGCTGTGCGTGAGGGACTGGCAGGGCCGCAATCTAGGCGCCGGGCGCAGCCGGGTTGCACACCCGGCGAGCACGGCAACGACGAGTGCGGCCCTGCCAGACCCTCACCCTGCGGGCCGGGGTTGCAGCGGGCACATCGCTGCGTTGCGGGCTTTGCCAAGGCGGCCAGCCTTGGCCGCAGCCCGCGCCTTGCGCTGCACCCGCTGCCACCCCGGCGCACAGCCGATTTCTCGGTTTCAGTGGACTAGGGCACGCTCAGCAGTTCGTGACGGTGGCAATGCGGGGCGCGGCCCCCTGTTCCGGCAGGCGATTGGCCGAGGGCAGGCGTACGCAGTAGACGCCGGCCTCGCTTTCCACGCGCGTGACGCGGCCTGAATACGCGTTCTGCCACTCCTTTTCGGTGAGGGTGCCCAGGGGCCGGGGCGCCGGGCTTGCCGCGTTCGCAGCGAGTGCCGCAGCTGCTGGCGAACCATGGCGGCGCTGCCATTCCCGCTCCTGCCGCGCCGCGCGGGCCACGCCCTCGGGGCTCCATTGGATGGCGGGCACATCGCGGGCATCGGAGGCGGCGGGCACCGGCGCAGGAATGGCAACCAGGCCCGGGCCTGTTTCCTGCGGCAAGGCCAGAACAGCAGGTGAGTGCACACTGCGGCCCTCGCGCACCGGCCCAGGCCGAGGTCCAGCCGACCGGGGGAGCTGCGCCGTCACCGGTTCTGGCGCGGGCGTTCTGAACAACGATGCCGCAACCTGCGGCGCCGTGATCCACAGGACTTCCATCGCCTGCCTGGCGGGCGGCTCGGGCACCCGCACGGCCGATGCCGGCAGCACCAGCCGCCACAGCAGCACCGCGTGCAGCAGCAGCGAAATCGCAACTGCAGCCCCGAGGCGCCGTCGGCCCGGGCGGTAGCCGTCAGGTGGCCACATCGTCCACGGCGCCGTCGTCCACACCGTTCTCGGGCGCCACCCAGGCGAGCAGGTCGCCGGGCTGGCACTGCAGGTAGTCGCAGATGGCGGCCAGGGTCTCGAAGCGCACGCCCTTGACCTTGCCGCTCTTGAGCAGCGAAAGGTTGGCCTCGGTGATGCCCACATGCGCCGCCAGGTCGCGCGACTTCACCTTGCGGCGCACGAGCATTTCATCGAGCGTGACGACGATGGGCATGGCCACCTTTCCGGCGCATGCCTCGGGAGTGGAGCCGCCGGGTCACTGCGCGGTCAGACGAACGCACTGGACTCCTCCTGCAGGCGCTGCCCCTCGGCCATCACGTGGGCCAGCAGCAGCATCATCAGGCCGACGATCAGCACGCTCATCTCGAACGAACCCACCGACAGCGCCACCTGCCCGCCGCGCTGGCCCGAGGCCAGCCAGGACAGCAGCGCCGTCACCGCCGCCCCGTGCACCAGCGAGGCCGCGAACATCGCGATGAAGCCCCAGCCAACGCCACGAAAGCCGCGCACCACCGCAGGACCGAACACCTCGCCACGCAGGAAGGCCGTGCAGATGCGGTGCAGGCACCACACGGTGAACAGCATGGCGGCGGTCGGCAGGCATTCGATGGCCACGCCCACCAGGCGCCAGCTCACGTCGATCTGCAAAGGGGCGGCAATGTTTGCCTGCAGCGCCTGTGAGGGCAGCAGCATCTGCGCCAGGCCGCCCGATTCGCCACGGCCCAGCAGCAGCCAGCGGGCCACGGAAAAGCACACGCCCGCCAGCGCGCACAGCAGTGTCAGCGCGTGCAGCCCGCGGGACAGGCGCCGGAAGGCCGGGCTTTGGATGGATACCATGGTGATTGCCTCATGTTTTCTGTAAAACAATAATAATATTCTGCCATACAGAAACAAAAAGGCAATCACCCGGTGCGCAGCCGCCCCCCAGGGCCGACAGCCGCTCTCTGATGCGTCAGAAAGCGACCGCGTGCCCGTCCTTGCGCGGGTCGGAGCCGGCGATGTAGCTGCCACCGTCGCGCAGCACGAGCTGGGCGCCGCCGAAGGCGAAGACGCCATTGCCCTCTTCCACCGTGACCTCGTGGCCGCGCGCGCGCAGTGCGGCGACCACCGCAGGGTCGAAAGCCGGCTCCACCGCCACGCCCTTGCCGCCGGTCACGCGCCAGCGCGGGGCGTCGGCTGCGGCCTGCGGGTTCTGGCCGTAGCGCAGCACGCGCAGGGCCATCTGCAGGTGGCCCTGGGACTGCATGGGGCCGCCCATCACGCCAAAGGCCATCTGCGGCGTGCCGTCGGCATGCATGGCGAAGGCCGGGATGATGGTGTGCGAGGGGCGCTTGCGCGGGGCCACTTCGTTGGCATGCCCTGGCGTGAGGGTGAAGCCGTGGCCCCGGTTCTGCAGGCTGATGCCCGTGCCCGGCACGACCACACCCGAGCCGAAGCCCATGTAGTTGGACTGGATGAACGAGACCATCATGCCGGAGGCATCGGCCGCGGCCAGGTACACCGTGCCGCCGGGGCGCGGCGTGCCGTGGCCGGGGTCGCCGGCCTGCGCGGCATCGATCAGTTGCGCGCGCTGCACCAGGTAGTCGGCGTCGAGCAGGTCGCGAGGCGTCACGGCCTGCATGGCGTCGATGTCGGCGTTGTACTGGTGCAGGTCGGCCAGCGCGAGCTTCATGGCCTCGATGCTGGCGTGTACCGTGTCCACATGGTCCAGTGGCTGGCCGCCGATACCGTGGGATTCGAGCATGCCCAGCGCCATCAGCGTGGCGATGCCCTGGCCGTTGGGTGGGATTTCATGGACCACCGAATCGCCGAAGCGCTGGCTCACGGTGCCCACCCAGTCGGCCTGGTGCGATGCGAGGTCATCCTCGGTCATAGCGCCGCCATGGGCGCGGGAATGCTCCACCATCTGGCGCGCCAGCGTGCCACGGTAGAAGGCCTCGCCCTCGGTCTGGGCAATCAGCTCCAGCGTGCGCGCATGGGCTTCGCTGCGAAAGATCTCGCCCGCGCGCGGTGCGCGGCCACCGGGCATGAAGCACTCGGCAAAGCCGGGCTGGCAGCCAAGCTTGGCAGCGCCCAGCGCCCACAACCGGGCGATGGTGGGAGAGACGGGAAAGCCATTGCGCGCGTAATCGATGGCGGGTTCGGCCAGCTTCGCGAACGGCAGCTTGCCCAGGCGTTTGGACAGGGCCACCCAGGCGGACACAGCGCCAGGCACGGTGACGGCGTTCCAGCCCGTCTCGGGCAAGCCTCCACGCTCGGCAAAGTATGCGGGGGTCCATGCGGCGGGCGAACGGCCCGAGGCGTTGAGCCCATGCAGTTCCTTGCCGTCCCAGACGATGGCGAAGCCGTCGCTGCCCAGGCCGCAGCCCGTGGGCTCGACCACGGTGAGCGCCATGGCGGCGGCGATCGCGGCGTCCACCGCGTTGCCGCCTGCCAGCAGCATGCGCAGGCCGGCCTGCGCGGCCAGGGGCTGCGAGGTGGAAACCACGTTGCGCCCCATCACCGCGCTGCGGTGGGAGGCATAGGGCAGGGCCCAGTCCAGGGCGGGGGTGTCGGCAGGGATGCGTGCGTTCATCGTCTCGGTCACTCCACGGAAATCTTGTGCTGGCGGATCACGGTGGCCCAGCGCGCGCTGTCGGCCTGCACCATGGCGGCGAACTTGGCGGGGGTGCTGGGGGCAGCGGGCTCCACGCCGAGCTTGGCCAAGCCTTCGGCCACCTCGGTCGACTGCATGGCCTTGGCAAAGGCCTTGTGGATGCGGTCCACCAGTGCCGGCGGTGCGCCGGCCGGCAGGTACACGCCGAACCAGGTCACCGAGGAATAGCCGGGCAGGCCCGACTCGGCCATGGTGGGCAACTCGGGCGCGAGCGCACTGCGCTTCTCGCTGGTCACGGCCAAGGCGCGCAGGCGGCCGCCCTTGACATGTGGCATGCCGGTGGGCAGCGAGTCGAACAGCACGTGCGTCTGCCCGGTCACGAGGTCGGGGATGGCCAGGGCCGTGCCCTTGTAGGGCACATGCATCATCTCGATGCCGGCCTGGGCGCTGAAGGCCGCGGCGTTCAGGTGCACGATGGTGCCATTGCCGCTGGTGGCGTAATTGAGCTTGCCGGGGTGGGCCTTGCCGTAGGCAATCAACTCGCCCACCGTTTTCACGGGCAGCGAGTTGGTCACCAGCAGCACGCTGGGTGCGTCGGCCAGGTGGGCGACGGGCGTGAAGTCCTTGCGCGGGTCATAGGCCAGGCGCGGCATCAGGTGGGGCGAGATGGCGTGCGTGCTGCTCGTGGTGAGCAGCAGGGTGTAACCGTCGGGCTGCGCCTTGGCGGCTTCGGCCGCGCCGATGGTGCCGCCGGCGCCGGGGCGGTTGTCCACCACCATCTGCTGGCCCAGGTCCTGCGCCACGCGCTGCGCGACCACGCGGGCCACGAGGTCGGTGGCACCGCTGGCCGGGAAGGGAACGATCACCCGCACCGGACGGTCGGGCCAGTTCGATTGCGCATGCGCGCCCGCACACACGGCCATCAGGCAGGCCAGGCCGAGCACGCTACGGCCCCAGGACAAAAGACGCATACGAAGCACTCCAGAAAAAGAACGGGGACATTAAGGACCGGGCACGCCCTCCCCCGCTATCCACAGGAACAGGAAGGCGGCGCAGCAGGCTTCATCTTAGGAATGTGGCAGCCGCATGACCACCACCAAATCAGCAAATAGCTTTGCCGTGCCGGCAAAGCGCTTCGCTTTTTGAGATGATCCACGGCAAACCTCCCATCGCCCCCCATGCGCGCCCAACTTCTGCAAGACACGGCCCTGCGCTACTTCCTCGAAGTGGCGCAAAGCGGCTCGCTCACCGAAGCCTCTGCCCGGCTGCACGTGGCCGCCTCGGCCCTGAGCCGGCAGATCGCCGGGCTCGAGTCGCAGTTGGGCACGCCGCTGTTCGAGCGGCACCCGCGCGGCATGGTGCTCACCGCGGCCGGCGAGATCCTGGCCACGCACGCGCGCCGCACGGTGCTGGACGCCGAGCGGGCGCTGGGCGAGATCGGCGCACTGCAGGGTCTGCGCGCCGGCCAGGTGCGGCTGGCCACATCCGACGCGTTTGCGAACGAACTGGTGCCGCGCCTGTGCGTGGAGTTCCAGCGCACGCACACCGGCATCCAGTTCGAGGTGCAGTCCCTGCCCACGGCCCAGGTGCCCGGTGCGGTACGCAGCGGCGCGGCCGATATAGGCCTGTGCTTCAGCCGCGCGCCACACAAGGACATCGACGTGGCCTACCGCCAGCGGGCGCCGGTGCTGGCCCTGGTGCCGCCCGGCCACCCTCTGGCCGGTGCGAAGAGCGTGACGCTGGCGCGCATGGGCCAGTACCCGCTGGCCCTGCCGCCGCCCGAAACCACGGTGCGGCAGATGATCGACATCGTCTGCAGCCGCCAGGGCCTGCAGCTGGCGCCGGTGCTGGTGAGCAACCACGTCAAGACCATGCTCCACTTCGTGGCCAACGGGGGCGGGCTGTCGGTGTCCAGCGAGATCGCGGCGCGCCACATGGTGGCGGCAGGCGACATCGTCGCGCTGCCCATCGGCGACCAGGGCATGGACCTGCGCGACCTGGAGCTGCAGACCCTGTCGGGCCGCCGCCTGCCCGTGGCCGCGCAGGCCTTTCTGGACCTGCTCAGGGAGTGGCTGCCCGGGCCCTGGTGATTCTCAATCGCGCCCTTCGTGCTGTTGGCGGAATGCGCGCGCCTTGCCGAAGTGGCCGTTGCCGATGAAGGGCACGGGAGGACGCAGCGCCGACAACGGCGAGGGGTGGTTGGAGGTGAGCACCAGGTGTCCCCGGTCGGCCGGAATCCAAGCGCGCTTGGACTGGGCATGCGAGCCCCAGAGCATGAACACCACCGAACGCTCGCCTTCGGCCACGTGGCGGATCACGGCGTCGGTCAGTTCCTCCCAGCCCTTGCCGGAATGGCTCGCGGCCTGGCCCTCTTCCACCGTGAGGCCGGTGTTGAGCAGCAGTACGCCGTTCTTCGCCCATTTGACGAGGCTGCCGCCCGGCTCTGGCCAGGCCGGAAACGGCGTCTCTAGGTCGCGCTGCATCTCCTTGAAGATGTTGCGCAGCGAGGGCGGCAACTGCACGCCGGGCGCGACGGAGAACGCCAACCCCTCGGCCTGGCCACGCCCGTGGTAAGGGTCCTGGCCCAGGATGACCACCCGCACCTGCTCGGGTGGGGTCAGGTCCAGCGCGCGCAGAGGCTTCGGTGGAAAGATGGCGGCGCCGGCATCCAGGCGCGTTTGCAGGTAGGCCAGCAGCGCCCGGCCACGCGGGCTGGCGAAGAAGGCGTCGACCAGCGGCTGCCAGCCGGGAGCCACAGGCCAGTCAGCGGGGTCGGCGCTTTGCAGTTGGGTGGCGTCGGTCATGGGTGGCAGGCCGTGGATCAGGCGAACAGGTTCGCCAGCGCCTCGCCGGGTTCAGGCGCGCGCATGAAGGCCTCGCCCACCAGGAAGGCATTCACGCCCGCATCGCGCATGGTCTTCACGTCGGCCGGCGTGAGGATGCCGGACTCGGTGACCAGCAGGCGGTCGGCCGGCACGTTCTTCTGCAGGTCCAGCGTGGTCTGCAGCGACACCTCGAAGGTGCGCAGGTTGCGGTTGTTGATGCCCACGAGGCGGGTCTTGAGCTTGAGCGCACGCTCGAGCTCGGCGCCGTCATGCACCTCGACCAGCACCGCCATGTCCAGGCTGCGCGCAATCGCCTCGAAGTCGGCCATCTGCGCATCGTCCAGGCTCGCCGCTATCAGCAAAATGGCATCGGCGCCCATGGCCCGCGATTCGTAGATCTGGTAGGCGTCGACCATGAAGTCCTTGCGCAGCACGGGCAGTTGGCAGCTGGCGCGCGCCTGCTTGAGGGCATCCACGCTGCCCTGGAAGAACTGCTTGTCGGTCAGCACCGAAAGGCAGGCCGCGCTCACCGTGCCATCGCCATCGGCATAGCTCTGGGCGATGTCGGCGGGGATGAAGTCAGCGCGCAGCACGCCCTTGCTGGGGCTGGCCTTCTTGACCTCCGCAATCACCGCCGCCTGGCCTTTGGCGATCTTGGCGCGCAGCGCGGCCTCGAAGTCGCGCGTGAGCACGCGGCTCTCGGCATCGGCACGCATCGCGGCCAGGGGCATGCGCTTGGTGGCGGCGGCCACCTCTTCGTGCTTGACGGCAACGATCTTGTTGAGGATGTCACTCATGGAAAAACCTTCACAAAAATTCAAACTGGCCGTACCAAAAATACAGTACGAAGATTTCGGCTCACCAGAAATCAGCGTTGGCGTGGTACCGCCCCTGGCTACCTGCTCTGCACTGGATCGAAATTCCGAAGACCAAGACGACGGTTCAAATGCTCCAAGCATTCATCAACCAACGCTTCCTCCCGCCTGGAGCCGCGCAGCAGCGTCACACGCGTCAGGAGAATCCTCGTGCCTAGGGACCCAGGATGCAGTATTAGAGTGCAAGTAAACGTCGCACTCTTCCCCGGTTCAAAGAACTCCCAGCTCAAGCGGCACCCGTCATGTAAAACAAGAGTGTCTTGCCTTTTCAGGCCCCAAGGCGTCAGCGTGCGGCTTTGAAAATCCAAGACCCAGCCCCGCGACTGGTTTTGCCTGAATTGACGTCGCAATGTGAAGGTTGCGCCGCCAACCAAAATCACTCCCACCGACCAGAAAATGCTCCAAAGATACTGCGCCCGCAGATCCAGGACCATGATCCCCGTTGCTACAAAAACAAGCAAAGAAATGCCGCACAACGGGGCGAGAAAAGTCAGCTCAGCAAGACTGCTCCCCCCAATGCCCAAGGGCAGCCACACCTTGGATTGCTGCTCGATAGCAGTCACCCAAACCGACAACATGCGCAGACGTGCGAGTCTAGGCGAAGGCTTGTTCGTCACGACAACTTCTCTGGCGTGGCGCACTGTGCAAAGCGGTTTCTGCGCTCCGCGGCGTGACGGCAGCATGGCAGTTCGGCACGTAGGACAGGTCACTGGACAGGCGTTAACCGGCCACCGGACCGCCGGATAGCGAGGCGGGCCGCCAGCTCGTCCACACACCGGTCAAGGGTGCCCATCTGCATGGACAGCGTTTCGGTATCGGAGGACTGCAGTTCCACCGCGAACAGGGTCGCGATCGGACCCGCCGTTCTGTGGCGGAACTCGACATCGCAGGAAAGGGAGCCATGGTCCGGAGGGCCGGGCATGATGCCGATGGAATGCGCCGGTTCCAGGGGGATGGCCTGGCCTGCTGCCTGTGCAGGCTGCAGCGTGCGCAGGGACATGTCCAGCACCCACCGCACTCGGTACGCGAAGCGCCGCAGCTGCCACCAGCACATGCCCATGGCGGAACCAACGACCAGCGCAATGCCCCACCACGCAGTAGCGATCGAGGGCTGCAGCACAAACAGCATGAGATAGCTGCCCCCCCCAAGCGAACAGGACGGGCACCAGATAGGCCCATACGGTCTTTCGGTGCAGCCGCTCGGGCAGGTACAAGCAGGCGTCCTCCCTCACGGCAGCCGCGAGGTCGTTGACGTCCCGCAGCATGCGGTGCCCTTGTTCTGCCATGGGTTGCCGGTCAGGCGGGCACGGCCAGCGCGTGCGTGCGCGCCACCAATTGGTCCAGCCGCGCCAGCGCGGCGCCCGAGGCGATTGCGGCGCGCGCCTTGGCCAAGCCATCCGCGATGGAACTCGCCACATTTGCCGCATACAGCGCGGCGCCCGCGTTCAGGCAGACGATGTCCTGCGCGGCGCCGGGATCGCCCTTGAGCACGCCAATCAGCATGTCACGCGACTGCTCGGGCGTTTCCACCTTGAGCGCGCGGTTGCTGGCCATGGACAGGCCGAAGTCCTCGGGATGCACCTCGTACTCGGTGATCTGGCCGTTCTTCAACTCACCCACCAGGGTGGCAGCGCCCAGGCTCACTTCGTCCATGCCGTCGCGGCCATAGACCACCAGCGCATGCTCGGCGCCCAGGCGCTGCAGCGCGCGCACCTGGATTCCGACCAGGTCGGGGTGGAACACGCCCATCAAGATGTTGGGCGCACCGGCCGGGTTGGTCAGCGGGCCGAGGATGTTGAAGATGGTGCGCACGCCCAGCTCACGGCGCACGGGGGCCACGTTCTTCATCGCCGGGTGGTGGTTGGGCGCGAACATGAAGCCGATGCCCACCTCGGCGATGCACTGGGCAATCGCTTCGGGCGTGAGGTTGATGTGGATGCCCAGGGCCTCCATCACGTCGGCGCTGCCGCTCTTGCTCGACACGCCGCGCCCGCCATGCTTGCTGACCTTGGCGCCCGCAGCAGCCGCCACGAACATCGAGCAGGTGGAGATGTTGAAGGTGTTGGCCCCGTCGCCGCCGGTGCCCACGATGTCCACCAGGTGCGTGCTGTCGGGCACGTGGACCTTGGTGGAGAACTCGCGCATGACCTGCGCGGCGGCCGTGATCTCGCCGATGGTTTCCTTCTTCACGCGCAGGCCGGTGATGATGGCCGCTGTCATGACGGGCGAGAGTTCGCCGCTCATGACCAAGCGCATCAGGTGCAGCATCTCGTCGTGGAAGATTTCGCGGTGCTCGATGGTGCGCTGCAGCGCTTCCTGGGGGGTGATGGACATGGTGTGGTCTCCGTCTCGTATTTTTTTAGGCAGCAGGCCGGTCCGAGAACGCCAGCTTGAGGCCGAAGCCGATGAACATCGCCCCGGCGACGCGGTCCAGCCAGTGCATGCCGCGCTGCACGGCGCCCACGCGGCGCGCCATCCAGCCGGCGGCCAGCGCCCAGCCCACGTTGACGGGAATGGCGTTGAGGTTGAACAGCACCCCGAGCAGCACGAAGGCCAGGGCCTTGCTGTCCGTGCCCGGCGCGATGAACTGGGGCACAAAAGCCAGGAAAAAGATCGCCACCTTGGGGTTGAGCACATTCGTCCAGAAACCGCCCATGAACACGCTGCGCAGCGACACGGCCGCAGCCGGCGCGGCCTGCGCCGCCGCAATGGCGGCACCGCTGCCGCCATCACCCGAGGCCTTGGCGAACAACATGCGCACGCCCATCCACAGCAGGTAGGCCGCGCCCACCCACTTGAGCACGGTGAAGGCCGTGGCCGACGCGGCCAGCAGCGCACCCACGCCCACGGCGGCGGCAAAGATGTGCACGAAGCAGCCGGCCGTGATACCCAGGCCCGCCACGATGCCGGCCCGCACGCCCGAGCGCAGCGCGTTCGAGACGATATAGAGCACGTCCGGCCCGGGCGTCAGGTTGAGCAGCCAGCCGGCCGCGATGAACATCAGCAACTGGTGCGTCTCGATGATCATGGACGGGGCTCCAGGAAGTTCTTGAGCATGGCGTGGCCGTGCTCGGTGAGGATGCTCTCGGGGTGGAACTGCACGCCCTCGATGTCCAGCGTCTTGTGGCGCACGCCCATGATCTCGCCATCGTCGGTCCAAGCGGTCACGGCCAGCACCTCGGGGCAACTGGCGCGCTCGATGGACAGCGAGTGGTAGCGGTTCACGGTGAACTGCTCGGGCAGGCCCGCGAACACGCCCTGCTGCGTGGTGGTGATGACGCTGGTCTTGCCGTGCATCAGCTGCTGTGCGCGCACGATGCTGCCGCCGAAGGCCGCGCCGATGGCCTGGTGGCCCAGGCACACGCCCAGAATGGGCAACTTGCCGGCGAAGTGCTGGATCGCAGCCACCGAGATGCCGGCCTCGGCCGGCGAGCAGGGGCCGGGCGAAATCACCAGCCGGTCGAGCCGGCCGGCGGCCAGGCGGGCGGCGATCTCTTCCACCGTGATCTCGTCGTTGCGGTGCACTTCGACCTCGGCACCGAGCTCGCCGAAGTACTGCACGATGTTGTAGGTGAAGCTGTCGTAGTTGTCGACCATCAAGAGTTTCATGCTGCGCTCCCTGCGGTCTGGCCCGCGTCGCTGGCGTGCCCGGCGCGCAGGCGCGCGAACTCGCGGTGTTCGTAGGCAATGGAGGCTTCCATGATGCCCCGGTAGATGGCCTCCACCACGTCGGCCTGGCCGCCCTGTACCAGGGCGCGCTCGCGCACCCGGTCCACGATGGCCTGTATGCGCGCCTCGTCGCGCACCTGCACATCGCTGTGCTTGATGCGCGCAGCCTGCGTCATGTAGCCGGTGCGCTGCACCAGCAACGGCACGAGCACGTCGTCGAGTGCGTCGATTTCACGGCGCACGTCGGCCATGGTGGTGCAGTGCTGCACCTGGTCGATGGCGCGGCTCATTCCAGGCCCTCCTCGACGAGCTCCGCGGCGCGCAGCAGGGCGCGGGCCTTGTGCTCGGTTTCCTTCCATTCGAGCTCGGGCACCGAATCGGCCACCACCCCGGCGGCCGCCTGCACGTAGAGCGTGCCGTTCTTGATGATGCCGGTGCGGATGGCGATGGCCACGTCCATATCGCCGGCATAGCTCAGGTAGCCGCAGGCGCCGCCGTACAGGCCGCGCTTGATAGGTTCGAGCTGGTCGATGAGCTCCATGGCGTGCACCTTGGGCGCGCCGGTGAGCGTGCCCGCCGGGAAGGTGGCCTTGAGCACGTCGATGGCGGTCATGCCGTCGTTCAGGATGCCTTCGACATTGCTCACGATGTGCATCACGTGGCTGTAGCGCTCCACCGCGAAGGCCTCGGTCACCTTCACGGTGCCGGTTTTGGCGATGCGGCCGATGTCGTTGCGCGCCAGGTCGATCAGCATCACGTGCTCGGCCCGCTCCTTGGGGTCGTTGATGAGTTCGACCTCGGCCGCCTTGTCTTTCTCGAGCGTGGCGCCGCGCGGGCGCGTGCCGGCCAGCGGGCGGATGGTAATCTTTTGCCCGTCCGGCGTGCTCTCCTGGCGCACCAGGATCTCGGGGCTGGCGCCCACCACGTGGAAGTCGCCGAAGTCGTAGAAGTACATGTACGGCGAGGGGTTCAGCGAGCGCAGCGCGCGGTACAGCGACAGCGGGCTTTCGGTGTAGCGCTTGTGGATGCGCTGGCCCACCTGCACCTGCATGAAGTCACCGGCGGCGATCAGCTCCTTGGCGCGGTCCACCGCAGCCAGGTAGTCGGCCTTGGAAAAATCGCGCTGAGCGGGATGGCTCTCGGTGGGCTTGACCACCGGGGCGCTGACCGAATACTTGAGCTGCTCTTTCAGTTCGCGCAGGCGCTTCTTGGCCTTGGCATAGGCTTCGGGCGTGGCCGGGTCGGCGTAGACGATGAGGTAGAGCTTGCCCGAGAGATTGTCGATGACCGCCAGTTCCTCACACTGCAGCAGCAGGATGTCGGGGCAGCCCAGGGTATCGGGCGGGCAGGTGTTCTCGAGCTTCTTTTCTATGTAACGCACAGCGTCGTAGCCGAAGTACCCTGCCAGGCCACCGCAAAAACGCGGCAAGCCGGGGCGCAGCGCTACCTTGAAGCGCTTTTGGTAAGCCGCGATGAAGTCGAGCGGATTGCCTTCGGCAGTCTCCACCACCTGGCCGTCGGTAACGACCTCGGTGCGCGCCGCAGCGCCGAAACCGCTGGCGCGCAGCAAGGTACGCGCCGGCAGGCCGATGAAGCTGTAGCGCCCGAAGCGCTCGCCGCCCACCACGGATTCGAGCAGGAAGCTGTGCTTGCCGCCCTCCTTGGCGCGCGCCAGCTTCAGGTACAGCGAGAGCGGGGTTTCCAGGTCCGCAAAGGCCTCGGCCATGAGCGGAATGCGGTTGTAGCCTTCGCCGGCCAGGCTTTTGAATTCAAGTTCAGTGATCACGGGGAGAGCTCCCAGCTGTCACAGCGCGTGTCCCCGCCAATGGGCATTGGGGGCGCTGCGGTTCATTCAATCGGCCCTGACAAGGGCCACGGGTGCACGCTGGGGCGGATCGCCCAGGTGCCATCAGGCGTTCAGGCAGACAGGCTGACGCCAGGGCCAGGCTCCCCGGTCGCTGCAACCTGTGATGAACACGTGGTGAATGAACATGGGCCAAAGTGTAGCAAAGGTCTTGGCGCTTTCGGGTTTTTGGCATGCAATCACCATGAAGAACCACTCGAAAACCCTGTTGCGCCCGTTGCACGGTCTTGCAACAATTAGAAACGAACGGTCGTTCTATTTTGAGGAGACAAGCATGAGAAACATGGTGCGATGCGCTGCACTCGCCGCCGCATGCCTTCTGGCCGGGGCCACCATGGCCCAGCCCATCACGGTGTCCAACGTGAAGTACGACGAGACCGCGCAGGTGGCCGACAGCACCCTCCAGCTCAATGGTGCGGGCGTGCGCTACAAGGCGGTGTTCAAGGTCTACACCGCCGGGCTGTACCTCGAAAAGAAGGCCGGCACGCCGCAGGAAGTGGCGAGCCAGAAGGGCCCCAAGCGCATGAGCATCACCATGCTGC
This sequence comes from Acidovorax sp. LjRoot66, assembly GCF_964253305.1. Classification (NCBI taxonomy): domain Bacteria; kingdom Pseudomonadati; phylum Pseudomonadota; class Betaproteobacteria; order Burkholderiales; family Comamonadaceae; genus Acidovorax; species Acidovorax sp. LjRoot66. The sequence goes on from NZ_CAXUQU020000001.1 coordinate 6,756,679, forward strand.
GCGAGATCGACTCCACCGAACTGGGCAAGCTGTTCTCGCGCGGCATGGAGGACAACATGGACCGCGCGGCCTTCTCCAAGCTGATCCCCGGCGTGCTGCGCATGAGCCAGATCTTCTCGGACCACAAGAAGCTCATGGCGGGCGACCAGTTCCAGGTGGACTGGATTCCCGGCACCGGCACGGTGATCACCGTCAAGGGCAAGCCCCAGGGCGAGCCCTTCAAGGAGCCCGAGTTCTTCAACGCCCTGCTGGGCATCTGGCTGGGCAATGCGCCAGCGGACTGGAAGCTCAAGGACGCGCTGTTGGGCAAGCAGCCCGCGTAAACAGCGCCCCCTCCCGGGAAAGCACCTACCTACTTCTGTCACCCGGCAGACACAGCGCCTGCAAACCGCAGGCGTAACCTTCGAAGAACCTGTTCAAGCCCCGGCAGCGTGTGCATGCGCCATCCGCCGCACGCTGCTGCCGGGCCATCTCCTCGCCACCCGCGCCCAGGAGCGATCCGCCGACAACCCTCGCCCTTTGACCCTGCACCTTCGTTCGCGCGCCTGACCACACCATGAAACCAAGCAACCTCTCCGTCGGCCTGCGCCTGGGCCTGTCCTTCGGCGCCATCCTGCTCATCACCGCGCTCCTCGCCGCCACCGGCATGTGGCGCATCGCCAGCCTGCAGGGCGCCAGCGAGCGCGTGGCCACGCAGGAGATCGAACAACAGACCCTGGTCGAGAACTGGGCTGCCGACATCCGCCTGAACTGGGTGCGCACCGAGGCCTTCCTCAAAGCCATCGACCGCGACTACATGGAAAAGCTCACGGCCGACACGCAGGCCACGGCCAAGGGCATCGAGACCAAGGTCCAGCGCGTCGAAGGCCTGGTGCAGGGCGACAGCAACCGCGCGCAACTGGCTACCATTGCCGCCGCGAGCAAAGCCTATAGCGACAAGCTCGCCGAGATCCGCGAACTGCACCGTGGTGGCGAGCCGAATGTACCCACGCTGGTGGACAAGGAACTGCGCCCACTGGCCGACCGGTACCTCAAGTCCCTCGATGACCTGCGCACCGCCATGGCCACGCAACTGGCCGCGAGCCAGAGCGACACCGGCGCGCAGGCCAAAGCCAGCCAGGTGCTGCTGGGCGTGGGCACGCTGATCGCGGTGGCGCTGGGCGCGCTGCTGGCCTTCACCGTCACGCGCTCCATCGTGCGGCCGGTGCAGCAAGGCAAGCAGGCGGCCGAAAGCATTGCCGATGGCGACCTGACGCACCCCATCACCACCACGCACAACGACGAAACCGGCCAGTTGCTGCAGGCCCTGGCCACCATGCAGTCGCGCCTGGCCACCATCGTCGGCAATGTGCGCCACAGCGCCGAGGGCGTGGCCACCGCCAGCGCCGAGATCGCCTCGGGCAACAACGACCTGTCAGCCCGCACCGAGCAGCAGGCGTCGGCGCTCGAAGAAACCGCCGCCTCCATGGAGGAACTGGGCTCCACCGTGCGCCAGAACGCCGACAACGCACGCCAGGCCAACCAGCTGGCGATGAGCGCTTCGACCGTCGCCATCCAGGGCGGCCAGGTGGTGGCCGAGGTGGTGGACACCATGAAGGGCATCAACGAAAGCAGCAAGAAGATCGCCGACATCATCAGCGTGATCGACTCGATTGCCTTCCAGACGAACATCCTGGCCTTGAATGCCGCAGTGGAAGCCGCCCGCGCGGGTGAACAGGGCCGGGGCTTTGCCGTGGTGGCCAGCGAGGTGCGCAACCTGGCCCAGCGCAGCGCCGAGGCGGCCAAGGAGATCAAGGGCCTGATCGGCACCAGCGTGGAACGTGTGGAGCGCGGCAGCGCCCTGGTGGACCGGGCCGGCGCCACCATGAGCGAGGTGGTGGCATCCATCCGCCGCGTGACCGACATCATGGGCGAGATCAGCGCCGCCAGCAGCGAGCAGAGCTCGGGTGTGGGCCAGGTGGGCGAGGCCATCACGCAGATGGACCAGGCCACGCAGCAGAACGCCGCGCTGGTGGAGCAAAGCGCGGCGGCAGCCGACAGCTTGAAGACCCAGGCCGGCCAGCTGGTGGAGGCGGTGGCGGTGTTCCGGCTCGGTGCGGACCACCATGCCGCGCCGGTCGCTGCGCCCCGCCCGGCCAGCAACGCATCGCGGCTGTTGCCAACAAGTGGGCAGCGCCGTATCGCCGCCTGAGCAGCCGCTCAGGCGTTTTTCAGCTCTTGCAGAGCATCCACGAAGCCATCGGCATCCACGGCCCGCACCGGCTGGCCGTGGTTGTAGCCGTAGGTCACCAGCACCACCGGGCAGCCGGCGGCGCGCGCCGCCTGCGCGTCGTTGCTCGAATCCCCCACCATCAGCGTGCGCGCCGGCGTGCTGCCCAAAGCCTCGCAGGTCTTGAGCAGAGGCAGCGGATCGGGCTTCTTGCGCTCGAAGCTGTCGCCACCGAACACCTGAGAAAAATAACCGTGGAGCCCCTTGGCCTTGAGCAGCGGCACGGCAAAGTCCGTGGGCTTGTTGGTCAGGCAGGCCAGGCGCAGGCCTGCCGCCTGCAGCGCCTGCAGGCCAGCCACGACGCCTGGGTACACCTGCGCGTACTGGCCATTGATATCAAGGTAGTGCTTCTGGTAGCTGACCCAGGCAGCGGGGTACAGCGACTCCACCTGCGCGGCATCTGCCGCCTGCCCGCCGGACGCCAACACATGGCCCAGCACCGAACGCAGCAGGTGCTCCGAACCCTTGCCCACCATGTGCTCGATGTGCTCGGCCCCGATGGCAGGCAGCGCCAGTTCGCGCAGCATGCGGTTGAGCGCCTCGGCAAAGTCCCCGAGCGTGTCCACCATGGTTCCGTCCAGGTCCACGATGGCGGCGTCCACACGGGACAGCAGGGCGGACAACGGTAGCGATGCGGACATGCGAAGAACTCCTCGGAATGCGGATGAAGAAAGGCCGGGCAGCGCTGCCCGGCCTTGGCGAGTTTAAAGGTGCCGGCTTACCGCAGACTCAAGGTCTGGAGCTTCCAGGCCGGGTCCTGCCAGCGCTGGAACAGGGGCAGCGCAGCCACGTCGCCGGTCACGCGCTCGGTGGCCAGGCCTTCCAGGCGCACGATCTCGAAGCTGCGGCGGTAGCGGCCCTGGCCGCGTGCCTCGCGCGCCACCAGCATCTGCTGGCCGCCGGGCACCCAGCCGGCCCACTCGGCCACGCCGGTCTCGGGCGCGCTGGCGGCGGGGGGCAGCACGTCGACCAGCCAGCCCTCGGCTGTCTTGCGCATCACCCACAGCTCACGCCAACCTTCCAGGGGCTGCACGGCCAGGGCAACCGCCGTGCCCTCGCGGTTCACGCTGGCAGAGGCGGTCCAGACCACGCCGTAGGTGCAGCGGCGCACCAGTGGTGCCTTCACACCCTTCTGGGCATCGACCAGCAGCACGCAGGTCTCGCCGGGCGCTCCGGGCTCGGTCACGATGCCGGGGCGGTTGCCCTGGGCGACGGGCAGGCTGGTGGGCACCAGGGCCCAGCGCACGGCGCCCACGCGCATGGCGGCGTCGTTGTAGGCGGACTGGTCTTCGTCGGGCAGATCGTTCTTGCTGACGCCGGCGAACTCGGCCAGGGCGCGGGAGGCCGCAGCCGCCACGGCCGCGCCGGCGATGTCCTTGCGCGCCTGCTGGAAGGCCATGGCACTCCACACGCCGGCGCGGCGCATCTGGATGCGGTTGCGCACATAGGGCGACAGGCCCGCCACGTCCACGCGGTCGAGCACCTGCGATTGCCACTCTTGCACGCGGGCACGCTCGTGCGCCGGCAGGTCGGGGTTCACGCACTCGGGCCGGGTCAGCGCCAGGGCGGCACGGGCACGCTGCTCTCCATCCGCCACGGGCATGGCCAGCACGCGGCGAAAGGCCTCACCGTCGTAGCAGACCTGCATGCGGCCTTCGACCTCGTAGGTGGTAAAGCGCACGCCGTAGCCGTTGGCCACGTCCAGGTGGGCCGACAGGGTGGCGCCCGAGGCCTTGCCCGGCACGGCGGCCGAGGCACGGCGCGCCAGCCGGTCGGCCAGGGTTCCCAATGCGTCGAAGGCCTGGGCGCCCTGCTCTCCCGCCAGCGCGCTGGCCGGTGCCGCCTGCAGGTAGGCGGCCGTGATGCCGATGCCCAATGCTTCGGCGCCTGGGGTGTCACGCACGAAGCGCAGCACCGACAGCAGGGCCGGGCCCTCGGCCTCATCAAGCGCCACGCGGCGCACGTCGCTGGTACGGATGAAACCGCCGCGCTCGCGCTTGTGATCCCATACCTGCAGGTAATCGAGGCGCTCGCCGCGCACTTCGAGCACCTCGCCCTGCCACAGCGCGGACTGCTGCTGGGCCGAGTCACGCGGCGCTGCGCGCAGGCTGGCCTGGTCCTGCACGACGATGGCGCTGCCCAGGGTGCTGGCGGGCGCGGGGGGGACGGCAGCGGTGGCGACCATGGTGGCGGCCGAGGCGATGGCCGCGGCGAGTGTCAGGGTGGTGCGGTTCATGCTCATTGCTCCGTGGCTTGGGTCGTGGAGGCGTCATCGGCAGCGGCAGCTTGCGCGGCCACGGCCTGGGCGTTGCGGTTGCCGCCCAGCAGCGCGGCACCGATGAAGTCCCCATTGGTCGGAGGGGGCGCGATGATGACCTGGATCTTGTCCGAGAGCTTGTCGGCCAGCGTCTTCTGGATCAGCAGCGGGTGGCGCGTGACCAGCGCGCCTTCGCGCGCCATCTGCTCGGCGTTGACCTTGCCGATGCGGTCCATGCGGTAGGCCTCGGCCTCGGCCAGCTTCTGGCGGGCATCGGCCTCGCCACTGGCCTCGATGCGGCGGGCCTGGGCCGTGCCCTCGGCGGCCTTGATGCGCGAGACCTTCTCGGCTTCGGCCTCCAACTGGCGCTGCTCGATCTGGCGCTGCTTGAAGGGCAGCACATGCTTCATCGCTTCTTCCTGGGCGCGGGCGGCGATCACCTGTTCGCGGGCGGAGGCTTCGGCGGCCACTTCGCGGCGCACCTTGTCGGCGCTGGCGTCGAGCTCGGTTTCCTTCACGCGCTTGTCCTTGAGCTCCAGCGTGTAGCGCATCTTCTCGGAGGCCAGCTCCTCGGCCAGCAGGCTGTCCATGCCGCGGCGGTATTCAGCGGGCAGGTCCACCTTGCCGATCTGCACGTGGCGCAGCAGCACGCCATCGGCAGCCAGGCGGGTGCGCAGCTCGGTCTCGATGATCTGCTGGATCTCGGCGCGCTTGGAAGAGAAGATCTCGCGCACCGTGTAGCGGGCGAACACCTTGTAGATCAGGCCTTGCACGGCAGGCTCGACGATTTCGGCGCCGATGTTGTCGGGCAACTGCGCCGAGCGCGCGGCCATGGCGGCCGGGTCCAGCGCGTAGCGCACGCTCAGGTCCAGGCCGAAGGACAGGCCTTCCACCGACTGCAGCGGCGCGGCACCCGTCGCCTGGCGCATCTGCTCGGGGCGGTAGGTCTGGTCACGCAGGGTGAACACGCGCACGCTGTGCAGGCCGGGCAGCACCCACACGCTGCCGTCGCGCCACTGGCTGACCGAGCCGGTGAGCTGGTTCACACGCACACCGAGCTCGCCCTGGTCCAGGTGCTGCACCGGGGGGTTGCGGTACACCATGGCGCCAGCAGCCACCACTGCCGTGCCGGCGACCAGCCAGCCCAGGGTGCGGGGCGACGGCAGGGCCAGGGGGCGGGAGGCAGCGATGGGAGCGCCTGCAGCGATCTCGTCCTGGGCGCCATCCAGCGTGGGCTCCACGGCAGGGGTGGCGGCAGGGGTGCGGCGCAGGGCGCGGGTGATGCGGTTCCAGGTGGCTTTCATGGTGTCTTCCCTCGTTGATTCGGTTCGGTGGGTGGTTTCTCTGCGGCGCCGGATTTCCGTGCTGCATTGGTGTCCAATTCTTCGCATTCCCCCCGGAAGCATCAATGCGGCGCACCCACCAAAGCGCTCACGCCAGGAGTGCAAAAGCTCCCACCCCGGAAGAAAAACTCACACCGCTGCGGCGGGGGCCCGGGATAATCCCGGCAGCACCACTCTCAGAACCTGTTCATGACCCGCATTGCCGTGATCGAAGACGACCTGCCCACCAGCAACCAGCTGGCCGGCTGGATCCGCAGTGCGCGCAGCGGCATCGTGATCGACCAGTGGTTCACCCGCGACGAGGCCGAGGCGGCCCTGGCGCGCGAGCACTACGACGCCGTGGTGCTGGACATCGAGCTCGGCCGCGAGCGCCATGCGGGCGTGGCCCTCATCAATGCCATCAACAAGCTGCGCCAGGGCACGCCGGTGCTGGTGGTGTCGGCCATGCCGGCGGCCATCTACCGCAGCATCATGAAGGCGCTTGACGCCTGGGACTACCTGCAAAAGACGACCTTCGAGGAGGCCGATTTCATCGAGACCTTTCTCGACATCCTGCGCACCACGCAGGCGGCTACGCCAGCCGCTGTCGCGGCGGTCGCGCCCGGCGATGCGCTGGTGCTCGACCCGCTGTGGCAGCGCACCCCCACATGGCGCGGCGAGCGCATCAACCTGCCGCTCACGGCGCAGCGCATCCTGGCCACGCTGCACCAGCGCAGCGGCGAGGTGGTCTCGTACGACGAGCTGTTCGAGGTGGTCAAGAGCGGGCGCAACCGCGACAACGTGCGCAAGCATGTGAGCACCATCCGCGAGGCTTTGCGCGAGGTGGACCCGGCCTTCGAAGGGATCGAGAATGTGCCCATGCGCGGGTTTCGCTGGGTCGGCTCGCCGCTGGCGCAAGGCCGCCTCAAGACATGATCAAGCGCCTGCTGCGCCCCGGCCTGGAGATGCCCCGGCTCGAGATGCCTCGGCTGGGGCTGCCGGCCTTTCGCCTGCGCATCCTCGTGCGCAGCGTGTTCATCCTGCTGGCGGTGGCCACCGTGGCGCTCAGCGTGGTGCTGCTGCGCGAGGAGAAGGAGCGCGCCTGGCAGAGCTACCAGCACGGCTTCGAGCGCAGCCAGGCCGAGGTGATGGCGCGGCTGCGCCACCCCTCGGGGCAGCTCGCGCTGCTCAACGCAGGGAGCCTGGGCCAGGGTGCCACGCCGCTCGCGCCGCTGCTGCTGCCCTACTCGGCCATCGACTTCGACGACCAGAACAAGGCCCAGCAGGCGGTGGAGATGGCCGGCTGCTCGGTGCTGTACCCCGATGGCTCCTCGGTCTGCGCGGCCATCGGCAACAACCCGTATGCGGGGGGCTTCATCTACATCGTGGGCAGCTTCTATGCCGGTGAGCTGGCCGCGCGCGAACGCGGCGCGCTGGACCTGGCGGCCGTGCACCGGGCCCGCGTGACGCTGGACATGCGCGGAACCACCAGCCGCTGGGTGGCGCCCTTCGAGGCCATGGCGCCAGCCAGCGGCACGGCGGCCGGCACCAGCCCCGGGGCACGTGGCCGGCTCACGGGTTTTGTGGACAACGGCGGCGAGGCGCTCGATGCGCGCGCGCGCCCGGTGCGCGATTTTCGCGGCTGGTTGTGGCAGAACGGCCAGTGCCGCGACCTGGCCGGCGCTGCGCCCGACTGCCTGCGCCGCAGCTTCTATTCCATCCGCCTGCCGGTGGAGCTGTTCCGCGAGGCGCTGTTCCGCAAGGAGCGCCTGGTGTGGCCGCCCGAAGACCTGGGCAGCATGCGCGTGCGTGTGGAGATGCTTGCGCCCGGCGATGGCCCGGCACTGTTCGACAGCAACACCCCCGGCGCGCAGCCCGGCGCCTCGCTCACCGAGGTCACGCGCAGCCTGCTGCCCGGCGAAAAGGTGCAGGTGCGCAAGATGGGCGATGGCGAGGAGAACACCCTCACCCTCAAGGGCAGCGAGGTGCAGGCCGAGCCCTCGGCGCCCTGGCTGATCCGCCTGGTGAGCTGGCTGCCGCTCGATGCGCCCGATGCGCGCACCACGCCGGCGGGCCTGGACATCCTCGACACGCCCACGGGCAACTACGTGGTCAGCTTCACCGGCAACCTGCGCGGACTGGAGCAGGGCCTGGCCGCCGTGGCCACGCGGATGTCCTGGTACCTGGGTGCCATGCTGACCGCCATCGCGCTGGCCTGGCTGATCGTGGAGGTAGGGCTGCTGCGCCGCGTGACCGCCCTCACCCGCCGCGCGGCCGCCGTGTCGTACAACGTGCAGGACGGGCACATCGGCCCACGCCTGGGCGACCTCGATGTCTCGGACCTGCGCGGCTCGGACGAGCTGGGCATCCTCGCGGGCGGCCTGGCCGACCTGCTGCAGCGCGTGAAGGACGACATCCAGCGCGAGCAGCTGCGCGCACAGCAGGAGCGCGACATGTGGCACGCCGTGGGCCACGAGATCATGTCGCCCCTGCAGTCGCTGATGGTGCTGCATGGGGGCCCTGGCGACCCAGGCCACCGCTATGTGCAGCGCATGCAGCAGGCGGTGCACGTGCTCTATGGCACGGCATCGCCGGCCGAGGCGTTGCAGGCGGCCGACGTGCCGCAGGGCCGGCTCGACCTCGACGCCTTTTTGCGCCACGTGGCGGACAACGCGCACTTCGCAGGCATCGTAGACGTGGTGTACCAGGGGGGCGCGGGCACCGTCATCGTGCGCGCCGACGAATTCGCGCTGGAAGACGTGGTCACGCACATCCTGCGCAATGCTGACCGCTACCGCCCTGCAGGCACGGCCATCACGCTCACGCTCACGGCCTCGGAATCCACCGCCAGCGCCACGCTGCACAACGTGGGGGTCACGATTGCCGACGAGCTGTTGGGCCGCATCTTCGAACTCGGGGTGTCCGACCCCGACCTGCCCACACCCGTGGGCGAAGGCGAGCACCGAGGCCAGGGGCTGTTCGTGGCCAAGACCTACATGGCCAAGATGGGCGGCACCGTCAATGCGCGCAATACGGCCGACGGGGTGGCTTTCACGCTGACGTTCCAGCGGCTGGGTTAGGCAAGGGCGGCAGGAAGAAGGCGCCACGGCGCACGACCGGGGTCGGCGCTGTCCGACAGGGTCCGAGGGGATGCAGGGCTACGCTGCATCCATCCTTTAGCAACCGTGTTGCACCCTGTCATTTGCGCCCTGCGCAAGGAGCCCTCGCCATGAAACGTTTCGCCTTTTTCGCCCCCGTTGTCACCGCCGCCCTGCTGGCAGCATCTGGCGCCGCTTTGGCACAGTCGCCTTCCTCGGAGGCCACGGCCCGCTATGAGCAGGATCGCCAGAAGTGCATGACCAACAACACCCAGGACAGCATGGCGACCTGCATGCGCGAGGCCACCAACGCGCTGGATGCATCGCGCAAGGGCCAACTGAGCGACCCCGGCCCGATCGCAGCGGCCAACGGCACCGACCGCTGCAGTGCGTTCCAGAGCGCGCAGGAGCGTTCGGAATGCGTGCGCCGCGTCGAGAGCAGTGCCGTGAGCGGCTCGGTCTCTGGCGGCGGCGTGCTGCGCGAATCGACGACGACCACCATCATCGTCCCCGCAAAGTAAGCGAAAGTCGCCTGCGGCGGGCTCAGCCAAGTTGCAGGCGCATGGCGTCGATGACGCCCTTGTAGTCCGGCTTGCCGAAAATTGCACTGCCCGCCACGAAAGTGTCGGCACCCGCATCCGCCACCCGGCGGATGTTGTCCGTCTTGATGCCTCCATCCACTTCGAGGCGGATGTCCTTGCCCGAAGCATCGATGCGGCGGCGCGCGTCCTCGATCTTGCGCAGGGCCGAATCGATGAAGCTCTGGCCGCCGAAGCCGGGGTTCACGCTCATGATCAGGATGAGGTCGATGTCGTCGATCACCCAGTCCAGCACGTCTAGCGGTTCTGCCGGGTTGAACACCAGGCCGGGCTTGGCGCCCTTGGAGCGGATGGCCTGGATGCTGCGGTGCACATGGCCCGAGGCATCGGGGTGGAAGCTGATGTAGTCGGCTCCCGCATCGGCAAACGCGGCCGCCAGGGCGTCGACAGGCTCGATCATCAGGTGAACATCCACCGGAATGGCGGTTCCATCGGCCGTCTTGGCATGTGGCTTGAGCGCCTGGCACACCATGGGGCCGAATGTGAGGTTGGGCACGTAATGGTTGTCCATCACGTCGAAGTGGATCCAGTCCGCTCCGGCGGCAATGACATTGCGCACTTCTTCGCCCAGGCGGGCAAAATCGGCGGAGAGGATCGAGGGGGCTATGCGAAAAGGTCGGCTCATGCCCCAATTGTCGCAGTTACCATTCGCCCATGCCAAAGTACCAGTTTGACGTGCAAGTGCAGCCCGAGTACCTGCCGGAGCAGTCTGCCCCGGACACAGGGGTGTTCAGCTTCGCCTACACGATCACCATCACCAATGCCGGGGATGCGCCCGCCCAGTTGATCTCGCGCCACTGGATCATCAGCGATTCGCGCGGCCATACCGAAGAGGTCAAGGGCCTGGGCGTGGTGGGGCACCAGCCCCTGCTCAAGCCTGGTGAATCCTTCCAGTACACCAGCGGTTGCCGCCTGCGCACGGCCAGCGGCACCATGCACGGCACCTTCCATTGCGTGGGCGAGGAAGGCGAGCCCTTCGATGCCAAGGTGGACCTGTTCATGCTGGAGGCGATCAACCAGGGTCCCACGGGACAACCCCTGACCGGCCGGGTGCTGCATTGAGCCGCAGCGTCGATCTGGCCACCATCCTCGCGCGGCTGGACCCGGACGCCGATCTGGCCCACCGCCACCTGTGGCTGATCGGCCTGCTCGACTGGGTGCGCGGCAAGCGCGACTCGGTGCCCGGCGCCATCGGCCGCCTGCAGCTGTTCCTGGACGCGGCGGAAGCCCGCCCCGAGGTGCAGGCGAAACTCCAGGCATGGTGGGCAATGCTGGTCGACACGGTGGACATCACCACCCTGCTGGCCGACTTCGGCTTTGCGCCGCGCACGGCCCTGGCCAGCGAGGTGGCCGAGCGCCTGCGCAACAAGCTGCTGCCGGCAAGCCCCGAAACCATCGATGCCTCGGAGCTGTTCATGCTGGCCCTGCCCGGCGGGTTCGACGCCCAGTGGGTGGCCGCGCTGGAAGAGGCCCAGCTCACACGCCTGGTGCACCTGCTGGCACCCACGGACACGGGCGGCGCCTCGCGCTGGCAAAAGGCCCTGCTCGATGCCATCACCTACTGTACCGGGCAGATCCTCTCGACCGGCTTTGCACCCGAGCTGCGCCTGCGCATGAGCGAGACGGCGCGCGAATCCCAGCCCTTCCATGCCCTGATCCACGACGTGGAAAGCCTGCGCGTGGAGGTGCTGCACGGCCTGCGCACGCCCGAGCGCCTCGACGCTGCGGTGCAGCGCCTGCGCGAGCGGCTGGAGGCCTGCCGCGCCGCCGCCGCCACGGTGTACACGCATTTCGAGGAAAACGGCATCTCGGTCGGCCTGGTGTTTCGCCTGCGCCAGCTGCGCGAGCGCATCCTGCGCGTGCGCCAGTTGCTCGACTGCCTGCTGTCGCCCCAGCCGGCGCTGACGGCCGCCAAACTCATGGCCAATCTGGTGCTGGTGGGACAGGAGCGGCGCAGCCTGCGCGCGCTGTTTGCCTCCAACTCCTCGCTGCTGGCGGCCAAGGTGGCCGAGCGCAGCGCCGAGACGGGCGAGCATTACATCACCCGCACGGGCGCCGAGTACCGGTCCATGGTTAAGAAGGCGGCCGGCGGCGGGGCCCTGATGGCCTTCACCACGCTGGCCAAGTTCGGCCTGTATGCGCTGGCGCTGTCGGCCTTCTGGGGCGGCTTCTGGGCGGGCGTGAACTACGCCACCACCTTTGTGCTGATCCAGCTGCTGCACCTCACGGTGGCGACCAAGCAGCCGGCGATGACGGCACCGGCCATGGCCGCCAAGCTCAAGGAGCTTGGGGCCAGCGATGCCATCGAATCGTTCGTGGACGAGATCACCCACCTGGTGCGCTCGCAGGTGGCGGCTGTGCTGGGCAATGTGCTGGTGGTGTTCCCGGCCGTGCTGGCCCTCGCCTTGCTCATCACCCAGGCCACCGGCGCGCCGGCCATCACGGAAAAGCAGGCCGAGCATGTGTTCGAGTCGCTGCACCTGCTCGGGCCCTCGCTGTTCTTCGCGGCCTTCACCGGGGTGCTGCTGTTCCTGTCGAGCATCATCGCGGGGTGGACGGAGAACTGGTTCGTGCTGCACCGCCTGGACTCGGCCATGCACTACAACCCGCGCATCACCCGGTTTCTGGGACAGGCGCGCGCGGCCCGATGGGCGCGGTTCCTGCGCGAGAACCTGTCGGGCTTCGCGGCCAACATCTCGCTCGGCTTCATGCTCGGCCTGGTGCCGGCCATCGCCGGCTTCTTCGGCCTGGGGCTGGACGTGCGCCACGTGACGCTGTCCACCGGCCAGATCGGGGCGGCCTGCGCCGCGCTGGGCATGGCGGTGGTGCACCTGCAGGCCTTCTGGTGGGCCGTGGCGGCCATTCCGCTGATCGGTGCGCTCAACGTCACGGTGAGCTTCTACCTGGCCTTCAGTCTGGCGCTGCGCGCGCAGAGCGTGAGCGGCGTGGAGCGCTCTCACATCTACGCGGCCATTCGCAAGCGCCTGCGCTCGGCCCCTTTGAGCTTCTTCATGCCGGGGCGCGGGCGCACACCAGCCGCCTGACGCACACTGCAAGGTTGCAAACAGCTCCTTACAAAGCTCGAAACTGTCCTACAAGAAGCGCAGGCGGCGGCAGTTAAATTAGGCGCACCCTGGAAAGCCACAGCCCTTCTGAAAAACCGAAGCGATTTCTGAGGTCTCTGCAGGGTACGTTAAGGTAACGGCGCGCCAGCAGCTGTCTGCTGGGGCCACGGCTGTGTACAACGCCGTGCCAATCAGATGTGATCTGGCGGGTACCGCACGGCACACGCCACCCCACCGGTGGCACTGCGCCGCCGAAGAATCAACCTGCGGGCGACTCGTGTGCCCGCGCCATGCAGAGGTCACCTACATGAATGAAATCCTGAGCTTCTGGGCGCAGTGGCTGCGCCCCTCGGCCGGGCTCCCCACGGTGCAATGGTCCCTGCTGCTGGCAGTGGCCGCCATGGCCGGCTACCTGTGCCAGCGCCACACGGGCCTGCCCAAGGTGGTGGGCTATTCGCTGGTAGGCACGGCCGCAGGCCTGGCCGGCTTCAGCGGTGCCCTGTGGCCGCTACAAGGGATCGGTCTGTTCCTGTTGGAACTGGGCATCGCCCTGGTGCTGTTCGAATGCGGCGGGCGCATCCCGCTGCGCTGGTTCCGCCACAACCCCATGGTGCTGGTGCAGAGCATTGCCGAATCCACGCTGACCTATTTCGCTGTGTATTGGGTATTGGTCTGGCTCAACCAGCCCACGCAGGTGGCCGGCCCCCTGGCCCTGGTGGCGCTGGCCGCCTCGCCTGCGGTGCTGACGCGCGTGGTGGCCGACACCCGCGCCGCCGGCCCGGTGACCGAGCGCGCCATTGTGCTGGCCACCCTGTCCACACTGTACGCGCTGACCTTGGGCAGTGCCCGGGCCGAGCAGATCAACCGCCAGAGCCTGACCCTCATCGACACCATGTACCCCGTGGTCGTGGTGCTCGGCGTCTCGGTGGTGGTGGCCGCCGCGCTGGCGCTGGTGATGCGCATGGCCCTGCGCATCATGAGCCCGGCCAGCGAAAACACCTCCATGCTGCTGCTGGCGCTGATTGCTGCGGGCACCGCAGTGGCCGCGCACATGGGTGGCTCGGCCCCGCTGGCCGCGCTGCTGGGCGGCATCTTGCTCAAGCAGCTCAACCCGCGTCCCTGGGCCTGGCCGCGCCAGTTGGGCAATGCGTCGTCGCTGTTGACCATGCTGATGTTCGTGCTGGTCTCCACCGTGGCCGCGCAAGCCGACTGGAGCGGCCCCGTGGCCGGCGTGGTGCTGGCCCTGATCGCCGTGCGCCTGGTGGCCAAGGTGCTGGGCGTGGCCCTGGGCAATGTGGGCAGCGGTGCCAGCTGGCGCCAAGCCCTGTGGGTGGGCGGCGCGATGACGCCCATGTCCTCCATCGCGCTGCTGATCGCCTCGCAGTTCGTCGTGGCCTCGCCGTCCACCGGCCACCTGATCGCCCGCGTGGCCCTGCCCGCCATCCTGCTGATGGAGGTGCTGGGCGCGGTGATCGCCACGGTGGCCATCTACCGTGCGGGCGAGAGTTCGAAACCCTGGGCGCCGCTGTCGAACGCCACCACCAGCAGCAACGGAGACAACGCGTGAGCCTTGAAGCCTTCAACCATTCCGAACCCCTGACGCTGGGCGTCGAGCTGGAACTGCAGCTCGTCAACACCAACGACTACGACCTCGCGCCCTATGCCGAGGACATGCTGCGCCTCATGCACAGGACACCGCTGCCCGGCAGCGTGGTGCCCGAGATGACGAACAGCATGATCGAGATCTCCACTGACATCTGCCACTCGGCCAGCGAGGTGCTGGGCCAGCTCACGCCGATCCGCGATGCACTGGTCAAGAGCGCCGACAAGCTCAACATTGCCGTGGTGGGCGGGGGCACGCACCCCTTCCAGCAGTGGCACGAGCGGCGCATCTACGACAAGCCGCGCTTTCGCGAGCTGTCGGAGCTGTACGGCTATTTGTCCAAGCAGTTCACCATCTTCGGCCAGCACGTGCACATCGGCTGCCCCGATGCCAATTCCGCGCTGCTCATGCTGCACCGCATGTCGCGCTACATCCCGCACTTCATCGCGCTGTCGGCGTCGAGCCCCTATGTGCAGGGCCAGGACACGGCCTTCGACTCGGCACGGCTCAATTCGGTATTCGCCTTCCCGCTGTCGGGCCGCGCACCGTTCGCGCTGACCTGGGAGGACTTCACGGCCTACTTCGACAAGATGACGCGCACCGGCGTGGTCAAGAGCATGAAGGACTTCTACTGGGACATCCGCCCCAAGCCCGAGTTCGGCACCATCGAGATCCGAGTCTTCGACACGCCGCTGACCATCGAGCGTGCCGCCGCGCTGGCGGGCTATGTGCAGTCGCTCGGTGCCTGGTTCCTCGCGGACCAGCCCTTCATGCCCGAGGAGGACGACTACCTGGTCTACACCTACAACCGCTTCCAGGCCTGCCGCTTCGGCATGGACGCGGTGTACGTGGACCCGGCCACCGGCGACCACATGCCGCTGCGCGAGCACATCATGATGACGATGGACAAGATCGCCAGCCATGCCGCCATGCAGGGCGCTGCCAACGCCATGCACATGCTGCGCACCGAGACCGAGGCCGGCCAGAACGATGCCCGCTGGCTGCGCGAGCGCCAGCGCGAAGAGCAGTTGCTGGCCGAGGTCAGCCGGCAGGCGGCACAGCGCTTTCGCGGCGCGCGGATCTGAACGGCGCCCTCAGTCGCCGCAAGGCCTGTACGGCCATGCGCCACAGCGCACCTGGGGCATTTTGCAGCGCTTCGCCGCGCAGGCGGTGGGATTCGCGGAGGGCGGCGGCCTTGAGGCGATGCAGGTCGTCGGGGTAGAGCTCATCTATCTGCGGCATGGAACACATCCTTCACGTTCGAAACAGGGTGTGGCCACTGTAGGCACAGGCCTGCGCGGGCGAAACGCCGTATGGCGCAAGGGCGTTTTGCGCAGCCTGCAAGGGCCACCACGGTTGTGCGCGCCAGTCCCGCTACCATGCGTCCATGCGCGATATCCGCTTTGAAGACATGCACCTCTTTGTCCGCGTGGCGGACCTGGGCTCACTCTCGGCCGTGGCGCGCGAGCGCGATGTGCCGGTGAGCCAGGTCTCGCGCACCCTGGCGCGCATCGAGAAGGCCTGCAATGCGCGGCTGATCCACCGCTCGACGCATGGCCTCACGCCCACGGCCGAAGGGCTCACCTTCCTCGAGTACTGCCGACGCCTGACCAGCACCATGGACGAGCTCGAAGGCGAGTTCGCCAGCCAGAGCGGCCAGGCCAGCGGCTCAGTGCGCGTGGCCGCCAGCTCGGTGTTGGCCGAGCACCTGCTGATCCCCAGCTTCGACAGCCTGCAGCAGGCACACCCACTGCTGCGCGTGGAGCTGGTGGTGGACGACCGCATGGCCGACATGGCGCGCGACGGCATCGACATCGCCATCCGCACCGGGCCGCCCACCAGCGATACCGTGGTGGCGCGCCCGCTGGGCACCCTGGTGCGCAGGCTGTATGCCACGCCGGCCTACCTGCAGGCCCATGGCGAGCCGCAGCACCCGGATGAGCTGCACCGCCACCGGCTCATCACCAACAGCGCGATGGCCCAGCTCAACCGCTGGCCCTTCATGGTCGATGGCGAGCCCCACGTGGTGGTGGCCGACGGGCATTGGCGCTCCGGCAGCACCGGCATCACGGCGCGCCTGGCGCTGCAGGGCCTGGGCATTGCCCGGCTGGCCACCCTCGTGGCCGATCCGTTGGTGCAGCAGGGCGTGCTGGCACCGGTGCTGCGCGAATGGGTGGACGAGCAGTCCTCGCCCATCCACGCCATCACGCTCACGCGCAGGCACCGCCTGCCCAAGATCAAGGCCTGCATCGACCACTGGGCGCTGTGGTTCGCAGGCCCGCCGGCATAGCGCGGCGGGCCTGCGCGCTCCTGCTTACACAGGGAAGGCGCTGGCGTCCAATGGCTGCACCACACCCACCAGCTCGGCCAAGCCCTCGGTGGCAATCGGCAGCTTGGTCACTGCAGCCAGGAAGGCGCCCTGCGTGGCATAGGCCTTGCCGGGGCCGATCATCGACGAGAACTCCTGCACCTGCTGGGCCGTGGGGGCCACGCCCGTAACACGCTCGAAGAGGAAGTTCACCAGACCATCGTTGCCGATGCCGGGGGCGAGCATATCGATGAAGGACTGGGCCAGTGCGTCCAGGCCCGTCATGCTGTCGGCCTTGTGCACCCACTGGCTCAGGGCGGCGGTGTCCGGCTTCTGGCCGAAGATGGTGTAGGCCAGGGCCAGCATCTGGCCGGTCTTGCCGCCCTCGCTGGTCGCCGAGGGCAGCGCCACGTCGAAGGCAAACAGGCTGCCCTGCAGCTCCACGCGTTCCACGCCGCTCAGGGTGACAGGGCCCGTGGGGGTGTTGATCACCACCTTGCCGCTGCTGTCCTGGCTGATGCCCAAGCGCAATACGTCGGCCAGCGTGGCCGAGACCACGACCGTGTCCACGCCACTGCCACCCGTCACCGTGTCGGCGCCGCCACCCGTGACCACACGGGTCAGGGGCAGGTCGGGCACGACGATGGTGTCGTTGCCGCTGGAGCCCTGCAGCGTGGCAGGCAGGCCAGGGCCTGCGGGCGGGATGACGGGGATGGTCGGCGTGGTCGGCGTGCCGCCGCCACCACCACCGCCACCGGACGCAGGCGTGCTGCTGAGGTTCAGGCCGATCAGGATCGGGTTGTGGTCGCTGGAGCGGTAGGGGTCGGCGTTGAAGTAGCTGGCGTCTTGCGCGTCGTTCTTGTTCTCCATGTTGTAGTCCAGCAAGGTGGGCTCTTCGGCGTTGATGCCCCACTTGAAGGTGCCGGCAACCTGGCTGGTCAGGCTGGAACTGGCCAGCGCATGGTCGAGCGAACCCCACAGGCCGTCGAACGAATACGAGTTGCCCGTGGACACCTTGCTGTAGCCGCTGGCGGCCAGCTTGGAGATGGGGGTTTCCTTGCTGTAGGCGTTGAAATCACCCACTAGCAGGACATCGGTATCGCTGCTGCCCGTGGGGTGCGTGGCGAGCCACTGCGCAAGCTGATCGGCCGCCTTGTCGCGCGCGATGGTGCTGGCGCCCTGGCCATCGCCGGCATCCACGCCCTGGGCGGCCGTGCCGCTGCCCTTGCTCTTGAAGTGGTTCACCACCACGGTGAAGTCTTCGCCATCGGCCTTCGACTTGAAGGTCTGCGCCACGGGGACGCGGCTGCCGTAGGTGGACGAGAACGCGTCGTACACCGTGGGGTCGGGCGTGGCGGCGGCTCCGACCAGCTCTACCTTGGCCGGCTTGTAGATGATGGCCACCATGATCGCATCGCTGCCGGTCTTGGTCTGTTCCACGAAGGCATAGGTGTTCGGGCCGGCCTTGGCGTTGAGCGCATTCACCAGCGACTGGATCGCGCTGCCGGAGCCGAAGCCGTTGTTCTGCACCTCCATGAGGCCGACCACGTCGGCATCCAGGCCCAGCAGGTTCTCGACGATCTTGTCCTGCTGTCGCTGGAATTCGGTGGCATTGGTGGCCCCGCGTGCCGCGATGCTGTTGCCTTCGGGCGTGACGAAGTTGGCCGTGCCCAGCGTGGTGAAGTAGTTCAGCACGTTGGCGGAAGCCACCTTGATCTCGGCGTTGCGCACGCTGTCCGGGATGGAATTGACGGTGGGGCGAGCGGCATCGCCGGTGAACTGCACCGTCTGCGTGGGCTGCACGCGGTAGCTGGTTTCGTGGGTACCTGCGGCGGCGTCCACGAGCTGGTCCACGATGCCGGTCACGCTCGTCACGCCATCGCCGGCGCGCAGCGTATTGCTGGCCGACAGCGGCTGGCCGTCACGGCCGATGTGGCTGGCGGGGTTCGACGTGCTGCTCAGGTCGTCCAGGATGATCTGGTCTTTCTTCAGATCCGCCAGGTAGTTGGCATTGCCCGCGGTGCTGGGCGCGTTGTTCTCGGTGTACGTCGTCTGGATGGCGTCCGAGGTCAGCGTCACCTGGCCATACTGGGCCAGGTTGAAGTTGTCGGTGACCACCAGCTTGCCGCCGTTCGTTGCGGACTGCACGGTCACCAGCATGCCTTCGTAGGCTTCCCAGCTCACGGCGCTGGCCACGGGCAAGGTCACCACCGTGGCGGCGGGCAGGCCTGCGTTGTCCTGCACCTGCGTGAAACCCGACAGGCCCGTCAGCTGGGTCTGGCCCTTGAAGTCGGCCACCGTGCCCTTGATGCGGATCTTGTCGCCCACGCTGTTGGCGTCCAGGCCCACGATAGGCGTGCTGCCGTAGTACACGAAGATGCCTTCGGAGGTGCTGGCATCGGCATCGTAGTCGGCCGCTTCCTCCTGCACGTAGAAGCCCTGCAGGTTGGGGGCGTAGCCCGTCACGATGCCTTCGATGGTGACGGCGCTGCCCATCAGCAGCGCGGTGTCGTTGCTGCCCTGGATCTCGTGGATCTTGGTGATAGGGGCCTCGTCCGAGCGGATCACGCCCTGCGCGGCTGCGCCGATGACGGTGATGCCGCCGGGCACGCCCGACAGCGTGACGGTGAAGCCTTCGTCCTGCTCGATGCTGATGTCGCCCTGCACGTTGACGGTGATGAGCTTGCTGGTCTCGCCCGCTGCGAAGCTCACCGAACCCGATGGCAGCGCGTTGCCGACGAAGTCGTCCGCCGTGGCCGGCGAAGCGCCAGAGCCGGTGACCGCCCAGTTCATGGATGCCGTACCCGACGTATCACCGGCACGCGCCACGGTGAAGGTGTAGGCGGTAGTGCCCGCGTTGCCTTCCATCTTGTCGGCGCTGGTGGCCGCGATGGAGACAACGGGGCCGCTGTAGCTGTCGATCTTGAAGTCGTCAACGCGCCAGCTCGACGACGAACTGGACGCTGTGCCGGAAGACTGGTACTGGAAAGCGAAATAGACGTTCGTACCGGTGATGGCTGACAGGTCGATAGGGCCCGATTGGGTCCAGGCCTGGCTGCCCTGCGGCGAAGGCGTGAAGGCAAGATCACTCCAGGTGGCAAGCGCAGGGTCACCCGTACCGGCGTAATTGGTGGAGTACTTCAGCGTGACCGGCTGGGCAAAGCCGCTGTCGGTGAAGTTGGTCCAGGTGCGGAAGCTCAGGAACTCGGCACTGGTGTCGTTCAGGTTGAATGCCTTGGAGATCAGCCAGTCATTGGCCGGGGCACTGTCCCCGAAACCATTGACCTCGGCCGCCTTGTCCGCGCCGGCGGTGGTGTTGAGGTACCAGTTGTTGGCCGCATCGGCGTCCTTGCTGTACTTCGTGAACTCGGCGAAGCCATTGGCATCGTCGAATGCCTGGGTGTACGTGGGCACTGCGCCCTTGGCGCCTTCGGTCAGGCCCGGCGAGCCGATGTTGGCCGGCGTGCCCGTCTGGGCAAAGGCGCCATCCTGGCCCGCCACTGCAGGCTTGTACTGCGGATTGGTCGTGGAGACGCCATCCCACACTGCAGAGGTGCCAGCAGCGCCGCCCACGGCCACACCGGTGTGGCCGCCGGCAGAGTTGCCGCCGCCTGTCTTCACCAAGGGCTGGACCACCGTGCCGTCGCTGGCCGTGACGGAGGTACCGGTAGCCTTGTAGTTGATGGCTGCAGCCACGCTGCCGGTCGCATCGAACACCACGACAGCATCATCACCGCCCAGGCCGGAACCGCCCACGGCGAGAACCTTGGTCGTGGTGGGCAGGTTGTTCCACGCTGCGCGGAATGCAGCTTCGTCCGTGGTGTTGACGATGATCAGCTTCTCGCCGGCAGCCAGCATCGTGCCGGCGGTCAGTGCCGTGGCGCTGGAGAAGGCGCCGGCTTCGTCGGTCCACTTCCAGCCCGACAGGTCGATGGCCGTGGTGCCGTAGTTGTGCAACTCGAAGAAGTCGCCGCCACCCGCGCCCGAGCTGGTGCTGGAGTTCACCTCGGTGATCAGCACCTTGGGCTTGGGAGTTGCGCCTGGCGAGCCGATGTTGGCGGGCGTTCCCGTCTGGGCGAAGGCGCCATCCTGGCCGGCCACTGAAGGCTTGTACTGCGGATTGCTCGTGGAGACGCCATCCCACACCGCAGAGGTGCCAGCAGCGCCGCCCACGGCCACACCGGTGTGGCCGCCGGCGGAGTTGCCGCCGCCGGTCTTCACCAGGGGCTGGATCACCGTGTTGTCGCTGGCGGTGATGGACGTGCCTGTGGCCTTGTAGTTGATGGTTGCAGCCACCTTGCCAGCCGAATCGAAGACCACGACGGCGTCGTCGCCGCCCAGGCCAGCACCGCCCACGGCGAGGACCTTGGTCGTGGTGGGCAGGTTGTTCCATGCTGCGCGGAATGCAGCTTCGTCCGTGGTGTTGACGATGATCAGCTTCTCGCCGGCAGCCAGCGTCGTGCCGGCGGTCAGTGCCGTGGCGCTGGAGAAGGCGCCGGCTTCGTCGGTCCACTTCCAGCCCGACAGGTCGATGGCCGTGGTGCCGTAGTTGTACAGCTCGAAGAAGTCGCCGCCACCCGCGCCCGAGCTGGTGCTGGAGTTCACTTCGGTGATAAGCACCTTGGCAGGGGGCGCGGAGGATGTGGTGAAATTGAAGGCCGTTGCGCCCGTCAGCCCGGCCCAGTTGTTGCCGTAGTGGTCCTTCAGCGTGCCTGCTACGGCTTCAACGTAGTAATCGGTATTCACGGCCAGATCGGCTGTGGGGTTGATGGTGACGGTGTTGAATGCCACTGTGACCTGGGTGGTGTCGGCAGCGGAAATCGTGGCAACGACGCTGTTGTCGCTGACCTTCTTGATCACGAAGTCACCTGTGCCGCGCGCCACGCCTTCATCGAAACGCAGCACGAGGTTGGCCGCCTTGTCCACATTGATCGCATTGTCAGCCGGGGTGCTGTTGACCAGGCTGGGGCCAGCGGAGTCAGTGACGTTGCCACCGATCTGCACCCAGTTGCCCACGAACTTTTGCTGGGCTGCAGGCAGGTCCTTGGACGCAGTGGAACCGCCCCAGGTGCTGTCGCCGTTGTCCTGCAGCAACTGCACCAGGGTGCCCTGGGCCGTGCTCTGCACGTCGACGATGGTCTCGAAACTACCGCCCGTGCCGTCACGCAGGGCGTCGAGGTTCACGTCCAGCTCAGCGGGCGTGGTGCTCACGCCATCCCAGCGGAACAGGCGGAAATCATGGGTGACCTCGGTGCTGGCCGAGCCCGAGGGGCCGGCCAGGATCAGGTAGCTGCCGTCGCCAGCCTTCTCGATGGAGCGGATGCCACGGCCGCCCAGGTTGAGTTCGAACACGGCACTGACGTTGGGCGCGCTGCCACCCGTGGCGTCGACGAGCCCGGCCACGTCCAGTGCCAGCACCACGGCCTTGTCGCGCGTGTTGGCATCGGTCTGCGGCGCACGGAAGGCCACCAGCAGCTTGCTGCCGTCCTGCGAGGCGGTCATGCCTTCGATGGAGAAGCCGTTGACGTTTTCGGGAATCACCCCGACCGACGAGGCGGCGAAGCCAAAGTAGTTCGCGCCCTTGCCGTGGACGTTGCCCTGGTCCCAGGCCACAAGCTGGTCTTCCAGGCCGCTGTGCTTGCCCAGGTAGGTGAATTGCGTGTCGGCGCCCGTGCCATCGATCTTCACGGTCAGGATGTATTCGCGGTTGTTCTGCTCCGCGCCGCTCTTGTTGTTGCTGTGCGAGCCGGTGAAATAGAAGGTGTCGCCGATGCGGGTGCCGGCCTCCAGGTCCAGCTCGCCGCCATTGCCCAGTGCGGCGCCGTAGTTCCACTCCTTGACGGCAGCGCCGCCTGCACGGTCGTAGACACGCAGCACGCTGGCTTCATCGTCGCCCACCACCATCCAGTTGGCGTCGAGCGCCAGCGCGGCCGATGCGTCGGAGCTGCCGAGGGTGGTGCCCGCGTTGGGCGTGAAGGTCTGCGCGCTGCCTGCCGCGCCCATGTCGGCGAAATTGACCTTCAGGCTGTTCTGGGTGGCGTTCGCGACACCGGCAGCGGAGCCGCCGGTGAAGGCGCCATCGGCGAACGTGACCGTGAGGTTGCTGACGTCGTTGGCATTGGCATGGCTGGTGGCCGTGCCGGTAAAGCCCAGCTCGGCCGTGGTGGCGCTGGTGCGGGTGAGCACCGCCGTGAGGCCGGCAGGCACGTTGGTCACGGTGGCGGCAGACAGCAGGCTGGCGCCGTCGGTGCCGGTGAAGGTCTCGCCCGTCAGGGTGATGGTGATCTTGGTACCTGGGGCCATGTGGCCGTCGAAGGCCTGGGATTCGTTGATAGAGCCGCTGTAGGCCAGGCTCGGGCCGACAGGGCCGGCCGCGGTGGAACTCACCACGATGTCGTCGATGCCGGTCCACTCGTCGCTGCTGGCCGCATTGATGGTGATGATGCGCAACTGGATCTGTGCAGCACCGTTGGCGTCGGCCGGCAAGGTGGCCGACACGGCGGTTTCCTTGGTCGCCGCGCCGCCCTCTGACGCATCGGCCACGTAAGCGGCAGGCACATTGGTGAAGTTGCCACTGTTGCCCAACCGGTATTGCAGGGCCACGGGCTGGATGGCGTTGTCTACCGCGCCATCGACGTCGCGCAGCTTGTAGTTGACAACGATGTCCTTGCGCCCCGTGGCATCGAGGTGGATCACGAGGCCAGGGGCATCGGCCGTACCCGAGCCCTGCAATGCCACAACGGGGTTGGTGAGATGGAATTCCGCCACCCCGCCCGACGTGTTGGTGCTGGGATTGGTCTGGTTGGCGATCACATCCACGGCACCGCTGTTGGCGCCCAGCACCGTCTGCGGATCACCACCGGCATAGGGGGTGGTGGAGGCCGCATCGATGTCACCCAGGTAGCCGACGACGGAGGGCACGCCATCCCAGTTGTCATTGGCGGTGATCAGCCCGATATCGGTCCAATCCTGGGTGAAGTTGCTGGTCGACAGGGCGTGGTAGACGGTGGTCATGCTCGTTTCCTCCGCGTGCGGGCGGGTGGGTGGTCTGGAATGAAGGGATGGCGCAGGGAAAGCCGGGGTTCACCGCGCGGCTGCGAGAAGCCTGCGGCCCCCGGGAACCCGTTAAAGGGTCTCCCTGCCAGGAAGCGGTAACTCTAGGCACCGTGTGTTGCAGAGATATGTCACGCTGTCGGTGCCAATGGATACGAGGCACGCCACAATCGACCCATGGGTGAATTCGATCTGATCGCACGCTATTTCACGCGGCCCGTGCACCGCGCCGTCCTGGGCGTAGGGGACGACTGCGCGCTGCTGGCACATGCGCCGGGCATGCAGCTGGCCGTCTCCAGCGACATGCTGGTGGAGGGCCGCCACTTCTTTGCCGACGTAGCGCCCGAGCGGTTGGGCCACAAGGCGCTGGCGGTGAACCTGTCGGACCTGGCCGCCTGCGGAGCCCGTCCCCTGGCCTTCACGCTGGCGCTGGCGCTACCGCGCGTGGACGAGGCCTGGCTGGCCGGCTTTTCACGCGGGCTGCTGGCCCTGGCCGATGCGCATGGCTGCGAACTGGTCGGTGGTGACACCACCCAGGGTCCGCTCAATATCTGCATCACGGTGTTCGGCGAAGTGCCCACCGGACAGGCGCTGCTGCGCAGCGGCGCGCGCGCGGGCGACGACCTCTATGTGAGCGGCACCCTGGGCGATGCGCGGCTGGCGCTGGAGGCGCTGCTGGGGCACACGGCCCTGCCCCCCGAGGTGCTCGCCGCCGCCCGCCTGCGGCTGGAGCAGCCCACGCCGCGCGTGGCCCTGGGGCAGTGGCTGCGCGGCGTGGCCAGCAGTGCCATGGACGTGAGCGACGGGCTGCTGGGCGATCTGTCCCACATCCTCAAAGCATCCGGGGTGGGTGCACGCATCGACACATCCATCACCGCCACCCTGATGGCCCAGGCCGGCGCCGCCATGAGCCCCGAGCAATTGCACCAGTGCACCCTGGCCGGTGGCGACGACTACGAGCTGGCCTTCACGGCGCCGCCCTCGCAGCGCGCGGCCGTGGCTGCGGCCGCACAGGCCAGCCGGACGCCAGTGACATGCATCGGTACGGTCGAGGCAGCGCCGGGCCTGCGGCTGGTGGACGCCCTGGGCCAGCCGGTGGAACACCGCTACGCCTCGTTCGACCACTTCGGCTGATCAGGGCCTCCGAGATTTATTTCGAAAGCATGAATCCCTTGGCTGCAATGCCCGCTCTTGTCAGGGAAGGCGTCCAAACCCGGCGCCTTCTCTTTCAACACCCAAGGAGCTTTGCCATGCTGTACCGCAAGAACATCACCCGTCCCGAAAGCCTGCTGCGCGTCGTCGCCGGGGTGGCCCTCCTGGTTGCCAGCCTTGTGTGGCTGGGCGCCACGCCGTGGGGCCTGGTGCTGGCCGCATCGGGCGCCACGGGCATCGTGACCGGTCTCTTCGGCTATTGCCCGGCCTGTGCCATGGTGGGCAGAAAGCCGGTCGAGTGATGACCGCGGCATCGCCCACGGTGGCGCAGTTGCTGCCCGCTGCGCGGGCCGGCGACACCCAGGCCATGGAGCGCCTGCTGGCACTGGCGCGGCCCGACATCCGCCGCTATGCGCTGCGCCACTGCGCGGCCACCACCGCCACCGACGACGTGGTGCAGGAGGCGCTGATCATCGTCTACCGCCGCGTGGGCGCGCTGCGCGAGGTGGCAGCCTTTGGCGGCTGGGTGGTGCGCATCGTGCAGCGGCTGTGCATGCGTCCGGCGCTGGCCTGGCTCAGGGGTGAACCGCTGGCGCAGGTGGAGGATGCGCTGGCCTGGTCGCACCGACCCGACCACGAGCTGCGCCACGACCTGGCCCTGGCCATCGATTCGCTGCCGCCCCTGTACCGCGAGGCCTTGCTGATGCGCGACTTCGAGGAGCTCACCATCGAGGAGATGGCCCAGCGCCTCTCCACCACGCGCGAAGCGGCCAAGAGCCGGTTGCACCGGGCGCGCAGCCTTGTGCGGGAGTACCTGGTGCCCTCGCCGCCCGGCTAATCCCGCAGTAGCTGCGGTTCACTCCGGCTGCAGCCCGGTCTTGCGGACCACGGCGCCCCAGTGGCCCACCTCGTCGCGCATGAAGGAGCGCAACTCGTCTCGGGTGGACCCCTTGAGCTCGATGCCCAGCGTGGTGAGCCGCTCGCGCGTGGCAGGGTGCTCCAGCGCCGCGATGGCCTCCTTGCGCAGACGCTCTATCACCTCGATGGGCGTGGTGGCCGGCGCCACCAGGGCCCACCACTGGTTGAACTGCATGCCGGCCAGGCCCGCCTCGCGGGCCGTGGGCACCTGGGGCATGGATGACAGGCGCGTGGGCCCGGTGGTCATCAGCACCGAGATCTTGCCCGCCGACAGCAGCGATGCGCCGCTGGCCAGCGTGGCGAAGTGGCCTGCCACCTGCTCGGCCGCCACGTCGGTGAGCGCCGGAGCCGAGCCTCGGTAGGGAATGGCGTTGACCTTGAGGCCACTGGCCCCGGCGAGCAGCTCGGATGAGAGGTGGCTGATGGAGCCATTGCCGCTGTGGGCCAGGGTGACGGGCGTGGCGCTGGCGCGCCCGTCCTTCAGAAAGCCCTTGATGTCGCCCGCCTTGTACCTGCTGCCGTTGACGAAAAGCAGCAGCGGCGAGGTGCCGACCATCGAGATGGGCGTGAAGTCCTTGAGCAGGTCGTAAGGCAGTTTGGCCGTGACGGCCGGCGCAATGGCGTGGGGCAGTTCCACGATGGCGATGGTGTAGCCGTCGGGTGCGGCCTTGGCGGCCGCCTCGGTGCCGATGCGCCCGGACGCGCCCGAGCGGTTGTCCACAATGACGCTCTGCCCCAGCGACTCGCCCATGCGCTGCGCGATGGCGCGGGCAATGGCATCGGTGCTGCCGCCCGGCGCCCACGGCACGATGAGGCGCACGGGTTTGTCGGGGTAGGCGGCGAAAGCGCTGGTGCCCCAAAGGCAGGCACAGGCCAGTACGAAGCTACGGCGGAACAGGAAAGTCATGGCGGGGTCCTTGGTCAGGCGAAGAGATACGAAAAAAGCGATCAGGCGTCTCGGTCGCCCTTGGCGGTCAGCAGCAGCAGCACATGGTCCTCTGGCGCAATGCGGCCCTGCTGGCGCAGCAGTGCCGCCGCGCCTACGCAAGCGCCCGCACACAGCTCCACCCAGAGGCCCTGGGCACCGAGTGCGGCCACGCCCCGCGCTGCATCCGCATCGCCCACCACGACGGCACCGCCGCCCGAGCGCTCCACTGCGATCTGCTGCTGCAGGGTGACGGTGCTGCCTGCAATCGAGAACTGCGCGGTGCTGCCGCTGAAATCGGCCTGGGCCGGGGCACCGGCCAGCACCTGGCTCAGCCGGGCAAAGGGCTCCACCGCCCACAGGCGCGGCAAGCGGGCGATGAGGCCGGCGGCCAGCAGGTCGCGCAGACCGCTGTACAGGCCCCAGAGCAGGTCACCGCGCGCCGTGGGCACGATCACATGGTTGGGCACGCAGCCCTCGGCCACGCATTCGAGCGCCACCGCCCGGTAGCCTTCCACGCCAAAGGCCGGGCTGCCCACGGCCGGCACGCTGAAGTTGGTGAGCGCGAAGGCCCCTTCCTCCTGCACCTGCTGGCGCACATGGGTCCAGCGGTCCAGCCCCTGGTCGAACGCAACCCGGCGGGCACCCAGGCGGTCCAGCGCTCGGGCAAAGGACTCCGGCATGTCCCGGTAGGTGGCGATTTCGCACGGCAGACCCGCCGCCGCACAGTAAGCGGCAGCGGACACGGCCGCATTGCCGCTCGATGCCAGCACCACCTTGGAGGCACCCACCGCCAGCGCGCGGGTCACGGCCTGCGCCGACATGCGGTCCTTGTGCGAACCCGTGGGGTTCATGCCCTCGTGCTTGGCCGTCAGTTCGCGGATGCCCAGCGACCGGGCCAGCCGGGGCAGCGCCAGGCAAGGCGTGTTCCCCTCGCCCAGCGATACCCCATGGGTATAGGGCAGCCACTCGCCCCAACTATAACCCGAACTGCTTGCTACCAGCGTGCGGGGCCGGTCGCTGTAGGCCGCCTCCAGGCTGGCGGGTGTGCCTTGTGCCGCACACACAGGGCAGCCGGCGGGCATGTCCTGCACCGGGTAGCGGGCCCCGCAGTGGATGCAGCGCAGGTCCTGGAGCCACGCGTTGGCGCGCAAGGCGGGCGCCTGGGTCGAAGAGGGGTGGTGCAACTGCACACCGAACGGGACATCGGGATTCATGCCTGCATCGTAGCCAGGCGCTCGGCATCGCGGTACCATGCCGCAGCCGTTTCCATTAAGCCAAACTTATATGAAAAGCCTGCCAGCGCACGATGCCAAAGGGGTCAGCACGCGCCAGATCGAGGTGTTTCGCATGGTCATGCAACTGGGCTCGGCCAACCGTGCGGCGGCGGCACTGCACGTGAGCCAGCCTGCCGTGACACAGCTGCTGCAGCAGCTGGAGCTGCGCTCGCAACTCACGCTGTTCGACCGGCCCAAGGGGCGCCTGGTGCCCACGCCCGAGGCCCATGCGCTGATGCAAGAGGTCGAGCGCGTGTACGAAGGACTGGAGGCGGTGCAGCGCAAGATCGTGGCGCTGCAGTCGCTGGAAGACCAGGTGCTGCGCATTGGCAGCCTGCATGCCCTGGCCGCGAGCATAATGCCCGGGGTGCTGGCCGGATTCCAGCGCCACTACCCGCGCACCCGCTGCCTGCTGATGGTCGACAGCTCCAAGGCGCTGCGCGAGGCGCTGTTCCAGGGCGCGGTGGACCTGGCCTTCCTCGGTGACGAGGCGGACACCAGCGGCCTGGTGTCCTCGACGTTCTACGAACTGCCTGCCGTGTGCGCCGTGCCCGCCGCCCACCCGTTGGCGCGCAAGGCAACCCTGGAGCTGGCGGACCTGCGCGATGCGCCGCTGATCGGCCTGTCGGCCACCGACCCGGCCCAGCAGCGGCTGGAAAGGCTGTTTGCCGCCGCAGGGATCGCCCCGCGCTTCGTGATCGAGACCCCCTACAGCGCGACGCAGTGCGCGCTGGTGCTGGCGGGTGCAGGGCTGGCCGTGACCAACCCGCTGGTGGCCGCCGAGCATGCGCCCCTGGGCCTGCGCAGCGTGCCCCTGGCCGCCGACGGCCTCTTCTTCCGGGCCTTGCTGGCCTTCAAGCCGCGCCAGGCCCAGTCGCGTGCAGTGCAGGAGTTCGTGGCCCTGTGCCGGCGGCGCCTCATGCACTGACCCGGCCACCGGGCCCCGCAGCGCCAGCGCCCATCACTTGGAGATGATGGTCAGCAGCTCTTCACGCGTGGTCGGGTCGGCCATGTACTTGCTGTACAGCGGCGCCATGCGCCGCACGAAGGGGGAGACGTCCTTGACCCGCACGAACTGCGCCCCCTGTTTGGCCGTGCTCTCCAGCGCCTGGGCCACGCGCTTGTTCCACAGCTCGCGCATCAGCAGGGCCGACTGGGCGCCCGCGTCCGAGAAGGCCTTGCGGTCCTCGGGCGAGAGCCTGGCCCACAGTGTGCTGGACACCACCAGTGCCTCGGGAGAGATCACATGGTTGGTCATGTACACGCTCTTGGCCACCTTGAAATGCCCGGTGGACTCGTAGGAGGGCATGTTGTTCTCCGCGCAATCGATGGCGCCCTGCTGGAAGCCGCCCAGCACTTCCTTGAAAGGCAGGGCCACGGGTTTGGCATCGAGCAGCCGGATCATCTCCATGAACACCTCGGACTGCTGCACGCGGATCGACGCCCCCGCCAGATCGCGGATGCTGGCCAGTGCGCGGTTGGCACAGTAGAAGGAGCGCCCGCCCCCGTCGTACCAGCCCAGCACCACGAAGCCAGCGGACTGCAGGTTGGCGGCAAAGCGCTGCCCCAGTGCGCCATCGAGGTGGCGGAACATGTGGGCCGAATCGGTGAACAGGAACGGCAGGTTCAGCACCTTGATGCCGGGTACTGCGTCGGACAACGGCGCGGGGCTGAACTCGGCAATGTCGAGCTCGCCTCTCTTGAGCATCTGCACCGCCTTGGGCTGGTCTCCCAGCGTGGCGTTCGAGAACACATCGATCTGGTAGCGGCCCTGCGTGGCCCGCGCCACCTGGGCGGCAAAGCCCTTCATGGCCTCGGTCACCGGGTAGCCATCGGGGTGGATGTTCCATGCGCGCAGCCGCATGGGTGCCTGCGCGTGGCTGGCCTCGGCGCACAGCAGGGCCATGCACAGGGCGCCCAGCCATGCCATGCGGGATCGGGTCCATCGGTTCACAGGTCTCCTCCTTTGTTGTAGTGCAGGGCCGCTCGAACCCAAGGTCTCAATGCCAGCCTTTTTGCGTCAATTCATATGACGTCATATAACCAATTCGCTTTCAATGGTACCCAGAAAGACATCAGCCCGCCCCATCCGGGCACCGCCAAACCATTTTGCTGCAACATCTGCACACAAGAAGTTCGGGTAAACGCCAGCACGCCAGCGGGTCGCGTTGCAGAGAATCACGCCCAAGTTATACGACGTCATCTGTCATGGATGCCCCGCAACGGCAGGACAAGAGCCCCACGGGCCAGCCTGCGACGGCAGCACGCCAGGTGCTCGCCAGCCCTGTTCCCAACCTTCGAGGAGACACACCGATGAAGCGCAGAGACTTTGCCATTGCCACCACCTTGACCCCGCTGCTGCTGTCAGCCTGCGGCGGCAGCGACTCCGGGCCCCCACCCCTGACCGGCCCCCAAGCCGAAGCCGCCGCTGGCCTCAAGCGCGCAGCCCAGTACATGGACGAGGTGGTGTCCTACCAGGGCGGCTACGTGTGGTCGTACTCCCCCGACCTCAAGCAGACCTTTGGCGAGATGGAGGCCTACCGCACCATGTGCTGGATCCAGCCGCCCGGCACGCCCTCCGTCGGCCACGTGTACCTGGACGCCTACCACGCCACGGGCGATGAGCGCTACTACCAGGCGGCCGAGCGCACCGCGCTGGCCATCGTCGCGGCGCAGCACCGCTCGGGCGGGTGGAACTACATCCACGACTTCGCGGGCGAGGATTCGCTCAAGCGCTGGTACGACACCATCGGCAAGAACGGCTGGCGGCTCGAGGAGTTCCAGCACTATTACGGCAACGCCACCTTCGACGATGCCGGCACGGCCGTGGCCTCGCAATTGCTGCTGCGCATGTTCGTGGAAAAGCGCGATGCGCGCTTCTCCGGCCCGCTGCAGCGCGCCATCGACTTCGTGGTGCAGTCGCAGTTCGGCCCCGAATACGGCATTGCCGATGGCGGCTGGCCACAGCGCTTTCCGCACTTCCCGGGGGCCATCAGCAGCATGCCGCTGCCCAATCCGCAGCAGGTGCCGCCGGGCGCTCGCGTCGGCATGGCCGATGGCGACTACACGCTGCACGTGACCTTCAACGACGACGTGATGGGCGAGAACATCAAGTTCCTCACGCTGTGCGTGACGGCGCTGGGCGAGACGCGCCTGATCGGCAATATCCAGCGCGCCATGGAGTGCATGCGCCTCATGCAGCAGCCCGGTCCCCAGGCCGGCTGGAGCCTGCAGCACCTCTCGCGCCCCACGGGCGGGCGGCCAGCCGGTGCGCCCGCCGGCGCGCGCAGCTACGAACCACGCTCGCTGGCCACGCACACCACGCAGACCAACATCCGCCAGCTGTTCAACTACTTCCAGCTCACCGGCGACAAGAAGTACCTGGCCCGCATCCCGGAGGCGATTGCCTGGCTCAAGTCCTGCCCGCTGCCGGCGGATGCGGCCACGGTCAATCCGCTGCTCGGCGGCGGGCGCACCCATCCCACCTTCGTGGAGCTGGGCACCAATGACGGCCTGTACATGCACCGCTACGGCTCCAACATCCACAACGGCGCCTACTACGCGGACAAGGACTACACCAACACCATCAGCCACTACTCGGCCGGCCGACCCATCGACATCGCCGGACTCGAGTCGACCTACCAGTCGCTCAGCCGCATGAGCGATGCAGCCATTGCCGACATGCTGGCGCGCTCGCCGCTCAAGTCCACGGGCGCCACGCGCGCCTTGCCGCGCTACTTCTCGATCCGCGAGGTGGACTTCCCGGACCTGTTCACCGGCGCCACCATGCCCACCCCGGTGGTGCCCGACAGCGAGGCGCAGACGCTGCTGGCCGAGCTGGGGACGAAGAACTACTGGACCTCGGCCGTGCCCGAGATCGTCAACACCTACCGCGGCGATGGCCCCACCACGCCCTACACCGGCACGGCCTACCGCAGCAGGCATGTCGGCGACGTGTACGACACTTCTCCCTACCCGGCCGACACCCCGCCCGAGATCGAGCCCTACGTGAAACGCGAGAAACCGCAGTTCATCGTGACCTCGGAATGGATACGCCGCATGGGCCGGTTGATCGCCTACGTGGCCCCGCAGGCCTGAGCCCCGGCACGGTTCAAGTCTGCAGCAGGCGCGCCAGCGGCCGGCGTGGCGTGGCAGGTACCTCGCCCTGCGGATAGCCCAGCCGGCACAGCATCTGCACCGTGGGCTCGCCGGCGCCCTTGGGCGCGCCCCGCCCCAACACCAGCTGGTGCGCACGCTCGTAGTGCGGCGCCATCTCGGCAAACTCCTGCAGGGCCTGGCTCATGGGGTGCATGCCCACGCCCAGTTCGGTGGCCTTGAGCTGCAGGCGCACGTAGGCGCGGCCGGCCGCGATCTGGTCGGCGCGGGTGTTGCCCCCCGTCAGCCACACGAAGCCCATCGCCGTGCGGCTGTGGCCCTCGAAGCGGTCCATCGCGCCCTTGTAGCCTGCACTGCCCTCCTCGGGCGGGGCGGAGCGGTCGAAGAAGCCGAGCGCCGCTGCGGCGCGTATGAACGGTGTGTTCAGCGAGATGCCGTCGCGGTGCTCCAGGATCTCGGAGGGGCCGACACGGGTGAGGCGGATGCTTTCCATCATGGTGCGCGGCGTGCGCAGCTCCACCTGGGCAGACTGCCAGCACAGCGCGCGCAAGGCGTCCAGGCGGGCGGGCTCCACCGTTCCACCCGCCTGCGGGCTGCCCGACCGGGACGCACTGGCCAGCAAGGCTTTGAGCAGATCGGGTGCCACGGGCCGGGCCAGGTCGAAATCCACCTTGGGCGTGCGGCGGCGCAGCACCTGGGTGAACAAAACCTCGGGCTCGCTGCCGGGCCGCAGTACCACGCGGGCCACGGGGCGATCATCCCAGTCACGCAGTTGCGCCGGCAGCGGCCCCTGGGGCCACAGCGTGACTTCGCTGGCCATGCCCTGCTGGGCCAGTGCCAGCACCAGCAGCTCCAGGAAGGCGCCGTGGCCGATCAGGATCTGGCGGCCCAGCGGGTCGGTCTCGGGCAGCACGCGCTCGCGGTCGGTGCGCAGGGTGATCACGCCCTCTTCGCGCAGGTCCACCACCCAGGGCTGCAGGTTGTGCGGGTTGGGCGCGGTGATGGCATAGGCCACGGCCCGGCGGCGCAGGTCGGTTTCGCCCACCGGGCCTTGCCAGGCCTCCACGGCCTGGGCCGGATAGTGCGGACCCGAGCTGCAGGCAGCCAGGGGGGCGATGGCGGCGGCGATAGTGCCACCGCCGGCCAGGCGGATGAAGGTACGGCGTTGCATGGTGAGAATCTCCTTGCGGTTCATGCCAGGGTGGCTTGGGGAAGGGCCGGGGCCAGCAGCCCCAGGTCGTGGAGCGCACGGCGAACCGCCTGCTCGAAAGGGGTGTGCGGCTCCTCGCCGATCAGCGCGGCGAGGCGCGTGTTGTCCAGCCGGTGCGGCGTGCTCCAGAGGTAGCGCATGTCTGCCAGGGCCGCCAGATGGGGCACCACCAGGCCGGCCATGCGCAGCAGCGGCCAGGGCAACCGGCCCACGCGCAGGGCCTGGGCGTCTGCTGCCCAGCCCTGCTCGGCCGCCACCACGGAGAGCACCTGCACCCACTGGTGCGCCGTGACCTGGTGGCCGGCGAAATGCAGCGTGTCGAACGCGGACAGGCGGTGCCGCGCCTCGGCCACTCGCACCAGGGTGCGGGCCAGGTCAGGCAGATAGGCCCAGGGCCGGCTGATATCCAACGGGCCGGGCCAGGTGACACGGCCTTTGGGCAGGTCCTTGGCGATGGACTGGTCCAGCCAACTGCCCACGCCACTGCCGAAATAATCGCCTGCGCGCAGCACCACGGCGCGCATGGTGCCATCGCGCGTGGCGGCCTGCAGGCGCTGCTCCAGGTGGATGCGCATCCGTCCCTTGAAGTCCAGCGCAGTCTGCGGCGTGTCTTCGCGCAGCACCGGCGGCATGGCACGGCCATAGTTGTAGACACTGCCGGGCAGCATGAGCGTGGCGCCCAGGGTGCGGGTGACTTCGATGGCAGCGTCCATCAGCATCGGCGCCTCCTTGCGCCAGGCCTTGTGCGTGTAGGCCGGGTTCATGGCATGCACCACCACCTGCGCGCCCTGCGCTGCGGCGGCAAGGGCTGGAGTGTCCTGCGGTGCGATGGCGACCCACTGCACGCCTGGCACAGCGGGGCCGCTGGCACCCGGCCGTACCTGGGCACGCACCTGCCAGCCCGCCTGTGCGAAAGCGCGGGCGGCAGCAAGGCCCAGGCGCCCGCGGGCCCCGAGGATGAGAACGGTGGATGCAGCGATCGACATGGCAGGGCTCCTGAACAAAGAGGGAATGGAGCGATTGTGGAAATGCGGCCGCCGTTACACAATTGGCTAACTGTCGATAGCAGCAATGCAAAAATGAATACCTGTGCCGGCCATGAAACAACGCTTTGACTGGAGCCTCATCCAATCCTTCCTGGCTGCCCTGGACCAGGGCAGCCTGCTGGGCGCCGCGCGCGTGCTGAACGCGAGCCAGCCCACCATCGGGCGCCACATCGCCGAGCTGGAGGCCCAGCTCGGCGTGGTGCTGTTCGAGCGCACGGGACGCGGCCTGCTGCCCACGGCGACCGCACTGCGCCTGGCCGAATCGGCCCGCGCCATGGAGACGGGTGCCGACCAGCTGGCACGCAGCGTCTCGGGCGGCGAGGCCGGGGTCAGCGGCACCGTGCGCATCACCGCCAGCCAGCCGGTGGCCTGCATGCTGCTGCCACCCCTGCTGGCGCGCATGCGCCTGGAACTGCCCGAGGTGCAGGTGGAACTGGTCTCCAGCAACGAGGTCACCAACCTGCTGCGCCGCGAGGCCGACATCGCCCTGCGCATGGTGCAGCCCACGCAGGCCAGCCTGGTGGCCAAGCGCATCGGCAAGGTCACGCTGGGCACGTACGCCCACCGCGATTACCTGCGCCGCCGGGGCACGCCGCGCCAGCCGCCCGACCTGCTGCAGCACGACCTGGTAGGCAACGACCTCTATGGCGACATCGCGCGCGGCTTTGCCGCCATGGGCTACCCGGTGGAGCGCCAGCACTTCGCGCTGCGCACCGATGACCTCATGGCTTACTGGCAGGTGGTGCGCAGCGGCCTGGGCATCGGCTTCGTGGCCGACCACATGGCCCGCACAGACCCGAACCTGGTGGCGCTGCTGCCCATGCTCAAGCTGCCCGAGCTGCCCATCTGGCTCACGGTGCACCGCGAGATACGCACCAGCCAGCGCATCCGCGCGGTGTACGATTTTCTGGCCGAGGCCGTTCCCGACGCGCTGTAAAAAACTTCCCACCATGACCATGCCATCCACCTCTCTGTCACGGCTTGTGGCGACCCTCCTGGTCTGCATGCAAGGGGTCGCCCTGGCCGCCGACACGGCGACCTTCGAGCCCGCGACCGCCACGCTGCGCCTGCCTACACTGCAGCTCGACGCGGGCGACCGCTACCGCGACGTGGTGGTGCGCCTGCTCGACCCGGGCCAACTGCGCGTGGACGACCCAGCCGTGGGCACTGAGCTGCAGTACCTGACCACGGGCAGTGTGCTGCGCCTGCCGCAGGTGGTGATCGGCACTGCCACCTACCCCCGGGTGAGCCTGACCCGGCCGGGGCTGGAGCTGCTGGGCGCGGGCGGCCTGGTGGGCCCTGCCAGCGCGGCGGACGCGAGCGTGCCCGGCGCCGTCACCACGCCCTTCCCCACGCTGGAGAACATCACGGTGGAATGGGACTTCACGGGCGATGCCAACCGCAATGCGGTGGTCGGCGTGCGCTACCGTGCGCAGGGCAGCAGCGCCTGGCTCACCGGCATGCCGCTGCGCCGCATCCACAATGAGACCTCGGGCCAGGGCCGCACCTGGCCGCTGCGCCATTCGGGCAGCATCTTCGACGTGGTGCCCGGCACCACCTACGAGATCGAGCTCACACTCACCGACCCCGATGGCGGCAGCACCGTGCGCACGACCACGGCCACGACCCGCAGCGTGCCCACGCCTGCGCCTGGCGCGGTGGTCAAGCCCGCCACGCCGGCCACGCTTGCCAGCGTGCTGGCCGGCGCGAATGCCGGTGAGGTCGTGGAACTGGGGGCCGGGCACTACAGCGGCTTCAGCGTGGCGCGCAGCGGCGCTTCGGGACGGCCGCTGGTGATCCGGGGCACCCCGGGCGCGGTGGTCGAAGGAGAGATCAACGTCTTCAACCAGCGCCATGTGATGCTGACCGAGATGACCCTGAACGGCCGCGTGCGCTTCAACGGTAGCAACGACTTCAGCATGACGCGCAGCACCGTCAACGCCACGGCGGCACTGGGCGGGCACGGCATCATCACCTTCACGCGCGCGGAGAACGCCTACATCGCCGACAACACGGTCACCGGCACGGTGGTCTGGTCCGAAGCGGCCCTCGGTGCATCGGGCGGAAACGCGGGCGAGGGCATCCTCATCACGGGCCCCGGCCATGTGCTCATGAACAACCGCGTGGCGCGCTTTCGGGACAACATCTCGCTGCTCGAAGACGACGAGGCAGTGGACCAGTACAGCATCGACATCCTGAACAACGACCTTTCGGAGGCTGCGGACGACGGCGTGGAGGCCGATTTCTGCATGCACAACTGCCGCATCATGCGCAACCGGCTGACCAATGTGTTCATCGCGCTGTCATCGCAGCCGGGCCTGGGCGGGCCCACCTACTTCGTGCGCAATGTCGTCTACAACGCCGTGCACGTGGCTTTCAAGCTGTACCGCAGCAGCTACGGCGACGTGCTGCTGCACAACACCGTGGTGAAGAACGGCGACGCACTCGGCATCTATGCCGGCGCTACGGTGGGGCGGCTGTATGCACGCAACAACCTGTTCATCGGCGGGCCGGGTGGTACCTATGGCGGCTATTCCAGCGGCACCGGGCGCGTGCTGTCGATTGCCGACCTGGATGCCGCCAGCGCCGACCTCGACTTCGATGCCTATGGTTCCACCGTGGACAGCTTCACCGGCCGCTGGGGCGCCACCAGCTTTTCCAGCCTGGCCGAGCTGCGGGCCCGCACCACCGAGCGCGCCGCCGTGCAGGTGGGCATGGACTCGTTCGCCTCCGTTCCCGTTTTTCCCGGCTCGCCCATCACGCTGTACACCGTGCCCGACCTGCGCCTGCAACCCGGCTCGGCCGCAGTCGATGCAGGGCAGGCCATTCCCAACATCAGCCAGGGTTTCCAGG
Source organism: Acidovorax sp. LjRoot66 (assembly GCF_964253305.1). Taxonomy (NCBI): domain Bacteria; kingdom Pseudomonadati; phylum Pseudomonadota; class Betaproteobacteria; order Burkholderiales; family Comamonadaceae; genus Acidovorax; species Acidovorax sp. LjRoot66. Next base: position 6,793,750 of record NZ_CAXUQU020000001.1, read on the forward strand.
GCCGAGCCCCTGATGCCGGAGCCTATGAACTCGGCCAGGCCCTGCCCGTGTACGGCCCCCGCTGAGCAGGATCAGAACAGCGGAGATATCGGCTTCACCACATACAGCATATTGCTGTCGGGCTTGCCGTCGTACAGGTACTTCTGCTTGATGCCGCCCAGGTTGTCCGGGGCGATCACGAAGTCGGCATCGTTGATGATGGCCAGGCGGTTCGCGTCGATGACCCACATGCCTTCCAGCTTGTCGTGCGGGTACTTCTGCGAGGCAATGGCGTCATACGCCAGCACCTTGGTGATGGGCTTGATGCCCAGCGCCGCCAGTTGCGCCCAGCCGGCGGCGTAGTTGTCGGCGGTGCCGCCGTCCTTGACCACCAGCTCCAGGGTCTTGCCGTCCACCAGCAGGCCGTTGGCGGCATTCACCGTGAGCGATGCGTTGGCGCTGCGCAGGGCGGTGTTGGAGCGGTCCACATTGGTCGCCTGGCCGATGTCGATCTTGTAGATGTTCTTGCGGACCACCCCGGTGTCGATGCCGTAGAACTTGGTATCGCGCTCGACCGCCAGGAAGCTGGTGGCGGAGAGGGCCACGATCTCGGAGTTGGCCAGGCCCGCCGCATCCTGGCGGTACAGGTACTGCGCCGTGGCACCGGTTTCGATGTTCAGCGTGACGAGGCGAACCAGGTTGATGCTGCCCACGGCGCTGGTGGGGTTGTAGAGGTTCGATTGCATCATGCCCACCAGCGTCTTGCCGTCGGGCGTGATGGTCAGGCCTTCCATGCCCCGGTTGGGCCAGCGCGTGGACAGCTCGGCCGGCAGGGTGCGCCCGGCCTTGTTGCGCGGGTCGGCCGCAAAGGGGTTGATGCGCTCGATCTCCTTGCCCGTGGCGTCGAAGTGCACGATGTGCGGGCCGTACTCGTCGCTGATCCAGAACGTGCCATCCTTCATCGCCACCAGGCCTTCGGAATCGAGCCCGCTTTCATCGAAGCCCTTGATGCCATCGCCATCCGGGTCCAGCGACACGACGCTGCCGTCCAGGTTGTAGGGCGTCTCGCCGGTGCCGCCGAATTGGCGGTTGGGCAGGCCGGTGATCGGGCGGCCCTTGGGGTCCTTGAGCAGGATGGTGCTCACCAGTTCGGCCTTGCCTTCAGACGTGAGCTTGAACAGGCCGATGCGCGGGGTGTAGTCCGGCTTGACGAAGATGATGCCAGGCGGCGAGCGGGTGGCCTCGGTGGCGGCGTTCGGGCCGCGGTCGCTCAGGGCATAGAAGTACCCTTCCTGGGTGGGGTGCGGCGCCATGGACGAGCCGTAGCTGCCGTTGCGCAGCTCGGTCTTTTCGGCATTGTCCACCCGGCCCATCACCTCGTAGGGCAGGCTGGTCCCGTTGGCGCCGGGGTACTGGAACCCGTCGTCGGAGCCGCCGCAGGCGATCACACCTACTCCCAGGGCAAGGAGGGACAGGGCGCGGGGAACGAAATGCTTCATGGTTTGTTGGGGGGGTGAGAATGGAAGACTTTTCGAGGGTATGAAGGCTGCGTGACAATCCCATGAATCCACCCAGGTTGGCGCCGCTGATCGCCCATGCGCCGCCGCACGACGACCTGCATTTGCGCTACAAACGCTGAAACAATTCCTGCGCTGCCGCCTGCGGCGCGCCCCGAACCACACCAGGAGGCATCCTTGACCCCTACCATCGGTTTCGCCACCCGGCTCGCCGTCTGCGCCAGCCTGTTGCTGTGCGCAGCGGGCACCGCGCTCGCGCAGGACAGCAGCGCCAACTCGCGCATTGCCCGCGTCACCGTCTATTCAGGCACCGCCACCGTGGAGCGCGTGGCCAAGGTCGCGATGGGTGCGCGCAGCTTCACCTTCAGCTGCCTGCCGGCCTCCCTGGATGCGCAGAGCCTGCAGATCAGTGCCGATGCCAGCGTGCGCGTGGGCGAATTCAACGTGCTCACCGAAGACCGCGACGTGGCCCCGGCATGCGCCAGCCCGCTGGACGGCCGCATACGCGACCTGGAAGACCAGATCGCTGGCGTGAAGGCCGAATCCGGCGCGCTGGGCCTGGTGGACAGCTACCTCAAGGGTGTGGCCGGCGGCCGGGGCACTGGCGACGATACGCCCGGTGGCCGTGTACAGAGCCCCACGCCAGCGCAGATCACGGCCATGGCCGACGTGCTGCGCAAGTCGGGCCAGGACGCACTGGCCCGCACGCACCAGCTGCAGCGCAAGCAAGAGGCACTGGAACTGGCCTTGAAGCCCCTGGTGGCCGAGCGCAACCGTGTGGCCAGCCAGCGCGCGCGCGTGGTGTCGGTCAGCATCAACCTCGCGGCCGAGCGCGAGGGCGAGCTGCGCCTGTCCTACCAAGTGCGCGGCCCGGGCTGGCAGCCCACCTACCGCGCCACGCTGGACCCGGCCAAGGCCACCGTGCTGCTGGAACGCCAGGCCCTGGTCGCACAGAACAGCGGCGAGGACTGGAGCAATGTGCAGCTCGTCCTCTCCACCGGCCAGCCGGGACGCGCCACCCAGGGCCGCCTGCCGCGCCCGTGGACGCTGGATGTGGCGCCGCCACCGCAGCCCATGAGCATGGCAGCCCCCGCGATGGCCATGGCCCCTGCCGCGCCTCCCGCCCCTGTGGCTCGGGAGCGGTCCATGGCCGAAGAGGCCATGCCGAGCTTCGACGTGAGCACCACCGACAGGGGCTTTGCCACCGAGTTCGCCGTGCCCCAGCGCATCAGCGTTCCCTCCAGCGGCCAGCGCGTGACCCTGGCGCTGGGCAATCACAGCGCAGCGGCCACGCTGCTCACGCGCACCGCGCCGGCGGTGGAGGATGTAGCCTACCTGGTGGCCGAAGTCGCCACGCCGCCCGGCGTGTGGCCTGCAGGCGCCGTGGGGCTGTACCGCGACGGCGCCTTCGTGGGCACCGGGCGGCTGGACTTCGGCGCGCCCAGCACCGCACCTGCAGGCAGCACCAGCCTGTCGTTCGGCAAGGACGACCTGGTCACCGTGCGCGCCGAGGCGCCGCAGGACCTGACCAGCGCCACGGGCTTCACGGGCTCACGCACCGAGCGCCGCACGCGCCGCGCCTACAGCGTGGAGAACCGCCACAGGACCGGCATCACGCTGCAGGTGCTGCATGCGGCACCCGTCTCGCTCAACGAGAAGATCGAGGTCGAGTCGCGCTACCAGCCGCAGCCCGCCGAGATGGCTTTCAACCGCACACCGGGCACCGTGGCCTGGCAGCAGCCCTTGGCGGCGGGCGCCACGGCGCAGTTCAGCGCCGAGCACACGATCCGCTACGCCAAGGACATCCAATTGCAGGAACGCCAATGATCCCCGCCATGGACCCCATGTCCCCGTCTTCACTGCCGCCCGCCGCGCCGCGCCGCGCCACTGCCGCCTTCATGCTCTCGCACCCGGCCCACTGCATCGCGCTGGGTTTTGGCGCGGGGCTCTCGCGCATCGCCCCCGGCACCGTGGGCACGCTCTGGGCCTGGCTAGCTTTTCTGGCGCTGCAGCAGTGGCTGAGCCCCCTGGCCATGGGCCTGCTGATCGCCGCCAGCACGGTGGTCGGCTGGTGGGCGTGCACGGTGGCGGCGCGCAACCTTGGCATCGCTGACCCCGGCAACATCGTCTGGGACGAAGTGGTGGCCTTCTGGCTGGTGCTGTGGCTGGCCATGCCCATGGGCTGGTGGGGGCAACTCGCTGCGTTTGCGCTGTTCCGCTTCTTCGATGCCGCCAAGCCCGGCCCCGTGGCCTGGGCCGACAGCCTGTTCAAGGGCTTTGGCTGGCGTGGTGGCTGGGGCATCCTGTGGGACGACTTTGTGGCGGCCTTCTGCACACTGCTGGTGATTGCGCTGTGGAGGTTCTGGGCATGAGCGAGGCGGCACACCAGGCCCGGCTGCTGGCCGACATCGCGGCCCAACTGCTCGCGCGCGGGCAGATGCTGGCCACGGCCGAGAGCTGCACGGGCGGCATGATCGCCGCGGCCTGCACCGACCTCTCCGGGTCGAGCCAGTGGTTCGAACGCGGCTTCGTGAGCTATTCCAACGAGGCCAAGGCCGAGCTGCTGGGCGTGCCGCCGGCACTGATCGCAGAACACGGCGCGGTGAGCGAGCCGGTGGTCCGCGCCATGGCTGCGGGTGCGGTGGCGCGTTCGCGCGCACAGGTGGCCATGGCCGTCACGGGCGTGGCCGGCCCCACGGGCGGCAGCCCGGCCAAGCCGGTGGGCACGGTGTGGTTCGGATGGGCCATCAACGGCTCCGTGCATACCGAACTGCAGCAATTCCCGGGCGACCGTGCCACGGTGCGCAGCGCCACCGTGGCGCACGCGCTGCAGCGGCTGCACCACTACCTGGGTTGACGCGGCAAGCGCGTCGCCCAGGCGCCAGCGGGCCTGCACAGCGTCGGTGTAGCATCCTCCGCCCGGGCTCCAGAGCCCGCATTGCCCCTACCGGAGCCTCCATGCACCCCAACGCCCAGACCCTGCAGCGCTTTTACACCGCCTTCGGCCAACTCGACCACGCCACCATGCAGGCCTGCTACGCGCCCGACGCCACGTTCGACGACGAGGCCTTCTCGCTCAAGGGCCGCGAGCAGATCGGCGGCATGTGGCGCATGCTGGCCACTGCCACGCGCAAGAACGGTGCCGGGCACTGGAAGCTCGAATCGAGCGGCATCGAGGCCGATGACAAGGGCGGACGCGCGCACTGGGAGGCACACTACCTTTTCAGCGCCACGGGGCGCAAGGTGCACAACATCATCGACGGCACCTTCACCTTCACGCCCGAAGGGCTGATCGCCACGCACCGCGACCGCTTCAATTTCTGGCGCTGGTCGCGCCAGGCCCTGGGCACTCCCGGGCTGCTGCTGGGCTGGTCGCCCTCGCTCAAGCGCAAGGTGCGCAGCACGGCGGCGGGCAACCTGGCCAAATTCCTCGCGCAGGAAAAGAAGTAAGCCAGCGCAGGCTGCGGCAGCAGCCTGACCTCAGCCGCTGCGCGGCGCCGAACCCAGCCGGTCGATCAGCACCGCGCTGGCCTGGTTGAGCCCCAGCACCTGCACCGTGCAGCCATGGTGCTGCAGGCGCTGCACCACCTTGTCGAGCGCAGCCACGGCGGTGACGTCCCAGAAATGCGCGCCCGAGACGTCGATGCGCACGGGCCGGCCTTCGGCGCCCAGGATGTCGAAGGCGTCGATGAAGGCATCCGCCGAGGCAAAGAACACCTGGCCCGTGACCTGCCAGGTGCGCAGGCCGCTGGCTTCATCATCCGTTGCGCGCACCTGCAGCATGCGCGCCACCTTGAAGGCAAAGAACACGCCGCTGAGCAGCACCCCCACCGCCACGCCGGCTGCCAGGTTGTGCGTGAACAGGGTCACGGCCACCGTGGCCAGCACCACGGCGCTGGACATGCGCGGGTGGCGCACCAGGGTGCCGAGCGACTTCCAGTCGAAGGTGGACGCCGACACCATGACCATGATGGCCACCAGGGCGATCACCGGCACCTGCGACACCCAGGGCTTGAGCACCACCATGAGGATGAGCAGAAACACGCCCGCGAACAGCGTGGACAGGCGTCCGCGCCCGCCGTATTTCACGTTGCCCACCGCCTGGCCGATCATGCCGCAACCGGCAATGCCGCCGAACAGGCTGGCTGCCACGTTGGCCACGCCCAGGCCGGCGCATTCGCGGTTCTTGGAGCTCGGCGTATCCGTCATCTCGTCTACCACGGCAGCGGTCAGCACCGATTCCAGCAGGCCCACCATGGCGATGGCCAGCGCGGGCAGCGCAATGATGCGCAGCGTGTCGAACGCCAGCGGCACCTCGGGCAGGCCGAACAGGGGCAGGGAATCGGGCAACTGGCCCAGGTCGGCCACGGTGGGCAGCGGCAGGCCCATACCAGAGGCCACGAGCGTGAGTGCCACCACGCAGATCAGCGGCGAAGGGATGGCCGTGAGCGCGCGCCAGCCCAGGCGCTGGCCCAGCGCAGGCAGTCCGTAGATGATGGCCAGCCCCAGGCCCAGCATGGCCCAGGTGGCCGTACCCGCGCCGGCAAGGTGCGGCAGTTGGGCCGAGAAGATCAGGATGGCCAGGGCGTTCACGAAGCCGGTGCGCACCGAGCTGGAAACGAATCGCACCAGCACCCCCAGGCGCAGCAGCCCGAAGGCCAGTTGCACCAGGCCTGCCAGAATGCCTGCAGCCAACAGGTACTGCAGCCCATGCGACTGCACCAGCGGCGCCGCCACCAGGGCAACGGAGCCAGCCGCCGCCGAGACCATGGCCGGGCGCCCGCCCACGAAGGCGATCACCAGGCTGATGACGAACGAGGCAAAGAGCCCCACCGACGGGTTCACCCCCGCGACAAAGGAAAAGGCGATGACCTCGGGGATCAGTGCAAAGGTGGCAACGGCACCGGCCAGCAGTTCGCGCGGAATGCTGACCGGCGCCCATTCGGCGCGCAGGCGGGACAAGGTGGAGGCGTTCATGGGACAGGCGCACGCCGCAGGCGCGTTCGGTCAACGGGGACAGGATAGAGGAAGCAGTAAACACACCCACGGACGCCGCGCCCGTGGAAACGGCGCACCGCAACCGCGTGCGCCGCAGGACAAGGGCTCAACCGCCGCTCAGTTGGCGCCGTGGCACTTCTTGTACTTCTTGCCGCTGCCGCAGTGGCAGGGGTCGTTGCGGCCGGGCTCGGGCGCCTTGCGGATGGTTTCCACGCGCGGGCCCATGCTCTTCCAGATCTGGCGCAGGTCGTACACGGCCCAGATGGCCTCGCCGAAGGCCTCTACCCGGGCCTGGCTGGTGCTGGGCGGGCCGTTCTCGTCGAACATGCAGACTTCAGGCTTGCCAGTGTCGTCTTCGGTCAGGGCAACGATGCTGTCCAGCGCGTCGTTGAGCCATTGGGCGGCCTCCTTGTCGCGCGGGGCCGCCCAGTCCTCGGGCCAATTTTCCACCGCGAACATGAAACCCAGCGCCCAGACCTGGCCGAACGAGGGGATGTCCTGCTCGTCGGAGTCCATCTCGGCGCGCTGCTCTTCGGTCAGGCTGGCCACCGCGCCGCGCATGTCCATGGCCTCGGGCTGGAAGGTCTGATCGTCGTCCAGGCGGTCGACCTTGGCATCGAGCTGGCGCACCACCTCGTCCCAGCGGCGTGTCCACAACTCCAGGAACCGCGCCTGCTGGGCTGCGTCGGCAAACGCCGGCAGCAGCGGCAGGGGCTCGCCCTCGGCCACTTCGAGCTCGGCGCCATCGCCCAGCAGCATGGGCAGGTACTCGGCCGGCGCGATTGGGCGGCGGTTGCAGATGACGGCGGTCATGAAGCCATCGCAGAACTCCCACTGGGGAATCTCGTCGCCGCGCGTGCGCAGGTCGTCAAGGAGGTTGTCGATCTCTTCGAGCTCGTCAGGACCCAGGGCCGGGGCCAAGGCAGCGGTTTCGGGATCGGTTTCGGGCTTTTCAATGGGGTCGGTCATGGCGGGGCTCCGTGGTGCGGCTGCTGGAAGCAAAGTTTTACTTTTATGATGCGCAAGGCCTGCGCCCGAGCGCAACACCCGGGCACAGTGCGGTGGGCGGCAACGCCACCCGCGCAAAGGCGGCCAGTGTAGCCCTCCCGCTTCGCCCGCAAAAGAACCAGGACACCCGATGATCCACCAACTCAACTCCCTGTACCCGGTGCGCTACACGGCCTTTGCACTGTGTGTGCTGGGCCTGCTGGCGGCGCTCTGCGCCCTCGTGGCCTTCGGCGCAAGCCTGCCGCTGGTGCTGGCCCTGGGAGCGCTGGGGGCGCTGGTGGCCGTGGGCGTGTACGACCTGCGCCAGACGCGCCATGCCATCCTGCGCAACTACCCGGTCATCGGGCACATCCGCTTCATGCTCGAATACGTTCGCCCCGAGGTGCGCCAGTACTTCATCGAGAGCGACAGCGAGGCCGCCCCCTTCTCGCGCGCCCAGCGCTCGCTGGTCTACCAGCGCGCCAAGGGCGAGCCCGACAACCGGCCCTTCGGCACGCACCTGGACGTGGGCGCACGCGGCTACGAGTGGGTGAACCACTCCATGGCGCCTTCGCACCTCACGTCGAGCGACTTTCGCGTATGGATCGGCGGCAGCCCCGATGCGCCCTCGCCCTCCGTGTCGCCGTGCACCCAGCCCTACCACGCCAGCGTGTTCAACATCTCAGCCATGAGCTTTGGCGCGCTGTCGGCCAACGCGGTGCTGGCGCTGAACAAGGGCGCGCAGTTGGGTGGCTTTGCCCACGACACGGGCGAAGGCTCCATCTCGCAACACCACCGCGTGCACGGAGGCGACCTGATCTGGGAAATCGGTTCGGGCTACTTCGGCTGCCGCAACGATGATGGCAGCTTCAGCCCCGAGCGCTTTGCCACGAATGCGCAGGACCCGCAGGTGAAGATGATCGAGCTCAAGCTGAGCCAGGGCGCCAAGCCCGGGCACGGTGGGGTACTGCCCGCAGCCAAGGTCACCATCGAGATCGCGGCCGCACGCGGCGTGCCCGTGGGCAAAGACTGCATCTCGCCCTCGCGGCACAGCGCGTTTGCGAGCCCGGTGGAGATGATGCAGTTCATTGCCCGCCTGCGCGAGCTCTCGGGCGGCAAGCCCACGGGTTTCAAATTCTGCCTCGGCCATCCCTGGGAGTGGTTTGCCATCGTCAAGGCCATGCTGGTCACGGGCATCACGCCCGACTTCATCGTGGTGGACGGGGCCGAGGGTGGCACAGGCGCAGCCCCCGTGGAGTTCAGCGACCATGTGGGCGCGCCGCTGCAGGAGGGCCTGCTGCTGGTGCACAACACGCTGGTGGGCGTGAACCTGCGCGAGCGCGTGCGCATAGGCTGCGCGGGCAAGGTGATCACCGCCTTCGACATCGCGCGCATGATGGCGCTGGGTGCCGACTGGTGCAATGCCGGGCGCGGCTTCATGATGGCGCTGGGCTGCATCCAGGCGCAAAGCTGCCACACCGGCCACTGCCCCACCGGCGTGACCACGCAGGACGCGCAGCGCCAACAGGCCCTGGTGGTGCCCGACAAGGCCTCGCGCGTGGCGCAGTTCCACCACAGCACCCTGCATGCGCTGCAGGAGCTGGTGCAGGCCGCCGGACTGCAGCACCCCAAGGACATCACGGCCCACCACATCGTGCGCCGCATCAGCGATACCGAGGTACGTCTTCTGTCCAACCTGATCACGCGCATGCAGCCCGGCGCCTTGCTGGGCCCGCTGGAGGCGCAGCACAACGTGTTCCGACTGTACTGGCCGCTGTCCAGCGCACACAGCTTTGCCGCCAGCGAACCGGCGCTGGAACCGTCAGTGCCGCACCATGTGGAAGTGGCCCACGCGGCCGTGGCCGCCGTCAGCGATCTGCCCGCCACCGCCGCCGTATGACGATGGAAGCAGGCAAGGTTCCTGACAGCAACCCCGGCAGCAACCCCGTCGATTACGCGGCCTACCTGCGCCAGCAGCTCGTGCAGCAGCAGTTCAATGTCGCCAGCTACCGGCTCGGCGAGGAGCAGGTATGGCTCAAGAAAGCCGGTGCACCCCACGGCCCGGGCCGCTACCGTGCCATGGCGGCAATGGCTGCGGTGTTGCGGCTGGAAGTGCTGCGCCCGGTGCCCAACCGGGGCGGGCGCGAAGCCATCGCCACCGAGGTGCGGCGCCTGCGCGACCTGCAGGCGCGCGGCCTGCGCGTGCCCACCGTGCTGGCGGCGCAGGAGGATGGCTTTTTGATGCGCCACCTGGGGCGGCCCGCGCAGCAAACGCCCTCGCTGGGCAATGAGATCGACCATGCCGTGTCCGCCGGGCCCGCCGCCGTGCTGGCGCTGTGGCAGCAGGGCCTGGTGGCCATTGCGCAGGTGCACGCCAGCGGCACCTGCCTGAGCCAGGCGTTCGCGCGCAACCTGGTGCGCTGCCCCGATCGCGTGGTGGGCTACATCGATTTCGAGGACGACCCGGCTGCCGTGCTGCCGCTGCCGGTATGCCACGCGCGCGATGCGCTGTGCTACGCGCACTCCACGGCCATCTACCTGCGCCTGGTGGGCGCGCTCGACGACGCCCGCGCGATGTGGACCGCCTGGATCGCGTCAGGCAGCCCGGAGCTGCAGGCCATGCTGGCCACCAGCATCGGGCGCATGGGCTGGATGCAGCACCTGCCGCAGAACCGCAAGCTCGGCCGCGACATGCAGCGCGTGCGCGCGGCCTACGACCTGCTGCGGCCTTGAACCATGCGCGTGGGCATGGGCTGCGCGCAAAGCGGGCCCGTCCTTAGCGGGCTGTAGGCATTGGCTGACAGCGGCAGATCGGGCGCCCGCCTATCGTGCAGGCGGTGCTCCCGTTTGCCTCCTTTTGCCTCTGCCCAATGTCTACTCCTGCCGCCACCCTTTCAGCACCACCCGCTCCCGCATCGCCGCCGCCGGCCGCGAAGAAGCCCCGTCGCCGCCGCCCTCCCACCCTATCGCTCTCGGCATGGAAGCAGTTCATGAGCGTGGCCCGCCCCTACTGGATGGGCGAGAAAAAAAGAACCGCCTGGGGCCTGCTCGCGCTGCTCATCGGCCTGATGGTCTGCGAGACACAGCTGGCCGTGATGCTGATCGACAAGACCGGCGAGATGACCTCGGCCCTGGCGGCCAAGCAGGCCGATCGCTTTTGGGACGCGGTGCGCGCCAGCCTCATCGTGCTGGCCTTCGCGGTGCCGGTGTACGCCTTCTACTACTACATGCGCGACGCGTTTTCCAACCACTGGCGGCGCTGGCTCACGCACCGCTTTCTGGATGGCTACCTGGGTGAGCGCAAGTACTACGAACTCGGTACCGGCAGCGACATCGACAACCCCGACCAGCGCATCAGCGAAGACATCAACACCTTCACCGGCCGGTCCACGCACTTCCTGCTGATCTTTCTGGGCTCGCTGATGCAGCTCGTGGCCTTCAGCGCGGTGCTGTGGTCCATTTCCAAGGTGCTGGTGGCCTTTCTGGCGGTGTATGCACTGCTGGGAACCTTCGGCGCGCTGTACCTGTTTGGCGCACCGCTGATCCGGCTCAATTTCTGGCAGATCCGGCGCGAGGCGGACTTCCGCTTCGGGCTGATGCGGCTGCGCGAGAACGCCGAGTCCATCGCCTTCTACCGCGGCGAGCCGCAGGAGCGCGCGCAGATCGACCACCGCTTCGAGGCGGCCTTCACCAACTATGCGCGGCTCATCAAGAAGCAGCGTTCGCTCAACCTGTTCCAGCGCTCGTTCAGCCAGCTCACGCTGGTGCTGCCGAGCATCATCCTGGCCAATGGCGTGCTTTCGGGCGAACTCGAGGTGGGGCGCGCGATCCAGGCGGCGGGCGCCTTTGCTGCGGTGCTGGGCGCGGTGTCGCTCATCGTGGACAACTTCGAGAGCCTGAGCCGCTTCGTGGCCGGCATCGACCGGCTGCATGCGCTGTCGCAGATGGTCCTCAAGACCCCTGCAGCACCCACCCCCTGGGCCGAACCTGCCGCCGCACCGCGCACCGACAGTCCGCAGGATCCCCCTGCAGAACCCGCGCCGCAGATCTCCTCGCGCATTGGCGAGGCCATGGCCATCGAGGGGCTCACCCTCTACACCCCGCAGTTCGGCCGCCTGCTGGTGCAGGACCTGTCACTGCAGCTGCAAACCGGCGATGCCCTGCTGATCACCGGCCCCAGCGGCTGCGGCAAAAGCTCGCTGCTGCGGGCCATTGCAGGCCTGTGGCGCACCGGCAGCGGTGCCGTACAGCACCCGCCGATGGAGGACGTGTTCTTTCTGCCCCAGCGCCCGTACATGCAGATGGGTACGCTGCGCAGCCAGATCATCTACCCCATGAAGGAGACCGACCTGGCGGACGAACGCTTGCTGGAGCTGTTGCAGGAAGTGCAGCTCGAATCGCTGGCCGAACGCGTGGGCGGGCTCGACGCCTCGCACGACTGGGAAAAGCAGCTCTCCATCGGCGAGCAGCAGCGCCTGGCCTTTGCCCGGGTGCTGGCGCGTGCGCCGCGCATCGTGATCCTGGACGAAGCCACCAGCGCCCTCGACAGCGCCAACGAGGCGGCGCTTTACGAGCGCCTGCGCGCCAACGGCACCACGCTGATCAGCATTGCCCACCGCCCGGCCGTGCTCAAGCACCACACCCATGTGCTGGAGCTCAAGGGCGAGGGCGCGTGGCAGGTGCACGCGGCGGGCGATTTCAGCTTCGACCGCTGACGGAAATATCAGGCGCCAGCGCTGGCGGGTTCGGCCGCCACCTCCCACACCAGCGCTGTCGCCACGTGAGCGTCCAGCGTCAGCAGGCGCTTGCGCATGCAGATCACGGCCTTGTCCTTGCTCAACAGGATGGCGCGGTGCGCGGCGGCCAGGTCGATGAACTTCTGGTCGTCGGTGTCCTTGCAGACGTAGGCCACGCGCGGGGCAATCGCCACCAGGCGGGCCTGGGCGTCGAAGGCAGCCAGCACCTGCGCCGCGTCCACACGGTAGTAGTCCATGCGGCCGACGATGTGCGGGTAGGCCAGCACGCGCTCGAGTTCGTCGCGCATGACCTGCGTGGCGATCCAGGCCAGGCGCCCTTCGGCGAGCAGTTGGCGCAGCGGCACGGTGGCCGGGTCCGAGAAGATCAGCAAGTCCAGCGCGACGTTGGTGTCGACGACCACAGGGCGCACGGGTTCACCCGCCGGCGCCTGGGCCGGCAGCGCCAACTCAACCCGCATCGCGCGGGCCGGCCGGTGGCGTATCGGACGATGGCTTGGTGCGCACCGATCCCTTGACCATGTCGAAGCGGAACATGCGGCACTCGATGGGGCCGTTCCACATGGGCACGCGGCGCGACTCCTTCAGGCGCATCTTGCCGGGCAGCTTGAGGTCGGGGGTCAGCATCCAGGCCGTCCAGCCCGCATAGTTCTTCTTCCAGTGGGTGGCCAGCTGGCTGAAGAACTCGCCGCCGTCGTCGGTGTGCGCGGCCTCGCGGCCCACGCTGGCGCCCAGGGCCCGCTCGGCCGCGCGCTCATTGGCGTTCTGGCCGGCGGAGCCGGCGGCGGCAATGCGCTCGCCGTAGGGCGGGTTGAGCAGCATCAGGCCCGGCTGTTCGCTCGGCGGCATGCGCTGCAATGCGTCGCCACCGCGCAACTGCACGGCCCCGGCCACGCCCGCGCGCTCGGCATTGCGCTCGGCAAAATCGACCATTCGGTGGGCCACGTCGCTGCCGAAGATGGGCACGGGGCTCGCCTGGATGGCGCTCTCGGCCTCGGCCTGGATGGCCGACCACACATGGCCCTGGAAGGGCAGGAGCTTTTCAAACGCAAATCGGCGCAGCATGCCGGCCGGGATACGGCAGGCGATCTGCGCGGCCTCGATGGCGATGGTGCCGCTGCCGCAGCAGGGGTCGTACAGCGGCACGGGCGCATCACCGAGCGGGTCCCAGCCGCTGGCGGCGATCATGGCGGCGGCCAGGGTTTCCTTGAGCGGGGCGTCGCCCTTGTCCTCGCGCCAGCCGCGCTTGAACAGCGGCTCGCCCGAGGTGTCGATGTAGACCGTGGCCTCTTCGGTGGTCAGGTGCAGGTGGATGCGCACGTCGGGCCACTGCGTGTTCACGTCGGGGCGCACGCCGGACTTGGCGCGAAAACGGTCGGCCACCGCGTCCTTCACGCGCAGGCCGGCAAAGTTCAGGCTCTGCAGCGGGCTGTGCTGGGCCGTGACCTCGACCTTGAAGGTCTGGCGCGTGGTGAACCAGATTTCCCAGGCCACCTCGCTGGCGATGCCGTAGAGGTCGTTCTCGGAGCGGTAGGGCCGGTGCGCCAGTTGCACCAGCACGCGCTGCGCTAGCCGGCTGTGCAGGTTGAGCAGCAGCGCCTGGCGCCACGAGGCGCGCAGCAGCACGCCGCCCCGGCCCATGAGCAGGTCCTGGCCCGTGAGGCCGGTGATGGCGTGCACCTCGTCGGCGAGGTAGCCCTCGACACCGGCGGCGCAGGGAAGAAAGAGTTGGAGTTGGTTCATGGCACTGGGCGACAGGATACGCGCTTAAACGCCGACTGCGTCGGTCGCTGCGCGCGCCAGCAGCAGCTGGCGGATGGATTCAGGGATGGGTGCCACCTTGCGGTCGCTGCGGCCGATGAAGACGATGCCGACCTTGCCGCGCGCCACTTCCCGGCCGGTGGTCTTCTCCGTCATCCGAAAGACGAGGTCGAAGCCGTAGCGGTTGAGGTCCTCGGGCGCCATCTCCACGCACATGGTCTCGCCATGGAAGCCTTCGGACTTGTACTGGGCCACGATGTCGCCCACCACGGTGGACAGGCCGCCCACATCCGCCTCGGGGTAGCCGAGCGACTGGAAGAAGCGCACACGCGCCTCGGACACCAGGCTCAGCAGTTGCGCATTGTCCAGGTGCCCGCCCTGATTGACGTGGCTGATGTAGATCTGCAGCTCGGTGGCAAAGCCGAAGTGCGTGGGGAGGTCGAAAACAATGCGGGCCATGGGGCAGGGAAACGGAGGGTCGAAAAAAGACAGCGAAACGGGGGCAGGACGCCCCCGAAAAAGCCCGCAACGGGCATCGAAAAGCTGCATGCCGGACGGCAAGGATGGCCCATACGGGTGAGGCCTTGCCCCAGCGGGCCTCGGGGCGGCAGAAGTCTCTTATGCTCCCGGAATAGCCGATTTTACCCGGAGCCCCCATGCACACCCTGCGCTGCACCCTGACCCTCGCCCTGATTGCGGCCGCGCTCACGGGCACGGCGCATGCCCAGACGCTCTACAAATCCGTGGATGCGCGCGGAAAAGTCGTCTACAGCGACCAGCCGCCCACGTCGGGTGCGGTGCAAAAGACCCTGAAGCTCGAGAGCCTGCCCGTCAGCGTGGTCCCGGGCAACCCGCTGCCGCCCGCCGCCCCCGGCCAGGCTGCCACTGGCACCCAGACGGCCGCCGCCCAGCCCCGGGGCGAGGTCACGCTCTACATGGCCACCTGGTGCGGCTACTGCAAGGCGGCCAAGGCCTACCTGGGAGGCAAGGGCATCGCGTACCGGGAGTTCGACGTGGACACGCCCACCGGCAAGGCCGCCTTTGCGCAGCTCGGGGCCCGTGGCGTGCCGGTGCTGCTCACCAATGGCCAGCGGGTGGCGGGCTTCAGCACGCAGTCGTATGACGCCGTCTTCACCAGCCGCAAGTAAGCCACCACCTCACTCACTCCGTTCCACCGCTCCATGCTCCGCACTGCCCTCACGCTGCTCACCTTCGCCCTGTGCCTGCCCGTTCTTGCCGAAGAACTGCGCGTTCCGCTGCCCGGGCGCGACGACCTCGTCATCGACCTGCCCGCCCAATGGCGCGCCCAGGTGCGCCGCCCCCATGCCGAGCTACCGCCCTCGGTCGCCATCAGCGGTCCCGATGCCACGGCCCTGCAGATGATCCTCACGCCCATCTGGCCCGCAGGCAGCTCCGCCAAGGCCCCCACGGCCGATGAGCTGCGGGCGCAGGTCCAGTCGGGCGCGACCCAGGCCAAGCCCAGGGCCGTCGAAGCCGAGCTGCCGCTCAAGGACCTGAGCGCCTCGGGCAAGACGGGCTACTACTTTTCGGCCACCGACCGCGCCCCCGAGCCGGGCGGCTACAAGCACCTGACCCAGGGCGTGCTGGGCATGAACGAACTGCGCGTGGCCTTCACCGTGCTGGCCAATGGCCAGTCGCAGGAGCCGACCGCACAGGCGCTGGAGCTGCTGCGCTCGCTGCGGCGCGCACCGGCCTCGAAGTCGCCTTGATGGCGGATGGCCCACCCACCATGCACCCCATGCTCGGCACCATCATGGTCTACGCGCGCGACATGCAGCGCAGCGCTGCGTTCTACGGCACGCATTTCGGCCTGCAGACCACGGGAGAGGTGGTGGAGGGCCTGATCGAACTCAAGGCCCCGGACGGCGGCGCCAGCATCCTCATCCACCAGGCGGCCAAGAGCGTGAAGCTCGGCCAGGCCGGGGTGAAGCTGTGCTTTCATGTGCACGACGTGGAGGCCTTCAAGGCCAATGCGCTGACGCAGGGCCTGGCATTCGGCAGCACGCACCAGGCCAATGGCTATGCGTTTGCCAATGTGAAGGACCCGGACGGCAACGCCGTCAGCATCTCCAGCCGGGCGTTCAGAACAGCGGCCTGATCAGAGCGCCTTGCGCAGGTTGGCTGGCGCGATCCGGAGCGCCTCGCGGTACTTGGCCACGGTGCGGCGCGCGCACTCGATGCCCTGCTCCTTGAGCATCTCGGCGATCTGGCTGTCCGACAGCGGCTTGGCGGGGCTTTCGGCCGCCACGAACTGCTTGATGAGGGCGCGCACGGCCGTGCTCGATGCGTTGCCGCCGGTCTCGGTGCCCAGGCCCGAGCCGAAGAAGTACTTGAGCTCGTAGGTGCCGATGGGCGTGGACATGTACTTGGCCGTGGTCACGCGGCTGATGGTGGACTCGTGCAAACCCAGCTCATCGGCGATGTCGCGCAGCACCAGCGGGCGCATGGCCAGCTCGCCATGGGTGAAGAAGCTCTTTTGCCGCTCGACGATGGCCCGCGAGACGCGCAGGATGGTGTCAAAGCGCTGCTGGATGTTCTTGATGAACCAGCGCGCCTCCTGCAACCGCTGCTGCATGGCCTGGTGGCCCTCGCCGCCCTTGTGGCCGCGCAGGGCACCGGCATAGATGTCGTGCACGCGCAGGCGCGGCATCACGTCGGGGTTCAGGGCCACGATGAAGTTGTGCTGGCCATCTCGGCCATTCGCCCGCCCGGCCTTGCGCACGATGACGTCGGGCACGATGATGTTGCGCTCCACGTCCACGAACTTGCGCCCGGGGCGAGGCTCCAGCCGCGCGATCAGGGCCATGGCGGCGCGCGTGCGCTCCTCGCCATCGCCACACAGCTGCGTGAGGCGGCGGATGTCGCGGCGCGCCAGCATCTCCAGCGGCTGCTGGCACACACGCAACGCGGTCTGCACGGTGTCGGGGTCGATTTCGCTGTCTTCATCGGCGGCCAGCGCGGTAAGCTGCAGCGTGAGGCATTCACCCAGGCCACGTGCACCCACGCCCACAGGCTCCAGGCTCTGCAGCAGGCGCAGGGCGACGGTGAAGCGGTGCACCAGCTCCTCGATCTGCTCCAGGTCGTCGGGGCCGGCCAGGCCCACGGCCAGCTCTTCCAGCGGGTCTTCGAGGTAGCCGTCGTCGTTGAGCGATTCGATCAAAAAGCGCAGGGCGGCCCGGTCCACCTCGGACAGGCGCAGCGACAGGGCCTGGCGGTGTAAAAACGCGGTGAGCGATTCGTGCGTACGCGCCAGTTCGGTGGCATCGGCCTCGTCGCCTTCGGAATCATTGCGGTTGCGGGCCGGCGCATCGCCGCCCCACTCGGCATCGTTGGGGGACACGTCCACGGTGCCATCGCCACTCCAGTCGGGCTCGTCGCCCGCACTGCTGCCCACTTCCGCATCGCCCTGCGGGCTGTCGGCCGAGGTCTCGGTCGACGTGCTGGTGCCCGGGGCGCTGGAATAGACCGCGTCGTCGGAACTGTAATCGTCTGGCTGCACCGGCGCATCGGCCGTTTCCACGCCGAACTCCTCGCGCGGCGCCTCGTCGGCATTGCGTTCGAGAAAGGGGTTTTCGTCGAGCATCTGCTCGACCTCCTGCCCCAGCTCCAGCGTGGACAGCTGCAGCAGCCGGATGGACTGCTGCAATTGCGGCGTGAGCGCCAGGTGCTGCGATACGCGCAGTGACAGGCCGGGCTTCATCGCACAGCCCCCCGGGGCTGCCGCAAAGGCAGGTGCATGGCGAACGGGTGGTCCATCGGTCTGCTACATGCGGAAGTGTTCACCCAGGTACACCCGGCGCACTTCGGCGTTGTCGACGATTTCGGAGGGGGTTCCCTGGGCCAGCACATGGCCATCGCTGATGATGAAGGCGTGGTCGCAGATGCCCAGCGTCTCGCGCACGTTGTGGTCGGTGATGAGCACGCCGATGCCGCGCGCCTTGAGGAAGCCGATGATGCGCTGGATCTCGATCACGGCGATGGGGTCGATGCCGGCAAAGGGCTCGTCCAGCAGGATGAAGCGCGGCTGCGTGGCCAGCGCGCGGGCGATCTCCACGCGGCGGCGCTCGCCGCCGGACAGGGCCAGCGCGGGCGAGGCGCGCAGGTGCTCCACGCGCAGTTCCGTGAGCAGCGCGGTCAGGCGCTCTTCGATGGCCTGGCGCGGCAGCGGCTGGCCGTCCTCGCCGCGCTGCAATTCGAGCACGGCGCGCACGTTCTCCTCGACCGTGAGCTTGCGGAAGATCGAGGCTTCCTGCGGCAGGTAGGACAGCCCCAGGCGCGAACGGCGGTGGATGGGCATGTGGGCCACCGAGTGGCCGTCGATGCGGATGTCGCCGGCATCGCTGCGCACCAGGCCCACGATCATGTAGAACGAGGTGGTCTTGCCCGCGCCGTTGGGGCCGAGCAGCCCGACGACCTCGCCCTTTTGCACGACCAGCGATACGTCCTTGACGACCTTGCGGCTGCCATAGGATTTTTCGAGGTGGTGCACCTCCAGCCGGCTGTCCGCCGGGGAATCGGCGGCGGTACTCACGTGCTGCCCACTCACTTGGCGCCGCCGCTCAGGGTGCTGCTGGGGCGCAAGGGGGTGCCCGATGCCGCTGCGGCAGGGGCGGCCGCGCTGGCGGGTGTTTCCTTGGGCGACAGGATGGCGCGCACGCGGCCACCGGGCGCCGGGGTGTCGCCCGCCGCATTGGTGCTGCCGCGCGGCTTGGCGTCCACGGTGAACACGTCGGTCAGGTTGTTGTAGACGATGACCTGCCCGGTGATCTCGTCGGTCAGCGTGGATTCGCGGTAGCGCCGCAGCTCGGCGCGGGTGATGAACTTCACGTTGTCGGCCCGGCCGTCGTACTCGATGACCTCGCTCTCGCCTTCGATGAACTCGTCGGGCGCGCCCGCCAGCGTGTCGCGCTTCTGGCGAAAGAAGGCGCGCTTGCCCGGCTCGGCCGTGACCACGCCGAACTGGTAGCCGTCCGCGTCCTGGCGCACGTCCAGGCGCGCGCCACGCAGCACGATGGTGCCCTTGGTCATGACCACGCGGCCGGTGAACACGCTGGTCTGCTTGAGCTCATCGTGGCGCAGTGCGTCGGCCTCGATGTTCATGGGCTTGTTGCGGTCGGCCTTTTCGGCGTGGGCCGCCGTCTGGACCATGGCCAGGGCCGAGAGGAGGAGTAGGGTCGGGAGGATGCGGTAGTTCATAGGGCACGAATCTTGCAGATCATTGTAGCCACCCGTGGCGACATGCCATGAAAAAAGCCCGCATCCGCGGGCTTTTGGTACACACAGGCGCCAGTCCTGCCAAGAAATGGTCAGCCTTTGCGGACCGCGCCCACCAGATGCTCTACCACCTGCAGCACGACAGGCATGCTGCCGGCCATGGTGCCATCGGTGTAGAAGCGGCCGGCCACACCCATCGAGGGCACGCCTTCCACACCGTACGCATCCTGCAGCTGCGACGCGCGGCGCACCTGGTTGGAGACGGTGAACGAGCTGTAGATTTCCTTGAACTTGGCCACGTCCACGCCCTGCGTGGCGATCCAGGCCATGATTTCATCGTCCTTGGCGAGCTTGGCCTTCTCCACGTGGATGGCACGGAAGACTTTGGCATGCAGCGCATCGAGCTTGCCCATGCCTTCGAGCGTGAAATACAGCTTTTGCTGTGGCACGAAGCTGGGATTGAACGCCACCGGGATGCGGCGGATGCTCAGGTCCTTGGGGGCTGCCTTGACCCATGCGTCGAGCGTGGGCTCGAAGGCATTGCAGTGGGGGCAGCTGTACCAGAAGAATTCGATCACATCGACCTTGCCCGCCGGCGCGTCGGGCGTGACAGGCTTGTCGAGCTTGCGGTAGTCCTTGCCCTCCTTGAACTGGCGCGGTTGCGCCAGCGCGGGGGCGGCCACGGGCAGGGTCAGGGCGGATGCGGCCACTGCGGAAGCGGCAGACAGGGAAAACTCGCGGCGTTTCATGAAAGTGGCACTCCTTGGTCTGGTATTGGGGTGTGTGAGCCACGCCCCCGGAAAAAGTTCAGGCAGGCATGCCCTCAGCGCTGCACCCGCACCAAGGCGGACTCGACGCCCGTGGTGTCGAGCTTGTCCTTGAGCTGGGCGGCGTCATCTCGCTTGGTGAACGGGCCGACGCGCACGCGGAACACGGTGCGGCCATTCTGCTCGCGCTCGCTCACGCGGGCCTCCCAGCCCAGCATGGCCAGCTTGGCGCGCTGCGCATCGGCATCGGCCTGGGTGCGGAAGGCACCGGCCTGCACGAAGTAGTCGAAGGGGTCGGCACTGTTGCCGGGCGCCGCAGCGGCCTTGGCAGCGGCCAGATCCCCCAACGGGTCGGCACTGCCGGGCTTGGTGGCTGCGGCGGCAGGCTTGGCCGACGAGGCGGCGGCACGCGGGTCCGCTGCTGCCACGGCAGGTGCCGAGGCAGCAGGCGCAGGCGCCGGTGCCACCCCTGCCGTGGCGGGAGCCGACGCTGCGGCCGCAGGAGGCCGCGCGGGGTTCTTGCCATACAGCGGCGAGTTCGGGTCCCAGTTCTTGTTCTTCTGCGCTTCGGCCGCGTCCTGGTCGGTGCCGCGTGCGCCACCCTTGTTCAGGAAAGGCACGGGCACCTTGGTCACGTAGACGGCGACCGCCAGCGCGGCCCCCAGGCCGAAGATCACGCCCACGATAAAGCCGATGATGGTTCCGCCCAGTTGCTTGTTCTTCATAGGTAGTGGTCGCTTACATTCTGGCCGGAGCCGATACGCCCAGCACAGCCAGGCCATTGTGCAATACCTGCGCGGTGGCGGCGACGAGGGCCAGGCGCGCGCGCTTGACGGCCTCGTCGTCCACCAGGATGCGCTCGGCATCGTAGTAGCTGTGGTAGCTGGCGGCCAGGTCGCGCAGGTAGAAGGTGACGTCGTGCGGGGCTTCTCCATCGGCCGCAGCGGTGAGCATTTCGGGGTACTTGGCCAGCTGCAGCATCAGTGCCTGGGCTTGCGGGCCTTCGAGCGGGGACAGGTCCACGCCCTGGAGAGAAGCCACGTCGCCACCGCCCTGCTCGGCCCAGCTGCGCAGTACCGAGCAGATGCGCGCATGCGCATACTGCACGTAGTACACCGGGTTGTCGTTGTTCTGCGCCACGGCCAGGTCCACGTCGAAGGTGTACTCGGTATCGGGCTTGCGGCTGAGCAGGAAGAAGCGCACCGCGTCCTTGCTGGTCCATTCGATCAGGTCGCGCAAGGTGACGTAGCTGCCCGCGCGCTTGCTGATCTTGACCTCTTCGCCGCCCTTGACCACGCGCACCATGGTGTGCAGCACGTAGTCGGGGTAGCCGTGCGGGATGCCCACTTCGGCCGCCTGCAGGCCAGCGCGCACGCGCGCGATGGTGCCGTGGTGGTCGGTGCCCTGGATGTTGACCACCTTGGTGTAGCCGCGCTCCCACTTGGCGATATGGTAGGCCACGTCGGGCACGAAGTAGGTGTAGGTACCGTCCTGCTTGCGCATGACGCGGTCCTTGTCGTCGCCGTAGTCCGTGCTCTTGAGCCACAGGGCGCCGTCCTGCTCGTAGGTCTTGCCGTTGGCCACGAGCTTGCCCACCGTGGCCTCCACGCGGCCGCTGGTGTACAGGCTCGACTCAAGGTAGTACTCGTCGAACTTCAGGTTGAAGGCCTGCAGGTCCTTGTCCTGCTCGTTGCGCAGGTAGGCCACGGCGAACTGGCGGATCGATTCCACGTCGTCCACGTCGCCGCTGGCGGTGTACTCGCGGTCATCGGCCTTGACGGTCTTCTTCGCCAGGAAGTCGTTGGCGATGTCCTGGATGTAGTCGCCGTTGTAGAAGGCCTTGCTGGCCGGGTTCTCGGAATCCGTAGGCCAGCACTCGTCGCCGGGCTTGAAGCCCTTGGCGCGCAGCTGCGTGCTGTTCGTGAGCGTCTGGATCTGCACGCCCGCATCGTTGTAATAGAACTCGCGGTGCACACCCCACCCCTGGGTGGCGAACAGGTTGCAGATGGCATCGCCCAGGGCGGCCTGGCGGCCGTGGCCCACATGCAGCGGGCCCGTGGGGTTGGCCGAGACGAACTCGACCAGCACCTTGGCACCGCGGTCGGCCTGGTAGCCGAAGCGCTCGCCGGCAGACAGCACCTCGCGCACCACCTCCTGCTTGGCAGCGGGCTTCAAGCGAATGTTCAGGAAGCCCGGGCCCGCGATCTCGATGGCATCGACCCAGCGCGTGAAGGCGGGCGTGGCCTCCAGCGCCGCCTTGAGCTGTTCGCCCAGCGCGCGCGGGTTGAGCTTGAGCGGCTTGGCCAGTTGCATGGCCGCCGTGCAGGCGAAATCGCCATGCGCGGCCACCTTGGGGGATTCGAACGCCGCCTTGGCGCCCGCGCCAGGGGAAAGGGTGTCCAGCTCGGCCGCGAGAGCGGCCAGCAGATCGTGTTTGACAGAGAGCATCCCGGGATTTTACGGGGCGGGCCGTGACTGCCCTGGCAGGGTGTGTTGCCCACGCCACCAAATGCGCGCACGGGCCTGCACAACAGGCACATAAAAAGCGCTGCGCAGCTGCAACAGATTGCAAAGAATCCTGTCATCCCGCGAACCGTG
This sequence comes from Acidovorax sp. LjRoot66, assembly GCF_964253305.1. NCBI lineage: Bacteria > Pseudomonadati > Pseudomonadota > Betaproteobacteria > Burkholderiales > Comamonadaceae > Acidovorax > Acidovorax sp. LjRoot66. The sequence goes on from NZ_CAXUQU020000001.1 coordinate 6,816,346, forward strand.
TCAGCGCAGCCCGGGGGCGGTACGTTGTAATCGGGCAATCCGATGCGGATTGCATCGGATGCCCTTACCACCGGAGCACTATATGAAAAAGCTTCTCTCCCTGACGGCCCTGAGCCTGGTCCTCTCTTTCGGTGCAGCACACGCTGCCGACGCCCCTGCGGCCAAGGCCTCCGCGCCCGCAGCTGCGGCTGCAGCCGCCCCGGCGGCGCCTGCAGCATCGGCCGCAGCACCCACCAAGCAGCAGTCCAAGATGGCCACCTGCAACACCGAGGCAGCCGACAAGAAGGGTGACGAGCGCAAGGCCTTCATGAAGACCTGCCTGTCCAATAAGCCTGCCACGCAGCAGGACAAGATGAAGACCTGCAACGCCGACGCAAAGGGCAAGAAGGGCGACGAGCGCAAGGCCTTCATGAGCGAGTGCCTCAAGAAGTGATCTGCCGTGCCGGCCTGCCTGGCCGGCATTCGCCAGCAACCCGCCCGGCCCCGTGCCCGGCGGGTTTTTTCATGGCCTGGGGCCTGTGCTTACCAGCCCCGCGCCCAGAACACCGCGATCACGGCCACCACCGGGATCGCATGGGCCTGCAGCATCACCAGGCGGCGCACCCTGGCGACTTCTCTCTTATCCGGCAGGGTGCCATCGGCGCGCAGCTGGCGCAGCCAGCGCCGGAAGGCGATGGTAGGGAAGATGGAGACGATGGCAATCGCCACCACCAGTGTGATCTTGAAGTGGAACATGGGCTGGGATACGTACCAGGACATGCCCTTGACCCCGAAGAACACCCGCGCCAGCCCCGTGGCCACCAGCGCCATGGCCGAGGCGGCATAGATGGCGTCGAGCCGCGCCAGGCGCTCCACCACCGCGGCATTGAGCCATTCGATGCGGCACAGCGCGGCCTGGCTCGACAGGAAGACCACCAGGGTCAGGATGGCCACTATGTGCAGGGCGGCCAATACGGCTTCGAGGGTCATCGCGGATCCTTGTTTGGGGCAGTTCGCGGCGATTGTGCGCGAGGAACGGCCCCGCAGAGGTAGGCGCTCTTCCTGACCCGTCCCTCGGCCGGCAGTTGCATGCGAAAAAGGAGCGTGCCCATGCAGGCACACCCCTTCTTGTGAAACCATGGCCCCGCAACGGGCCTGCCAGCGATCAGGCGGCCGTGCGCGCCACGGCGGCCACATCGGCCGGCACCACGGGTGCTGACACGGGGACTGCCACGTCCGGCAGCGGGTGACCGTCCAGGGCGGCGTGCAGGCGGGTGTAGTCGAGCGCATTTTCCCAGCGCGAGACCACTACGGTGGCGACGGCGTTGCCGATGAAGTTGGTCAGCGAGCGGCATTCGCTCATGAAGCGGTCCACGCCCAGGATCAAGGCCATGCCGGCCACGGGCACTTCGGGCACCACGGCCAGGGTGGCGGCCAGGGTGATGAAGCCCGCGCCGGTCACGCCAGCCGCGCCCTTGGAGCTGAGCATGGCCACCAGCAGCAGGGCGACCTGGTGGCCCAGCGTGAGTTCGGTGTTGGTGGCCTGGGCGATGAACAGCGCGGCCAGCGTCATGTAGATGTTGGTGCCGTCCAGGTTGAAGGAGTAGCCCGTGGGCACCACCAGGCCGACCACCGACTTGCTGCAACCGGCCTTTTCCATCTTTTCCATCAGTGAAGGCAGGGCCGATTCGGAGGACGAGGTGCCCAGCACCAGCATCAGCTCGGCCTTGAGGTAGCGGCACAGCTTGAGCACCGAGAAGCCGCACAGGCGCGCCACGAAGCCCAGCACCACCAGCACGAAGAGCAAGGAGGTGATGTAGAACGAACCGACCAGCCAGGCCAGGTTGACCAGCGAGCCCAGGCCGAACTTGCCGATGGTGAACGCCATGGCACCGAAGGCCCCCAGGGGCGCGGCCTTCATCACCAGGCCCACCACCTTGAACACGGGGGTCGTCAGCGCTTCGAGAAAGTTCTGCACGGGGCGGCCGGCCTCACCCACCATGGCCAGCGCCACGCCGAACAGCACGGCCACCAGCAGCACCTGCAGGATGTTGTCGCCCACGAAGGGGCTGATCAGCGTCTTGGGGATGATGTCCATGGCAAAGCCGGTGAGCGTCATCTCGTGCGACTTGGCCACGTAGGTCTTCACGGCCGTCTGGTCCAGGTCGGCCGGGTTGATGTTCATGCCCGCGCCGGGCTGCACCACGTTGGCCACGATCATGCCGATGACCAGCGCCAGCGTGGAGAAGAACAAAAAGTACGCCATGGCCTTGCCGAACACGCGGCCTACGGAGCTCAGCTGCGACATGCCCGCGATGCCGGTCACTATGGTCAGAAAGATCACCGGGGCGATGATCATCTTCACCAGCTTGATGAAGGCATCACCCAGGGGCTTGAGCGCTTCGCCGTAAGCCGGTTCGAAATAACCCAGCAACACGCCCAGGACGATGGCGAGCACCACCTGGAAGTACAGTTGGCGGTAGAACGGCAGGTGCACCGGTTGGGCGGCCTGGGCAGGAATGGCGTGCATGGGGGACTCCAGAAGTCACGGGAACTGCACCACCGGGGTGCTTCGAGGGTGCTGTTTGTACCGCTGCCCGCTGTTTCCGCAGATAGCTAATTGGTAGTAGTCGGCGGCGCCCCCATAGGAGGCCCATCGGCAAATCCTAGGGAAAACACCTAGCACCCCAGAAAGGTGCGGCACACTCCCACGCGCACCAAACACGCGCTTGTGAGCGCCTTCCACGAACCGCCTCGTCCATGACCACCTCCCACCGCCGCAAGTTCTGGACTGTGCTGATCCTGCTCGCAGGCATGGCGGCCAGCATGTTCGCGGCCGGCCAATGGGCCTGGCAGCATTCGCTCGACGAAGAGAGCGACAGCGTACAGCGCCAGCTGGCCCTGTACGGGCAGACGCTGGGCCAGCGCATCGACCGCTACCGCACCCTGCCCGAGGTGCTGGCGCTGGATGCGCAGCTGTACGACGCGCTGAGCCGCCCCCAGAGCCCGGCGCAAGTGGAGCAGCTCAACCTCAAGCTGGAGCGGGCCAACGGCGCCAGCCAGTCGTCCACCCTGACCCTGATCAACCGCGAGGGCCTGGCCGTGGCAGCCAGCAACTGGCGCAGCGCCACCAGCAACGTGGGCGTGGACTACAGCTTTCGCCCCTACGTACAGCAGGCGCTGGCGCAAGGCAGCGGCAGCTTCTATGGCATCGGGGTGACGACGGGGGAGCCGGGCTACTTCCTGTCGCAGGCCATCCGCGATGACCAGGGCGAGCCGCTCGGCCTGGTGGTGATCAAGATCGCACTGCAGGAGCTGGAGCGCGAATGGCTGCAGACGGAGGACATCGTGCTGGCGTCCGACGCGCACGGCGTGGTCTTTCTCGCCAGCCAGGATGCCTGGCGCTACCGGCTGCTGGAACCGCTGACCGAAGCGGAGCGCCGCGAGCTGGCCGCCACGCGCCAGTATTCGGACCAACCGCTGCGCCCGCTGGACTACCGGGTGGACGACCGCATGGACAACGGCGGCCGCCTGGTGCGCATGCAGACAGCCGACCTGCCGGGCCTGCCCGGCCGCCTGCTGTGGCAGACCCAGCCCCTGCCCGGCACGCCCTGGCAACTGCACCTGGTGCACGCAACCCACAGCAGCGTGGCGGACAGCCGCTGGGCTGCTGCGGCGGGCGGCGGCGGCTGGCTGGCGCTGGCGCTGCTGGTGCTGTTCGTGCGCCAGCGCCAGCGCCTGGCCCACCTGCGCCAGCGCAGCCGCCAGGAGCTAGAGACCGTGCTGCAGCAGCACGCCCAGGAACTGCGCACCGCGCAGGACGGCATCGTGCAGGCGGCGCAGCAGGCCGCGCAACAGACGGATACGGGACTGTCGCGCAGCCTGGAGCACCTGCCGCAGGGCGTGGTCATCATCGACGCCGACCTGCGCCTCGTGGCCTGGAACTCGCGCTACGTGCAGCTGTTCCGCTACCCCTCCGACCTGATGCAGGTGGGCCAGCCCATCGAGGGCCTGCTGCGCCACAACGCACGCCGCGGCCTGCTGGGCCCTGGCCCGGTCGACGAATCCGTCGAGCGGCGCCTGTCGCACCTGCGCAGCGGCCTGCCCCACCTGCACGAAAGCGCCAAGGACGACGGCACGGTGCTGGAGATACGCGGCACCCCCCTGCCCGAGGGCGGGTTCGTGACCAGCTACGCCGACATCACCAGCTACAAGAACGCCGCGCGCGAGCTGCGTTCGCTGGCCGATGCGCTGGAACAGCGCGTGGCCGACCGCACGCGCGACCTGGACGCCGCCCGTCGCGAGGCCGAGCAGGCCAACCGCTACAAGACCCGCTTCGTCGCAGCGGCCGTGCACGACCTGCTGCAGCCGCTGAACGCCGCCCGCATGTTCAGCTCGCTGTTGCGCAGCCACCTGCACGACGATGCCGGCCGGCATGCGGCCGACAGCATCGACGGGGCCCTGGCTGCGCAGGACGCGATCCTCAACAGCCTGCTCGATATCTCGCGCATGGAGTCTGGTCAGCTCGACGTGCGCATCCACGACGTGGCCCTGGGCCCGCTGCTGCAGGTGCTGGCCCACAATTTCGGTGTACTGGCCGAGAACCAGGGCCTGAAGCTCTCGTGTGTGGCCACGCGCCAGGTGGTGCGCACCGACGAGAACCTGCTGCGCCGCATCCTGCAGAACTTCGTCTCCAACGCCATCCGCTACAGCAGGCACGGTCGCATCGTGGTGGGTTGCCGCCGCGTGGGCAACGGCCACCTGCGCATCGAGGTGCATGACCAGGGGCCAGGCATTCCCGAGGCGCTGCAGCGCGAGATCTTCGAGGAGTTCCGCCGTCTGGACGAGGGTCGCGCCGACGACCGGGGTGCCGGCCTGGGCCTGGCCATCGTGGAGCGCCTGGGCCGCCTGCTGGGCCACCCCATCGGGCTGCGCTCGCAACTGGGGCGCGGCAGTGTGTTCTGGGTCTGTGTGCCGCTGGGTGATCCGACCGCCCTGCAGCAGCAGATCGCAGCCCCCGCCACGGCCCAGCCAGCGCTCGAGGACGCCCCGCTGCACGGCAGCAGTGCCTGGGTGATCGAGGACGATGGTCCGACCTGCGCTGCCACGAAGGCCCTGCTGGAGCGCTGGGGCTGCCAGGTGCCGCTGGCCGGTGACGCGAAGGAGGCGTTGGCGCAGGCCCAGCCGGGCCAGGCACCGCAGCTGGTGCTGCTGGACGTGCACTTGGGTGGCGGCCAGCACGGTCCTGACGTCTATACCGAACTGTGCCGCCGTTGGGGCCAGGCTCCGGCCGTGATCCTGGTGACCGCCGAGCGCGACGCCACGCTGCGCCGCCAGGCCGCCGAACGCGGCTGGGGCTTTCTGGCCAAGCCGGTGCGCGCACCCGCGCTGCGGGCACTGATGAGCCAGACCTTGCTGCGCCTGCAGGAAAGATAGCGCCGCAGCAGGCTCAGGCGGATGCCGCGTCCTCGGTCTCCAGGCTCTTGACCAGCACAGCGGCCTGGGTGCGGCTGTGGCAGGCCAGCTTTTTCAGGATGGCGGTGACATGCACCTTGACGGTGTTCTCGGCCAGGCCCAGCTCACCCGCAATCTGCTTGTTGAGCAGGCCGTCGGCCAGGCACAGCAGCACGCGGAACTGCTGGGGCGTGAGCTGCGCCAGGCGGGCGGCCAGCTCGGCGTCGGCCTCGGAGCGCTCGGCGGCCATGGGCGGAAACCAGCTGTCGCCGGCCAGCACCGCCTCGATGGCCTCGCCCATGGCTTCGGCGGGCGCGGACTTGGGGATGAAGCCCACCGCGCCGAACTGCTGGGCGCGGCGGATGACGCGCGGGTGGTCGTTGGACGAGATGATCACCACGGGCAGCTCCGGATACTCACCACGCACGTGCAGCAGGGCCGAGAAGCCGCGCGCGCCCGGCATGCTCAGGTCCAGCAGCACCAGTTCCACCTCGGGATGCTCCTGCAGCGCCGTGCCCAGCGTGGCCGCACTGGCGGCCTCCAGCGTGCGGAACTGGGGCAGGCGCCCGTGCAGCACGTGCAGCACGGCAGCGCGGAACAAGGGGTGGTCGTCAGCGACCAGGAGCGTGGGCTCGGACATGGAGTCTGCAGTCTGCCACGGGCCCGATCAATGGGCCGGTATGCCCCGCCAGAAGGCAGGCTGCGCGTAATGGTGCTTGAGGAAGTCGATCCACAGCCGCACGCGCAGCGGCATGTGCTTGCGCTGGGGGAAGACCACGTAGATGCCGTTGGGCGGTGCAGCAAACTCTTCCAGCACCTCCACCAGGCGGCCGGCGGCGATCTCGGCCTCCACCTCCCAGGTGCTGCGCCAGGCGATGCCGTAGCCGGCCAGGCACCAGTCGTGCAGCACCTGCCCGTCGGAGCAGTCGAGCGGCCCGCCGGGCTTGAGGTGGACCACCTCGGTGCCGCCGCCCTCCAGCGGCATGCGGAACGCCCAGCCACGCGTCTGCGAGGCTTCGCTCGACAGGGTCAGGCAATCGTGAGAGGGCAGTTCGCCCGGGTGGCGCGGGGCCGGGTGGTTTTTCAGGTACCCGGGCGTGGCCACGCACAGGCGCCGGTTGTCGGCAATGCGCACACTCACCAGGGACGAATCGGGCAGGTCGCCCACGCGCACGGCGCAGTCGAAGCCTTCACCGGCGAGGTCGACCACCCGGTCACTGAGGTTGAGTGAAATCGTCACGTCCGGGTGTTCGCTGCGAAAGCGCGGCACCAGCGGCGCCACATGCCTGCGGCCAAAGCCTGCTGGCGCCGTGATGCGCAGGTGCCCTGTGGCCTTGACGCCGCCCTCGGACACGCTGGCCTCGGCATTGGCCACGTCGGACAGCAGGCGCTGGCAGTCCTCCAGGAAGGCGCTGCCTTCATGCGTCAAGCTGATGCGCCGCGTGGTGCGAACCAGCAGCTTCACGCCCAGGTGCTCTTCGAGCGCATCGAGCCGGCGGCCCATGATGGCCGGAGCCACGCCCTCGGCCTTGGCGGCGGCGGTGAGGCTGCCACGCGTGGCAACCGAGACGAAGGATTCGAAGGCCTTGAGCTTGTCCATGGGGCTGATTATGGTGAAGGAGCGCGCCCACCGCACCCTCACTTGTGCGTAAAAGTCATTGGTTTACAGCTTTTGAGCATATTTATACCGACAAACATTTGCAATACAGTCTGCCCATGGCCTGCAGTGGCGGGCTCCGCATTTGTTCACATCCAACGCCTGAGGCACTCCCATGACCGACCGCACTTCCATCCACGGCCTGCAAGTGGCCACGTCCTTGTTCCGCTTCGTCGAAGACAAGGTGCTGCCCGGCACCGGCGTGGACAGCGCCGCCTTCTGGAAGGGCTTTGACGGCATCGTCGCCGACCTGGCGCCGCGCAACATCGCCCTGCTGGCCGAGCGCGACCGCCTGCAGACCGAGCTCGACACCTGGCACCAGGCCAACCCCGGCCCCATCACGGACATGGTGGCCTACCGCGGCTTCCTCGAAAAGATCGGCTACCTGGTGCCCCAGCCTGCCGACGTGCAGGCCACCACCACCAACGTGGACGACGAACTGGCCACCCAGGCCGGCCCGCAACTGGTGGTGCCCATCCTCAACGCCCGCTATGCCTTGAATGCCGCCAATGCGCGCTGGGGCAGCCTGTACGACGCGCTGTATGGCACCGATGCCATCCCCGAGACCGATGGTGCGGACAAGGGCAAGGGCTACAACCCCGTGCGCGGCGCCAAGGTGATCGCCTTCGCGCGCCAGGTACTGGACGACACGGCGCCCCTGGCCACCGGCTCGCACAAGGACTCCACCGGCTACCGCGTGGAAGATGGCCAGCTGGTGGTGGCGCTCTCCAACGGCGGCACCACGGGCCTGAAGGATCCCTCCCAATTCAAGGGCTACCAGGGCGACGCAGCAGCGCCTTCCTCGGTGCTGCTGCAGCACAACGGCCTGCACCTCGACATCCAGATCAACCGCAGCACCCCCATCGGCCAGAGCGATGCGGCCGGCGTGAGTGACCTGGTGCTGGAGGCGGCGCTTTCCACGATTCTCGACCTCGAAGATTCCGTGGCCGCCGTGGACGCCGAAGACAAGGTGCTGGGCTACAGCAACTGGCTGGGCATCATCCAGGCCACGCTGACCGAGCAAGTCGCCAAGGGCGGCAAGACCATCACGCGCGGGCTGAACGCCGACCGCGTGTACACCGCGCCGTCCGGCGCGACCGGTGCCGTGCGCCTGCATGGCCGCTCGCTGATGTTCCTGCGCAATGTGGGCCACCTGATGACCAACCCGGCCATCCTGTACACCGACGCCCAGGGCAAGGAGCGCGAGATCCCCGAGGGCATCATGGACGCCGTGGTCACCACCACCATCGCGCTGCACGACCTGCAAGGGCACGGTGCCAACGGCATCCGCAACTCGCGCAAGGGCAGCGTCTACATCGTCAAGCCCAAGATGCACGGCCCCGCCGAAGTGGGCTTTGCCAGCGATCTGTTCGGCCGCGTGGAGCAGTTGCTGGGCCTGGCCACCGATACCGTCAAGCTGGGCATCATGGACGAGGAGCGCCGCACCAGCGTGAACCTCAAGGCCTGCATCGCCGCCGCCGCCAGCCGCGTGGCCTTCATCAACACCGGCTTCCTCGACCGAACCGGCGACGAGATGCACACCGCCATGCTGGCCGGCCCGATGATCCGCAAGGGCGACATGAAGACCAGCGCCTGGATCCAGTCCTACGAGAAGAACAACGTGCTGGTGGGCCTGTCGTGCGGCCTGCGCGGCAAGGCGCAGATCGGCAAGGGCATGTGGGCCATGCCCGACCTGATGGCCGAGATGCTGAAACAGAAGATCGCCCACCCCAAGGCCGGCGCCAACACCGCCTGGGTGCCCAGCCCCACGGGCGCCACGCTGCACGCCCTTCACTACCACCAGGTCAACGTGGCCGAGATCCAGATAGGCCTGGAAAAGACCGACGTGAACGCCGAGCGCGACAACCTGCTGACCGGCCTGCTCACCGTGCCCGTGACCGCCACCCCGAACTGGACCGATGCCGAGAAGCAGCAGGAGCTGGACAACAACGCCCAGGGCATCCTGGGCTATGTGGTGCGCTGGGTGGACCAGGGCGTGGGCTGCTCCAAGGTGCCCGACATCCACAACGTGGGCCTGATGGAAGACCGCGCCACCTTGCGCATCAGCAGCCAGCACATGGCCAACTGGCTGCGCCACGGCGTGGTGACCGAAGCCCAGGTGAAGGAGACCTTCGAGCGCATGGCCGCCGTGGTGGACGGCCAGAACGCCGGCGACCCGCTGTACCAGCCCATGGCCGGCCATTTCGGCACCAGCATGGCCTACCAGGCGGCCTGCGACCTGGTCTTCAAGGGCATGGCCCAGCCCAGCGGCTACACCGAGCCGCTGCTGCACGCTTGGCGCCTGAAGCTCAAGGCGGCGGCCTGACCACCGGGGCCTTGCGGCCCCCCTGCACAGAGGGGTCCTCCGGATCCCTCCTCCAACGGCACCTTCGGGTGCCTTTTTTTTCGGCATGGCCCCACACCGGTGACCCCACAAAGGCCCTCACCCTGGCCCCTGGGCCCGGGAGGCGGCACAATGGGCCGGGCACGCCAGCCAGGCAGCGCGCGAGGCATGGCGCGCCCTGCTGCACCCACCCCACGATGACTCCCCCACCGATTTCCACCGTCTCGCAGTGCCCTTTGTGCGGGCAGGCGAACCAGTGCGCCATGGCGGCCGGACAGCCGCCCGAAACCTGCTGGTGCATGGCCACCACCGTGGCGCCCGAGGCCCTGGCCGAAATTCCTGCGGCGGCCCGTGGCAAGGTCTGCATCTGCCCGCTGTGCGCTCGGCCTCGTCCGGCTCTGGACGCATTGGACCCGGCGGCCCCGATATGATTTCCTCTTTTCTTTTCGTTCATTGACCATTACCCCAAGGAGTCCTGCATGCCCACTTACCACGTCGAGATGATGGAAGGCCGCACCATCGAGCAAAAGAAGAAGCTCGTGGAAGAAATCACCCGCGTGTCCGTCGAAGTGCTCGGCGGCTCGCCCGAGTCGGTCGACATCCTGATCACCGACATCAAGCGCGAGAACTGGGCCACCGGCGGCAAGCTCTGGTCCGAGCGCACCTGATACCCTTCTGACCACGATCCCCCGCCCATGAGCGCACAGCCATCCTCCAGCTCCCTCGCCGCACTGCGCGAACGCCATGGCGAGCGCTACCGCTGGCTGCTGCTGCTGACGGTCATGGTCGGCACGATGGCGTCGATAATGTCCTCGACCATCGTCAACGTCGCCATCCCGGACATGAGCCATTACTTCACCCTGGGGCAGGAACGTGCCCAGTGGGTGACCTCGGGCTTCATGGTGGCCACCACGGTGTCCATGCTCACCACGCCGTGGCTGCTGTCGCGCTACGGCTACCGCGCCACCTACGTGGGGGCCATGCTGCTATTGCTGGCGGGCGGCATCGGGGGTGGCCTGGCGCGCGATTTCGGCCTGGTGCTGGTGGCGCGTGTGGCCGAGGGCCTTGCGGCCGGGGTGGTGCAACCCATTCCTGCCGTCATCATCCTGTACGCATTCCAACCCCATGAACAGGGCCGCGCGAGCGGCATCTTCGGCATGGGCGTGGTGCTGGCACCGGCGATCGGCCCGAGCATCGGCGGGCTGCTGGTCGACTGGTTCGGTTGGCGCTCCATCTTCTTCATGGTGGTGCCGCTGTGCCTGGCCTCCATCTGGCTGGCCTACAAGTTCGTACCGGTCACGGCGCCGGGCGGCGTGGCGGCCAACCGCAATGGCGAGGCGCTCGACTGGCGCGGTCTGGCGCTGGGTACCGCCGGCACGCTGTGCCTGCTCAATGGGCTAGTGGCCTTGCATGGGGGCACCGCCACGGAGGCCATCCTCCTGCTGGCGGGCGCCGTGGTGGCCACAGGCCTGTTCATCGGCTGGCAGCGCCGGCAACTGCGGCAGGGCCGCAAGCCGCTGATGGACCTGCGGCTCTTTCAGTACCGGCAATTCGCCATGGGCAGTATCGTGGCCTTCATCTACGGCACGGCGCTGTTCGGATCCACCTACCTGCTGCCCGTGTTCATGCAGCTCGGCATGCAGCTGTCGGCCTCGCACGTGGGCACCATCATGCTGCCCGCAGGCTTCGTGCTGGCCATCACCATCGCCATGGTGGGCCGGCTGGCCGACCGGCAGCCCACGCACTTGCTGGTGAGCATCGGGCTGGCCCTTCTGGCCCTGTCCTTCGGGCTCATGGTGCTGGTGGGCCTGGGCTCGGCGCTGTGGATGCTGGTGGCCTTTGCCATCCTCGGCCGCATCGGCCTCGGTTTCATCCTGCCATCGCTGAACCTCGGGGCCATGCGGCCGCTGGACAAGTCGCTGATCTCGCAGGGATCGAGCGCCATCGGCTTTCTGCGCATGCTCGGCGGTGCTGCGGGTGTGAGCCTGTGCGGTATCGTGCTCGAATGGCGCCTGGGTGCGCATGGTGCATCGCTGACCTCGGGCGCGAGCAACGCCGCCCGCATCGATGCCTTTGGCGAAACCTTTCTGATGCTGACCGCGCTGTGCGTGCTGGCCCTGGTGGCCGCCTGGCAACTGCGCGAAGCGCCTGCGGCGCCGGCCGATACCCCCTCCTCTTCACCCCAGGCCTGATGGCCGACTGATCCGGACTTCTCGCGACCATGTGCCAACTGCTGGGTATGAACTGCAACACGCCGACCGACGTGACCTTCAGCTTCACCGGGTTCGCACAGCGCGGCGGCAACACGGCCGACCATGCCGACGGCTGGGGCATCGCCTTTTTCGAGGACCGGGGGTTGCGGCACTTCGTGGACCATCTGCCCGCCGTGGATTCGCCCGTGGCAGAGCTCATCCGCCGCTACCCCATCAAAAGCCAGAATGTGATTGCGCACATCCGCAAGGCCACCCAGGGCCTGGTGAGCCTGCAGAACTGCCACCCCTTCGTGCGCGAATTGTGGGGGCGCTACTGGGTGTTTGCCCACAACGGCGACCTCAAGGACTTCCGGCCCCGCCTGCATTCAACCTTCCACCCGGTGGGCGATACCGACAGCGAACACGCGTTCTGCTGGATCATGCAGGAGCTGGCGAAGTCCCATGCCAGCGTGCCCAGCATTGCCGAGCTGACCATCACCTTGAAGGAACTGGCCGCGCGCATCGCGCCGCACGGCACCTTCAACTTCCTGCTCTCCAATGGGCAGGCGCTGTGGGCCCATGCCTCCACTGGCCTGTACTACGTCGAGCGCAAGCACCCGTTCAGCGAGGCGCAACTGTCCGACGAGGACGTGCGCATCGACTTCGCCACCCAGACCACAGCCACCGACCGCGTGGCCGTGATCGTGACCGCACCACTCACCACCAATGAGGAGTGGACGGCATTTGGCAAGCAAGAACTGCTGGTGTTTGTGGACGGCCAGCGGCAAGGCGGCTGAACCGCTGGGTGCGGGCCTGGATCGCGAGAAGACTTGCCGGACCGGCCCACCAACCTCTGAACGCTCTGCGGAAAATCGCAAAGGCCGTGCGGTCATGGCAGCACGTGCCGCGCGGCTATGTGTCTTCTGCAGCCATCACGACCATCGGGCCGGAGGCATTTCGCTCGCCCAAACGCAAAACCCCCCAGTCCTTTGGAGACTGAGGGGGTTTGGGGCTATAAGAGCCTGACGATGACCTACTTTCACACGGGAACCCGCACTATCATCGGCGCAAAGTCGTTTCACTGTCCTGTTCGGGATGGGAAGGAGTGGTACCAACTTGCTATGGTCATCAGGCATAACTTGGAGTCGACTTGCTCTTGGAGCAAGACAACGAATTCATAGAGTGGAATCAGATTTTATGTGTTTTGACTGCGTCAACTTGGCATAACAATCTTCGAAGCTTGCACACGTCCATGAAGGAGCGTACACGGCTATCAAAGTTATAGGGTCAAGCCTCACGAGCAATTAGTATCAGTTAGCTTAACGCATTACTGCGCTTCCACACCTGACCTATCAACGTCCTGGTCTTGAACGACTCTTCAGGGGGCTCAAGGCCCCGGCAGATCTCATCTTGAAACGAGTTTCCCGCTTAGATGCTTTCAGCGGTTATCTCTTCCACACTTAGCTACTCGGCAATGCCACTGGCGTGACAACCGATACACCAGAGGTGTGTCCACTCCGGTCCTCTCGTACTAGGAGCAGGCTTCCTCAAATCTGCAGCGCCCACGGAAGATAGGGACCAAACTGTCTCACGACGTTTTAAACCCAGCTCACGTACCTCTTTAAATGGCGAACAGCCATACCCTTGGGACCGGCTACAGCCCCAGGATGAGATGAGCCGACATCGAGGTGCCAAACACCGCCGTCGATATGAACTCTTGGGCGGTATCAGCCTGTTATCCCCAGAGTACCTTTTATCCGTTGAGCGATGGCCCTTCCATACAGAACCACCGGATCACTATGTCCTGCTTTCGCATCTGCTCGACTTGTCAGTCTCGCAGTTAAGCACGCTTATGCCATTGCACTATCGTCACGATGTCCGACCGTAACTAGCGTACCTTCGAACTCCTCCGTTACGCTTTGGGAGGAGACCGCCCCAGTCAAACTGCCTACCATGCACTGTCCCCGATCCAGATAATGGACCTAGGTTAGAACCTCAAACACACCAGGGTGGTATTTCAACGTTGGCTCCATGACATCTAGCGACATCACTTCAAAGCCTCCCACCTATCCTACACAGATCTGTTCAAAGTCCAATACAAAGCTACAGTAAAGGTTCATGGGGTCTTTCCGTCTTTCCGCGGGGAGATTGCATCATCACAAACATTTCAACTTCGCTGAGTCTCAGGAGGAGACAGTGTGGCCATCGTTACGCCATTCGTGCAGGTCGGAACTTACCCGACAAGGAATTTCGCTACCTTAGGACCGTTATAGTTACGGCCGCCGTTTACTGGGACTTCAATCAAGAGCTTGCACCCCATCATTTAATCTTCCAGCACCGGGCAGGCGTCACACCCTATACGTCCACTTTCGTGTTTGCAGAGTGCTGTGTTTTTATTAAACAGTCGCAGCCACCGATTTTTTGCAACCCCGTTGGGCTCCCTCTGTTCGAGTTCACCTACTTGGGGCATACCTTCTCCCGAAGTTACGGTATCAATTTGCCGAGTTCCTTCTCCTGAGTTCTCTCAAGCGCCTTAGAATACTCATCTCGCGCACCAGTGTCGGTTTGCGGTACGGTCGTGTGTAGCTGAAGCTTAGTGGCTTTTCCTGGAAGCAGGGTATCACTCACTTCGTCTGCAAGCAGACTCGTTATCACCCCTCATCTAAGCCCGGCGGATTTGCCTACCAGGCACGACTACAGGCTTGAACCAACATATCCAACAGTTGGCTGAGCTAACCTTCTCCGTCCCCACATCGCACTACACATCGGTACAGGAATATTGACCTGTTTCCCATCAGCTACGCATCTCTGCCTCGCCTTAGGGGCCGACTCACTCTACGCCGATGAACGTTGCGTAGAAAACCTTGCGCTTACGGCGAGGGGGCTTTTCACCCCCTTTAACGCTACTCATGTCAGCATTCGCACTTCTGATACCTCCAGCATCCGTTACCAGACACCTTCACAGGCCTACAGAACGCTCTCCTACCACGTGCAATAAATTGCACATCCGCAGCTTCGGTAACTGGCTTAGCCCCGTTACATCTTCCGCGCAGGACGACTCGATCAGTGAGCTATTACGCTTTCTTTAAATGATGGCTGCTTCTAAGCCAACATCCTGACTGTTTTAGCCTTCCCACTTCGTTTCCCACTTAGCCAATTTTAGGGACCTTAGCTGGCGGTCTGGGTTGTTTCCCTCTTGAGTCCGGACGTTAGCACCCGGTGCTCTGTCTCCCAAGCTGTACTCGTCGGTATTCGGAGTTTGCATAGGTTTGGTAAGTCGCCATGACCCCCTAGCCTAAACAGTGCTCTACCCCCGACGGTAATACTTGAGGCACTACCTAAATAGTTTTCGGAGAGAACCAGCTATTTCCAAGTTTGTTTAGCCTTTCACCCCTATCCACAGCTCATCCGCTAGTTTTGCAACACTAGTCGGTTCGGACCTCCAGTACCTGTTACGGCACCTTCATCCTGGCCATGGATAGATCACTTGGTTTCGGGTCTACACCCAGCGACTGATTCGCCCTATTCGGACTCGATTTCTCTACGGCTTCCCTATTCGGTTAACCTTGCCACTGAATGTAAGTCGCTGACCCATTATACAAAAGGTACGCAGTCACCCTTGCGGGCTCCTACTTTTTGTAAGCATGCGGTTTCAGGATCTATTTCACTCCCCTCCCGGGGTTCTTTTCGCCTTTCCCTCACGGTACTGGTTCACTATCGGTCGATTACGAGTATTTAGCCTTGGAGGATGGTCCCCCCATATTCAGACAGGATTTCTCGTGTCCCGCCCTACTTGTCTCTACCTTAGTACCACACGTCTGTTTTCGCATACAGGGCTATCACCTGCTATGGCCGGACTTTCCATTCCGTTTTGCTAACAGTCGTGCTATCAATAGAAGGCTCTTCCGATTTCGCTCGCCACTACTTTCGGAATCTCGGTTGATGTCTTTTCCTCGAGCTACTGAGATGTTTCAGTTCACCCGGTTCGCCTCGCATGACTATGTATTCATCATGCGATACCTCTTGCGAGGTGGGTTTCCCCATTCAGAAATCTCCGGATCAAAGCTTATTTGCCAGCTCCCCGAAGCTTATCGCAGGCTATCACGTCTTTCGTCGCCTGTAATCGCCAAGGCATCCACCACATGCTCTTAGTCACTTGACCCTATAACTTTGACATCTCTTTCAAGATATCGCCGTAATCTTCAAGGACTTGCCAGGTCTTTCACCTGGCGCGTTATGCCGTAAACAACTTCAGATCCTTAGATCTGTCATCGTATTACTTAAGAATTTCAAACTAGGTTTGAATATTCGTTTTGACGCAATCAAAAATTATCGTTGCTAGCGGCACGGTCTGCACTAAACCTTTACGAATGTGCAGTTTCCGCTAGCAACTCTGATTCGACTCTATGAATTTTTAAAGAACAGCCGATTGATCAATCGATATTGATCAACAACAAAACAGCCTCGCATCATTTCTGATTCAAAGCCGCTTTGGTGTTGAGTAATCTCTTACTAACTTGTTGTTGTTTTTGTCTGTCGTCGTTGGTGGAGGATGACGGGATCGAACCGACGACCCCCTGCTTGCAAAGCAGGTGCTCTCCCAGCTGAGCTAATCCCCCATTCCATGCATTTCCCCACAGCTCTCGCCGCAGTTCTCTGTCCATCGGAATTTGGTGGGTCTAGTTGGGCTCGAACCAACGACCCCTGCGTTATCAACACAGTGCTCTAACCAGCTGAGCTACAGACCCTTTTCCAACAACCGATAAGTGTGGGCGTTCAATTTTGAATGCGGTTTTCCAGAAAGGAGGTGATCCAGCCGCACCTTCCGATACGGCTACCTTGTTACGACTTCACCCCAGTCACGAACCCTGCCGTGGTAATCGCCCTCCTTGCGGTTAGGCTAACTACTTCTGGCAGAACCCGCTCCCATGGTGTGACGGGCGGTGTGTACAAGACCCGGGAACGTATTCACCGTGACATTCTGATCCACGATTACTAGCGATTCCGACTTCACGCAGTCGAGTTGCAGACTGCGATCCGGACTACGAATGGCTTTATGGGATTGGCTCCCCCTCGCGGGTTGGCGACCCTTTGTACCATCCATTGTATGACGTGTGTAGCCCCACCTATAAGGGCCATGAGGACTTGACGTCATCCCCACCTTCCTCCGGTTTGTCACCGGCAGTCTCATTAGAGTGCCCAACTGAATGTAGCAACTAATGACAAGGGTTGCGCTCGTTGCGGGACTTAACCCAACATCTCACGACACGAGCTGACGACAGCCATGCAGCACCTGTGTTACGGTTCTCTTTCGAGCACTCCTCTATCTCTAAAGGATTCCGTACATGTCAAAGGTGGGTAAGGTTTTTCGCGTTGCATCGAATTAAACCACATCATCCACCGCTTGTGCGGGTCCCCGTCAATTCCTTTGAGTTTCAACCTTGCGGCCGTACTCCCCAGGCGGTCAACTTCACGCGTTAGCTTCGTTACTGAGTCAGTGAAGACCCAACAACCAGTTGACATCGTTTAGGGCGTGGACTACCAGGGTATCTAATCCTGTTTGCTCCCCACGCTTTCGTGCATGAGCGTCAGTACAGGTCCAGGGGATTGCCTTCGCCATCGGTGTTCCTCCGCATATCTACGCATTTCACTGCTACACGCGGAATTCCATCCCCCTCTACCGTACTCTAGCTATGCAGTCACAAATGCAGTTCCCAGGTTGAGCCCGGGGATTTCACATCTGTCTTACATAACCGCCTGCGCACGCTTTACGCCCAGTAATTCCGATTAACGCTTGCACCCTACGTATTACCGCGGCTGCTGGCACGTAGTTAGCCGGTGCTTATTCTTACGGTACCGTCATGGACCCCCTGTATTAGAAGGAGTCTTTTCGTTCCGTACAAAAGCAGTTTACAACCCGAAGGCCTTCATCCTGCACGCGGCATGGCTGGATCAGGCTTTCGCCCATTGTCCAAAATTCCCCACTGCTGCCTCCCGTAGGAGTCTGGGCCGTGTCTCAGTCCCAGTGTGGCTGGTCGTCCTCTCAGACCAGCTACAGATCGTCGGCTTGGTAAGCTTTTATCCCACCAACTACCTAATCTGCCATCGGCCGCTCCGTCCGCGCAAGGCCTTGCGGTCCCCTGCTTTCATCCGTAGATCGTATGCGGTATTAGCAAAGCTTTCGCTCCGTTATCCCCCACGATCGGGCACGTTCCGATGTATTACTCACCCGTTCGCCACTCGTCAGCATCCGAAGACCTGTTACCGTTCGACTTGCATGTGTAAGGCATGCCGCCAGCGTTCAATCTGAGCCAGGATCAAACTCTACAGTTCGATCTTGATTTTTTTCGCTCTTTCGAGCAACTCATAAAAAAGAATTGAAGTGAACTTCACTTCTATCTCATGAGCGTTTGTAGTGCTAAGCACTAGTTCCAAAGAACTTGGCACTCGCCATCAAACGCCCACGCTTATCGGCTGTATATTTTTAAGGATCCTTGTAGAAATCAGGCCAGAACCGTAGTTCTTTTCTTTATTTCTACCGACTTAGCTGCGATCAGCTGAGCCTTGAATTATAGCACGGTTTTTAAGTTCCGTCAAACTTTTTGGAAGTTTTTGAAGCCGCTTGGCGTCTTCATCTACCCCAGCACTTCGAAGCTCTCACCACCTTTCGGCGACCAGCTCTTTTCAGCGCAGCCTTTGATTGTATACCGAGTTTTTGCTCGCTTTTCTCAAAGGACCCAACTTTTTGCAAAGTTCGCTTCGGTCTACCCAAACTGCCGAAGGCACTACCGAAGCAGTACCTTCTGCTGACCGACTTCTGTGAACAGAGGTCTTGGTAGCGAAGCCCTCGACTATAGCATGAGTTTTGGGGCTGCCGGCAAAGTTGGCCACTTATCGCACGGGCAAGGCAGCCAGCGCAGCCTCCAGTGCATCGATGAACAGGGCGGCCACGTCGCAGCCGGTCTGGTCGAAGATCTCCTGGAAGCAGGTGGGGCTGGTGACGTTGATCTCGGTGACGCAGTCACCGATCACGTCCACGCCGGCCAGCAGCAGACCACGCTCCTGCAGGATGGGGCCCAGGGCGTTGCCGATCTCCCAGTCGCGCTCGGACAGGGGGCGGGCCACGCCCTTGCCGCCGGCCGCCAGGTTGCCACGCACTTCGGTGCCCTGGGGGATGCGCGCCAGGCAGAACGGCACGGGCTTGCCGCCGATGACCAGCACGCGCTTGTCACCTTCGGAGATCTGCGGCAGGAATTTCTGCACCATGACGCTCTCGGCGCCGTCCTTGTTCAGCGTCTCGATGATGCTGCCCAGGTTCATGCCGTCCGGCCCCACGCGGAAGATGCCCATGCCGCCCATGCCGTCCAGGGGCTTCAGAATGATGTCCTTGTGCTCGGCATGGAAGCTGCGGATGTCCGCCGGGTCGCGCGTGACCAGGGTGGGGCCGATGAACTGCGGAAACTCCATGATCGCCAGCTTTTCCGGGTGGTCGCGCAGCGCCCGGGGCTTGTTGAACACGCGGGCGCCATCGCGCTCGGCCTGCTCGAGCATGTGGGTGGCATAGAAGTATTCGCTGTCGAACGGCGGGTCCTTGCGCATCAGCACCGCGCCGAAGTCGGCCAGCACCGCGCTGCGCACGGGCTGCTCTGTGTACCAGTCTTGCGGGTGGCCGGTGAGCACGATGTCGCGCACGCGCGCCGTCACCTTGCCACCGCGCACCCAGCTCACGTCCTGCGGGCCGCACACCGTGATGGTGTGGCCCCGGCGCTGGGCCTCGCGCATCATGGCGAAGGTGGTGTCCTTGTAGATCTTGAAACTGGCCAGCGGGTCGGCGATGAAGAGGATTTGCATGGGCGGGGCGTGGATGGGTGTGAAGAAGGCGTGCGTCCCGAAGGCTGGGACGGGCTCCATATATGAGGAAGCCGTCAGCCGCCTTGGGGGCGCGAACGCCCGTACTGTTGCACAAATAGCGCAAGGCTGCCTGCGACCACGCCCCAGAAGGCCGACCCCACACCCGCCACCACCACGCCGCTGAGCGTGACCAGGAAGGTGATGAGCGCCGCTTCGCGGTGCCCCTCTTCGCGCAACGCCGTCGCCAGCCCATTGCCGATGGTGCCCAGCAAGGCCAGCCCAGCGACGGCCACCACCAGTTCAGAAGGGAACGCGGTGAGCAAGCCCGTGATGACCGCGCCGAACAGCCCGATCACCACATAGAGGGCGCCACAGAACACGGCGGCCGTATAGCGGCGGGCGCGGTCTTCATGCGCCTCGGGGCCCATGCACATGGCCGCGGTGATGGCACTGAAATTCAAGGCAAAGGCGCCAAATGGTGCCAGCACCAGCGTACCCAGGCCCGAGAGGGTGAGCAGGCGCGAGATCGGCAGCGGATAGCCCGACGCGCGGATGACCGCCACGCCCGGCAGGTTCTGCGAGGCCATGGTCACCACGAACAGCGGAATGGCCAGGCTCACGGTGGCCGCCAGGCTGAACTCTGGCGTGGTCCACACCGGCGCGGCCAACGAGAGGTGCACTGCGGACCAGGCCATCTGCCCGCGCAAGGCTACCCAGGCAATGCCCACGGCCAGCGTGAGCACCACGGCATAGCGCGGCAGCAGGCGCCGGCCCAGCAGGTAGGTGGCCAGCATCAGCAGCACCAGGGGCAGCGCCGTCTGCGCGGCGGTGAATGCCTGGATGCCGAAGCGCGCCAACACACCGGCCAGCAGCCCGGCCGCGATCTCCATGGGGATGCGGTTCATGATGCGCTCGAACCAGCCGGTGACTCCGCACAGCGTGATCAGCGCGGCGCTGACCATGAAGGCGCCGATGGCCTCGCCCATGCTGAAGCCGCCGGCCAGCCCCGCAGTGGCCAGCACGGCCGCGCCGGGGGTGGACCACGCGATCATGACCGGCATGCGCAGCACCAGCGATGGCACCAGCGAGCACAGCCCCATGCCCAGGCCCAGTGCCCACATCCAGGAGGTGATCTGCCCCGGCGTGGCATGAAAGGCTTGCGCGGCCTGGAACACGATGGCCACCGAGCTGGTGAAGCCCACCAGCACGGCGACAAAGCCTGCGGTGAAAGCCGACAGGCTCAGGTCTTTGAAAAATTGCATGGGCTGGATTCTGCCCGTTGCACCGATGCGGTGCACAACTGCTCCGATGGCTGCCCCCCTGCTCTGCGCTATGCAGAGGCGATTCCATCGCCCACGATCCCTGCAACTGGCGCATCCCAGGCCAGGGCCACCGTGCAAGGGCCGCCCCGCCGCAACGGTGGCATCCCCCTCAGGGGGAAGGCGCGAAGCGACTCAGGGGGAGTCAAATTTCGATCTTCGACCCGAGCTCCACCACCGCGTTGTTGGGCAGGTGCAGGAAGTCCGCGGCACCGCTGGCGTTGTGGTGCATCTGGGCGAAGAGCTTTTCGCGCCAGGGTGCCATGCCGCTGCCGATGGTGGGCACCACGGTGTCGCGCGAGAGGAAATAGCTCGTGGTCATGGGCTCCATGCCACAGCCGCGTCCGCGCAGTTGCTCCAGGGCGCGCGGCAGGTCGGGGTCGTTTTTGAAGCCGTAGTGCACCACCACCTGCCAGCAATCGTGGCCCAGGGCATCCACCTGCAGGCGCTTGTCCATGCCGATCCAGGGGACCTCATGGCTCTTGACTGTCACGAACAGGTTCTGCTCGTGCAGCACTTTGTTGTGCTTGAGGTTGTGCAGCAGAGCATTGGGCACGACGCCCGTCTCGGCCGTGAGGAACACCGCCGTACCTTCCACACGCGTAGGCGGGCTGATGAACACCGACTCCAGGAAGTCCTTGAGGTCGATGGCATCGGCGCGCAGCTTGTCGTTGACCAGATGGCGCCCTTGCTTCCAGGTCATCATCAGCGTGAAGACAACGCCCCCGATCATGAGCGGGAACCAGCCACCCGCGAACAGCTTGAGCATGTTGGAGGCGAAGAAGGCCAGGTCCACCACAAAGAAGCAGCCCGTGGCGGCAACGCACAGCGCCAGCGGGTAGCCCCAGCCGTAGCGGATCACGAAGAAGGTCAGCGTGGTGGTGATCAGCATGTCCAGCGTCACGGCAATGCCGTAGGCCGCCGCCAGGTTGCTCGACGAGCGGAACATCACCACGGCCAGCACGATGGCCACGAACAGCCCCCAGTTCACGAGCGGGATGTAGATCTGCCCCGTGTCGCGCACGCTGGTGTGCTGGATATTCAGGCGCGGCAGGTAACCGAGCTGGATGGCCTGCTTGGTCACGCTGAAGGCGCCGGTGATCAGCGCCTGCGAGGCGATCACGGTGGCCAGGGTCGCCAGCACCACCAGGGGCAACAGCGCCCAGTCGGGCGCCATCATGAAGAATGGGTTCTTCACCGCCTCGGGCTGGGCCAGCAGCAGCGCGCCCTGACCGAAGTAGTTGAGCGTGAGCGCCGGCATGGCCACGCCGAACCAGGCCAGGCGGATGGGGCGCTTGCCGAAGTGCCCCAGGTCGGCGTACAGGGCCTCGGCCCCGGTCACGCACAGCACCACGGCGCCCAGGATGATGAAGCTGGTGCCCGGGTTGGCGAGCATGAAGCCCAGCGCATAGTGCGGGCTCATGGCCCAGAGGATCTCGGGGTGGGTGACGATGTGGGATACGCCCAGGACCGCCAGGGTCGAAAACCAGACCAGCGTGATGGGCCCGAAGAACTTGCCGATGCCGCTCGTGCCGCGCTTTTGCACCATGAAAAGGCAGAACAGCACCACCAGGGTCAGCGGGATCACGTACTGCTTGAAGTGCGGTGAGACCACCTCCAGCCCCTCTACTGCCGACAGCACCGAGATCGCCGGGGTGATCACCCCATCGCCATAGAACAACGAGGTGCCGAAGATGCCCACCCCCAGCAGCACGCTGCGCAGGCGGGGTTTGTCCTTCACCGCCTGGGAGGCCAGGGCCAGCATGGCGATCAGCCCGCCTTCGCCGTTGTTGTCGGCGCGCAGCACCAGCACCACGTACTTCAGGGAGACGATGACCGTCAGGGTCCAGAAGAGGATGGACAGGATGCCGTAGATGTTGTCCTGGGTAAAAGGCACATGGCCGGACCCGAACACCTCCTTGAGCGCATACAGCACACTGGTGCCGATATCACCGTAGACAACACCGATGGCGCCCAGCGTGAGCGCTGCGAGCGAGGATTTGGAGCTTTGCACTGACCGCGCCCGGCACACGTGGCTGCCGGGGTTCCGTTACTTTTGGGAACGCTATTGTGCTCCTGCGCTGGTGCAGCGGTGCACCAGCCCGGGGCATGTTGCAGCGCAGCAACTGCCCTCTGGCGCCTTGCGGACAGACGTGGCAGGCGGGTGTCCTGCGGCTTTGGGTCGTCGTCTTTAGAGAGCAAACCTCAGTCGTAGACTTCGGCGTCCGGGTTGGTGGCTTCGAGCTCGTAGCTCGCCGCCAGCATGGCCAGACGGGCCACCACGCCATACATGTAAAAGCGGTTCGGCGCGCTCACCCCGGGGCGCATGCCCGGCTGGGGCATGTGTGTGCTGTGCTCGAAGGCCAGGGGCACGAAGCTCGCGCCCGGCGCGTTCAGGTTCTCGTCGATGCCGCGCTCGGCATGCATGCGGTAGAAACCACCCACCACGTAGCGGTCCATCATGTAGACCACGGGCTCGGCCACGGCGTCGTTCACCCGCTCCTGGGTGAGCACGCCTTCCTGAATGATCACGTCGTTGACCACCTGGCCGTCCTTGATGACGGCCATCTTGTTGCGCGTCTTGCGGTTGACCGCGTCCAGCTCCTTGGCGTCGCGCACGGTCATGATGCCCATGCCGTAGGTGCCGTTGTTGGCCTTGACGATCACGAACGGCTTCTCGTTGATGCCGTATTCCTTGTACTTGCGGCGCACCTTGGTCAGCAGCGCATCCACGTGCGTCTGCAGGTTCTCCATGCCGGCGCCTTCGGAGAAGTCCACGTCGCCGCACTGGCTGAACATGGGATTCACCAGCCAGGGGTCGATGCCCAGCATCTTGCCAAAGCGCTTGGCCACCTCTTCGTAGTTCTTGAAGTGGGTGCTCTTCTTGCGCACGCTCCAGCCGGCATGCAAGGGCGGCAGCAGATACTGCTCGTGGATGTCTTCCAGAATGCCCGGCGCGCCTGCAGTGAGGTCATTGTTCAGCAGGATGGTGCAGGGGTCGAAGTCCTTGAGCCCCAGGCGGCGCTTGGTGCGCACCACGGGCTCCAGCGTCACCGTGTCGCCATTGGGCAGCTCGATCAGGGTGGGCTTCTTGATCTCGGGGCTGATGGAACCCACGCGCACGTTGAGGCCGGCCATGTTGAAGATGCGCTGCAGCTGCACCACGTTCGACAGGTAGAAGGTGTTGCGCGTGTGGTTCTCGGGAATGATCAGCAGGTTGCGCGCCTCGGGGCAGATCTTCTCGATGGCGGCCATGGCGGCCTGCACGGCCAGCGGCAGCATCTCCTTGGTCAGGTTGTTCCAGCCGCCCGGAAACAGGTTGGTGTCGACCGGGGCCAGCTTGAAGCCGGCATTGCGGATGTCCACCGAGGTGTAGAACGGCGGGGTGTGCTCCATCCACTCCAGCCGGAACCAGCGCTCGATGGCGGGCATGGAGTCGAGCACGCGCTGCTCGAGTTCGTTGATCGGCCCGGTAAGGGCCGTGATGAGATGCGGAACCATGGGGAGCCCTCAGAGGAGACGGTAACGATTGCAATCCATTGTAGGGTTGGGGCGTGACCGGTTCTTCGCAAGCCCGGGCCCGCTTTCTTTCAGCGCCGCCAGAACGACGGGGTCAGCAGGGCCATGAAACTCAGGATTTCAAGCCGCCCGAGCAGCATGGCGAAGGTGCAGACCCAGATCTGGAAGTCGGTGAGCACCGCGAAATTCCCTGCCGGCCCCACGCCGCCCAGGCCCGGCCCCGCGCAGTTGACGCTGGCCAGCACCGCCGAAAACGCGGTCACGGGGTCCAGGTCGGTCAGCAGCAGCAGCATGCTCAGCCCGAAGACCGTGCCGCCGTATACCAGCATGAAGGCCAGCACGGAGAAGATCACGCGGTTGTCCACCACGCCGCCGCCCAGGCACACCGGCTGCACCGCGCGCGGATGCACCAGGCGGTTCATCTCGCGGCGCGCCTGCTTGACCAGGATCAGCATGCGCACCATCTTGATCCCGCCGCCGGTCGATCCCGCGCTGGTGGCCACGCCCGAAAGGAGCAGCATGAACACGGGGGCGAACACAGGCCAGGCCAGATAGTCCACCGTGGCATAGCCGGTGGTGGTGGCCAGCGAGATCGTGTTGAACATGCCGTGGCGCAAGGCATCGAGCGGCGCGTACACCCCCTTGGCCCAGAGCAACAGCGACACCACCAGCCCGCCCCCGATCAGCGCGAACAGCGTGGCACGCAGTTCCGGATCCGCCCAGAAGCCACGCCAGTGTCCCTTGCGAAAGGCCACGAAGTACAGCGCAAAGTTGCAGCTGGCAACCAGCATGAAGAAGATGCAGATGGCTTCGAGCAGCGGCGACTGGAAGTGCCCGAAGCTGGCATCGTAGGAAGACAGGCCGCCCAGGCTCACCGTGGTGAACATGTGCATCAGCGCATCCAGCGGCGCCATGCCGGCGAGCCAGTAGGCCAGACCGCAGGACACGGAGAACAGCGCATACACCCCCCACAGGCCCTTGGCCGTGCCGGTCATCCGCGGCGTGAGCTTGGCATCCTTGAGCGGGCCGGCGGCCTCGGCCTTGAACAGCTGGCTGCCGCCTACGCCCAGCAGTGGCAACACGGCCACCGCCAGGATCAGGATGCCCATGCCCCCCACCCACTGCAGAAAGGTGCGCCACACGTTGACCGACACCGGCAGCGTGTCGAGCCCGCTGAGCACCGTGGAGCCGCTCGTGGTCAGGCCCGACACGGCCTCGAAATAGGCGTGCGTGAACGACATGGGGCGCCCGATGTAGTGCCCCGCCAGCATCAGCGGCAGGGCTGCGGCCAGTGGCAGCAGCATCCAGACCAGCGACACCAGCATGACCCCGTGGCGCGGCTGCAGCTCATGGCGAAAGTGGCGCAGGCGCCACCAGAGCCAGGCGCCGGCCATGAAGGTGGCTCCCATGGCCTGTGGGTACACGTGCCAGATGCCATCGCGCGTCCACAGCGAGACGGCCAGCGGCAGCCCCATGGTCAGCGAGAAGATCATGGCCAGGATGCCCAGCACGCGCAGGACAGGAAACAGGTCCACCATGGCGTTCAGAAAAAGGTGGCGCTCACACGGAATAGCTTTTCCACGTCGCGCACCAGCCGCTTGTGCGGCAGGAAGAACACCACGTGGTCGTTGCTCTCGATCACCGTGGAGCTGCGCGGGATGATGACCTGGGGCTCGCGCAGGTCCTCGGGCGAGACATCGGGCGAATCGGGCAGGCCGCGCACGATGAGGCCCATGTGCACCTCGCCGGGCAACTGCAGTTCGCTGACCTTGCGGCCCACCAC
This sequence comes from Acidovorax sp. LjRoot66, assembly GCF_964253305.1. NCBI lineage: Bacteria > Pseudomonadati > Pseudomonadota > Betaproteobacteria > Burkholderiales > Comamonadaceae > Acidovorax > Acidovorax sp. LjRoot66. The sequence goes on from NZ_CAXUQU020000001.1 coordinate 6,842,444, forward strand.
GCGCGAGCTCTTGCGGTCGCCACGGGCGACGATCTCCAGCGCCTCGGCCACGCCCCGGCGCAGGCTGTGCACGGCCTGCACATCGCCTTGGCGCACATAGGCCAGCAGCTCGCCAAGCATGGCCTGCGCGGGCGACAGCGCAATGTCGATCTGCGTGCCATGCATCAGGTCGGCGTAGCTGCGCCGGTTGATCAGCGCCAGTACCCGGCGCGCCCCCATGCGCTTGGCCAACAGGCAGGACATGATGTTGTTCTCGTCATCGTCGGTGAGCGCCAGGAAGAGGTCGATCTCTTCGATGTTCTCGTCGCCCAGCAAGTCCTCGTCGGTGGCGTCGCCCTGCAGCACCAGTGTGTCCGAAGGCAGCAGGGACGCCAGCTCGGTACAGCGATGCATGTCGCCTTCGACAATTTTCACGCGAAAGCGCCCTGCCTGTTTCGCCAGCTGGCGCGCCAGGCGCAGGCCCACGCGCCCGCCGCCGGCGATCATGATGCGGCGCACAGGCTGCACGGCCGTCGCGCCGCGCCGGTGCAATGCGGCAAGCACGTGCGCTATGTGCTCGCTGGCCGCGAGCACGAACACCTCGTCGCCAGGCTCGATGCGCGTGTTGCCGTCGCAGGCCACGAATCGGTCGGGCTCGTCGGGAAAGCGCCGGTAGATGGCCACGATGCGTACCGCCACGTCGGGTGCGCCGGCACGCAGTTCGGCAATGGTGTGGCCCACCATGGGCGCCCCGGTCCGCGCGCGCACCGAGGCCAGGCAGGCCCGGCCGCCCGCGAACTCGCGCACCTGCATGGCCTCGGGGTACTCGATGAGCTTGCCGATGTAGCGGGTCAGCGATTCTTCAGGGCAGATGATGCGGTCCACCGCAAAGCCCTCGGGGCCCACCAGCCGCTCGTCGTTGTCGAACCCCGAGGAGCGCACGCGCGCGATGCGCGTGGGGATGTTGAACACGATCTGCGCGATCTTGCAGCACACCAGGTTGGTCTCATCCTGCGCGGCACAGGCGATCAGCAGGTCGGTGTCGTGCGCGCCGGCCTCGGCCAGCACGGCCGGGTCGATGCCGTTGCCCACCACGCCGCGCAGGTCAAAGCGCGACTCCAGGTCACGCAGGCGCTCGGCGTCGGTGTCGATGACGGTGATGTCGTTGCGTTCCGACACCAGGCTCTCGGCCACGCTGTGGCCGACACGGCCGGCACCCAGGATGATGATTTTCACGGGAGGATGATGGGTACAGGCGACAGGCGCGTCAAGCCAGCTGCCGCAAGCGGCAGTCAAAGCCGAGCATCAACTGCGCACCTCGCCCTCGCCCAGTACAACGTACTTGAGCGAAGTCAGGCCTTCGATGCCCACGGGACCACGGGCATGGAACTTGTCGGTGCTGATGCCGATCTCGGCACCCAGCCCGAACTCGAACCCATCGGCAAAGCGGGTGCTGGTGTTGACCATCACACTGGCCGAGTCCACCTCGCGCAGGAAGCGCTGGGCGTGGACGTGATTAGTGGTCAGGATGGCGTCGGTATGGTGCGACGAATAGTGGTTGATGTGCGCGATCGCTTCGTCCACACCCTCCACCACCTTGATGCTGATGATCGGCGCCAGGTACTCCTCGGACCAATCCTGCTCGGTGGCATCGACCAGCTTGGCGCCGGCCACCGAGGCCAGCAGGGTGCGGCTCTCGGGGCAGACGCGCATCTCCACACCCTTGGCGGCGTACACAGCGCCAATCAGCGGCAGGAACTCGGGCGCCACGCCGCGCGCGACCAGCAGGCCTTCGCTGGCATTGCAGGGGCTGTATTTCTGCGTCTTGGCGTTGTCGGCCACCTTGACGGCCATGGCCACGTCGCAGGGGTCGTCCACGTAGGTGTGGCAATTGCCGTCCAGGTGCTTGATGACGGGCACCTTGGCATCGCGGCTGATGCGCTCGATCAGGCCCTTGCCACCGCGCGGGATGATCACGTCCACGAACTGCGGCATGGTGATGAGCTGGCCCACGGCCTCGCGGTCGGTGGTCTGCACCAGCTGCACCGCGTCCTGCGGCAGGCCGGCCTCGGCCAGCGCCAGCTGCACCAGGCGCGCCAGCGCCTTGTTGGAATCGATGGCTTCCGAGCCGCCGCGCAGGATGCAGGCGTTGCCGCTCTTGATGGAGAGGCTGGCGGCCTCGATGGTCACGTTGGGACGGCTCTCGTAGATCATGCCGAACACGCCGATGGGCACGCGCATCTGGCCCACGCGGATGCCGCTGGGCTGCTGCTTCATGCCGATGATCTCGCCGATCACGTCGGCCATGGCGGCCAGCTGTTCGCAGCCTTCGGCGCAGGTGTCGAGCACCTTGGGCGTGAGTTTGAGGCGGTCGACCAGGGGTTCGGCCAGGCCCGCGGCGCGGGCGCGCTCCAGGTCGCGGGCGTTGTCCACCTGCAGTGCGGCGGTGTGCTCGCGCAGCAGGCGCGCCAGGGACCGCAGGGCCTTGTTCTTGACGGCCGCAGGCGCGCGCGCCATGAGGGCGGAGGCGGCCTTGGCCTGGGATCCGAGGGTGTGCGTGTATTCAGCCACGTTGAGCGCGTTCATGGCCCCGATTCTCGCAGAAGCGCCCTGCCCCTGCGCACCCAGGGGCAGGGCATGCGGGCCATGCTCCCGGGCGGTTGCCGCGCCCCGCGCCGACACCCGCACCGGCTCAAGGGGGTCAGTTCAGCGTATGGACGACCTGGTAGCGGCCCGCACGGACCATCTCCGCTGCGGCCGTGGCATCGTCACCCACACCGTAACCCACCACCAGCTGCACACCCTCCAGCCCGCTGAAGTTCAGGCCCGAGGCAATGCGCACAGGGACCGTGCGCGGCAGCGCACCCGACAAGTAGGCAGGAAAGGCTCCGCCGGTGTAGGGCGCCCAGCCATTGGGGCCCAGGAACAGCACGGTCGATCCCGCCAGCGCTGCCACGTAGACGCGGCCCGTCTTGCCGCGGTGCAGTGTCGAGACCGTGGCGCCCACATCCACCGTCACATTGCTCAGGGGGCCGGTCTGCCCGCCGGAGAAGGTGCCGGTGGCGTCCCCCACCCGGCCCGCATCGAACGCCGCCCCGTTGGCCTGCATCACCCGCACGGGGGCGGTAGTTTTGTCGGTGCCGCCCAGGTTGGTGCCTTTGCCCCAGATCCAGACGCTGCCGTCCGTTCCAATCACGCCAGAGATCGCAGACCCCGCCGCTGCTGCAACCACGGGCGGCAGGCCCGCAATGTGCGCGATCTTGGGTACTTCGGTCGAGGGGTTCACCAGGGTGCCATCGCCAAGCTGGCCGGCGCTGTTGACGCCGCAGGCATGCACGGCGCCATCGGCATCGACGAACAGGGTGTGGCCGTCGCCGGGCTCGATCTGCTGGATGCGCGCCAGACCCTGGATGGGCGAGATGTCGATCAGCGCATAGCCTCCATTCTGGATGCCCTTCTGGCCGCAGTAGGGGGCGTTGGTCGATGCCTGGCCCCAGACGGCGACGGTGCCGTCGCTCTTGAGCGCGTAGTACTGACCGGCGATGTTGATGGAGGTCGAGGCCACGGCCTGCACGGAGCCCAGGGCGTCGATCACGACCGGGGCCGTGGCGGTCCCGGCAACAGGGGCCAGTGCCTTGTTGCCGTTGGATCCCCAGGCGACCACCTTGCCGTCCTGGCGCAGCGCGAGCACGGCTGCGTCCGATGCGCTCACCGCCACGGCGCCCTGCGCGCCGGCCACCAGGCGGGGCACGGGGTTGCCGCCGCCACTGGTCTGCCCGGTGCCCAGTTGCGCTGTGCTGTTGCTGCCCCAGGCGTACACCTGGCCCGCAGCGTCGGTGGCAAAGGCCGCCGCCGTATCGGTGCCGGCATTGATGCTGACGATGTTCGACAGGCCGTTGATCTGCACCGGCACGCTGGTGCCACTGCCGCCGGTGCGGCCACCCGAGTTGTCACCCCAGGCCCAGACGGTGCCATCGGCCTTGAGCGCCATCGAGAATGAGCCCCGTGCCACCACCTGGACCACGTTCTGCAGCGTGGGGATCTGCGTGGGCACCGTGCGAGTGCTGGAATTGCCAAGGCCCAGTTGCCCGCCATTGCCGTAACCCCACGACCAGACCGTGCCGTCGGCACGCAACACGAGGGCATGGTCATAGCCCATGGAAATGGCAGGCTGCACGGCCTGGGCGGAGGTCATCACGAAAGCGGAGCACAGCGCGGCAGCACCCAGGGCAGCGGCAGTGCGCAAAGACTTCTTCGTCATCAGATACTTCATCGGTTCCCTCGATAAGAATAAAAAAGAAAATGGAATCACCGTTCAGAGCCTGCAAGGGCTCCATGAACCAGCGGTGTTGCAGCCATTCCATCCCCGAGATGCCGGGCTGCGACCCGCCTGGCTGCGAGTCTGCCGACGGCCGGCTTTGCAAACAATGGTGTACGGAACAGGCCGGCGGGGCAGGCGTGAACTTGTGCACGAACCCTGTACGGAAAAACGCACGGTCGTGCCGGCGCCGGGTCGCCACGTCCTTTCGCCGATACTTGGGGCATGGCTGCAGAACACGATCAACTCACCACATTGCAAGGCGCCCTGGCGCGTTTCAGCGAGGGCGCGGCCAGTGCAGCGTCCTTGAGCGACCTGGCGCGCGGACAGGCGCAATTGCTGGCGGCGCTGCCTCCGCGCTACAGCGAGGTGCTGCTGAATCTGCTGGACCGGCTCGAATCGAGCGCGCTGTTCTCCGAAGAGAGCTGCTCATTCAGCCAGAAGGACCTGGTGGCCAACCTGCAGATGTGGGTGGACAAGGCGCGAGTCACGCTGGACGCTCGCTGAGCCCCGCCGATCGACCTGTCAGCGGGCCGCGCTGGTGAGCTTGCACAGCTGCAGCGCCAGGCGCTGCAGGGCCTGCCAGCCATCGGTGGGCCAGTCGGGCGACTTCAGGCCCTTGACGATGCCGTCCACGGTGTGGGCCGATTGCAGCAGGCGTGCCAGCGCCGCATCGCTGGCCTTCGGCAGGATGCGCTCGAACAGGCGCTCCTTGGGGCCCCAGATGCGGTTCTCGCGCAGGGCCATGGGCAGGGGGCGGCCGGCGTTCATCGCATCTTTCACACGCTTGAGGGCGCGGATGTCTTCGGCCAGGGCCCAGTGCACCAGCACCTCGGCCTCGCCCTCGGCCTGCAGGCCGTCGAGCATGCGCTGCACGCGGCCGGTGTGGCCGGCCAGCACCGATTCGGACAGCTTGAACACGTCGTAGCGCGCCACGTTGAGCACGGCGGCCTCCACCTGCGCCTGCGTGAGCTCGCCAGGCGGGTGCAGCAGTGCCAGCTTCTGGATTTCCTGGTGCGCGGCGAGCAGGTTGCCCTCCACCCGGTCAGCAAAGAACTGCAGTGTGCGCTGGCCTTCTTCACCCGCCACCACGCGCTGGCCCTGGGTGGCCAGGCGCTGGGCGATCCACTGCGGCAGCACGCCGCGCTCGATGGGGTCTATCTGGATCGAAGTGCCGTTGCCTTCCAGCGCGGCGAACCAGGCCCCGGTGCGGGTGGCCTTGTCCAGGCGCGGCAGCATCACCAGCGTGAGAGTGCTGTCGTTGCCCTTGGCGGCCTCGGCAATCTGCTGAAGCGCCACGCTGCCGTCCTTGCCAGGCTTGCCCGAGGGGACGCGGATCTCCACGATCTGTTTGTCGGCAAACAGACTCAGCGATCCCCCCGCTGCCAGCACAGCGCTCCAATCAAAGTGAGCGCCCGCTACCGTGTAGGAGCTGCGCTCGGTATAGCCCTGGGTGCGCGCCGTGGCGCGGATGGCGTCGGCCGCCTCCTGTTGCAGCAGGGCTTCGTCGCCATGCAGGACATACAGCGGCGACAAGGCCCGTTGGAGGTGGGTGGAGAGTTGGGCCAGGGCGACTTGCATGGGGCAAAGTCTATCGCTCCCGGAGTGCGCGCCGCACCACCCCACGAAGCGATACACCGATCACACTGCGCAAACTGCCAGTGTGCCCCTGCAAATTGATCGATTTACTGCAAGAATTGCACAGGCCTCTGGCTTTCCATTGCGCGTGCGCAGACCCACAATAACGGTCCGCAATGCTGCGGCGCTATCCGTGCCGCAATGGCTTGCCAGATCACCACCCCACAAAGGCCTTTTCGCATGACCACCTGCCCTGCCCCGCAGCTTGCCGCCAGCCTGATCGGCGCCCCCACCGACATCGGTGCTGGCGCACGAGGCGCTTCCATGGGCCCCGAAGCCTTGCGCGTGGCAGGCCTGCAGGCTGCCCTGGAACGGCACGATCTGCAGGTGGCGGACCGCGGCAACCTGAACGGCCCGGCCAACCCCTGGCAGCCGCCAGTGGATGGCTACCGCCACCTGCCCGAGGTGGTGCAGTGGAACCGGTTGGTGTTCGACGCGGTGTACGCCGAGTTGCAGCAGGGCCGCCTGCCGATTCTGCTGGGTGGCGACCATTGCCTGGGCCTGGGCAGCATCAGTGCGGTGGCGCGCCACTGTGCCGAGACGGACAAGAAGCTGCGCGTGCTGTGGCTCGACGCCCATGCCGACTTCAACACCAGCGCCCTGACCCCGAGCGGCAATGTGCACGGCATGCCCGTGGCCTGCCTGTGCGGTCTGGGCCCGCCCGAGCTCACCGGCCTGGCCGGCATGCCCGGCGGCGGCCCGGCCCTGCGGCCGCAGCAGGTGCGCCAGATCGGCATCCGCAGTGTCGACGCCGGTGAAAAGCGCCTGGTGCACGAACAGGGGCTGGAGGTGTTCGACATGCGCGCCATCGACGAGATCGGCATGCGCCAGGCCATGCAGCAGGCCCTGGCCGGCATGGACGACCAGACCCACCTGCACGTGAGCTTCGACGTGGACTTCCTGGACCCGGCCATCGCCCCCGGCGTGGGCACCACCGTGCCCGGCGGCCCGACCTACCGCGAGGCCCAACTGTGCATGGAGATGATCGCCGACAGCGGCCGCCTGGCCTCGCTGGACATCATGGAACTGAACCCGGCCCTGGATGTGCGCAACCAGACGGCGGAGGTGGCCGTGGACCTGGTCGAATCACTGTTCGGCAAGAGCACGCTGATGCGCGTGCCCCCGCTGAAATAACTTCAGCGCTTGACGACTGCGAGCCGGCGCAGCAACTGCTGCACGATGTCGGTCTGCATGTTGCGGTACAGCAGCGCCTCTTCGGCCTCCTTGGCCAGGGCGATGGTTTCGTTGTAGCTGATGTCGCGCTGTTGCAGCAGCTCGGTCTCGGGCAGGAGTTCGGCGCCGGTGGAGCTGCGCGCGCGAAACTTCACGCGCAGCCGCAGCTGCAGCTCGCGCACCTGGCCCGAGGCGTTCTGCCCCACGACCACGCGCTCGCGCTGCTCGGACAACAACTCCAGCCCGACCTGGGCCTTGGGCAGGTCGGCCATGTCGCGCAGCACCGTGAGCTTGGAGCCGGACCCATCCAGCGTACGCTGCAGTTCGCGCGCCAGCGTCGAGCTGGGAGGCGCGGCGATGAACAGCGTATCGAATGTGAACTCGGGCACACCGCGCAGGCGGAAGCCGCAGGCCGTGAGCAAGGCGGCAGGTGCCAGCAGGAGCAGGGTGCGCTTGTTCATCATGGTCATACCACCACGTTCACCAGGCGCCCCGGCACCACGATCACGCGCTTGGGCGCGGCACCGGCGGCCTGGGCGATGAAGGCCTCGCTGGCCAGCGCCAGGCGTTCGATCTCGGCCTTGTCGGCCTGGGCCGGCACGAGGATGGAGCCACGCAGCTTGCCGTTGACCTGGAGCATGAGCTCGATCTCGTCCTGCACCAGCGCACTGGCATCCACCTGGGGCCAGGGCGCATCGAGCAGCTCGCCGAGCGCACCGGCATAGCCCAGCGTGGTCCACAGCGTGTGAGCGATGTGGGGCGTGGCGGGGTACAGGCTGCGCAGCAGGATGCCGAAGCCCTCAATCAATGCCACCTGGGCGCCGGCCGAGTCGGTGGCCTTGAAGTCCTCCAGCGCGTTGATCATCTTCATCGCGCCCGAGACCACCGTGTTGTACTGCATGCGCTGGTAGTCGTAGTCCACCTGCTTGAGCACGCTGTGGATCTCCAGGCGCAGGGCCTTGGCCTCCTTGCCGAACTGCACGTCGGCCAGGCTGCTGGCACCGGCCACGCTGGCCAGTGCCGCATCGCGGTCGATGGCGGCGAGCTTGAAGCCAAAGTTCCACACCCGGCGCAGGAAGCGGTAGCTGCCTTCCACGGCGGCATCGTTCCACTCCAGCGTGGCTTCGGGCGGGGCCGTGAACATGGTGTACAGGCGGGCCGTGTCGGCGCCGTACTTCTCGATCAGGTCCTGCGGATCGACACCGTTGTTCTTGGACTTGGACATGGTGCCCACGCCCTCGTAGTCGATGGCCGTGCCCACGGGCAGGTCGCCCACGGCATTCACCAGCTTCGCGCCGATGATCTTGCCTGCCTCGTCGTGCAGGTGCTCGACGTCGTGCGGCCAGAAATACTCCTTGCCGCCCTTGTCGGTGCGGCGCGAGTAGATGTGGTTGAGCACCATGCCTTGCGTGAGCAGCTTGGTGAAGGGCTCGTCGACCGTCACCAGCCCCAGGTCGCGCATGACCTTGGTCCAGAAGCGCGCGTAGAGCAAGTGCAGGATGGCGTGCTCGATGCCGCCGATGTACTGGTCCATGCCGCTGCCACCGGTGGCAACCTGCTGGTCGCGCATCCAGTAGGCCGTGCCGTCGGCCACCATGGCGTCGGCATTCTTCGGGTCGCAGTAGCGCATGAAGTACCACGAGCTGTCCACGAAGGTGTCCATGGTGTCGGTCTCGCGCCGCGCGGCCTTGCCGCAGACGGGGCAGACCACGCCGGCATGAAAGCCCTCGTGCTTGTGCAGCGGGTTGCCCGAGCCGTCGGGCACGCAGTCGGTGGGCAGCACCACCGGCAGGTCCTTCTCGGGCACGGGCACGGCGCCATGCTCTTCGCAATGGATGATGGGGATGGGCGTGCCCCAGTAGCGCTGGCGCGAAACGCCCCAGTCGCGCAGGCGCCAGGTGGTCTTGGTCTCGCCCAGGCCCTTGGCATGCAGGGCGTGGGCCACGGCGGCCACAGCCTCCTTGTAGCCCATGCCGCTGAAGCTGTCGGAGTTGATGGTCACGCCGCGCTGCTTGTCGCCGTACCAGTCGTTCCACTGGTGGTAGTCGAAGTGCTCGCCGTCCACCAGCACCACCTGCTTGATTTCCAGGTCGTACTTGAGGGCGAAGGCGAAGTCGCGCTCGTCGTGCGCGGGCACGCCCATCACGGCACCGTCGCCATAGCCCATGAGCACGTAGTTGCCCACCCACACCGGAATCTGCTCGTCGGTGATGGGGTGGGTCACGAACAGGCCGGTGGGCTGGCCCTTCTTTTCCTGCGTGGCCAGCTCGGCCTCGGTGGTGCCGCCGCTCTTGCATTCCTCGATGAAGGCTGCGAGCGTGGGGTTGTTGCGCGCCGCATGGGCCGCCAGCGGGTGCTCGGGCGCCACGGCGCAGAAGCTCACGCCCATGATGGTGTCGGCACGCGTGGTGAAGACGTACATGCGGCCATCGCCGATCAGCGCGCCGTCGTCACCGCGGATGTCGTGCGGGAAGGCGAAGCGCACGCCTTCGCTCTTGCCGATCCAGTTCTCCTGCATGAGCTTGACGCGCTCGGGCCAGCCAGGCAGCTTGTCGCCGGTCACGAAGTCCAGCAGTTCTTCGGCGTAGTCGGTGATCTTGAGGTAGTAGCCGGGGATCTCGCGCTTTTCCACCGTGGCGCCGGTGCGCCAGCCCTTGCCGTCGATGACCTGCTCGTTGGCCAGCACGGTCTGGTCCACCGGGTCCCAGTTCACGACCTGGGTCTTGCGGTAGGCAATGCCCTTGTCCAGCATCTTCAGGAACAGCCACTGGTTCCAGCGGTAGTACTCGGGGTCGCAGGTGGCGACCTCGCGCGACCAGTCGATGGCCAGGCCCATGGCCTGCATCTGCTTTTTCATGTACGCGATGTTCTCGTACGTCCACTTGGCGGGCGGCACGCCGTTCTTGAGCGCCGCGTTCTCGGCCGGCAGGCCGAAGGCGTCCCAGCCCATGGGCATGAGCACGTTGTGGCCGTTCATGCGCAGGTAGCGCGTGAGCATGTCGTTGATGGTGTAGTTGCGCACATGGCCCATGTGCAGCTTGCCGCTGGGGTAGGGCAGCATCGAGCAGGCGTAGAACTTCTTCTTGTTCGCGTCTTCCGTCACGCGGTAGGCATCGCGGGCGGTCCAGTGGTCTTGCGCGGCGCGCTCAACCTCTTGGGGAGAGTATTTGTCTTGCATGGAGGCTCGGGTCAGAATGGGGTGCAGCCACAGGACTGCGCTGCGCGGATTTTAGGCTGTCGGGCGCACCACCCTGCGCGCATGCCCTGCCAGCCGGCTTTCAGGGGTTTTTCGGGGCCGTGGCAGCCGCCTGTGGATCGGCCACGAAGCCGATGCGCTGCAGGCCGGCCGCATGGGCCGCCCCCATGATCTCGACGATGCGGCCATAGGGCACGGCGGTGTCGGCGCGCAGCTGTACTTCGGTGTCGGGCTCTGCAGCGCCGATGCGCTGCAGGCGCTCGGCCAGCGCGGCCTGCGCCAGCGGCTGGTCATCGAGGTAGGCCTGGCCGGTGCGGTCCACCACCAGCGTGAGGGCCCTGGCGGGGGCGCCCGGCGCGGCGCCATCGGCGCGCGGCAGGTCCAGGCGGATGGCGCTGGCCATGAGCGGCGCGGTGAGGATGAAGATCACCACCAGCACCAGCATCACATCGACCAGCGGGGTCATGTTGATGTCACTCATGGGCGCCGAGCCCTGGCTGCGCTCCAACCGGCCGAAGCTCATTCCCCGCCTCCCGGACGGAAAAGCCCGCCCTGCGGGGTGCCACCGGCTGCGGTATCGATGCGCAGCTCGCGCAGGTCGCGCGCTAAGCCTTCGAGGTCGGCTTCGATGCGCCCGATCAGGCGCCCACAGACGTTGTAGGCCAACACGGCCGGAATGGCCACGGCCAGGCCGGCGGCGGTCATGACCAGGGCTTCACCCACCGGACCGGCCACGCGGTCGATGGTGATCTGCCCGGCGCCGGCCATGGCCGAGAGTGCATGGTAGATGCCCCACACCGTACCCAGCAAGCCCACGAACGGCGCGGTGGAGCCCACGGTGGCCAGCAGCACCTGGCCGAACTGCAGGCGGCCCAACACCGCGTGCAGTGCGTCGCGCAGCACGCGCGTCAGGCGCTGGGACAGGCTGCCCATGGAAGCCAGCGCTGCCGGGGATGCCTGGTCGGCCACGGTGTTCACGGCCTGCACCATGGGCAGCACCAGGGCCAGCCGGTCGAAAGTCTGCAGGCGCAGCGCGGCGTCCTGCAGCGAGGGGGCCTGCCAGACCGCAGCCACGCAGCGCGCCACGTCGGCACTGGCGCGGCGCAGCAGGCGCAGCTTCCAGACGATCACCACCCAGCTGGCGACGGACATGCACAGCAGCACCAGGGCGGTGGCCTGCGTGACCGCATCGCCCTGGCGCCACCAATGGAGTGCATCCATGCGCTTGAACAGCCTGTTTGTTTACTTCAGGTTGAGCACGTCGAACATGTCGTGCAACCCGGTCTTGTGCGCGGCCAGGTAGCGCACGGCGCGCAGGCTGCCCTGGGCATAGGTGGTGCGGCTGGACGATTTGTGCGTGATCTCGATGCGCTCGCCGATGCCGGCGAACAGCACGGTGTGGTCGCCCACGATGTCGCCGCCACGGATGGCGGCAAAGCCGATGGAGGACGGATCGCGCTCGCCGGTGATGCCTTCGCGGGCGTAGACGGCGCATTCCTTGAGGTCCCGGCCCATGGCTTCGGCGATGACCTCGCCCATCTTGAGCGCGGTGCCCGAGGGCGCATCCACCTTGTGGCGGTGGTGGGCTTCGATGATCTCGATGTCGTAGCCGATGGCCATGGCCTTGGCGGCCATCTCCAGCAGCTTGAGCGTGACGTTGACGCCGACGCTCATGTTGGGCGCCATGACCACGGCCGTGCGCTGCGCCAGGGCCGCGATCTCGACCTTCTGCTCGTCGGAGAAACCGGTGGTCCCGATGACCATCTTCACGCCCAGTTCGGCGCACGCGGCCAGATGGGCCAAGGTGCCTTCGGGGCGGGTGAAGTCGATCAGGACGTCGGCGTTCTGCAGGCCCACCCGCAGGTCGGAGGTGATGGCCACGCCGCTGGCATGGCCGAGGAAGGCGGTGGCGTCCGAGCCGATGCCGGGACTGGCGGCCACGTCCAGTGCGCCGGCGAGCACGCAGTCATCGGTGGCACGCAGGGCCTCGATGAGCATGCGGCCCATGCGGCCCGAAGCGCCGGCCACGGCCACGCGCACGGGGGTGGAGGCAGTCGATGTGTTCCCTGGCATGTGTTTCCTGGTATCGCAAAAAAGGGGGTCCGCAGACCCATGTCAATCCATCAAAAAGCCCGCAGGGGGCTGGCTGGACGCTCAGCGCCCAGGCGCCTCAAGGGGCGGGTAGCGCGCCGGCGCGAGTTCCTGCGGTGCTGCGTCGGCAGCCTTTTCGGCAGGGGTTTCGGCTTTGCGCGCGGGATAGCGCGACAGCTGGTCCGGCGTGGCTTCCAGCACCGGCACCTTGCCCTTGCCGGTGCGGCCGCCGTCCAGCGAAGCGACGAATTCAGCCTCCGACGGCATCTCGTCGCCTTCCGAGCGGGCCAGCACGTCGCCCTCGAAGAACACCGTGAGCTTGCGGGTCTGCAGCTCGGCCGATGGTTTCTTCAGGGTGAAGACATACTCCCAGCGGTTGGAATGGAACAGGCTGGTCACCAGGGGCGTGCCCAGGATTTCACGCACCTGCTGGCGGCTCATGCCGGGCTTCAAGGCCTCGACCTGTTCGCGCGAGACGAAATTGCCCTGCACGACGTCGATCTTGTACGGCGTGACCACGGTGGCCAGGCGGCGGCTGGCGCCGTCCAGGCTGCCGCACCCTGCCAGGGTACCGACAGCGGCACCCACCAACAGGATCCAGCCCAGGCGGGCATTGATACGGGCTTTGACTGGCATGAGGGAAAGAGCAGAGGATATGATCAAACCATTGTAGCGGCAGCCTCTCTCCCCTTCCCGGGCCACCGGCAACCAGGACCAATCCATGACCAACATCGACGAACTCAAAAGCACCGGCCTCAAGGCAACCCTGCCCCGCCTGAAGATCATGGAGATCTTCCAGAAAGGCGCACAGCGCCACATGACGGCGGAAGACGTGTTCCGCGTGCTGCTGGAAGAGCGCTCGGACATCGGCCTGGCCACCGTGTACCGCGTGCTCACGCAGTTCGAGCAGGCGGGCATCCTGATCCGCAGCAACTTCGAGAGCGGCAAGGCGGTGTATGAGCTCAACGAGGGACAGCACCACGACCATTTCGTGTGCACGTCCTGCGGCAAGGTGGAAGAGTTCTACGACCCCGAGATCGAAAAGCGCCAGCAGATCGTGGCCAAGGCCAAGGGCTGGCTGGTGCAGGACCACACCATGGCGCTGTACGGCCAGTGCGCCGCCTGCGCCAGCAAGAACGCCTGAAGTCCGCAGCCCTGCGGGCCGCGCCTGGCTTCAGCCTCCGGTATCGCGCTCCATGGCGCGGCGATGGCGCTCCACGAATTCCTGGTAGGTATCGATCCCGCGCAACTGCAGGATGGTGTTGCGCACGGCGGCTTCCACCAGCACGGCGATGTTGCGGCCGGCCACCACCTGGATCACCACCTTGAGCACAGGCACGCCAAGCACGTCCTGGGTGAGTGGCTCGTAGGGCAGACGCTCGTAGTCGCGCTCCAGCGTCTCCTTGCGCACCAGGTGCACGATGAGTTTGAGGCGCATCTTGCGGCGCACGGCCGTCTCGCCAAAGATGGCGCGGATGTCCAGGAGGCCGATGCCGCGCACTTCGAGCAGGTTCTGCAGCAGCTCGGGGCACTTGCCCTCGATGGTGGTCTGGTTGATGCGAAACAGGTCCACCGCATCGTCGGCCACCAGGCCGTTGCCGCGCGAGATCAGCTCCAGGCCGAGTTCGCTCTTGCCCAGGCCCGACTCACCCGTGATCATCACGCCCAGGCCCAGGATGTCCATGAACACGCCGTGCATCGTGGTGCGGTCGGCAAAGTGCTTGGACAGGTAGGCCCGCAGCACGTCGATCACGAAGGCCGAGGACTCGTGCGTGGAGAACATCGGGATCTGCGCACGTTCGCACATCGATACCAGCGCATCGGGCGCGGTCTGGCTATCGGCCAGCACCAGCACCGGCGGCTCCAGCGTCACGATGCGGGCGATGCGGCGCTTGCAGTCGTCGGGCGAGGCGCTGCTCAGGTACGCGATTTCGCGCTCACCGAGGATCTGTACCCGGTAGGGGTGGATGTAATTGAGGTAGCCGACCAGGTCGGCGCCCGAGCGCGCAGAGCGCACGGCGACTTCGTCAAAGCGGCGTTCTGAAGCGCCGAGGCCCGCGACCCATTCCCATTTCAGGGGGCCGCGGAATTCCTCGAACAGGACATCGGCGCTGACAACATTGGGCTTCACGGCAGAAGGCGGGTGCGCGATGCCGGCTCGGCTCAGGCGGCCTGGGTGGACTGCCAGCCGGCAATCATGCCGTGCAGTTCGGCCGCATCGGTGCTGGCCTTGAGCTTTTCGCGCAGGACCGAGTCGCTGAGCAGTTCGGCGATCTCCGAGAGGATTTCCAGGTGCTTCTGGGTCGCCGCCTCGGGTACCAGCAGAAAGATCAGCAGCGCCACCGGCATTTCGTCGGGGGCGTCGAAGCCGATGGGATGGGCCAGCTGGAACACGGCGGCCATCGGGGCCTTGAGGCCCTTGATGCGGCCGTGCGGGATGGCCACACCGTGGCCCAGGCCCGTGGAGCCCAGGCGCTCGCGCGCAAACAGGCTGTCGGTGATCAGGGCACGCGAGAGCCCGTGCTGGCTCTCGAACAGCAGACCCGCCTCTTCAAAAGCACGCTTCTTGCTGGTGGAGTCCACGCTCACGAGCACTTGGGCGGGAGGCAGGATGGAGGCGAGTCGGTTCATGGTCAGAGGTAACAATTATGCACATATTGGCAAAAACCCTGAGCAATTTACAAGGGGCCACAAAAAAACCGCCTCCAAGGGCGGTTGCTGTGGCCCGCAATGCAACGCTCAGGCGTGCATTTCGCGCTTGGCAGCTTCGTGGTGGTGGTCCTGCAAGCGGTCCTTGTGGCGCACCACCTGGCGGTCCATCTTGTCGACCAGCTCATCGACCGCAGCATACAGGTCGGAGTGGGAGCTTTCGGCAAACAGGTCGTTGCCCTTCACATGGATATTGCATTCCGCTCGCTGGCGCTTTTCCTTTTCCTTTTGCTTCTCTACTGTCAGCAGCACCTTGACATCTACTACCTGGTCGAAATGGCGATTGATCCGGTCCAGCTTGGTGGTCACATAACTGCGCAGGGCTGGGGTAACTTCGAGGTGGTGACCGCTGATCGTCAAGTTCATAAATAAGTCTCCTGTGGCTCTCGGTGGAACAAATGCCGCCCTGGATCAGAGGTGCGGCCCGGCGAACTTGGATGCATCCATTGACGGGTTCACTATGCCCCTGCTGTCATCGAAATGCAATCCCATACCGCCCCTGCCCGCTGGGTTATGCCGGCCAAGGTGCCAGCGGCCCGAAAAGGGCGCACAATGGCTGAGTTGGCGGGGGAGCACCTCCCCCTTTCGCCTCGCGACTCAAGCCTTGGCTGCAGTCACCGGCGCTGCGCCATGCAGCACCAGCCGCCCCACCACCATGATCGACAGCACGCTGGCAACGGTGCCCACCACAGCGGCCATCCAGTAGCCCTGCACCAGCCCCTGGGCATCGCGGCTGATCAGCACACCC
Source organism: Acidovorax sp. LjRoot66 (assembly GCF_964253305.1). Lineage (NCBI taxonomy): Bacteria > Pseudomonadati > Pseudomonadota > Betaproteobacteria > Burkholderiales > Comamonadaceae > Acidovorax > Acidovorax sp. LjRoot66. Next base: position 6,858,296 of record NZ_CAXUQU020000001.1, read on the forward strand.
CCCACCAGTGACGCCACCCCCATGGCAGCAGACTGCACCGAGGCATTGAGCGTCATGAATGTGCCGCGCAGTTGCGGATTGGCGGCCGAGGTGATGATGGCCATGCCCGGAATCATGCGCCCGCTCATGAAGGCAAACATCAGCGTGGACACGATCAGCACGGTCCACAGCGGCACCCCGTGCACCAGCGTGATGCCCAGCAGGCAGGGCCCGACCGCCAGGGCCAGCCAGCGGAAGGTGGCCACCTTGCCGCGCGCATCCGTCAGGCGCCCGAACAGGCGTGCCGTGAACAGCGTCACCACCCCGCCGCACAGGTAGATCAATGGCACCTGGTCGGTGCGCACGCCGGCATTGGCCTGCATGTAGATAGTGATGTAGGGGATCACCGTGAAGCCCGTGAACATCAGCAGGCCCGAGAACACGAAGGCCCGCCGGTGGTTGGCGTCCCGCAGCACCTCGGCGATGCCGCCCAGCGCCGTGCGCTGCTGGCCTGCGGCCAGATGGGCGTTCATGGTGGGCAGCGTACGCGCGGCAAACACCAGCAGCAGCAGGCACATGGCGGCGATGGCGAAGAAGGGCATGTGCCAGCCTCCGTACTCGGCGAACACCAGCCCCAGCGGCACCCCGGCCACCGTGGACACCGAGAACGAGGTCATCACGATGCCCATCGCCCGCCCGCGCCGTTCGAAGGGAACGACATCGGCCACGACAGTCTGGCACAGGGCCGAGAGCACGCCGCCGAACATGCCGGCCAGCACGCGCGCCACCATCAGCGTGGCGTAGGTGGGCGCCAGGCCGCAGGCCAGCGTGGCCAGGCCGAACAGCGCGTACAGCGCCAGCAGCAGCCGCTTGCGGCCAAAGCGGTCGATGTAGGTGGAGGCCAACAGCCCCGAGACACCGGCCGACAGCGTGTACGCCGATACCAGCAGGCCGAACTGCGCGTCGCTGATGGAAAAAATGCGCGTGAGCTGCGGGCCCAGCGGCATCATGATCATGAAATCCAGGATGTGGGTGAACTGCACGCCCGCCAGGGTCAGCAGCAGCCACAGTTCGCGGCGGGGAGTGAGGGGATGGGAAGTGGGCACAGGGGGTGGCCGGCAAGGGCATGGTGAAAGCAAGCCCGGCAGTGTGCCGCCCCTCGGGGACCCCCACAAGCCCCTGCCCGGCCGCAGCACCCGCCCCGGCGCGTAAAATCGGCTTGTTGTACAGAGAACGTGGCCGCGCGGGTGCGCGCCCTCCCCTTCCCCAGGCCTGACTGCAGCGGACACCGACTGCCCCATACCGACACCATGACCCAGCCCAGCTCCAACGCCCTGCACACCTCTGCCCTGACCTCGCTGCCCCTGCTCGCACGCGGCAAGGTGCGCGACAACTACGCCGTGGGCGACGACCGCATCCTGATGGTGGCCAGCGACCGCCTCTCGGCCTTCGACGTGATCATGGGCGAACCCATCCCCGGCAAGGGCGAGCTGCTCACGCAGATGGCGCTGTTCTGGTTCGACAAGCTCGGCCACATCTGCCCCAACCACCTGACCGGCGACGCCCCCGAGAGCGTGGTCACCCCGGCCGAGGCGCCGCAGATCCGCGGCCGCTCGATGCTGGTGCAGCGCCTGCAACCCATTCCGGTCGAGGCGGTGGTGCGCGGCTACCTGGCCGGCAGTGGCTGGAAGGAATACCAGGAGTCGCGCTCGGTCTGTGGCGTGCCTCTGCCAGAAGGCCTGACCAACGCGGCCAAGCTGCCCGCGCCCATCTACACCCCGGCCGCCAAGGCCGCAGCGGGCGAGCACGATGAGAACATCACCTTCGAGCGCACCGTGGAGATGATCGGCCTGCCCCTGGCCACGCAGATCCGCGACCTGAGCATCGCCATCTACCAGGCCGCCGCCGAGATCGCGCTCACCAAGGGCATGATCATTGCCGACACGAAATTCGAATTCGGCCTCGCGCCCGACGGCACCTTGGTGCTGATGGACGAGGTGCTCACGCCCGACAGCTCGCGTTACTGGCCCGTGGAAGGCTATGAAGCGGCGCTCGCAGCTGGCCAGAACCCGCCGAGCTACGACAAGCAGTTCGTGCGCGACTGGCTGGAACAGGCCCAGGTCAACGGCAAGCCCTGGGACAAGACCCCACCCTCGCCGCGCCTGCCGCGCGAAGTGATTGAAAAGACCGCGGCCAAGTACCGCGAGGCGCTGGAACGCCTGGTCGGCTGATTCCCTGGTCACGGCAACGAAAAAGGCTCCCGAGGGAGCCTTTTTGCATGGGGGGGCGCTGGTCAGCTGAGCACGACGCTCGACAGGCGGCGGCGGTAGGTGGCCACCACCGGATCGTCCGGCGGGATCTGGCCATCGGCCACCTTGGCCTTGGGCTGCTCGATGATCTCCAGGATGGCGACGTAGGTCTTGCGCGCCACCTCCTCGCCCCAGGCCTTGTCGCGCATGAGGATCTCCAGCAGTTCGTCCATGGCGTCGGTCCAGCGCTGCTCGGTGATGAGCCAGCGCGCCTGTGCCAGGCGGGCATCGAAGTCGCGCTTGTTGGCGGCAATCTTCGCGTCGAACGCGGCAGTGTCGCCCGCGCCTTCGCTGGTCAGCACCGCATCGATGGCATCCATCCAGACCTTGAGCGCGGCGATCTTGCGCGAATTGGGGGCCTTGGCGATCACCGGAGCAAAGGCCACCTTGGCGTCGTCGTCACGGCCCAGTTGCAGCAGCAGCTTGACGTAGTCGAAGCGGGCGTCGTCGTTGCCCGGGTCGGTGGCCACCGCGTGCTGCAGCTTCTCCAGCGCCGTGTCGGTGTCGCCTTCGGCCAGGGCGTCCAGGGCTTCTTCCTCCTGCTCCTCGGCTTCCAGGACTTCGGCGGTGGGCAGGTGCTTGTCGAGGAACTCGCGCACCTGGCCCTCGGGCAGGGCCCCCATGAAGCCGTCCACGGGCTGGCCGTTCATGAGCAGCACGCAGGTGGGAATGCTGCGAATGCCGAACATGCCAGCCAGTTGCTGCTCCTGGTCGGAGTCGATCTTGGCCAGCTTGAAGCGGCCGTCGTACTCGGTCTCCAGCTTCTCCAGCACCGGACCCAGCGACTTGCAGGGGCCACACCAGGGCGCCCAGAAATCCACCAGCACAGGCACTTCCATCGAGGCGGCAATCACCTCGGCTTCAAAATTTTCTACGGTGACATCAATCATGGTCGGGGGCCCAGGGCCGGTGAAGCAAGTTGGCGCTATTTTGGCGCATTGAAACAACCCCGTGGCAGGGGGGCCATCGCAAATCGTAAAATCGGGGGTTCCACCTACAGCGCCGAAGCAGACCCGAGTCCGCCGCAGCGCCCCCACACACACCATGAAACCCATCCAGATCGGCGTGGTCATGGGCTCCAGCAGCGACTGGGAGACCATGCAGCATGCAGTGCAGATTCTTGAGCAATTCGGCATTTCCCACGAGGCACGCGTGGTGTCGGCGCACCGCATGCCCGACGACATGTTCGCCTATGCCGAAGCCGCCGTCGGCCGGGGCCTCAAGGCCATCATCGCCGGTGCCGGGGGTGCCGCCCACCTGCCCGGCATGATCGCCGCCAAGACCACCGTGCCCGTGCTGGGCGTGCCGGTGGCCAGCCGCCACCTGCAGGGCGTGGACTCGTTGCACAGTATCGTGCAGATGCCCAAGGGCATCCCCGTGGCGACCTTCGCCATCGGCACGGCCGGCGCCGCCAACGCGGCCCTGTTCGCGGTGGCCCTGCTGGCCAGCGAGAGCCCCGAACTGCGCCAGCGCCTGGAAGCCTTCCGTGCCGAGCAGACCGAAGTGGCGCGCAACATGACCCTGCCCCCCGCTACTGCATGACCACGCTGTCTGCCCCCCTCCTTCCAGGATCGACCCTGGGCGTCCTTGGCGGCGGCCAACTCGGCCGCATGTTCGTGCACACGGCCCAGGCCATGGGCTACTTCACCGCCGTGCTCGATGCCGACCCCACCAGCCCCGCCGGGCTGGTGAGCCACCACCACATTGAAACGGGTTACGAAGACGCGGCTGGCCTGGCCGAGCTGGCCCGCGTGGCCGATGCGGTGACCACCGAATTCGAGAACGTGCCCGCCACCGCCCTTGCGGCCCTGGGCGCGCTGCGCCCCGTGTCGCCCGCTGCGGGTGCCGTGGCCGTGGCGCAGGACCGCGCACAGGAAAAGGCCCATTTCGTGCGCTGCGGCGTGCCGTGCGCGCCCTATGCGGTGATCGAGACGGCCGCGCAACTGGCGGCCGTCCAAGCCGACCTGTTGCCCGGAATCCTCAAGACCGCGCGCATGGGCTACGACGGCAAGGGCCAGGTGCGGGTGAAGACTGCGGCCGAACTCGCGGCCGCCTGGGATTCCGTGGGCCAGGTGGCCTGCGTGCTCGAAAAGATGCTGCCGCTGGCGCTCGAATGCTCGGTCATCGTCGCGCGCGGGGCCGACGGCGCCTGCGTGCACCTGCCGGTGCAGCGCAACCTGCACCGCGACGGCATCCTGGCCGTGACCGAGGTGCATGCCGGCAACCTGCCCGACGACCTGGCACGCCAGGCCATCGCGGGCGCCATCTCGATTGCCACCGGCCTGTCGTACGTGGGCGTGCTGTGCGTGGAGTTCTTCGTGCTGCAGGACGGCGCTCTGGTGGTCAACGAGATCGCCCCGCGCCCGCACAACAGCGGCCACTACAGCCAGAACGCCTGCGATGTCTCGCAGTTCGAATTGCAGGTGCGCACGATGGCCGGCCTGCCGCTCACGCAGCCGCGCCAGCACAGCCCGGCGGTCATGCTCAACCTGCTGGGCGACCTGTGGTTTGCCGCCGACGGCAGCGGGCAGACCCCGCCCTGGGCCGAGGTGCTGGCCCTGCCCGGCACCCACCTGCACCTGTACGGCAAGCGCGAAGCCAAGCCCGGGCGCAAGATGGGGCACCTGAACATCACGGCAGACAGTGCCGATGCGGCACGCGCCACCGCCCTCAAGGCTGCGGCCCTGCTGGGCATTGCGCCCTTCTGACCCGGTCGGACCGCATTCCATGATCCTCGACGGCACTCAGCCCGAATCCATTGCCGCCGCCGCCCGTACGGTGCGCAGCGGCGCCCTGCTGGGCCTGCCCACCGAGACGGTGTACGGCCTGGCAGCCGATGCCAGCAGCGATGCGGCCGTGGCGCAGATCTTCGCGGCCAAGGGCCGGCCCAGCGACCACCCGCTGATCGTGCATGTGGCCGATGCCTCGGGCATCGACCATTTCGCGAGCGAAGTGCCGGCCTTTGCACAGGCCCTGGTACAGGCATTCTGGCCCGGGCCCCTGACCCTGATCCTGCCGCGCCGCGACGGCGTGGCCACAGCCGCCACCGGCGGCCAGGACAGCGTGGGCCTGCGCTGCCCGGCCCACCCTGTCGCCCACGCCCTGCTGGCCGCCTGCGCCGCATCGGGCGACGACAGTGACCTGGGTGGTCCGCCGGTGTGGGGGGTGGCCGCCCCCAGCGCCAACCGCTTTGGCCGCGTGAGCCCTACCACCGCCCAGCATGTCGCCGACGAGTTGGGCGAGGACCTGCTGGTGCTCGATGGCGGCCCTTGCCCCGTGGGCATCGAATCGACCATTGTCGACTGCACGCGCGGCACGCCGGTGCTGCTGCGCCCGGGGGCCATCACGCGCGCGCAGATCACCCGCGCCTGCGGCATCGCTCCGCTGTCCAAGGAAGACCTGCCTGAGCACACCCCGCGCGCCTCGGGCACGCTGGAGGCCCACTACGCCCCGAACGCCAAGGTGCGCCTGATGGACGCCAAGGCCCTGCAGACGGGCCTGGACCTGCTGGGTGCCGATGCGGCCCACATGGCCATCTATGCCCGCGCGGCGCTGCGCACCCGCTCGTCCAAACTGGTCATGCGCCGCATGCCCGATGACGCGACGGCCACAGCCCAGCAGCTTTTTGCGGTTCTGCGCGGCTTCGACGACGAGGGTGTCAAACTGATCTGGATCGAGACCCCGCCCGCCACCCCGGAGTGGGAAGGCGTGCGGGACCGCTTGCAGCGTGCAGCAGCCGCCTGAATACCAATATGCCCGCAGTGTGACAATGCTTTACATGCCTTGACATGGCGTCGTTAAACTAACCCCCCATTTTCTGGAGAAATACATGGCAGCAAATTGGATGCGCCGCACCGTACTGGTGGCCGCATGCGCGTCGGCCGCATTGCTTGCGGCCTGCGGTTCGAGCACGACGGAGTCGGCTTTCAACCCCGAGCGCCTGGTGGCCTTCGGCGACGCCTACAGCGATGTGGGCCAAAAGGGCACGCGCTACACGGTCAACGATGGCAGCGTGAACAACTGGACGCTGCAGATCGCCTCGCGCTACGGCAAGACGCTGGCCGCATCGTCCGCGGCGGGCGGCCGCAGCTATGCCGTGGGCAATGCGCGCGTGGCGATCAAGCCCGACGCCGCAGGCGTCGCGACCACCGCCACCGTGACCGAGCAGATCGACGCCTTTCTGGCCGCCGGCGGCGTTGCCGCGAACGACCTGATCGTCATGAACGGCGGCCCGAGCGATGTGATCGCCGGCATGGCCGCCGTGACGGCCGGCACCCAGAGCACCACCGACATGGTGGCCGCTGCGCGCAAGGCTGGACAGGACTTGGCCACCCAGGTACGCCGCCTGGTCGCTGCGGGCGCCAAGAACGTGGTCGTCACCGGTACCTATGACCTGGGCAAGACGCCCTGGGCCAAGGCCATCAACCGCGAAGCCCTGCTGAGCGATGCCAGCAGCCGTTTCAACGAAGGCCTGCTGGTGAGCATCGTCGACCTGGGCGCCAACGTGCTGTATGTGGACTCAGCCTACTACGTGAACCTGTACGTCGGCACCCCCGCCAACTACGGCTTCAACAACGCCACCACGCCGGTGTGCACCTCGCTGGACACCACCAACGGCATCGGCATCGGTGCCGGCCAGGTCAACTCGGCCCTGTGCACTACCTCGACCCTGGTGGCCAGTGCCAACCAGGATTCCTACGTGTTCGCCGACAGCGTCTACCTGACGCCCAACGCCCACCGCCAGTTCGGCAACTACGCCTACGACCGCCTGCGCGCTCGCTGGTAAGCAAGCCCTGCGGCACCGGCCCATGAAAAAGCCGACCCTTTTGGGGTCGGCTTTTTTTTGGCGGGCCTGGGTCAGAACCTGTACGCGACGCCGATGGCGATCACGTCGGGGTTCAACCGCTTGCTGATCGACTGGCCCGAAGACAGGTGCGTCGTGGTCTTGAGGAAGCTCTTGTAGTAGGCAGCATCCAGCGACCAGCGCTCATTGAAGTTCCACACAAAGCCGACCTGGGGAGTCAGCCCCCACTTGTTGTCCACCGACGCCGTCGTGGGGCGTGAAGGCGTGCCACCGGTCAGGCCGCTCAAGGTGGCCGTGGTGCGGGTCTTGAAGAAGCGGCTGTAGGTCAGGCCCAGGCCCACATAGGGGCGAAAGCGCGCCTCGGGCTCGGCAAAACGGTACTGGGCGAACACGGTGACCGGCAGGACCTTGGTCTCGCCGAGCTTGCCCACGCCCGCGATGGCGCCATCGCCCTCGATCTCGTGCTTGAACGGCAGCGCCAGGGGGACATCCACGGCCCAGTGGTTGGTCAGCATGTAGTTCACGCCGCCTGACAGCGAGGTGGCATTGCCCACGTCGACCTTGGTGCCCGGAAAGCTCGGAGCGCTCAGGTCGCCGCTCCTGACCTGCGGGGCAATGTGCGTGAATCCGGCGCGCACGCTGAACGTGCCCGCCACCTGGGCCGAGGCGCTGGCACCCAGCAAGAGTGCCGCGACAGCCAGACCGGCCTTGGAAAATTGGTGCATGAAAGACTCCTTCGAAGGGATGGAGCAAAGCCGGCTCACAGCCAGCCCGCCCGGGACAGCGAACGCGACACCAGCTGCCCGACCAGTTGGTGGCCATAGGGCGTGGGGTGGAAGCTGTCGGAGAAGCCATAGCTCTTCCACCAGTCCGCACCGCCGGGGGCACCCGCAGGTGGCGCCATGGCCGAGAGGGCTGCGGCCGTGCAGGTGGGGAAGCTGTAGGTCGGCAGGCCATCGCTGCCCACGCCCGTGGCCGGGCAGGCTGGCGTGGTGGCGTTGGTGAGCTGGTACTGGGCCGGGTTGGTCGACTGGTCCTTGAAAGAAGTGTAGAAGTCCACCACCACGATGCGCTCGTCACCGGCCAGGCTGGTGGCCAGTTGCGCGTTGAAGGCCTGGACCCAGCCGTCGAACAGGGCCTCGGCCTGCTTGGCGGCCTCGGCACCGCGCTGGGCGGAGATCGAGGCCAGCACCATCAGGAAGCGGGGAGTGCGGGTGATACCGGGGGCATTCAACACGGCCACGCGGGGAGCGCCCTTGGCGACCGTGTTGGCCTTGATGGTGGCCGCGAACTGCTGTGCCAGCGCCTGCATGTAGGCGCCACCCACCTGGGCCTGGCCTGCGGCACCACCCGCCAGGGCGGCGTTGACCGTGGCCGCAGGCAGCACCGAGCCCAGCACGGCTGCATAGGCCTGGCCATTGTCGGTAGCCGCCCGGAGGTAGGCGCCTACCAGGTCCGCCGCATCGTTGCCGCCCCCGTCGACCAGCACCAGGTCCGAGGCGGTGTAGCCGCCGTTGCCCAGGTCCTTGAGCTGCTGGGTGATGGACACGGGCGAGGTGGGCGCCGTGAAGTTGTTGATCCGCCCGCCGCCCACGGCATAGTTCGAGCAGGCGGCATTGGCGGAAAACGCCGTGCCGTTGAAGACGTAGTGTGCGCACAGCGACTGGCCATAGCTGGTGGCCACGCGCTCGGGCCAGATCGGCGTTGATCCGGCGCCGGTGGCGGCCGTGCCCTGCACGGTGAATTTGTAGCCGAAGGTGCCGCTGTCGGCCAGGCTGTCGCCAGCCACTTTCACCGAGGTCACGGGCGCCGCAGGGGCGGTGTCCGAGCCGCCACCACCGCATGCTGCGAGCAGGCAGGCCGTTGCCAGCACCGAAAGGGCGGTCTTGCATTGTCTTGTGTTCAAGGGAGTTCTCCAGGAAAGAAGATTACAAAAAGCACGACCGTGCTTTTTTGCAACAACCATCCTAACTCCGCATGCGCTTCTTGCCCGCCCGGGAAACTACCAAGCCATGCACCATGAAAAAAGCCGACCCGGAGGTCGGCTTTGGCCCTTGGCGAGACTGCGTCGCTTACTTCACGATGATGTCGAAGGCGGCGCGTGCCTGGGCATGGCAGAACGGTGGCTCATAGGTGCCATGGTAGGCGCCGTAGTAGGTGGCAAAGGCTGCAGAAGTCGGGTCGGTAGGCGCTGCGCCGCCGGGGCCGAAGGTGGCCTGGATGGGCCCGTCCACATCCACCGAGATCACGTTGGTCACGCCGCGGGCCGCGAAATCGGCGGCCATCACGCGCTGGTGCACGGCAGGCGGCACCGTGGGGTCGCCCGAGCCACCGCACAGCAGCACGCGCGACTTGGGCGTCCAGCCCAGGAGGTCGTTCTTCTGGGCGGCCAGGTAGAGCGGGTCGTTCACGTTCGTCTGGCTGCTGGCGAGGAAGGCCGGCTGGAACAGCGCATCGCGTGCCTGGTTGGGCGTGCCGCCCGGCAGCGTGCCCGAGGTCACCAGCGTGGTGTAGTTCATCGTCGGGTTGGGCAGCAGCGTCTCGATATAGTTGGAGTACGGTGCCTTGAAGGCCTGCTTCACATCGGAATAGATGTTGCCGTAGACCTTCTGCCAGGCCGTCACGAGGTAGGGCACGAAGAACTGCACGCCCGCGATCGCGTCTGGAATGCGCAGCGAGCCCGACAGGTTGTAGGGCCCTGCCAAGTGGGCGCCGGCCGCCACATCGAATTCGTTGCCGTAGTCGCGCTCGGCGGCACGGTGCGCGGCCATCGAGGCATGTCCGCCCTGCGAATAGCCGGTGAACAGAATGCGGCCCGACAGGTTGGCCCCCACCGAGCCGGCGACCTTGCGTGCGGCACGCACCGAATCGATCACCGAGGTGGCTTCCGAATCGGCGTGCAGGTAGGGGTGGTAGCTGTAGCCCGACTTGGCAAACCCGAGGTAGTCGGTGGCGACCACGGCATAGCCCTGCGAGGCGTACATGGCGGCCAGCAGGAAGGTCTCGCTGTCCTGCGGGTTGGCCAGGGTGCGGGGCTTCTGCACATCGGTACCCTTGGCATAGGCCAGCAGGGCAGCCTTCTCGCCGTTGCAGCTGCCTGCGGGCACCAGCATCACGCCCGAGGCATTGGTGAGTTCGCCGGCCTTGGCGCCTGCCGTGTAGTAGTTGAGCGCCACGACCTTCACGTCGCACCGTGCCTTGCCGGCAAGGGCCCTGAGGCCGCTGGACGTGGTGCCCGCATCGATCTGGTCGGCCGTCAACGTGGTCAGGGTGACGGGGAGCTCCACTAGGTCGCCGCGTCCGGCGTCGTCGGAGCCTCCGCAAGCGGCGAGCAGTGCCGCTACGGCGGCGATACAGGTCAGGCGAAAGTACTTCATGGTCGCAATCCTCTCTCTATGTGGGCTATGTCGGCGGATGGTAACGCAGCATCGTGCGCGCACCTGCGCCCTAGCGACCATTAGGGAATACGAGTGCCCCAGGACGCCTGGGCGACAGCTGCCTGCCGCGCGCGCCTGCGCCCTACTGGTCGCGCGCGGCCCAGTCGGTCAGCGCATCGAGCACCGGGCGGGCGGCCGCGGCGTTGGCGTGGTTGACCATGGCCACCAGCACGTAGCGCCGGCCACTGGCGCCATCCACGTAGCCGGCAATGGCCATCACGTCGCGCAGGCTGCCGGTCTTGAGGTGGGCCGCGCCACGGGCCTGGCTGCGGCGCAGGGTGCCGTCCACCCCGGCGATGGGCAGGGAGGACACCAGCTCGGGCATCACCGGCGAGGCCCAGGCCGATTGCAGCATGCGCCCCAGGCCCTGCGCGGTGACGCGCGCATCGCGGGAGAGGCCGGCGCCGTTGTCGGCCACGGGCTGGTCGGTATCGCCAAAGCGCAGTTGCCACCAGCGGCGCAAGGCGTCGCGTGCACCATCGAACGTGGCAGGCGCGCCCTTGTTCCCCAGCGCCAGCGTGAGGAACACCTGCTGCGCCATGACGTTGTTGCTGTACTTGTTGACGTCGCGCACCACCTCGGCCAGCGCGGGCGAGGTGGCCATGAAGGCGGGTTTGAGCCCGGCCGGCACCTTGCCGTCGCGCACGCTGCCCGTGAGCTTGCCGCCCAACTCGCGCCACATGCCCTCCACCGCGCGCGCCGCAAAACCGCGCGGATCGGCCGGGGCGATGGGCCACACGCGCTCGCCGCAGCTGGCCGGGAACACGCCCTGGAAGGCAATGCGCGCCGGGTCGGAAAGCTCAGCGCGCAGGGCGCCGCGCCAGTCGCCGCAGTCCGCCCCGGGGGCGGCCAGCGCCACGGAAGCCTGGCGCTGCACGCCGGCCATCGGCGGGTCGTACTGTATGCGAGCCAGGCCTGCGGCCACGTCCGGCACGAAGGTCATCACCTGCGACTTGTAGTTCACCAGCAGCGCATCGGGCGAGGCGTTGTAGGGCCGCAGGGGTTCGTTGTCGAAGCTGCCGGGGTCCTGCTCGGGCACGTCGAAGGCGGAGCGGTCGAGCACGATGTCGCCCACGATGACCTGGATGCCCTGGCCCTGCAGGCGGCGCAGCAGCAGCCACAGCCGTTCCATCACCAGCTTGGGATCGCCCTGGCCCTGGATGTAGACGTTGCCGCGCAGGCTGCCGTCCTGCACCGTGCCCTGCACGTAGACGGGGGTGTTCCAGGCATAGGCCGGGCCGAGCTGGTCGAGCGCCGCATAGGTGGTGACCAGCTTCATCACCGAGGCCGGGTTCATGGGCACCTGGGCGCGGTGCGCCAGCCGAGGCGCCTGCCGCGCACCGCCCTGGGCGTCGACCACCAGCACCGAGAGCGCCTCGCGCGGCAGGCGCGCACGGGAGAGCGCGGCCTCCACCTCGGGCGGCAGGGGCGAGGGGGTGGGCGCCTGGGCATGGGCGCCGGGAAGCGCCAGGCACCACAGCACGGCCAGCAGGGCGGCAAGGCGCCGCGAAGGCGCGAAGGATGGCTGGGGCAGACAGGTCAACAGGCGTACGGACAACATGGACGGGGAGTCTATCGCCCACCACCGGCACGGCCTGCCCGGCCCGCCGATAATCCCCCGATGCGCTTCTCTCCCCGGGCCAAGGGCCTCCTGGCGGCCCTGGTCACCGTCACCCTCTGGACCAGCTTCATCGTGATCGCCCGCGCCTCGGCGCAGCGCACCCTCACCCCCCTGGACATCACGCTGCTGCGCATTGTGGGAGCCAGCCTGGTGCTGGTGCCCTGGGGCTGGTGGCTGGTGCGCCGGCGCCGTGCGCTGCTGGGTGCCAGCGCCCCCGCCTCCAGCCTGGCCGGCATCTCGCCGTTGCCGCTGACCACCACGGCTTTGCTGGGCATCTTCGGCGGGGTGCTGTACGCGGTGCTGGCCTACGCCGGCTTTTTTCACGCCCCGGCCACCCACGCCGCCGTGCTCATGCCCGGCAGCCTTCCCCTGTGGACAGCCTTGCTGGCGGTGGTCGTGCTGCACGACCGCATCACGCCCCTGCGCGCGATGGGCCTGGCGCTCATCGTGACCGGCGACCTGCTGGTGGGCGGGCGCAGCCTGCTGGCCGGCTTTGCGGGCGGTGATGTGTGGAAGGGGGACGTGCTCTTCATGCTGGCCGCCGCCAGCTGGGCCGCCTACAGCGTGCAGGCACGGCGCCTCGCCGTGGATGCGGTGCAGGCCACCATCGCCATCACGGCCTTTGCGCTGCTGGTGTACGCGCCGGTCTATGGGGTGCTGGTGGCGCTGGGCACGGTCTCCAGCCACCTGGGGCAGGCACCGTGGCGCGAGATCCTGTTCCAGTTGGTCTTCCAGGGCGGTGGCTCGGTGGTCATCTCGGGCATTGCCTTCACGCGCATGATCCAGCACTACGGCCCCGTGCGCAGCACCATGATCACGGCGCTGGTGCCCGGGCTGTCGGCCATCGGTGCGGTACTTCTGCTGGGCGAACCCCTGCACTGGAACCTGGGCGCGGGCCTGGCGCTCGTGACCACGGGTATCCTGCTGGGCGTGCTGCGCAAGAGCCCCGCGCCCGCCGCCCTGCCGCCCTCTTCGCCAAAATCCGCAGCCTGATGTCCCCGCCCGCCACTGCCATGAACCTGCTTGCCTTCGATACCAGCACCGATATCCTGTCCATTTCCGTGCAGCACGGGGACGTGGTGCTCGAGCACACGGGCCCTGGCGGCTCCCAGGCCTCGGCCACGCTGATTCCGGCCATCAACCGCCTGCTGGCAGAGGTCGGCTTGTCGTTCGCCACGCTGGACGCTATCGTGTTCGGCCGCGGCCCTGGTTCGTTCACAGGGTTGCGCACGGCCTGCGCCGTGGCCCAGGGCCTGGCCTTCGGGGCGCGCGGCGGCGCCGGTGTGCCCGTGCTGCCGGTGGACACCTTGCTGGCCGTGGCCGAAGAGGCGCGCCACCAGCATGGCTGCAGCCAGGTGGTGGCCGTGCTCGATGCACGCATGGACGAGGTCTACAGCGCCCGCTGCGAATGGCTGCCCACCGAAAACCGCTGGCTGGCCGATGCGGACTTCGGCCTGGGAGCGCCCGAGACCGTGCAAGTGCCTGCCGGCTGGAGCGTGGCCGGCAATGCGCACGCCCCCTATGGCGAGCGCCTGGCGCCCCTGGCCACGCATGTGCGGGCCCTGCCCACGGCCACCGCGCTGCTGCGCCTGTCCCCGGCCCTGCTGGCCGCAGGGGGGGCTGTGCCCGCCAGCGATGCCCTGCCGCGCTATATCCGCGATAAAGTGGCGAAAACCACGGCCGAGCGGGACGCGTTGCGCGCTGCCCAGGCGGCGGCTCCGACCAACCCCTGAACCAACGACTTCCGCCATGAGCGCCGTACCCACCCCGTCTGCGGATGCCCCCGAGGCGCGCCTGCAAGCCCTCACGCTGTCACAGCTCGATGCCGTGCTGGAGGTGGAGCAGCGCGCCTACACCCACCCCTGGACGCGGGGCAACTTCATCGATGCCATGGCCTCGCGCTACGAGTGCCAGTTGCTGATGGGCGGCGACCAGTTGCTGGGCTACTTCGTGGCCATGATGGGGGTGGACGAGGTGCACCTGCTGAACCTCACCGTCGCCCCTGAATTCCAGCGCCAGGGCTGGGCCCGCGTGCTGCTGGACGCACTCGCCCTGTGGTCGCGCGGCAAGGGCGCCCAGTGGCTGTGGCTGGAGGTGCGCGTGAGCAACCTGCGTGCCCAGCAGATCTATGAAACCCATGGCTTTCGCCGCGTGGGCGAGCGCAAGCGCTACTACCCGGCCTACCATGGCCAGCGCGAGGACGCGGTGGTCATGAGCCTGCCATTGTGAGAACCACCCCATGAGCCTTTCCCTCGATGCGCGCCAGCGCGCCATGCTGCAGGAGATGGGGGTGACCGTGTGGGCCCCCGGCGAGGCCACTGCGGCCCCGCCCGCCGCGGCCCTCGTGGCTGCCCCGGCCGCCCGTGCCGTGCCGGTGCACGGTGGCGCAGTGGCCACGGCAGCACGCCCCGCCCCGCAGGCGCCTGCCGCACCCCAGCCAGCGCAGGCGAACATCTCCGCACCGGCAGCGCCACGCGCACCCGCAGCCAGCACACCGGTGCCCCCGGCCGCTGCGGCAGCGGCCACCGGCCTCTCGCTCCACGCGCCCCAGGCGCTGTACCCCACGGCAGACCCGGCGCGCACGCCGGCAGGCCTGGGCAGCGGCTGGCTCATCGTGGCCGAAATCCCCCACCCCGCAGAGCCGCTGTCGGGTGATGCCGGCAAGCTGCTGGACAACATGCTGCGTGCCATGCAACTGCACCGCCACCCCCGGGTGTTCCTCGCGGCACTGCAGCGCGCGGCACCCGGTGGCCAGGATGGCAGTGGCAGCGATGCCGACGTGGCGGGGCAACTGGCCGAGGCCGTCGCCACGCTGCGCCCGGCCATGGTGCTGGTGCTCGGCCATGTGGCCGCCCGGGCCGCGCTGGCCAGCACCGAGCCCCTGGGCCGCATGCGCGCAGGGCCGCACACCCTGGCGGGCTGCCCGGCCGTGGTCACCTACGACCCGGCTTTCCTGCTGCGCTCGCAGGACAACAAGGCCGCCGCCTGGGCCGACCTCTGCCGGGCACTGGCCACCGTGCGGGCGGCTGCCACCCCCTGAAGCCGAGGTGGCGGGCCCACCCGCAGGCCCTGTCACAGACACACCGGTTGCCCGGTGCGATAATCCGGCGCTTGCATTTTTTAACGGAGAAAGCTCCTTGGAAACCTACCCGAGTTGGTAGCTTTCAGCTCCCCGGCCTGCCGTGGGGTTGAAAGCAACCCCTGAACCCCCACCGCAGACGCCAATTACCAAGGGAGTGAGCCCATGCTCAACATCTTTACGCTTGCCAATGGCCGGCTGTTCCAGGAAGAGATCGAATCTCTGGAAGAGCTCGCCAGGTTCCAGCCGATCTGGGTGGACCTGGAAGCCCCCACGCTCGAAGAGAAGCGCTGGATCAAGCAGCACTATGGCCTGTCCATCCCCGAGGATGCGATGGACGAGGACATCGAGGAGTCCGCCCGCTTCTACGAGGAAGACAACGGCGAGCTACACATCCGCAGCGACTTCCTGATCGACGACGACGAGAACCCGCGCTCGGTGCGCGTGGCCTTCATCCTGAACCAGCACAACGCCAACCTCAAGAGCCGGGGCGTGCTGTTCTCCATCCACGACGAGGACGTGCCCGTCTTTCGCCTGCTGCGCATGCGTGCGCGCCGCGCGCCGGGCCTCATCGAGGACGCCAAGGAGGTGCTGCTCAAGCTGTTCGACGCGGATGCCGAATACTCGGCCGACACGCTGGAGAACATCTACGACGAGCTCGAAGCGGTGAGCAAGCAGGTGCTGGCCGGCGATGTGACCGATACCCGTGCCGGCGAGGTGCTGGCCGCCATCGCACGCCAGGAAGACTTGAACGGCCGCATCCGCCGCAACGTGATGGACACCCGCCGGGCGGTGAGCTTCATGATGCGCAGCAAGATGCTCAACTCCGAGCAGTTCGAGGAGGCGCGCCAGATCCTGCGCGACATCGAGTCGCTGGACAACCACACGGCTTTCCTGTTCGACAAGATCAACTTCTTGATGGACGCCACGGTCGGTTTCATCAATATCAACCAGAACAAGATCATCAAGATCTTCTCGGTGGCCAGCGTGGCACTGCTGCCACCCACGCTGATCGCCAGCGTCTACGGCATGAACTTCCAATTCATGCCCGAGCTTACGTGGACCTACGGCTATGCCTATGGCATTGCACTGATGGTGGCGAGCGCGGTGGTGCCCATGTGGTATTTCCGCAGGCGGGGCTGGTTGAAGTAGCCCCCCTGTGGCGCTGCGCGCCTTCCCCCCCGAGGGGGGACGCCTCCGGTGGACCGGCAAAGCCGGATCCACGGTGGCGCTGGTATTTGCACTTCAGGCGCTGCGCGCCTTGGTGCGACCGAGCAGTGGTTGAATCAACGCCTGCTCCCGTGGATCTATCAGGTCACAGCACTCGCATCAGAGCCTGCGTCATGTGCTCTGCATAGCGGCTGGCGACGGTCTGGACGAAGTGGGCGAAGTCGACGTGGGCGGTGTCGTCGGCGCGGTCGGAGATGGTGCGGATGGCGGCGAAGGGGATCGCGTAGTCCAGGCAGACCTGGGCCACGGCGGCGCCTTCCATTTCGACGGCGAGTGCGTTGTGGCCAGCCAGGCCCAGGCCTTCGCGCAATTGCCGGGCTTCCTGGGCGCTGGAGACGAAGCGGTCGCCGCTGGCGACCAGGCCGTGGTGCACGCGGTGCGCCCCATCATCCAGGCCCGGCAGGCGGCCGGCGCCGGACAGGCAGTTGCGGGCCGCGTCCCGCAGCAGGGTGGACAGGTGCGCATCACAGTCCAGCCGCGTGCGCGCATAGCCAGGCAGCTCCCAACGCGGGAACAGCGGCGAGGCGTCCATGTCGTGCTGCACAAAAGTCTCTGCCACCACCACATCACCCACGTTCACACCATCCCCCAGGCCACCGGCCACGCCGGTGAAGACGATGCGCGCCACGCCGAAATGCTCGATGAGGGCAGTGGCCGTGGTCGCAGCGGCCACCTTGCCGATGCCCGAGAGCGCCAGCACCACGGGCCGTTCGCACAGCTCGCCGCGCCAGAAGGAGCGGCCGGCATGGGTGAGGCGCTGGGCACGCTCGAGCCGGGCAACGAGGCTGGCCTGCTCTTCGGGCAGGGCGCTGAGGATGGCAGTGGTCATGGAACTTCGGGCAAAAAGGAAAGGGGCCTGCGGCTGGTGCGATTATTCCAGCCGCAGGCCCTCTTGGACCACTCGCTCCAGGCACCGGATCGTGGCGCCACGAGGGAGCTTGCCTACTTCTTGTCGCGCAGCTCGCGGCGCAGGATCTTGCCCACGGGGGTCTTGGGCAGCTCGGTGCGGAACTCGATCACGCGCGGCTGCTTGTAGCCCGTGAGGTTGGCCTTGCAGTACTCCTTGACCTGGGCCTCGGTGAGCGACGGGTCCTTCTTCACGATGACCAGCTTGACGGCTTCACCGGTCTTCTCGTCGGGCACGCCGACCACGGCGCATTCGAGCACGCCAGGGCAGTTGGCGACCACTTCCTCGACCTCGTTGGGGTAGACGTTGAAGCCGCTGACCAGCACCATGTCCTTCTTGCGGTCCACGATCTTGAAGTAGCCGCGCTCATCCATGATGCCGATGTCGCCGGACTTGAAGTAGCCGTCGTCCGTCATGACCTTGGCGGTCTCGTCAGGGCGCTGCCAGTAACCGGCCATCACCTGTGGGCCCTTGATGGCGATCTCGCCGGGCTGGCCCAGCGTGGTGACCTCGTTGCCTTCGTCGTCCAGCAGCTTCATCGACGTGCCGGGAATCGGAACGCCAATGGTGCCGGTGTATTCCTTGGCCGTCACGGGGTTGCAGCTGGCCGAGGGGCTGGTTTCCGACAGGCCGTAGCCCTCGCAGATGGGGCAGCCGGTCTTTTCAAGCCACAGCTTGGCCACGGCGCCCTGTACCGCCATGCCACCGCCCACCGAGACCTTGAGGTTCTTCCAGTTGACGGTATTGAAGTCGGGGTGGTTGGCCAGGCCATTGAACAGCGTGTTCACGGCCGGGAAGCTGTGGAAGGTGTGCTTGGACAGTTCCTTGAGCACGGCGGGCAGGTCGCGCGGATTGGGGATCAGGATGGTCTTGCCGCCCGTGCGCATGGACAGCATCATGTTCACGGTGAACGCGAAGATGTGGTACAGCGGCAGTGCGCAGACGCTGGTGGGCTGCTCGCCCGAGGGCACCTTGGCCATCACGGGTGCGTTCCAGGCCTCGGACTGCAGCACGTTGGCGAGCACGTTGCGGTGCAGCAGCACGGCGCCCTTGCTCACGCCGGTGGTGCCGCCGGTGTACTGCAAGAGGGCGATGTCGTCGGGGCGGATGTCGGGCTTCTTGAAGCTGCCGCGCGTACCGCGGGCCACCGCGTCGTTGAAGCGCACGGCGCCGGGCAGGTCATAGGTGGGCACCATCTTCTTGACGTTGCGCACCACGTAGTTCACCAGCGTGCCCTTGAGCAGGCCCAGCTGGTCGCCCATGGCCGCCAGCACCACGTGCTTGACGGGGGTGTTGGCGATGCACTGCTGCAGCGTGCTGGCAAAGTTCTCGATGATGACGATGGCCTTGGCGCCCGAGTCCTTGAGCTGGTGTTCCAGTTCGCGCGGGGTGTACAGCGGGTTCACGTTGACCACCACGAAGCCGGCACGCAGGATAGCCGCTACCGTCACGGGATACTGCGGCACATTGGGCATCATGATGGCGACGCGGTCGCCCTTGACCAGGCCCAGGCCCTGCAGGTAGGCCGCAAAGGCCGCGCTCAGCGAGTCGGTCTGGGCGTAGCTCACGTCCTTGCCCATGAAGCTGTAGGCCACACGGCTGGCGTACTTGCTGAACGCCTCGTCCATCAGCGCGACGAGCGAGGGGTACTGCGTGGTATCGATATCGGCGGGAACGCCTTGCGGATAGGCGGCCAGCCAGGGGCGGTCGGTCATGGTGCGTGTCTCTCCAAACTTCTCATTGCAATGGAACCCCGGCATTGTCTCTGCCGGTGCGGGTTCCGTGGGTGGTTAGTTTCCCCTATGCAGCAGGGCTTTTGCCGTAGCATCTGAAGGGTCTTTCGCCGCGGGGAGGACTGCTCGATGGGCTTACTCGATGGCCTTGCCGATGTCCTCGACGACCTTCTTGGCATCGCCGAAGACCATCATGGTCTTGTCCATGTAGAACAGCTCGTTGTCCAGGCCGGCATAGCCTGCGGCCATGGAGCGCTTGTTCACGATCACGGTCTTGGCCTTGTAGGCCTCCAGGATGGGCATGCCGTAGATCGGGCTGCCCTTGGTGTGGGCGGCGGGGTTCACCACGTCGTTGGCACCGAGGATGATGGCCACGTCGGCCTGGCCGAACTCGCCATTGATGTCCTCCATCTCGAACACCTGGTCGTACGGCACCTCGGCTTCGGCAAGCAGCACGTTCATGTGGCCGGGCATGCGTCCGGCCACGGGGTGGATGGCGTACTTCACCGTCACGCCCCTCTCGGTGAGCTTGGCGGCCAGTTCCTTGACCGCATGCTGGGCGCGCGCCACGGCCAGGCCATAGCCGGGCACGATGACCACGGTCTCGGCATTGCCCAGCACGAAAGCCGCGTCGTCGGCGCTGCCGCTCTTGACCGGGCGCTGCTCCTTGGCTCCGCCCGCTGCAGTGGCGGTGTCGCCGCCAAAACCGCCCAGTATCACGTTGAAGAACGAGCGGTTCATGGCCTTGCACATGATGTAGCTCAAGATCGCGCCTGAGCTGCCCACCAGCGAGCCGGCAATGATCAGCATCGAGTTGTTGAGCGAGAAGCCAATGCCCGCTGCTGCCCAGCCCGAGTAGCTGTTGAGCATGGAGACCACCACCGGCATGTCGGCACCGCCAATGGGGATGATGATCAGCACGCCCAGAATGAAGCCGAGCGCGATCACCAGCACGATGTCGAGCCAGCTTTGCGAATGCCAGAAACCGAAGCAGAAGAACAGCACGGCCAGGCCCAGCACCAGGTTGAGCTTGTGCTGCCCCGGGAACTGCACCGGCGCGCCCTGGAACAGGCGGAACTTGTACTTGCCCGAGAGCTTGCCGAAGGCAATGACCGAGCCGCTGAAGGTGACGGCGCCGATGAAGGCCCCCAGGGCCAGCTCGATGCGGTTGCCGCCGGGGATGGGCGCATCCTTGGGCACGATGGAGAAAGCCCAGGGCTCGGCCACCACGGCCACCGCGATGCACACCGCTGCCAGGCCGATCATGCTGTGCATGAAGGCCACGAGCTCGGGCATCTTGGTCATCTCGACCCGGTTGGCCATGATGGCGCCGGCCGCGCCGCCGACCACCAGGGCGCCGAGCACATAGACCATGCCCTGCGCCTTGCCGCCCGACAGCTCCACGATGAGCGCGGCGGTGGTGAGCACGGCAATCGCCATGCCCGTCATGCCGAAGACATTGCCGCGGATCGAGGTCGTCGGGTGCGACAGCCCCTTGAGCGCCTGGATGAAGCAGACGCTGGCCACCAGGTACAGCAGCGTGACGAGGTTCATGCTCATGCCTGGCCTCCTTCAGCCTTGGGGGCGGCTTTCTTTTCCTTCTTCTTGAACATCTCGAGCATGCGGCGCGTCACAAGGAAGCCGCCGAACACGTTGACCGCGGCCAGCGCCACGGCCAGCACGCCCATGCTCTTGCCCAGCGTGGTCTCGGTGAGGGCAGCGGCCAGCATGGCGCCCACGATGACGATGGCAGAGATGGCATTGGTCACCGCCATCAGGGGCGTGTGCAGCGCGGGCGTGACCGTCCAGACCACGTGGTAGCCCACGTAGATGGCCAGCACGAAGATGATGAGGTTGATGAGTGTGGGAGAGACGGCATCCATGGAAATGTGTCCTTCAATTGGCGTTAGGTTCCGGCAGACCAGGGGCCTTTGGCGGCATTCTTCTTGGCGAAATAGGCATCCACAGCGTCGATCAGCTGCTGCTGGGCCGCGTTGATGGGCGGCTCGATCAGAGCTGCCGATCGCATCACGGTCTTGAGCGTTTGCACGTGGTAATCGGTGAACTTGTCGGCGCTGCGCGCCAGCACCTCGGGCAGCTCGGAGAGCGCCAGGGCGCGGTTGCGCAGCAGGTGCGCGCTGGCCACCCAGAGGTTGCCGGCATCGACATCGGTCAGCGCCAGGTGGTCGCGCAGCAGCGCCTGCACACCGGTCTTTTGCTGCACGGTGATGGCGCCGGTGGTCTGCACGGTGGCCAGGGCCAGCACGGCGACCACGTCGACCGGGTGGTCGAGCGCGTAGAGCGGTGGTGTCATCACCTTCTTGCGCCAGGCGCGCCGGTGGAAGAAGGTCAGCGGGTTGAGCCAGCCCACGTCGATGCCGAAGCGCCGCAGGGCCTCCATGGCCATCGTGAAGGTGATGACCAGGCCCAGGATTTGCAGAATGATCCCCATGTTCCGTGCCTCCCTTGGCTTTTTTATTGGGGCAGTGCAGCGGGGAAAGGCGGCACTGCCAGGAATCCATCCATCATGCCGACGCTCACGCGTGCGGCGCGGGCCATCTGCTGGCTCCATGCCTCGGCCGGCATGCCAGCGCGCAGGTAATCGGTCGTGTTGCCTGCCGGCAGCTTCAGCAGGCGCAAGTCCACCAGGGCATTCACCTCGATGTAGGCGCCGCCCTCGGTGGCATAGCGGTAGTTCAGGTGCGAGTAGGGCTGCGCCAGCGCGGCGCCCCGCTCATTCACCCAGCGGACCAGGCCAGGGTGGGCCTTTTCCATGAAGCGGTCACTGGTGTGGGCCCAGCGCTTGAAGCGCAGGCAGTCCACGCGCACGGGGCTGCCCGCAGCAGCGTCCTGCACCCACAGGCCCTGCTCCTGGCTGCAGGAAGCCGTCCACAGGGTGCGGTCGCGCGGGTCGCTGCGCTGGTGGGATTGCACCAGCATCACCGCCAGCACTTCGTTGCGGGCACCGCGCAGTGCCACGGCACGGGTCTGCAAGGGCACGTGGGCGGGCGGCGGCAGTGCCAGGAGGGTCTCGTCGAAGCTGCCCAGGTCTTCCCAGGCCGAGGAGGGCAGCACCACGCGCGTACGCCCGGCGCTGAACTCGGCCGGGCCGGCGGGCATGGGGGCACAGGCGGAAAGAACGGCCAGCGCTGCCGCGGCAGCCAGCAGGCAGGACAACAGGTGCCTCATGCGCGCTTCACCGTGCCTTCGTGGGCCATCAGGCAGGCGGCCACGATGTCGTCCTGCAGGTCCATGTGCAGGGCGCCTTCCTTGTTGATGATGAGCTTGAGGAAGTCGAGCACATTGCGTGCGTACAGCGACGAGGCATCGGCCGCCACCAGGGCCGGCAGATTGGTCTCGCCCACCAGCGTCACGCCGTGCTTGACGACGGTCTGGCCAGGCTCTGTGAGCGGGCAGTTGCCGCCCTGAGGGGCGGCGATGTCGACGATCACCGAGCCGGCCTTCATGGACCTGACCATGTCCTCGGTCACCAGCACGGGGGCTGCGCGGCCGGGGATCAGGGCGGTGGTGATGACCACGTCGGCCTGGGCCACGCGCTTGGCCACCTCGGCCTTCTGGCGGTCGAGCCAGCTTTGCGGCATGGGGCGGGCATAGCCGCCCACGCCTTCGGCGGCGTCCTTTTCTTCCTGGGTCTCGTAGGGCACGTCGATGAACTTGCCACCCAGCGATTCGACCTGCTCCTTGACGCTGGGGCGCACGTCCGACGCCTCGATCACGGCGCCCAGGCGCTTGGCCGTGGCAATCGCCTGCAGGCCCGCCACGCCCACGCCCAGGATCACCACGCGCGCCGCCTTCACGGTGCCGGCGGCGGTCATGAGCATGGGGAAGAAGCGCTGGTAGCGGTCGGCGGCGATCATCACGGCCTTGTAGCCGGCGATGTTGGCCTGCGAGGACAGCACGTCCATGCTCTGGGCACGCGTGGTGCGCGGTGCGGCTTCGAGCGCATAGGCCGTCACGCCGGCCGTGGCCAGCCGCTGCAGGCCGGCGGCATCGAAGGGGTTGAGCATGCCTACCACGGTGGTGCCAGCACGCAGGCGCGGTGCTTCGGCCTCGGACGGGCAGCGCACCTTGAGCAGCAGGTCGGCGCCCCAGGCGCCAGCGGCATCGGTGATCTCGGCACCGGCGGCCTCGTAGGCTGCGTCGGTGACGCTGGCGGCAATGCCGGCACCGGCCTCGATGCGCAGGGTATGGCCCTGGGCCTTGAGTTTCTTGACCGTCTCGGGCGTCACCGCGACCCGGGTCTCTCCGGCCATGGACTCTGCAGGCACACCAATCAGCATGTCGTCTCCTTGCTCAGGGGTAAGGTCAGTGGAATTACTTACTTGCTGACCATGAGCTTACATGAAGAAACTTTGATGCCCGCCGCTTTCGCCTGATGTAGAGAGAACTCCCCATCGCAAAGGAGACACTTCGGGCAAGAAAAAAGCCCGCGAGCGCATGGCTGGCGGGCTTTGCGGGGGCGGAACCGGGTCAGTGCACGACCTGGGCCAGTGTGCCGGCGGCGTACTGCCGGGCCACCTGCTGCAGGCTCAGGCCCTTGATCTTGGAACCCTGGCCTTCGCAGCCGAATTCGAGGTAGCGGGCCTTGCAGACCTGCTTGGCGGCTTCGCGTGCGGGCTTGAGCCATTCGCGCGCGTCGAACTTGTCGGGGTTTTCGGCCAGGAACTTGCGCACCGCACCGGTCATGGCCAGGCGGATGTCGGTGTCGATGTTGATCTTGCGCACGCCGTACTTGATGGCCTCCTGGATCTCCTCGACCGGCACGCCGTAGGTCTCCTTCATCTTGCCGCCGTACTGGTTGATGATGGCCAACAGCTCGGCAGGCACCGAGGAGGAGCCGTGCATCACCAGGTGGGTGTTGGGAATGCGCTTGTGGATTTCCTTGACGCGGCTGATGGCCAGGATGTCGCCCGTGGGCTTGCGGCTGAACTTGTAGGCGCCATGGCTGGTGCCGATGGCAATGGCCAGGGCGTCGAGCTGCGTGGCCTTCACGAACACGGCGGCTTCCTCGGGGTCGGTCAGCATCTGGCTGTGGTCGAGCTTGCCTTCGGCGCCGATGCCGTCTTCCTCTCCGGCTTCACCGGTTTCCAGGTTGCCCAGGCAGCCCAGTTCGCCTTCCACGGTGACGCCGACCTTGTGCGCCATGTCGACCACCTTGCGGGTCACTTCCATGTTGTATTCAAAAGACGAGGGGGTCTTGCCGTCTTCCATCAGCGAGCCGTCCATCATCACCGAGCCGAATCCCAGGTCGATGGCGCCCGCGCAGATCTTGGGCGAGGTGCCGTGGTCCTGGTGCATCACCAGGGGAATGTGCGGGAAGGCTTCGACGGCGGCCTGAATCAGGTGCTTGATGAAGGGCTCGCCGGCGTACTTGCGTGCGCCTGCGCTGGCCTGCAGGATCACTGGTGCACCCACCTCGTCGGCGGCCGCCATCACGGCCTGGACCTGTTCCAGGTTGTTGACGTTGAAGGCGGGGATGCCGTAGCTGTTGGCAGCGGCGTGGTCGAGCAGTTCGCGCATCGAGACGAGGGGCATGGTCGTGAGGTCCGTTCAGGGTTGATGGGGCGCCATGGATACAGGCAGTTGGCGGTGGTAACCGCTTGGTAACCCTGATTTTACCCGGCCGTCGCCACCGGCGTTGCGGCGAATTCCAGCCGGTAGCAGGTGGTAAAGGGCGCAGGAGCCGGTGCAGGCCCGAAATGCGCGCCGTGTGCTTCAGCCACCCGGCGTACGATCTCGTGCCCCAGGTGCAGGCTGTCCGCCGGTCGCACAGCACGCTGAGACCCTGGGCCGCTGGCACCGTCGTCACAGACCTGGAACCATGCGGCGCCGGAATCGGTAAACCCCATCTGCACAGCGATGCGTGTGCCCTCGGGGGTGTGCTTGAGGGCGTTCTCCAGCAGGTTGCGCAGCGCCAGGTCGAGCAGCACGGAATGGCCCAGCACGGCCACCTGCTCCGGCCCGGCCAGTGCGATCTCGTCGCCCCGCTGCCAGGCGGCCTGGGCGTAGTCGGCGCACACCGCCCGGCCAATGGCGGCCAGGTCCAGCGGCGCCTTGGCGTCGTGCAGTTCGGCCCGGCTGGCACGTGCCAGTGCCAGCAACTGATTGAGCACATGGCCGGCGCGCAGGGCGTCCTGCCCGATGCGCGCCACGGCCTGCGCCTGTCCGTCCGCGTCGAGTCCCTTGCCGAGGGCGCCGGCCTGCAGCGCAATCGACGACAGGGGCGTGCGCAGCTCATGCGCCACCTCGTTGGCCAAGCGGCGCTCGCGCGCTAGCATGGCCTGCTGGCGTTCCAGCAAGGTGTTGATGGAGGCCACCACCGACTCGAACTCGCTCCATGCATGGCGCGTGGTCAGGCGCCCGGCACTCGCGGGGTCGAGCACCGCGACATCCCGCGAGAGGTCGTACAACGGCCGCAGGCCCCTGCGGATCGCCAGCCCCAGCGCAATGGCCACGACCGGCAACAACCACAGCCCTGGCTCGACCATTTGCTCGGCAATGTCCTGCGCCAGTTCGTCCCGCTCGCGCAATTCCAGCAGCACCATGATCTTCCGATCCTTGGCCGCATCCCACTGTGAAAAACTGCGCCACATGGACCCCTTGGCTCCCAGGGTGAGATTGGCAAAACCCTCGCTGGCGCTGAAGGGGGGCTCGGGCGCGCTACCGCTCAAGGCCAGCAGCCGCCCCTGCGCGTCCCACTGCACGACGCTGATCGACTGCTGGTAGTCATGGGCCTTGAGCCACGGCGTGGCCGTCCGCTCGGTCATCTGAGGCCCGGCCACGGCCTCGGTGGCGCGCAGGTTGAGCAACAGCGCCGCCACGCTGGCCAGGTGGCCGTCGGTCAGCTCATCGGCTTCGTGGACACCGGTCTGGTAGCCCAGATACACGAAGCTGCCCCACACCAGCGCCAGAGCGCCCAGCGACCACAGCAACAACTGCCGTGTCAACGAGGACCGCCTGGACCTTGGCCCCTGGATCAGGGCAGGGGTCACTGCACCGCGCAACGCGGTACCTGCTGGCTCTGCGCGGCCCGGCGCGCCGCTCATGGCTCCTCCTGGGGCATGAAGTAACCGACCCCGCGCATGGTCTGGATGCAATCACTGCCCAGCTTGCGGCGCAGGTGGTGGATATGGACCTCCACCGCATTGCTCTCGATCGCCGCATCCCAGCCATACAGCCGCTCTTCGATCTGCTGGCGCGACAGGACGCGCCCCTTGGCGTCCAGCAGCACCTGCAGCACCGAAAACGCCCTGGGCGATACGTCCACCGGCTTGCCCGACTGGCGGATCGTGCGGGCAGCCGGATCGAGCTCGATGTCACCATACCGGACGGTCGGCGATGCCCTGCCCGCTGCACGGCGCAACAAGGCGCGCAGGCGCGCATCCAGCTCATCCACGTCGAAGGGCTTGACCAGGTAGTCGTCCGCACCCTGGTCCAGCCCTGCGATGCGCTGGTAGATCTGGTCGCGTGCGGTGACGATGAGCACCGGCGTGGCCGGGTCCGGAAGTACAGGGGTAGAGGACGCACCAGGCGCCGGACTCAGGCGCAGGCGGCGCAGCAGATCGCTGCCATCGCCATCGGCAAGCCCCAGGTCCAGGAGCACCGCATCAAAACGCTCCGCACGCAGCGCCGCCCAGGCTCCGGCCAAACCATCGCACACGTCCACTGCATAGCCGCGCTGCAGCAGGTTGGTGCGCAGGCCACTGGCAATGCCGGCATCGTCTTCGACCACGAGTATTCGCATGGGCCCATTGTCGCCGGGCCAGGCGGCCACCGCCAGGGCATTAAGACGGGGTTAAGTGCCGGCTTTTATGTTCCACGCCATGCAAGCCGCCCCCACCCCATCCCATCGCACCGCCTCCTCGCTTCAGCGCAACGCATTCATGTG
Organism: Acidovorax sp. LjRoot66; assembly: GCF_964253305.1. Taxonomy (NCBI): domain Bacteria; kingdom Pseudomonadati; phylum Pseudomonadota; class Betaproteobacteria; order Burkholderiales; family Comamonadaceae; genus Acidovorax; species Acidovorax sp. LjRoot66. The sequence continues at coordinate 6,885,304 of NZ_CAXUQU020000001.1, forward strand.
GACTCTTGCCCTGCTGGTTGGCGTGGCCGCATGGGATGTGCTGGGGCAGGATCTCACGCTGGCGCATGCCTTTGGCGACTCCACAGGTTTCCCCTGGCGCGACCAGTGGTTCTTCGTGCACGTGCTCCATGAAGGCGCACGCCGCCTGGGCTGGGTGCTGGTGCTGCTGCTGGCGTTGAGTGTGTGGTGGCCCAGGGGCGTACTGCGGCGCATCGACGCAAGTGAGCGGCTGCAGATGGCCCTCAGTGCACTGCTGGCACTGGCAGTGGTCAGCATCGCCAAGAACCTCAGCGCCACGAGCTGCCCCTGGGATCTGTCCGAGTTCGGCGGTGTCGCGCGCTATGCATCGCACTGGGCCTGGGGCGTACTCGACGGGGGCGGTGGCCGTTGCTTTCCCGCCGGCCACGCTTCCGCCGGGTTTGCATTCGTCGGCGGCTACTTTGCGCTGCGCCGCAAGCAACCCACCGCCGCACGCTGGTGGCTGGCCGGTTCACTGCTGGCGGGCCTGATTCTGGGTTTGGCCCAGCAGGTCAGAGGCGCTCATTTCATGAGCCACACCCTTTGGACGGGCTGGCTGTGCTGGACCACCGGTTGGCTGTGCGACCTGGCAATGTCCAGCTTGCGCCCTCGCCTGCAGTTCTCTCACTCATTGCCCGCAGAGGAGTCCTCCCATGCTGCCTCTTGAGCTCGACTTGTTCCAGTCGCTGAATGCCAGCGTGGATACCCCTGCGGGCGTGGTGGCGGCTGCCCGCTGGATATCCCAATCACTGCCACTGGCCATGGCTGCGTGGCTTGCGGCCATCGTGGCCCTGGGGACAGGCCGGCAGCGGCGCGCCGTATTGAGTGCATTTGCAGGCATGGCGCTGGCGTGGGTGGGCGCACAAGCGCTGCGCCATGGCGTTCAGGCCCCGCGACCAGCCCAGTTGGGACTGGGCATGCAATGGATCGATCACGCCGCCCGGGCGGGTTTTCCGAGCCTGCATGCAGCAGGCGCTTTTGCACTGGCTGCGGCCCTGTCACTGGGCCGGATGCCATGGGCGGCTGGCGTGGCATGGACCGCCGCGCTGGCCATCGCCTGGAGCCGCGTCTGCCTGGGCGTGCATTTCCCGTCCGACGTGCTGGCGGGTGCACTCACCGGAATGCTGGGCGCCTGGGCCGCCCATCGCGCAGGGTTGGCACTGGACGGCTTTCGGACAGAGGCCATCGGCAGCGCAGCCCTGCTGCAGCAAGGGCCGCTCTTGCCGCGAGTGCCGGCCGCGGAACGCCACGAGAGCGAACGGTGAAGCGCAGCGGCAGGCCTGGAGGCCTGCCGCCAGGACCTGCTCAGCTCGCGCGGCAGATCTTCAGCATGTTGGTGCCACCCGGCGCCCCCATGGGCTCGCCGCAGGTAATGGCGTAGACGTCGCCCTTCTGCACGATGTTGCGCGTCTTGAGGTGGCCTTCGGCCTGCTCCAGCGCGGTGTCGCGGTCAGCGCTGGTATCCATCAGCAGCGGGCGCACATTGCGGTACATGGCCATCTTGCGCTGCGTGGCCACCTTGGGCGTGAGGGCGTAGATGGGGATGTGGATGCGGTGGCGGCTCATCCACAGCGCCGTGGCGCCACTGTCGGTCATGGCCACAATGGCCTTGGCGCCCAGGTGGTGGGCCGTGAACAGCGCGCCCATGGCAATGGACTGGTCGATGCGGCCAAAGGTCTGGCCGGTGAAGTCGGCGTCCAGCGGGTGGTCTTCGGCGGCTTCGGCGGCGGCGCAGATAGTGGCCATCTCCATCACCGTTTCCAGCGGGTACTTGCCGGCTGCGGTCTCGGCACTGAGCATCACGGCATCGGTTCCATCGAGCACGGCGTTGGCCACGTCGCTGACCTCGGCGCGCGTGGGCACGGGGTTGGTGATCATGCTCTCCATCATCTGCGTGGCGGTGATCACGACCTTGTCCAGGTCGCGCGCCATGCGGATCATCTTCTTTTGCAGCGCTGGCACCGCCGCGTTGCCGACTTCCACGGCCAGGTCACCACGGGCCACCATGATGCCGTCGCTCACGCGCAGGATGGCTTCCAGGTGCGGGATGGCCTCGGCGCGCTCGATCTTGGCGATCAGGCCCGGCTTGTGGCGGTACTCGGAGGCCGCCACGTTGCACAGCTGGCGCGCCATCTCCATGTCGGTCGCGTTCTTGGGAAAGCTCACGGCCACGTAGTCGGCCTGGAAGCTCATCGCGGTGCGGATGTCCTCCATGTCCTTGGCCGTGAGGGCCGGCGCCGTGAGGCCGCCGCCCTGCTTGTTGATGCCCTTGTTGTTGGACAGCTCGCCACCGATCTTCACGGTGGTGAGCACCTCTTCGCCGCGCACGGCATCGACGGTGAGCACGATCAGGCCGTCGTTGAGCAGCAGCACGTCACCGGCCTTCACGTCGCGCGGCAGCTCCTTGTAGTCGAGCCCCACGCCATCGTTGTCACCGGGCTCGGTGCGCGAGGCATCGAGCACGAACGGGGCGCCCGACACCAACTGCACCTTGCCCTCGGCAAACTTGCCGACGCGGATCTTGGGGCCCTGCAGGTCGGCCATGATGGCCACCTCGCGCCCCGCACGCTGGGCAGCGGCGCGCACGGTGGTGGCCCGGTCGATGTGGTCCTGCGCCTTGCCATGGCTGAAGTTCAGGCGCACCACATTGACGCCCGCACGGATCATCGCCTCCAGCAGTTGCGGATCGCTCGATGCGGGGCCCAGGGTGGCAACGATCTTGGTGGCGCGGCGGGTTTGCATGGGCTTGTCTCTTTCGTCGGTTATGTAATCGAATTTCAATTTTCACACGAAAGCGGTTACATGCCGATTACCAGCCGGCTGGCCGGGCCAATCGACTGGGCGCTGCGCAGGGATGCTGGGCTGCCGAACACGCCCGACTGTTTCCAAAACTGGAACAGTCAGTTCGCGACTGGGTGGTTTTTCTTTGATCACCTGCGGCGTACAGTTCAACCCATCGATGAGCCGAACCCGCAAGGCGACTCACCGAACCCGGTTCGAAGTTGTTTTTGTCCCGGTTTTTATGAGCCGCTTCTTTTATTCAAGGATTTCATCATGAACACGACCGCACGCTTCCTCTCCATCGCCGCTGTTGCCGCTTTCGCTTCTTTCGGTGCCCAAGCCGACGAAGCCGATGCTTCGCAATTCGCCACCAAGTTCGAAACCAACCGCACCCGCGCAGAAGTGGCTGCTGAAGCCGCTACCGTGGCCCAGACCCGCAGCATCGAGCCTGCTGGTTCGCGTGTGGTGACGTACAAGTCCACCGCCGACCGTGCTGCCGTGCGTGCCCAGGCTGCCGATGCCGTGCGCACCGGCCAGATCTCTTCCGGCGAAATCGGAGCGCTGTAAGCCGCCCCGGATTGAACTGACCCCCTACCCCCAATCAAATCAAGAATCGAGATCATCATGAACAAGACCGCACGTTTCCTCTCCCTGGCCGCTGTTGCCGCTTTCGTTTCCTTCGGTGCCCAGGCTGACGAAGCCGATGCTTCGCAGTTCGCCACCAAGTTCGAAACCCAACGCACCCGTGCCGAAGTGGCTGCTGAAGC
>NZ_CAXUQU020000002.1:0-487881 GCF_964253305.1 Acidovorax sp. LjRoot66
GGGTGGGAGGTATTTCTTCAGCCTGCTAGTGTCGTGAGTTAGAAGTTCGTTGAACTAGTGATCACATGTCGAGTCAGTCGTGTACCGTGTGCACACGAGGAGGCTGCGATGCGTGGACGACCCAAGGCGCAACTGGTACTGACGCAAGTCGAGTTTGAGCAGCTCACAGCGCTGACGCTGCGGCGCAAGACCGCGCAGGCGTTGGCGCTGCGGGCTCGCATTGTCCTGGCCTGTGCCCAGGACATTGACAACAAGGTGGTTGCCAGCCGCCAGCGCGTGACACCGCAAACCGTCTCGAAGTGGCGGGCCCGATTCGTGCGGGATCGACTCGACGGACTGCTCGATGCTCCTCGCACTGGAGCACCACGCACCATCGATGACGCTCGTGTCGATGCTGTGATCGCCAAGACGCTGGAGAGCGTGCCCGAAGCAGCCACGCACTGGAGCACACGCACCATGGCACGCGAGGCAGGCCTGTCGCAGACGGCGGTATCGCGCATCTGGCGCGCATTCGGACTGCAGCCCCATCGACAGGAGACCTTCAAGCTCTCCAGCGATCCGCTGTTCGTTGAGAAGGTACGCGACATCGTGGGGCTGTACATGGATCCGCCGCACAGGGCCATGGTGTTGTGCGTGGATGAGAAGAGCCAGATCCAGGCACTGGATCGCACACAGCCTCTGCTGCCATTGGCCCCGGGTATCCCCGAGCGGCGCACACATGACTATGAGCGCCACGGCACAACGACGCTTTTCGCAGCGTTGGACATCGCCACCGGAGCCGTCATCGGGGATCTTCATCGACGCCACCGCAGCAGCGAGTTCCTGCAGTTTCTGCGCACCATTGAGAGCAATGTGCCGCAAGCTCTGGACATCCATCTGGTGATGGACAACTACGGCACACACAAGACGCCCGCCATCAAAAACTGGCTTGCTCGGCACCCTCGCTTTCAGGTGCATTTCACGCCGACTTCTGCGTCCTGGTTGAACCAGGTCGAGCGCTGGTTCGCCACTCTGACGCTGAAGTACATTCGCCGCAGCACCCACCGTTCCACTCGGCAGTTGGAGCAAGCGATCAGGCACTACATCAAGGTCAACAACGAAGATCCCAAGCCATTTGTTTGGTCAAAGACCGCCGATGACATCCTCGCGAGTGTCGAGAGGTTTTGTCTGCGAACTTCTAACTCACGACACTAGAGGCGCCTAATTGCAAGGTGCACCGGTTTAATTGCCATGCAGAAATTCCAATCGGGTGAGACATGCTCTTGAAGCGCACGAGCGAAGTCTAAAACAAGACCAATCTCACAACTCGCAGTGGCTACCTTGTCAAACCCTCTGTCTTGGCTGCGCTCAAGTCTGCGCAATCGAATAGCCCTTGCAGTGACAGCATTGGTAGTTGGCACGACTGTGGCTGTAGTGTCTGTTAATTTCCATGCAAACCTGACCCACAATTTCCATCGAATTCTGACCCACCCTTTTGCGTGAACTTCATGCTCACGTTGTGGATAAGTTCTTGGTGGTCTTCTCCTTTTTGGTCGTGGTTGGGGTCTGTGGCTGCTGTGCCGAACTGTTCTTGAACCGGTAGCTGTCGTTGCCTGTTTCCAGAATATGGCAGTGATGCGTAAGCCGGTCCAGCAGTGCCGTGGTCATCTTGGCATCTCCAAACACATTGGCCCACTCGCTGAAGCTCAGGTTCGTGGTGATCACAACGCTGGTGCGCTCGTACAACTTGGACAGCAGGTGGAACAGCAATGCTCCTCCTGAAGTGCTGAACGGAAGGTAACCCAACTCATCCAGGATCACCAGGTCAGCGTAAGCCAGTCGGTGTGCGATCTGCCCGGGCTTGCCCTGGGCCTTCTCCTCTTCCAGTGCATTCACCAGTTCCACCGTCGAGAAGAACCTGACCCTTCGGTGGTGATGTTCGATGGCCTGTACCCCCAGGGCTGTAGCGATGTGGGTCTTACCTGTGCCGGGTCCGCCCACGAGTACGACGTTGTTGGCTTCTTCCAGGAACTCGCACCGGTGCAGCTGGCGCACAAGGGCCTCGTTCACTTCGCTGTGACTGAAGTCGAAGCCTGCCAAGTCGCGGTACGCTGGGAACCTGGCCACCTTGAGTTGGTATGCCACTGAGCGAACCTCCCGTTCTGCGGTCTCGGCCTTGAGGAGTTGCGCCAGGATGGGCTGGGCTGCCTCGAAGGCAGGCGCCCCTTGTTCGGCCAGTTCGTTGACGGCCTGGGCCATCCCGTGCATCTTGAGTTCACGCAGCATGATGACGATGGAAGCAATGGCGGGGTCATGACGCATGGCGCACCTCCCTCAGTTGGTCATAGCGAAAAACATTGGCTTGGGGTTCCACGGTGAGCCGCAGGGCTTGTGGAGACGTCACCGGCGCTGGTGCGGGCTTGCCATCGAGCAGTCGGTGCAGGACGTTCAGGATGTGGGTCTTGCTGGGAGCGCCGGCCTCCAGGGCCAGCTCCACGGCCGAGAGCACTGCCTGCTCGTCGTGGTGCAGTACCAGGGCCAGGATCTCCACCATCTCCCGGTCGCCGCCTGGCTGCTTGAGCAAGGTGGCCTGCAGGCGCTTGAACGCCGGCGGCAGCTCCAGGAAGGGTGCACCATTGCGCAAGGCTCCAGGCTTGCGTTGCAGTACCGCCAGGTAGTGGTGCCAGTCGTAGACCGTCTGGCCAGCGCCATGGTGGTTGCGCTCGATCAGGCGCTGGTGTTCGCAGACGATCTGGCCTTCGGCGGCGATCACCAGGCGGTCGGCGTAGACCCGTAGGCTGACAGGTCGGTTGGCGAATGGCGCCGGCACGCTGTAGCGGTTGCGCTCGAAGTGGATCAGGCAGGTGGGAGAGACTCGCTTGGTGTGCTCCACGAAGCCGTCGAAGGGACGCGGTACTGGCATCAATGCTGCCCGTTCCTCGGCCCAGACGTCCGCGACGGTGCCAGGTAGCTTGCCGTGCTCGATCTCGTGCCACAGGGCCACGCAGCGGTCGTGCAGCCATGCGTTGAGCTCTGGCAGCCCAGGGAATGGCGGCACGACCTGCCACAGCCTGTGACGGGCATCGCGCACGTTCTTCTCCACCTGGCCCTTCTCCCAGCCGGAGGCCGGGTTGCAGAACTCGGCCTCGAACAGGAAGTGGCTCACCATGGCTGCAAAGCGCGCGTTGACGTCGCGTTCCTTGCCCCGGCGCACGCGATCCACGGCGGTGCGCATGTTGTCGTAGATGCCTCGCCTTGGCACCCCGCCGAACACTGCGAACGCATGGTTGTGGGCGTCAAACAGCATCTCGTGCGTTTGCAGCAGATAGGCCCGCAGGTAGAACGCCCGACTGTGGCTGAGCTTGAAGTGGGCCACCTGCAGCTTGGTGCGCACTCCTGCAAGAACTGCCCAGTCCTCGCTCCAGTCGAACTGGAAGGCCTCGCCGCAGCCGAAGGCCAGGGGCACGAACGTGCCGCGGCCGGTGGTCTGCTGGGCTGTCTGGCGCTGCTCGTGCCAGAGCCGGGCAAAGGCGGCGACCCGGTTGTAGGAGCCGGTGTAGCCAAGCGCCTGCAGATCGGCGTGCATCTGCTTGACGGTTCGTCGCTGCTTGCGGGATCGGCCCGCCTCGGTCTTGAGCCAGCCTGCCAGCTTCAGCGCGAAGGGATCGAGCTTGCTGGGGCTGATGCGTTTGGAGTAGCGCGGCTCGTCGGCGTCGGCGCGCAGGTGTTTGCGGATGGTGTTGCGCGAGAGGCCGGTACGGCGGGCGATCTCGCGGATGGACATCTGCTCTCGCAGGGCCCAGCGCCTGATGACACTCAGTGTTGCCACGTCTATCACTCCTGGTCTCCTGCTGCTTAACAAAGCAGCAGGTTAGGGTTAGTACGTGGGTCAGTTTTAGATGGAAAACCTAGGGGTTAGTGGGTCACTTCTGGATGGAAATCAACAGTACAAGGCGGAAGAGAATACCCATCGCGCGCTGATGGCGCAGTTCCAACCACCATCCAAACCTGTGCGCGGGAAGCGAAGCCGGGGGGGGCCGAAAGGCCAATTTGGAGGGTGGCTGGTTAGAGCGACTCCCTGAAGCTTTCAGTAACGCAGATTTGCACGCGCGGCAACATCCGGCGTAAAAAATGAAGTCTAAGACAAATCGCTTATGAGCCAAAACTGGCCGTATCCTGGTTGGCCCTCAAGAACGCCGGGCGCCGATGAAGACTACCGCTTATTGGTGCAGTTCGCATAGTACGTGGTCGTGGCTGGCCATTCCAAGAAAACGCCAATCACACCCGCCTCGCGGGCTAGCACGTCGAGCACACGCATCATGTCGCCTTAGGTCTTGATGGCCGAATCGAACGTCTGGTAGTACAGGCCGTTGTCGCCATCGGTCAGCAGACCCGAGCGCTTCAGGGTCCAGGCCATGATGTCCAGACCGGCTGAGCGGGCCTTTCGCGCGTACTGAGAGTGCGCGATCCGCTCTGAAGTGTCTGTGCTCAGAAGGTCGAAGAGCTGCGGCGCCATGATGTCTATGCCCTGGCTCTTGTACTTCACGAGTCGGCCTTGCTGGGCAGATCGGCCACGGTGTTGGCGTCGTTTGGATACAGACCCTGACGCCCAAAGGCGCGTTCAACGCCAAGTCCAGCTATGCCGCAGGGACGTGTATGAACAGGGTCACCACTGCGTCGGTCAGGTCATCAATCGAGATTCCCATTTCAGACTTGAACCACTGCGCTGACCCGTTCAGCACTCCAAAGAGCAAATGGCGCGCAACCGGAACCTCGACTTGCAAGCAGCCAGTCAATGAGAGCTCTTGGAGCACAGAGGTCCATGTCGCTTTGTATTCAGCTTGCAGATTCGCGATGATTTTGTGCTGCGTAGCATTGAGGTAGCGCGACTCGTAGAGCACCACATGCATGAAGTCGCTGCTCGATCCCAGAATCGTTTCAAAATGCGATCGGATCAGTAGCCGCAGCATGGTCACAGCGTCATGCTCTGCAAGTAACACGATCATCTGGCGCGCCATCGCGCTGCGCATGCCTTCCTGAATCACTTCATGCAATAGCGCATCCTTGCTTTTGAAGTGAAAAAAAAGTGATCCGGAATGCATGCCGACGGCACAGGCAATGTCCCGCGTGCTCGTGCCGTTGAAGCCGTAGCGTCGAAACAGTTTTGCCGCGGCCTTGACGACATCTTGGCGGCGATTGCCTTCATTTCGCTCCTGCGGCGTCTTGCGTGGGCGGCCTCGCGGCCGCTTGGCTGCTTCGAAAATGGGGAGGGCGCGCACGGCACACATCATCCAGAAACGAGTAGCGAGGCCTGCCAATGATTTCGGGTTGAAAGCTCAGACGACCCCGAAAGCGGCGGACGGAGGCCTCGACTGTGTTGCGAACATCGGTCGCGGTCTGGGGGGTCGGTACCGGGGATGACGGCCATCGGCTCAGTACGACTTAGGCAAGCCCAATACATGTTCGCCGATGTAGTTGAGCAGCATCTCGTTGTTGATGGGCGCGATTTCCAGCAGGCGCACCATGGGCCACAACGTGATGATGTCGTAGTCGCGGTCGAATCCGTAGCCGCCGTGGGTTTGCAGCGCGGCCTCTACGGCGGCCACCGCCGCTTGCGAGCCCAGCAGCTTGGCCATGTTGGCGTGGGCACCAGCATCCTCGCCGGCGTCGAAGCGCGCGGCGGCGTTGTAGGTCATCAGCCGCGCTGCCTCGATCTGCGCTTTGGCTTGCGCCATACGGTGTTGCAGTGCCTGATAGGAGCCAATTGGCTTGCCGAAGGGCTTACGCTCCTTCGAATAGGCTACCGCCTTGGCCAGCGCGTAGTCGCCCAAGCCGATTGCGGCTCCAGCGGCCAGCAGGCGCTCCGAGTTCAGGCCTTCGAACATCAGCTTGGCGCCCTTGCCGGCTTCGCCGATCAGTGCGTCGGCGGGCAGTTTGACGTTGTCAAAGAACACCATGTACTGGCGCTCGGCGGTCTCGACCTGGATGTTGAGTTGCGTGAGCTGGATGCCGGGCGTTTTCATGTCGAGCACGAACAGCGAGATGCCTTCGGTGCGGTTTTTCACCTCGCCTGCCTTGGTGGTGCGGGCAATCACCAGCATGTAGTCGGCATCGCGCGCGCCAGAAATGAAGACCTTCTGGCCATTGAGCACCCAGCCATCGCCGTCCGGTGTGGCCAGCGTGGTCATGGCAAAGCTGTTGGTGCCGGCATTGGGCTCGGTGATGGCAAAACACAACTTCTTCTCGCCGGTGCAAGTCGGCATGACGTATTTCCTGATCTGCTCGGGTGTGCCGTGGCGCATGATCGGTACCCGGCCCAGCCCTGTGACGACCAGGAACAGCGTGGGCACGCCGGCCAAAGCCAGCGCTTCATTGAGCGCGGTGATCTCCAGTACGCCGCCTCCGGAGCCGCCATACTCTTCCGGGACGGACAGGCCGAGCAGGCCGAACTCGCCGAGCTTTTGCCACAGCTCGTCGGGGAAGCGATCTTCCTTGATGCACTGGAGGATGTAGCTGCGCGGGTACAGGGTGGTGACGCCGCGGGTGGCTTCCTGCACGTCGCGGATACGCGCGCTCAAGGCGGTGGACGCCGTGTTGGCTATCGCGGTAGTGGCCGAGGTGTTCATGGTGTATTTCTCTGTCTTGGATTGGGGGCAGGGGCGAAAGTTGTCAAAGTGCCAAGTCGGCTGGGATCGGGACTGGAAAATCGAGCAGCATCTGCGCAAAGGCTTTGCCCTGCGAGTCCATGCGAACCGAAGCGATGCCGCCGCCGCCCAGGGCTTCGTGCATCAGAAAGTTCAGCGCGTGCGTGCCGGGCAGGTCAAAGCGCTGCACGCTGCCCTTGACGAGGTGGGCGAACCAGGCCGCCACGGCCTGCTCGGTCAGGGCGGCGCGGATGAAAGGCAGGTAGCCGGGTTGACGCGCCAGGACGCCGACGTTGGCGGCGTCGCCCTTGTCGCCGCTGCGGCCCCAGGCCAGCTTCACCAGCGGCACTATGCGCGTGCCGCGCGCATAGGCGTCGGCGGCAGGCAGCGGGCCGCCGACCTGGGGCAGGGTCGCCGGATCAAACGCCTGGCCGTGCCATGGCGGTGCCGCCACGGTCTTGTCGCCCATGTCGATGCTCGCGGCCAGCTGGGTCTTGGGGATCAGGCAGGAAAACAGCCGAACCACCGGTTGCACCTTGGGTCGACCACCGGTGAAGCCCGTGATGGCCGGGGCCGACATCAGGGCCATCGGCGCCACTTCGCGCGAAAACAGTTCGAGTGCGTCCTTGACCGGGTGGCGCACGCCGACCTTGAGCATCACTTCGCGCGCATCGGGCCGAGCGTGGGGGCCGTAGGTGTCTTCAGCGCCGATGGCCTCGACACAAGTTTCGGTGAAGTCGGGCCAACCGCGCTGTGCATAGTGTCGCCGCATGCGCGCCAGCATTGCGGCGCCAACGCGCTGCCCCTTGGCGCCGGCATTGATGCCGCCGATCATGAACAAACTCATGGCCCGAAAGCCGTCGGCGTAGGTGACGCTGACTTTGGCCTGATCGGTCGGCGGGAGGCCGCGCGCGCCCTTGACCTCGACGCGGTCGGGGCCGATCTGCGTCAACGTGACGCTGGTGAAGTCGCACACCACATCGGGCAGGATGTAGGCGCGCGGGTCGCCGATTTCATAGAGCATCTGCTCGCCCACCGTGGAGTGGCAGACCAGCCCGCCAGTGCCTTCGGGCTTGGTGATGACGAAGCTGCCGTCGGCGCGGCACTCGGCGATGGGAAAGCCCATGTCGTCCCAGCCCGGCACCGAATCCCAGTCAGTGTAGTTGCCGCCGGTGGTCTGTGTGCCGCACTCGATCAGGTGGCCGGCCAAGCTGCCCTGCGCGAGCAGATCGTGGTCGGTGGCGGCCCAGCCAAAGGCATGGATCAGCGGCGCCAGCGTGACCGCGCTGTCGACGCAGCGGCCCGTGACCACGATGTCGGCGCCGGCATCGAGCGCCGCGGCGATCGGGAAGGCGCCCAGATAGGCGTTGGCGCTCATGACCTTTTGTGGAAAGGGGCTGCCCGCGAACATCTCCTGGGTGTTGGCCGAGCGCAGTGCCTCTACCTGAGGCATCAGGTCGTCGCCCAGCACGGCGGCGATTTTCAGATCGACACCTTCGGCCTGGGCTGCCGCCACCAGCGCGGCGCGGCAGGCCGACGGGTTGACGCCGCCGGCATTGGCAATGACCTTGATGCCGCGTGATTTGATCTCCTTCATCAGGGGCTGGAGGGTGGTCACGAAATCCGGTGCATAGCCCAGTGCCGGATCCTTGGCCTGGGCGCGGCTGAGCAGCGACATGGTGATTTCGGCCAGGTAGTCGAACACCAGGACGTCGATGTTGCCGTGCTGCACCAGTTGGGCGGCGGCGAACTCAGAGTCGCCCCAGAAGCCCGAGGCGCTGCCAATGCGAAGGGTGTCTTTTTTCATGAATGTCTCCAGTTGATTGGGGGAGTGGGGTCAGCGCGGGGTGGTGGCAAGACTGCGTGGCCAGAACACGCGCCAGATACCTTTGGCTGTGGCGCAGACGGTGCCATGGGCATCCAGGAACTCCCCTTCGGCAAATGCCGTCGTGCGGCTGATGCGCACCACCTTGCCGCGCGCCTCAAAGCTATCGCCCAAGGCAGCGTTGAGGAAGGTGATGTCGAGGTTGATCGTGAACTGGCGCAGCTCGAAGGGGTCAATGTCGGCCGCCTCAGGCATGTCCAGCAGCGAGGAGATGATGGCCCAGCCCAGCGCGCCGTCAAACATATAGGAGATGACGCCGCCATTGATCACGGTGTCCGAACCGCCGCCGCCGCGTTGGGTGGGGAGGGCTTTGGGCAGTCGCACAATGGCTCTGCCCACGCCTGTTTCTTCCACTTCCAGCCCTTGCGCCTTCAGAAAGGGGTTGTCGTTCCAGCTTTTCTTGTAAGCGGCGATGCGGTCAAGGTGGGGGGCGTTGGCATTCATATGGGGTTCCTGAGGCTTGTTTAAAAATCGTAGGGGATTCAAAGCATCGCCAGTTGTTCGATGCGTTGCACATGGGCCGCCAACGAACGGCGCGCCAGTGGCCAGAGCGCTGCGGGCGTGTCGTCATAGGCGAGTGGCAGCCAGTCGTCCAGGCTGCCTTGCGGGACGGCGCGCATGGCCGCCAGCACCTTGGCCTCGCGCCGCAGGCGGTGCGCCTTGAGCTGCGCAATGGACTGCGCCGCCCAGCCGATGACGTGGCCGTGCGCCGGCAGGATGAATTCGATACCGTCCTCTTCGCAGGCCTGCGCCAGGCGGTCCAGCGAATCGAGGTAGGCGCTCATGTCGCCGTCGGGCGGGTCGATGATGGTGGTGCTGCCGCTGAGAATGTGGTCGCCCGAGAACAGCAGACCGTCTTCTTCGAGGATGAGGCAGAGGTGGTTGGCGGCGTGCCCTGGGGTATGGACCACGCGCAGGGTGCTGTGGTGCTCGCCATCGTGCAGCATCAGGCGCTCGCCGTCGGCCAGCGCGCGGTCGGGGGCGAAGGCTGCCGTGGAGCGGGCGGTGGCGGCGCTGGCCAGGCCCAGCACGGGCGGCGTACGGCCCGTCAGGCGGGCGCAGGCCTGGGCCAGCGGCCGTGCGGCGGGGGAGTGGTCGGCGTGCGAGTGGGTGCAGACGATGGCCGTGATCTGGCCCGCCGTGAACGCCAGCAGGCGCTCGATATGGTCGTTCAGCAAGGGGCCCGGATCGATGACGATGTAGCCACTGGCCGCGTCACCCACGATGTAGCTGTTGGTGCCGGGGCCGGTCATGACGCTGGCGTTGGGGGCGGTGAGGCGATGCAGGTGCCGCAGCAGGGGCACCGGCCGTTCGTGCTGCCAGTCCAGCGCATGTTCCAGTTGTCCGGATGGGCACACCAGCGCGAGCTCGGCGTAGGGCAGGTCCTGCTCCATGAAGCGCTGCGGTTGACCGCCGACCAGACCACCACGGGGGGTGGAGTTCCACAGTGGTTCGTCCTCGGTGCAGGCCGCCAGGGCCTGCCCGGCCTGTTCGAAGGCCGACAGCCAGTGCAGGGTGCGGATGGTGGGGAAGATCATGAAGAAGTTGCCGGCCTGGTGCTGCGCCAGCGCATCCTGGGGCCGGACCCAGACCGGCTCGAACTGCTCCATTTCGTCGGCCACCGGTTCCTGCTGGTCGGGCATCAGCGCAGCGAAGAAGACGGTGTCGAAACGCTTGGGCACGCTGCGGTCGGTGGTCCAGCAGGCCAGCATGCGCGCCTGATCGACCGCCAGTGACCAGCCCTGGGCTTGCAGTTGCGGGTACAGCGCCCGGCTGCGGTCCAGCGCTTGAAGGTGTGTGCGGGTGATGGGCCTGCCATCGGCCTGCACGGCCAGCAGGATGCCCAGTTCCTCGAAGGTTTCCCGCAGCGCCGCCAGCGCCGCCGTGCGGTAGCGTCCGCCCGCGTCGGGGGCGCGCGCCAGCGTGTGTGTCTGGTGGTCGTCGGCGTCCACTCGCCCGCCGGGGAACACATAGGCGCCGGGCAAGAAGCTGGCGTTTGGCGAGCGCCGGGTCATCAGCACTTCGACGCCCAGCGCTCCGTTACGCAGCAGCAGCAGGGTGGCCGCTGGGTGCGCCACGGCCGGTTCTTTGCGGGGGTGCAGTTGCAGGGTGGGGCGGGCCATGGCGGTGTTCCTTGCGCGGGGGATGGGGGCTCTACGCGCTGGCCGAATGGGTGCGCAGCAAGGCGTCGAGTGTGCTTTCCAGGTGGGTGAGGGAATTGCATTCGCGCGCGATGTGGCAATAGGGCGCGTAGCGCTTCATCTCCGAATCGCCCAGGCCCCAGAACGAGGTGGGCTCGGGATTGAGCCAGATCACCCGGCGCGCGCGCTCATAAAGCTGCTTCATGACCTCGACATGCGCCTCGCCGCGGTTGTTGCGCGCGTCGCCCAGGATCAGCACCGTGGTGCGGCGGTCGATGTCGCCCAGCAATTGTTCTTCAATATCGAGCAGGGTTTGACCGTAGTCGGTGCCGCTGCCGCCCACGGCCTGCATCACTTTGTCGACCGCTTGCTCGACCGGCAGCAGCTCGAAGGTGTCGCTCACGTCCACCAGGTGGTTGGTGAAGGCGAAACTGCGCACGTCGCTGACCTGCTCGCCCAGGCTGTGCAGGAACAGCAGCAGAAAGCGCGCGTACTGGCGCACCGAGCCGCTGACGTCGCAAATGGCCACCACGCGTGGCCGGTCCACCACCTTGGAGCGCCAGAAGGTCTCGAACATCACGCCGTCGTAGGCCGCGTTCTTGCGCAGGGTCTTGCGGAAGTCGAGCTGGCCGCGCACCCGCTGCTTCTTGCGCCGCGAGTGGCGATCAGCCAGCCGCTTGGCGATTTTGCTGACGATGACGTGCATGCGCGCGAAATCGCGCTTTTCGATGTTGGAGAGCTTTTGCGTTTGCAGGAAGTCGTCGTGCAACTGGCGCGTCGGGGCCGTGCCGAAGAGCGCGAGTTTGCGTTCGACAAAATTGCGAACCTCCTCGAACAATTTCTTGCGCGCCAGTTCAAGCTCCTTGGCGCGCTCGGGCGCCAGCGTCTGGCGTTTGGCGTCAGAGATTTCGCGGTCCAGCAGTTCCAGGCCCATGGCCTGCTGGATCTTCTGGGTGTAAAAACCCTTTTGCGTGAAGAACCAGATGTCGGTCAGGCCCACCTCGCGCGCGGCTTCCTGCATGCGCTTGGCCAGCGCCGCCGAGTCGCCCGACAGCAACAACTGCGACAAGGCCTGGCCACCGCTGCCCTGGCAACCGCCCGGCCCGCCGGAGCCGGTGGCTGTCTGGTTTTTGGGGCTTTGCTCGGGCGGGTCCTGCGCTGGTGTGGCGTCGGCGCCGGGTTGGACGCCGGGCCGGACCGCGCCGCCAGGGGCTGCCAGGTTTTCAAAAGAGCTGAAACGAAAGAAATGGTCAAAGGCCTCGTCGAACAGGGCGCGGTCGACCGTGGTCTTGGCCAGCGTGGTGCCCAGCGCGCTCTTGAGCAGGGCGCGGTCGCTCCAACCCACCAGTTCGACGGCACGCGCCGCATCGACCTGGGCGTTGAGATGGATTTCAAGGTCGCTGCCGCGCAGCGCCTTGAAAAAGTCTTCAAGCGTGGCTTGCACGGGGACTCTCCGCATCCTTGCGCGCTTGTTGCAGCAGGGTGGACATCTGCGCGTTGGCGGTGGCGATGTCTTGCTCGAACTTGAGGAAGACATTGAGCGTGTCGCGCACCACGTCCAGGTTCAGGTGTTCGGCGTGCAGCAGCAGCAGCGTCTTGGCCCAGTCGATGGTTTCGCTGACCGAGGGCAGTTTTTTCAGGTCCAACTGGCGCACCGCCTGGATGAAGGCCACCAGCTCCCGGTTCAGTGTTGCCGACAGGCCGGGCACGCGCCGCTCCAGGATGCGCCGCTCCAGCGCGGCTTCGGGGAAGGAGATGTGCAGGTGCAGGCAGCGGCGCTTGAGCGCGTCGCTCATTTCGCGCGTGTTGTTGCTGGTGAGAAAGACGAGGGGCTTGACCTTGGCCTTGATGGTGCCGAGTTCGGGTACCGAGACCTGGAAGTCGGACAGCACTTCGAGCAGGAAGGCCTCGAATTCGGGGTCGGACTTGTCGATCTCGTCGATCAGCAGCACGCAGCCGCGCTCCTGGTGCAAGGCCTGGTAGAGCGGGCGCGGTTCGAGGAAATGCTCGCTGAAAAACAGGTCGTCGTGCGCATGCAGCTTGTCCATGGAGGCGGCCAGGCCGACGGCGCCCTGCATCATCTCGCCCAGCTTGTCCTTGAGCAGTTGCGTGTAGAGCAATTGCTTGCCGTATTTCCACTCGTACAAAGCCTTGGATTCGTCCAGGCCTTCGTAACACTGCATGCGGATCAGGGGCACGTCGAGAATCTCGGCCATGCCCTTGGCCAGTTCGGTCTTGCCGACGCCGGCCGGGCCTTCGACCAGGATCGGCTTTTCCAGGTTGAAGCCCAGGTAGACCGAGGTGGCGATTTCGCGGCTGGCGATGTAGTCGACCGAGGCGAAGGCTTTGGAGACTCGGTCAACGGAATCAAAGTGGGCTTGGTGCAGTGTTTTCATGGGTTGTCGTTGATTCCAAAAGGGTTTCTCCGGCCTGGAATTGCCGGGATTCGGCGATGCTGCGGGCGATGCCCTGCACCAGGCGCAGGTCGCGCGCCAGGGTGAGCAGGGCCGGTTCATGGTCGTCCAGGGCTGCGGCAAAGGATTCACAGGCGCCTTGCCAGCGATCAAACAGGCGGCGCGCGCCCAGGTTGAACGCCGCCAGCGCCTCGTCGGGCCCGTGCTGGTCCAGGTGCTGGGCGGCATGGCGTGCCACGGGCGAGAGGGCGTCGAGTTCGAGTTGCAAGCCACCCAGCTCCCGGGTCAAAGCCGGCGTGCGGGCTGCATGGCGAAACCAGCGTGCCAGGGTATCCAGCTCGGCTTGCATGGCGCCGAGCATCGGGCCCAGCAGCAGCGCGTCTTCGATCGCGCGCAGCGGCCGAGCGATGGTGTCGAAAGCCTGTCCAGGCTCGCCCAGGCGCTGGCTTTCCGGCACCCGGCAGCCGACCAGGCGCAGGCCGCAATGGCCCAGCGGCGCCAGTCCGCGCACTTTGTCGTCCAGTTCGCGGGTCAGGCCCGGTGTGTTGGCCTCAACGACGAAAGCATCGAAGCGCTTGCGCCCTTCTTTTTCGCCGCTGACGGCCAGCACGATGATGGCATCGGCGGCAGGGCCGTTGCTGACGAAGGCCTTGTGGCCGTCAAGAAGCCAGTCGTCGCCGTCCCGTACCGCCCGGCAGCTCAGGTGTTTGGGGTGTGCGCCGGTGCCGGGCTCGGAGATCGCGAGTGCCAGCAGGGTGTCGCCGACCGCCATGGATTGCAGCAGCGCACGATGCCGGTCGCTGCGCAGATTCGGCGACAGCACGAAGCGCGCCAGCATTTGCTGCATCATCCACGACATGCCCAGCCCCAGACTGGCGGATTCCCGGGCGACGATGCCGGCCAGCGCGCTGACCAGCGCGGAGTCCGCTACGGGCGCCCCACCGTCGCTGTCGAAGCCCACGCCGAGCAGGCCACTGGCGCCGAGGTGGCGCCACCAGGCGCGGGGGAAGCCGTGCGTGCAGTCAGGCGCTGGCGCGTTCGCCAGGGCCAGGCGCATGGCCTCGGGCAGCGCCGGGTCCGACTTGGGTTGCTCAGGGGATTGAGAGCGGCTCATAGGTCCATCCAGATCAGGCGTAAAACCCGAGCTGTCGCGCCGCCAGGTCGCGCATCACTTCTTCGGCGCCGCCACCGATGGCGTTGACCTTGACTTCGCGGTAAATGCGCTCCACCTTGACGCCGCGCATGAAACCGGCGCCGCCGTGCAGTTGCACCGCCTCGCTGGCGCAATAGGCCATGGTCTGGGTGGCCTGGTTTTTCAGCAGGCAGATTTCGCCCACCGGCGTGTCGCCCTGTTCGACGCGCCAGGCGAGCAATTCCAGCATGGCCTGGGTCGCCTCGACGCGCATGGCCATGTCGGCGAGTTTGTGGCGGGTGACCTGCTGGTCGATCAACTTGCCGCCAAACATCTCGCGCTCACGCGACCAGGCCAGCGCCTCGTCCAGGCAGACACGGGCAAAACCGTTGGCGCCGGCGGCGAGAAAGATGCGCTCGCGGTTGAAATTCTTCATGATGGCTTTGAAGCCCTGGTTTTCCACCCCCACCAGGTTCTCCACCGGCACGCGGCAGTTGTCGAAATACAGGGTGGCGGTGTCGGAGCACCACCAGCCCATTTTTCTCAAGGGCGTTTGCGTAAAGCCGGGCGTGCCTTTCTCGATCAGCAGCAGCGACACGCCGCCCGGCCCCGGCCCGCCGGTGCGCACCGCCACGGTGTAGAAGTCGGCGCGCATGCCGGAGGTGATGAAGGTTTTCGAGCCGTTGACGACGTAGTGGTCACCATCCCGGCGCGCCGTGGTCTTGAGGTTGGCCACGTCCGAACCGCCGGAGGGTTCGGTGATGCCGAGTGCGCTGATCTTCTCGCCCCGCAGCACCGGCGGCAAGACGCGCTGCTGGAGCGCCTCGCTGCCCACGTTGACGATTGGCGGGCAGCCGATGGTGTGCGACAGCAGACTCGCCAGCACACCGCCAGCACCGCAACGCGCCAGTTCCTGCGCGGCGATGATGGTCATGAACAGGTCGCCGTCGTTGCCGCCATGGCTTTGCGGAAAACCCAGGCCCAGCAGGCCGATTTCGGCCGCCTTGCGGTACAGATCGACAGGAAAGGACTCGGCTTCGTCCCAGGCATCCACGTGCGGACTGATTTCTCGGGCGACGAAGCGGCGCATCGCGTCGCGGAACGCCAGGTGCTCGGGCGTATAGAAGGGACTCTTGGCAGGCAGGGTTTCGGCAGGCATGGGTATTACTCCTCGTGGGTGTGGCGGGTGTCGTGCGTGCAGGGCGGTGCGCGCCTCAATCAGGCTGCTCGACCAGCGACACCAACAAGGCGCGCGTGGCCACCTGGTCGCCAGCGCGCACCGCCACTTGGTCCACCACGCCGTCGCGACGGACCAGCAGTTGGTGCTCCATCTTCATGGCTTCGAGCACCACCAGGCGTTGCCCCTTGGTGACGGTGTCGCCAGGTTGGACGTCAACGGCCAGTACCCGTCCATTCATGGGGGCGAGCACACGTGACTCCGCGCTGCCTGCAGCTGCGGCCGGTGGGTCATAGGTCAGGTCTTCAAAGCTGGCGCTCAGGTCGCCCAGTTCCAGGTGCAACACGCCGCCGGCAAACACCGCAGCCGCGTGCTGTTGCACGCCATCGGCGATCAGGTGCAGGCACTCGCCTTGACGCCCGCTGAGGGTGACGTGGTGCAGCGCCGCGCCCACTTCGAGCGTGTAGCGGTGGGCGCCAGTGACCGTGATGTGCACGGCATGTCGGTGTTCGCCCTCGCCGATCAGCATCGGCCAGCGTGCCGGTCCGCTGGAGCGCCAGGGCGCGGCTGCGACCGGCGTGGCGCTGGCTTCAAACCACAGCGTGCCGGCCAGCGCCAGCGCCAGCGAGTCGGGCTGGGGCCGCACCAGCGCCGCAGCGCCGAAGTGCTGGGCGATGAAGGCCGTGGTCGTTTCGCCAGCGGCGAAGGCCGGGTGGCTGGCCACGGCTTCGAGGAAGGCACGGTTGTGGGGCAGACCGAGCAGGCGGGTGCGTTGCAGCGCACCGATCAGGCGTCGCCGGGCTTCGTCGCGGGTGGCGCCGTGTGCAATGATCTTGGCGATCATCGGATCGTAGTGAGGGCTCACGGTCTGACCCGATGCCAGGCCGT
This sequence comes from Acidovorax sp. LjRoot66, assembly GCF_964253305.1. NCBI lineage: Bacteria > Pseudomonadati > Pseudomonadota > Betaproteobacteria > Burkholderiales > Comamonadaceae > Acidovorax > Acidovorax sp. LjRoot66. Next base: position 16,261 of record NZ_CAXUQU020000002.1, read on the forward strand.
GGTCAACGCGCACGCCTTCGCCCGTGGGCGGGCTCCAGAGCGCAACATCGCCACTTTGCGGCAGGAAGCCCGCGTACGGGTCTTCGGCATACAGGCGCACTTCGATCGCGTGCCCGTTCAATTGCACTTGCTCCTGCGTCAGCGGCAAGGGCTCGCCACGGGCCACGGCGATCTGCCAGGCCACCAGGTCCAGTCCGGTGATGCACTCGGTCACCGGGTGTTCGACCTGCAGCCGTGTGTTCATCTCCAGAAAGTAGAAACGCCCTTCGCGATCGAGCAGAAACTCGACCGTGCCGGCGCCGACGTAGTTCACGGTGCGCGCCGCCGCCACCGCCGCCGCGCCCATTTGCGCGCGCAGCTCGGGCGTGACCGCCGGGGAGGGCGCTTCTTCGAATACCTTCTGGTGCCGGCGCTGGATCGAGCAGTCGCGTTCGCCCAGGTGGATGATGTGGCCGTGCTGGTCGCCGAAGACCTGGATTTCGACGTGGCGCGGCTCCATCACCGCGCGCTCCAGGATGAGCTCTTCGCTGCCGAAGGCGTTGCCGGCTTCCGAGCGGGCGCTGACCAGGGCGACCGCCAGGTCTTGCGGGTGTTCGACCAGCCGCATGCCGCGCCCGCCGCCGCCCGCCGCCGCCTTGACCATGATCGGGAAACCGATCTCGGCAGCTTTCGTGAGCAGCGTGGCATCGGATTGGTCGGTGCCCTGATAGCCCGGCACGCAGGGCACGCCCGCCGCCAGCATCAGGCGTTTGGCGCCGGCCTTGTTGCCCATTTTCAGGATGGCCTGCGGGTCCGGGCCGATGAACACCAGCCCGGCGTCCAGGCAAGCCTGCGCAAAGCCGTCGTTCTCGGACAGGAAGCCGTAGCCGGGGTGTACCGCGTCGGCGCCTGTGCTGCGCGCCGCCGCCAGCAGCGCCGCAACGTTGAGGTAGCTCTCGCGTACCGGCGCCGGGCCGATGCACACGGCCTCGTCGGCCAGGGCGACATGCAGCGCCCGCGCATCGGCTTCGCTGTAAACGGCCACCGTGCGGTAGCCCAGGGCCTGGGCTGTGCGGATGATCCGGCAGGCGATTTCTCCGCGGTTGGCGATCAGGATTTTTTTAAACATGCTCAGCTCCCGCGGAAAAATCCCCTGCGCACGCTGTGCGTGCCATGCGATGTGGCTTTGCCGCTGCGCCGACTGGCGTCGGCTGGTCGCCGCGGTTGGCAATCAGGATTTTGGTGAAGTTCATCGGGGTTCTCACATCCGTGCCACGCCAAAGGTGTTCTGGTTCAGTGGCCGCAACGCGGCTTCGCGACACACCGCCAGGGTGGTGGCGAGCGCGCGGCGGGTGTCGCGCGGGTCGATGATGCCGTCGTCCCACAGGCGCGCGGTGGCAAACAGCGAATGCGATTCGAGGTCAAAACGTGCCAGGATCTCGCTTTTCATGGTGGCCATGGTTTCGGCGGATGGCTCCTTGCCGGTGCGGGCAAATTTTTCTTCGGTGACTATGCGCATCACGGTCGCGGCCTGCTCGCCGCCCATCACAGCCACCCGCGCGTTGGGCCAGGAGAACACGAAGCGCGGATCGTAGGCACGGCCACACATGCCGTAGTTGCCGGCACCGAAGGAGGCACCGGTCATCACGGTGATTTGCGGCACGGTGGCATTGGCCACGGCCTGGATCATCTTGGCGCCATGCTTGATCATGCCGACCTGCTCCACATCCTTGCCGACCATGAAGCCGGTGGTGTTCTGCAGGTAGACGATCGGGGTGCCCGACTGGCAGCACAACTGGATGAACTGGGTCGCCTTGGTGGCGCCTTGCGGATCGATGGGGCCGTTGTTGCCGATGAAGCCGCATGGGTGTCCCTCGATGGCGCCGTGGCCGCACACGGTGCTGGAGCCATACAGCGGCTTGAATTCAAGGAAGTCGGAGTCGTCGATCAGCCGTGCCAGCATCTCGCGCATGTCATAGGGCTGGCGGAAGTCGGTGGGCACGACGCCGGCCAGTTGCTCGACCGGATAACGCGGCTCTTTCCAGGTCTTCACCGCGCGCATCGGCAAGCGGTCGTTCCAGGGCAGCCGCGCCAAGATGTCGCGCGCGATGCGGATGCCGTCGGCATCGTCCTCGGCCAAGTACTCGGCCACGCCCGACATCGAACAGTGCATCTCGGCGCCGCCCAGCTCTTCGTCGGTGGCGATTTCGCCGGTGGCGGCTTTTAGCAAGGGTGGGCCGGCCAGGAAAGCCTTGGCTCGTCCGCGCACCATGATCACATAGTCGGACATGCCCGGCAGGTAGGCGCCGCCGGCGGTTGAGTGGCCGTGCATCACGCAGACCTGCGGAATGCCCCTGGCCGATAGCCGCGCCTGGTTGGCAAAGCCGCGGCCGCCTTCAATGAACACCTCGCCCACATGCATCAGGTTGGCGCCGCCGGACTCGACCAGTCGCACCACTGGCAGTTTGTTCTCCAGTGCGATGGCTTCGGCGCGCAGGCTCTTCTTCATGCCCATTGGTGTGATGGTGCCGCCCTTGATCGCGCTATCGGAGGCGATCACCATGCAGCGGATGCCCGACACCACCCCGATGCCGCAGATGATCCCGCCGCCCAGCACGTTCTTCTCGCCGTCGTCATCGTGCATCCTGAAGCCGGCCAGGGTCGAGAACTCCAGCCATGACGAGCCGCGGTCGAGCAGCAGCGCGATGCGCTCGCGCGGCAGCAGCTGCTTGCGGGCGCGGAACTTGGCTTCCTGGCTGTTCGATGTGTTGCGTACACGGTCTTCGAGCGTGCGGAAACTGTCGATCAGCGCGAGCATCTGTGCGCGCTCGCGACGGAAGCTCTCTGACTGCGGATCGACTTGACTTTGAATGGCGGGCATGGGCGGTTCTCGCTGAACTGAAAGGTCGCAGTGAACGAATGGGGTAGCAGGCCTGCTTAGATCGTGAGTACGTTCTTACAGGTCGTAAAAACGTTCACCCTGATCGGCCATGCGGCGCAGCAGTTGCGGCGGCGCAAAGCGCGCACCGTGCCGCTCGGCCAGGGTCTCGCAGGCCTTGACAAAGGCGGCCACCCCCAGGCTGTGGATCTGGCCGATCGGGCCGCCCAGGTAAGCCGGGAAGCCCCAGCCCAGGATGGCACCGACATCGGCATCAATGGGCGACAGCAGCACTTTCTCTTCGAGGCAGCGTGCGGTCTCAACCGACTGGATGAACATCAGGCGCTGCCTGACTTCTTCCACCGTGGGTTGCGTGGCTGCTGGCGCAAACTCTTGCGCCAGGCCCGCCCATAGCTGTTTGGGGCCGTCTTGCGGGTAGTCGTAGAAGCCTTTGCCGACCTTTTTGCCCAGCCGGCCCAACTTGTCCACCATACGGTCGCAAACGTCGTCGATGGCGCTGCGCTGGTAGGCCGCGCCGAGGTCGGCGGCGGTCTGTTTGCGGATGCGCGCCATTAGTTCGAGCGAGACTTCGTCGGCCAGCGCCAGCGGCCCCACCGGCATGCCGGTCATGCGCCCGGCGTTGTCGATCAGGGCTGGTTTCACGCCTTCGGCCAGCAGTGCCAGGCCCTCGCCAACATAGGTGGAGAACACGCGGCTGGTGTAGAAGCCGCGGCTGTCGTTGACAACGATGGGCGTCTTGCGGATCGCCTTGACGAAGTCCATGGCGCGCGCCAGGCAATCGTCGCTGGTGGCTTTGCCACGGATGATCTCGACCAGCGGCATCTTGTCCACCGGCGAGAAAAAGTGCAGTCCGATGAAGTTGGCCGGGCGCGCCGAGGCCTCGGCCAGCCCGCTGATTGGTAGGGTGGAGGTATTGGAGGCGAAGATGGCGCTGCTGGCGATGACCGCCTCGGCCTTGCGCGTCACGTCGGCCTTGATGGCGCGGTCTTCGAATACGGCCTCGACCACGATGTCGCAGCCGGTCAGGTCGGAAAAGTTGATGGTCGGCTTGATCAGGGCGAGTTTGGCATCGCGCTCGGCCTCGGTCATGCGCTTGGTCGCCACGCGCTTGTTCCACAGATTCTCGCTGTAGGCTTTGCCCTTGGCGGCGCCCTCGGCACTGCTGTCGAGCAGCACGACTTCCATGCCGACCTCGGCAGCGGCGAAGGCAATGCCCGCGCCCATCATGCCGGCACCCAGGATGCCGACCTTGCGGTAGCTGGCCTTGGCAACATCTTTGGGCCGCGAAGCGAGCTTGCTGGCGTCACCGATGCCGAAGAACAGCGAGCGGATCATGTTCTTGGCCTGTTTGCCGGTCGTGAGTTTGACGAACTCGCGCATCTCCACCTTGCAGCCGGTGTCGAGATCGACTTGGCAGCCGTTGTAGACGCAGCTCAAAATGGCCTCGGGCGCCGGGTAGTTGCCAAAGGTCTTGGCGCGCAGCATGGCGTTGCTGGCGGCGAAAGTGTCGTAGCCCATGGGGCTCTGCACGGTGCCGCCGGGCAGTTTGAAGCCCTTGCGATCCCAGGGTTGCACGGCCGCCGCGGCACCGTCAGTCAGCAGCCACTGTTTGGCGCGGGCCAGCAGCTGGTCGGCCGGCACGACCTCATCGATCAGGCCGGCTTCCAGGGCTTTTTTGGGTGCGAGCTTTTTGCCCTCGAGCAGCAGGGGCAGGGCGTTGCGGATGCCGATCATGCGCGGCAGGCGCTGCGTGCCGCCGCCGCCGGGCAGCAGGCCGATCGCCACCTCGGGCAGGCCGATGAGGGCCTTGGGGTTGTCGGCGGCGATGCGGCGGTGGCAGGCCAGCGCAACTTCATAGCCGCCGCCAAGCGTGGTGCCATTGAGGGCGGCGACAAAAGGTTTGCCGCCTTTTTCGATGCCGCGCATCAGGACGTGCAGTTGGGTGACAAAGTCCATCATGCCGGCCACGTCGGTGATGGCGAGCATCATGTTGAGGTCGGCCCCGGCAATGAATTCGGGCTTGGACGAAGTGACGATCACGCCCTTGACGGATGCGTCCGCGACGGCCTTGCGCACGGCCTCGGTGAAGGCGGGAATGGATTGCCCGTTGAGGACGTTCATCGGCACGTCCTGCATGGCCCAGGTGATGGTGGCGATGCCGTCGGCATCCAGCTTGTAGTCAATAGTCATGGTGTTGGTCCAGGTCTGTGAGGAGGTTCGCGTCGGGCCGGGGCTTCAGACGCGCTCGATGATGGTGGCGGTACCCATGCCGGCGCCCACGCACAGCGTGATCAGGCCGGTGGAGAGGTTGCGGCGCTCGAGTTCGTCAAGCACGGTGCCCAGGATCATGCCGCCGGTGGCGCCCAGCGGGTGCCCCATGGCGATGGCGCCGCCGTTGACGTTCATCTTGTCGTGCGGGACGTTCATCACTTCCATGAAACGCAGCACGACCGAGGCGAAGGCCTCGTTCAGTTCGTAGAGGTCGATGTCGCTGGCTTTCATGCCGGCCAGCTTGAGTGCTTTTTCCGCCGAGTAGGAGGGGCCGGTCAGCATGATGGTGGGTTCGCTGCCGATGGATGCGAACGAGCGGATGCGGGCACGGGCTTTCAGGCCCAGCCGTTTGCCGATCTCGGCGTTGCCGATCAGCACCGCGGAGGCGCCGTCCACAATGCCCGAGGAGTTGCCGGCGTGGTGGATGTGCGTCATGCGCTCGACTTCCGGGTAGCGCTGCATCGCCACCGCATCGAAACCGTATTGTTCACCTTGCACCTTGAAGGCCGGCTCCAGCTTGGCCAGCGACGCCAGCGTGGTGTCGGCGCGCATGTGTTCGTCGCGATCCAGCACGATGCAGCCATTCACGTCCCTGACCGGCACGATCGATTTGGCAAAGCGGCCTTCGGCCCAGGCCAAGGCGGCGCGGCGCTGGCTTTCGACCGCGTAGCTGTCAACATCGTTGCGGCTGTGACCGTAGAGGGTGGCGATCAGATCGGCGGAAATGCCCTGCGGCACGAAATAGGTCGGAATTGCCACTGCCGGGTCAGTCGCCCAAGCCCCGCCGCTGGTTCCCATGGGCACGCGGCTCATGCTCTCGACACCGCCGCCGATGACCAGCGGCGACTGGCCCGACATCACCTTGGCGGCGGCCATGTTGCAGGCCTCGAGCCCCGAGGCGCAAAAGCGGTTGACCTGCACGCCGGCCACGCTCTCGTGGAACCCGGCGGCAATGGCGGCGACGCGCGCGATGTCGGCGCCTTGCTCACCGGCGGGCTCGACACAGCCGAGGATGATATCGTCCACGAAGGCGGTGTCCAGGGTGTTGCGGTCGCGTAGCGCCTGCAGCGCCGTGATGGCCAGGCTGATGGGCGTGGTGCCGTGCAAAGCACCTGAACTGCGGCCCTTGCCGCGCGGCGTGCGCACGGCATCAAAAATGAATGCGTCGGTCATGGTGGGTTTCCTTTTTTCAATCGGTGGAGGCAAAAGAGCGGCTGGGGGCGGGGTGGGGCGTCAATCTACAGCGTACGGCTGATGATTTCCTTCATGATCTCGTTGGTGCCGCCGTAGATGCGCGCGACGCGTGCATCCGCATAGGCGCGGGCAATCGGGTACTCCCACATGTAGCCGAAGCCGCCGAACATCTGCAGGCATTGGTCGATCACCTTGCAGTGCAGGTCGGTAGTCCAGTACTTGGCCATCGCCGCAGTGGCAGCATCAAGCTGACCGTCCATCAGCAGGCCGATCAGGCGGTCGACAAAGACCTGTGCGACCTGCACTTCGGTTTTCATTTCGGCGAGCTTGAATCGGTTGTGCTGGAAATCGATCACGCGCTGGCCGAAGGCCTTGCGATCCTTTGTGTAATCGATGGTCCACTGCAGTGCGGCCTCAGCGCCCGCCACCGCGCCGACGGCGATCTGCATGCGCTCCCAGGCCAGCTCCTGCATCAGCAGGAAAAATCCCTTACCCTCGCCACCGAGGATGTTGCTGACCGGCACGCGCACGCCGTCGAAGAAGAGTTCCGAGGTGTCCTGCGCCTTCATGCCGATTTTTTCGAGGTTGCGCCCGCGCGTGAAGCCGTGGCGATTGGTCTCGACCAGCACCAGCGAGGTGCCCTTGGCGCCTTGCGTCGGGTCGGTCTTGACGACGACGATCACCAGGTCGGCGTTCTGGCCGTTGGTGATGAAGGTCTTTTGACCATTGATCACCAGTTCATCGCCGTCGCGCACGGCGCTGGTGCGCACGTTTTGCAGGTCGCTTCCTGCGCCCGGCTCGGTCATGGCGATGGCGCCAATGACCTCGCCGGTGGCCATTTTCGGCAGCCAGCTGTGCTTTTGCTCCTCGGTGCCGTAGGCCAGGATGTAGGGCGCCACGATGTCGGAGTGCAGGCCGAAGCCGATCCCGCTCGTGCCGGCGCGCGCTACTTCTTCAATCAGCACAGCACTGTGCAGGCGTGTGCCGCCACCGCCGCCGTAGGCTTCGGGAATGGCCGGACACAGCAGGCCTGCGGCGCCGGCCTTGCTCCAGACGGCGCGCGGCACGATACCATCGGCTTCCCAGCCGGCGTGATGGGGAATGACTTCTTCTTCCAGAAAGCGGCGGGCCTGGTCCCGAAAGAGTTCGTGTTCTTCACCGAAGATGGTGCGGTTGAGCATGGGTCTGTCCTTGAAGTCCGATTGACACTGTGACACTGGCATGGTCGAGGCTTGCACTGGTAGCTCATTTCCGCAGGCGGGCGCCAGAAGCGCCGAACACACGATGAACAAGAACCAGTATATCGACCAAACGCTTGTTAGATGGTATAGCATATGTCATGATAAAGGTGCGTGACAACGGGCGAAAAGACACGATTTTGGCGACTGCGGCGAGCCAGTTCCGGCGCCGGGGGTACGAGCGCACCTCGGTGCGCGAGATTGCCCAGGCGTTGGGCATGACTTCGGGCTCGCTTTTCTATCACTTCGCCACCAAGGAGGAACTGCTGGTGGCGATCATGGAGGAGGGCGTTCGCGACATCATGCAGTCGGTGCGCGACGGGCTGGTCGGCGAGGCTCGCTTGCCCGAGCGACTGTTGTCGATGGTGCGCAGCCACCTGAAGGCCTTGCTGGGTCCGCGGCTCGACGCGATGACCGTGCTGCTCTACGAGTGGCGCAGCCTTTCGCCGACCGCCCAGACCCGGGTGATGACATTGCGTGACGCCTACGAGGCCTTGTGGATGGCGCCGATCAATGAGGCTGCGGCTCTGGGCCTGGTTGACGCCGATGCCGTGCTGGTGCGCCAGACGGTGCTTGGTGCCCTCAACTGGACGGCGCAGTGGTACCGACCATCCGGGCGACTGGACCTGGATGTGCTGGCGGAGCGTATGTTTTCGATGCTGTTTCCTCGCGTGGCGGCATCGGGCGCGCAAGGCGCAGCGCGAAGTCAGCCGTTACCCCATCGGGGGTAGGGAGTTGATTTCTGGTTTTTCGTTGAGTCTGTAGTGACAATTTTTTTGGAGTTGAAAGCTGAATATGAAATCGACCATGATGCAAGTGCCGCTCTCGCTCAATCATTTCCTGGAGCGGGCCAAGCTGTACCACCCGAAGGTGGAGATCGTATCGAGGATGCCCGACAAGTCCCTGCATCGCCATACCTACGCCGACTTCCACCGTCGGGCCAAGGGTCTGGCCGAGGCGCTGGTCAAGGCCGGCATCCAGCCCGGTGACCGGGTCGCAACCCTGATGTGGAACCATTACGCCCACCTCGAGTGCTACTTCGGCATTCCGGCGGCCGGCGCGGTGATGCACAACCTCAACCTGCGCCTGTTCCCGCACGACATTGCGTTCATCGTCAACCACGCCAAGGACCGTTTCCTGATCGTCGACGATGTTTTGCTGCCGTTGCTGGCGCAGTTTGCCAAGGATGTCAACTTCGAGCGCATCATTGTGGTGCCGCTGACAGGCAAGCCGGTGCCGCAGGGGTACGAGGACTATGAAGGCTTCATCGGTGGAGCGACTGATGACTTCAAATGTGTTGAAGTCGATGAAAACGCGCCCTGCGGCATGTGCTACACCTCGGGCACCACGGGCAGCCCCAAGGGTGTCGTCTATTCGCACCGCTCCACCGTGCTGCACACGCTCGTGGCGGCACTGCCAGGGGGGATCAACGTGTCGGGTACTGACACAGTGCTGCCGGTGGTGCCAATGTTCCACGCCAACGCATGGGGTTTGCCATTCGTCTCAACCTTCGTCGGTGCCAAGCAGGTGTTTCCCGGCCCGCACCTCGACTCAGAATCGCTGCTCGACTTGTACCAGCGCGAGCGGGTCACCGTCACCGGTGGTGTGCCCACCATCTGGTTGTCGCTGCTGCAGACGCTGCGCGCAAACCCGGGCAAGTACGACCTGGTGCCTGGCATGCGCATGATGGTGGGCGGCTCTGCGGCGCCCGAATCCTTGTTCCGTGGCTTCGATGAGTTTGGTCTTGAAGTTGGCACTGCCTGGGGCATGACCGAGACTTCGCCGCTGGGTACCGTGTCCTCGCTCAAACCCTCCATGCGGGCACTGCCCAAGGAAGAGCAATATGCCTTCCGTATCAAGCAGGGCATGGCCGCGCCATTGGTTGAGATTCGTCTGGTCGGCGACAACGGTGAAGTACCGTGGGATGGGCGGTCGGTCGGCGAGATTCAGGTGCGTGGGCCATGGATTACCGGCTCCTATCACGATCTGCCCATCAACGAAAGCAGCTTCACTGCCGATGGCTGGCTGCGCACAGGTGATGTCGGCTGCATCGACTCCGAGGGTTTCCTGCAGTTGACCGATCGCACCAAGGATTTGATCAAGTCGGGCGGCGAATGGATTAGTTCGGTCGATCTGGAAAACGCCGTGATGGGGCATCCGGCTGTGCTGGAGGCGTCCGTGATCGCAGTGCCGCACCCGCGCTGGGCCGAGCGGCCGCTGGCGGTGGTGGTGTTGCGCCCTGGCATGAGTGCCACTGGGGATGAGATTCGCGATCATCTGGCCAAGACGTTCGCCAAGTGGCAGTTGCCCGAAGGTTTCGCTTTCGTGAATGAAATCCCGCGTACTTCGACCGGCAAGTTCCTCAAGACCAAGTTGCGCGAGACGTACAAGGACTGGAAGTGGGAGTGAGCCGGGATTGAAGGGGCCGGCTTCGGGCTTCGTTCTTGCCGTTCTTGAATTGTTTATTTTTTAAATCACATGGAGATAAAGTGAAGATATTGGTCGCTGTCAAGCGGGTGCTGGACTACAACGTCAAGGCCCGCGTCAAGTCCGACGGTTCGGGAGTCGATCTCGCGAACCAGAAGTTGTCCATGAACCCGTTCGACGAGATCGCCTGCGAAGAAGCAGTCCGTCTCAGGGAGGCCGGTGTCGCCTCGGAAGTGATCGTCGTGTCCTGCGGCCCAAGCGCTTGCCAGGAGACGCTGCGCAGTGCGATGGCCATCGGCGCCGATCGCGCCGTGCTGATCGAAGCCGACGCCGGGCTGGAACCGCTGGCGGTGGCCAAACTGATGCAGCACGTGGCCACCAAAGAAGGCGTGCAGTTCGCCATCTTCGGCAAGCAGGCCATTGATGACGACGCCGGCCAGACCGGCCAGATGTTTGGCGCGCTGATGGGCTGGGCCCAGGCCAGCTTCGCCTCCAGGGTGCAGATCAGCGGCGACACCGCCACCATCACGCGCGAGATCGACGGCGGCCTGGAAACCCTGGCCATGAAGCTGCCGGCCGTGATCACGACCGACCTGCGTCTGAACGAGCCGCGCTTCATCACGCTGCCCAACATCATGAAGGCCAAGAAAAAGCCGCTGGAGGTGATCAAGGCGGCCGAGCTCGGCATCGACATCGCGCCGCGCACCGTGACCCTGCACGTCAGCGAGCCGCCGACCCGCAAGGCCGGCATCAAGGTGGCCGACCCGGCCGAACTCGTCAAACGACTCAAAGAAGAAGCGAAGGTGATCTGATGACAACCCTGATCATTGCGGAACACGACAACGCCGTACTCAAAGCGGCCACGCTGAACACGATTGCCGCGGCCACGCGCATCGGCGGCGACATCCATGTGCTGGTGGCGGGCAGCAACTGTGCGGCCGTTGCCCACGCTGCGGCGGCGGTCGCGGGTGTCACCAAGGTGCTGCACGCCGACGCGGCGCACTACGAGGCCCATATGGCCGAGAGCCTGGCCGAGCTGGTGCGCTCACGCGTGCGCGCCGATGCGGGCTACACCCATGTGCTGGCACCGGCGACGGCCTTTGGCAAGAACGTGCTGCCGCGCGTGGCGGCCTTGCTGGACGCCTCCCAGGTGTCGGACGTGATCGCGATCGAGTCGCCCGACACCTTCCTGCGCCCGTTCTATGCCGGCAACGCGCTGGCCCGCGTGCAATCAAAGGATGCCATCAAGGTGCTGAGCATTCGCACCACCGCCTTCGACCCGGTCGGTTCGGGCGGCACGGCAGCGGTCGAGACGCTGGACGCGGCTGGCGATCTCGGCTTGACCACCCTGGTCGGGCGTGAGGTGGTGAAGCTGGAGCGCCCGGAACTCGCCGCTGCAACGGTCATCGTATCGGGCGGACGCGGACTGGGCGCGGCCGACAAGTTTCACGCCGTGCTGGAGCCGCTGGCCGACAAGCTTGGCGCGGCGATCGGCGCCTCGCGCGCCGCCGTCGACGCCGGCTACGCGCCCAACGACTACCAGGTCGGCCAGACCGGCAAGATCGTGGCACCCCAGTTGTACGTGGCGGTCGGCATCTCGGGCGCCATCCAACACCTGGCCGGCATGAAGGACAGCAAGGTGATCGTTGCGATCAACAAGGACGCCGAAGCGCCGATCTTCCAGGTGGCCGACTATGGGCTGGTGGCGGATCTGTTCACAGCGGTGCCCGAATTGGTGACTGCGTTATAGGTCGCAGCGGATGCCGAGGTAAAGCAGAGGCCAGGCTTGTTCCTGGCAGTATGGTCGGCGGCACGGGCCAAACAATTCAAAAAGTAGGAGACATCGATCATGAACCCATCAACCTCCGTCATCGCTGGTGTGCCATCCCCTGGCGCAATTGCCCGCGTGGCCATCGGCGACTTCCTGCGCCGCTCGGCAGCGCGAGACCGCGCCAAGACGGCGTTCGTGCTCGGCGATCAGAGCATGAGCTACGGTGAGCTCGATGAGCGCGTGACCCGCTGCGCCAATGCCTTGCTGGCCGCTGGCTTGGTGCGAGGTGACCGCGTGACCACGCTATGCAATAACTCGCTTGAGTTCCTGGTGGCCATGTTCGGCATCCATCGCGCCGGCCTGATCTGGGTGCCGATCAACACCGGCCTGGGGCTGGATGACGTTCGCTACATCATCGACCACTCTGAGGCGCGCTTCCTGCTGGTGGATGCCGCTCTGCTGGTGCGCCCGGAGTTTCGTGCAGCCATCGAGGCGCAGCCCGGTCGCGGATGGGTGCTGGAAGGCGAGGGGGCTGGGGCTTTCTGCAGCTTCGCTGCAGCGATTGCTGCGCAGTCTGCCACTGAGTCCGAGGTCGAAATTCATGACCGCGACGTAGCCCAGATCATGTACACCAGCGGAACCACCGGCCGCCCTAAGGGGGTGATGCAAAGCCATTTGTCGGTGGTGATGGCAGCGATGAACAACGCGCTTGAGTTGGGGGTGTGGCGCGATGCCGTGAACATTGCCGTGCTGCCCCTCTTTCATTGCGCCCAGCACACGCTGATGTGCGGTGTGCTGGCGGGCGGCGGCACGGTGATTGTGATGCGCGCTTTCGAACCCGCCGCCATGCTCGACGCCATCGAGCGTGAACGGGTGACCTTGCTGGTGGGCTTGCCGCTGATGCACCAGGCCATGCTCGATCATCCCTCGCGCCCGGGGCGCGACCTGTCGAGCCTGCGCATGTGCGTGTACGCCATGGCGCCCATGGCCGAGACCCTGCTGCGCCGCCTGATCGCCGAGTTCTGCCCGAATTACTCATTGGCCACCGGTCAGACCGAGATGTACCCGCTCACCATGGCCTTCCGGCCGGAAGAGCAGCTTAAACGCTTTGGTTCCTACTGGGGCGTCAGTGCATTGATCAACGACACGGCGGTGATGGACGACGCGGGCCAGCTGCTCGGCCCCGGCGAGGTCGGCGAGATCGTGCACCGCGGTCCGAACGTGATGGAGGGCTACTACAAAAATCCCGAAGCCACCGCCGAGGCACGCGCTTTCGGCTGGCACCACACCGGTGACCTCGGCATGTGGGTCGATGGCCAGATGATGTTCAGGGACCGCAAGAAGGACATGATCAAGACCGGCGGCGAAAACGTGCCGTCCATCAAGGTCGAGGCCACGTTGCTGCGCCACCCGGCGGTGGCCAATGTGGCGGCGGTAGGTTTGCCGCACCCGCGCTGGATCGAGGCGGTCACCGCCTTCGTGGTGCTCAAGCCAGGGGCGCAGGCCGACGAGGCCGGGTTGATCAACCACTGCAAGGAGCATCTCGGTGGCTTTGAGGTGCCCAAGGCGATCCGCATCGTCGATGCCTTGCCGATGACCTCCACCGGCAAGATTCAAAAGCATCCGCTGCGTGACAGCTATCGCTCCCTGTACGAGGACATTGAACGATAGGTGTCGGGAAGGTCATGGGGTGTGCAACACACGCCCGCGCCTGTGACCAGGCTGCTTGCAAGGCGTGCTTCGGCTTGTGGTCCTAACTAACCACCGTTCTGTCAATATGTTCGCATGGCGTTTATCGAAACCAGCCGGTTTCCGGCAGGCGCGGACAGTCGCCCTTGTTCCTTGATCCTTGTTCATCCCACCGTCAGAAAGGTTTTCCATGTCCGTCGTTCCTGCCATCTTGCTTGCGGTTGATGCCGACGGCATTGCGACCCTGACCCTCAACCGGCCCGATCAGCTCAATGCCTTCGATCTTGAAATGGTGGATGCTTGGCGCGCAGCACTTGAGCAGGCCGAAGCTGATGAGCGCGTCAAGGTCATCGTCGTCACCGGTGCCGGTCGTGCTTTTTGTGCCGGCGGCGATTTCGAGGAGATGGCCAAATTCAGCGAAATGGACAGCATGGGACGCAAGGATTTTCTGTACCGCCACGTGCATCGCATTGCGCTCACGCTGGAGCGGATGGAAAAACCGGTCATTGCCGCTGTCAACGGCGCTGCGCGAGGCGCTGGCTGCGACATGGCTTTGATGTGCGATATCCGTTTGATGGCCAGCTCGGCCACGCTTGCCGAGAGTTATATCAACATCGGACTGATGGCTGGTGATGCCGGTGCCTGGTACTTGCCGCGCCTGATAGGCACCGCGCGCGCGCTTGAGTTGTTCTGGACCGGTCGCGTGTTGGGGGCGGAAGAGGCCGAACGCATTGGCATGGTCAATCGCGTGGTGCCCGATGCCGAACTGATGACCGCCACCTACGATATGGCGCGCACCATTGCCGCCAAGCCGCAGCAGGCGGTGCGCTTTTTTCGCCGCGCCGTCTACCAAAGCCAGACCATGGCGCTCGCCACGCACCTGGACATGGTGTCCTCGCACATGGCGGTGCTCGAAGACACGCCCGAGCATCGCGCCGGCATTGCGGCCTTCCGCACCCGCTCACGCGCCAGCAACTAAAAAAGGGCGGTGCCGTGCAAGGTATTCTGAGTGGCATCACCGTCGTCGATCTGTCTCGCTTGATAGCCGGGCCTTACGCGGCCATGGTGCTGGCCGACCTCGGCGCGCGCGTCATCAAGGTCGAGTCCATCTCCGGCGAGGAGGGGCGGCATTTCGGCCCGCCGTTTTATGGCGACTCCAGCGTCGCTTTCATGACCTGCAACCGGGGCAAGGAGTCGATCGCGCTGGACATACGCACCCCCGCCGGGCGCTCGGTGCTGGAGCGGCTGATTTCAAAAGCCCAGGTTCTGGTGCACAACTTTCGCCCCGACTTTGCCGAGACACATGCGCTGACCTACGACGCGGTGCGGCGAATCAACCCGACGCTGGTGTACTACATGGTCAGCGCCTTCGGTGAGCAGGGCGACTACCGGCTCAGACCCTCGGTCGACAGCGTGGTGCAGGGCATGACGGGGGCCTTCTACGCCAGTGGGGAAGAGGGCGATCCACCGGTTCGTATCGGCTTGCCGATCATCGATGTGGCGTCCGGCATGTGCGGCGCGCTGGGCGTGCTGGCCGCAGTGATGCATTGGCAGCAGACCGGCCAGGGGCAGCGCGTGGAGTTGTCACTGGCGGACACCATGTTCAATTTCATGGCGAGCAAGGTGGGTGAATATGCGGTTGAGCAGCGCGAGCCGGTTCGTGCGGTGAACCTGCCGATTGCTGTGCCGAGCCGTCACTTTCGAGGCTCCGACGGTGCCTGGTTCAGCGTGTCGGTGGTGAACGAGGGTGCGTTCAAGCGGTTTTGCGCCGCCATCGAGCGGCTGGAGTGGCTCACCGATCCGCGTTACCAGCGCAATGCGGTGCGCATTGCCAACCGGCCGGCGCTGCTGGCTGAACTGGAGGCGATTTTCATCACCCGTGCGGCCGCCGCCTGGGTGGTCGCCTTCGAGGCCGCCGATATTCCCTGTGGTCCGGTGAACACGGTGACCGATGCCATGGCCGATCCGGTGCTGGCCGCCCGTTTCGTGGAGCACCCCGAGATGCCGGGGCTGCCGCTGATCCCTTTTCCGGCGCAGCTGGCTGCAGGCATGCGCAAGATCGGTGAGATGCCGGCGCCTCCTGCGCTGGGGCAGCATACCGGGCAGGTGCTGGGCGAACTGGGCTACGGTGCGCCGGAGATTGCCCAACTGGTGCGCGACGGGGTCGTGCGCCTGCAAGAAACCGCCATGGCAAGCACAGCAGGAGGGAAGCCATGAGCCCGTCTTCCCCCGACATCTTGTCGATCCCCCGCGCGGATCGCATCGCGGGTGCCGGGTTGACCCGTTTCCAGCAATGGCTGGAACGCGAAAAAGGCCTGCGCTTTGCCGATTACGAGGCCTTGTGGCAATGGTCCGTGGATGACCTGGAGGGCTTCTGGCGCGCCATTGTCGAGTATTTCGAGTTGCCGCTCGACGACTGGAATGGCCCGGTTCTGAGCGATCGCCGGATGCCGGGCGCGCAATGGTTTGTGGGCGCGCGCACCAACTATACGCGGCAGGTGTTCCGGCACGCCACGGACGCCAGACCGGCCATCGTCTTTCGCAATGAAGCGGGCGAGCGGGCGGACATGTCCTGGCGCACGCTGCAAGACCAGGTGGCGGCGCTGGCGCATTGGCTGCGCGCGGCGGGCGTGGGGCCGGGCGACCGCGTGGTAGCCTACCTGCCCAATATTCCGCAGACCATCGTGGCTTTTCTGGCCACGGTTTCGGTGGGGGCGATCTGGTCGGTGTGCTCGCCCGACATGGGGGCACCCACGGTGCTGGACCGCTTCAGGCAGATCGATCCGAAGGTGTTAATCGCGGTCGATGGCTACCACTGGGGTGGCAAACGCTTCGACCGGCGCGAAGCCGTGGCCACGCTGCTCGACGGGCTGTCCAGCGTCGTTCGCTGCGTGCTGTTGCCCTGCCTGGATCGAAGCGCCAGCGCGGACGCGCTGCGCGGTGGCGTGCTCTGGAGCGAGGTGGTCAGCGCCCCGGCTGAACTGCGCATCGAGTCACTGCCTTTCGACCACCCTCTGTGGGTGGTGTATTCGTCGGGCACCACCGGCTTGCCCAAACCCATCGTGCACGGCCATGGCGGCATCGTGCTGGAGCAGGTCAAGCTGATGCACCTGCACAACGACCTCGGTCCCGAAGACCGCTTCCACTGGTTTTCCACCACGGGCTGGATCATGTGGAACTGCCAGGTGGGCGGTTTGCTGGTGGGGGCGACGGCCTGCCTGTACGACGGCAACCCGGCCTGGCCCGACTACACCACGCTGTGGCGTTTCGCTGGGGAAGTCGGCGTGACTTTTCTGGGTGCCGGTGCGGCGTTTTATGCGGCCTGCCAGAATGCCGGTGTCGAGCCGCGCGAGGTGGGCGCGCTGGGGCCGCTGCGCATCGTGGGTTCGACCGGCTCGCCACTGTCCCCGGAAAGCTACCAGTGGATTGCCAAGCATGTCGGGCGCGATGTCTGGATCAACCCGATCTCCGGCGGCACCGACTTCGCCGGGGCCTTCGTCGGCGGCGTGCCGACCCTGCCCGTTGTCGTGGGAGAAATGCAGGGGCGCTGCCTTGGGGCGCGCGTCGAGGCCTTCAACGAACAGGGCCAGCCGGTCGTGGACGAGGTGGGCGAGCTGGTCTGCACCGCGCCCATGCCGTCCATGCCCCTTTATTTCTGGAACGACCCCGGCAACCAGCGCTATCTGGGCAGTTATTTCGACATGTACCCCGGCATCTGGCGGCATGGCGACTGGATCCGCATCACACCGCGCGGCGGCGCCATCATCTACGGCCGCAGCGACACCACCATCAACCGCCACGGCGTGCGCATGGGCACGAGCGACATCTACAGCGTGGTCGAGGCGCTGCCCGAAGTGCTCGACAGCCTGGTGGTCGACCTTGAATATCTGGGGCGCGAAAGCTACATGCCGATGTTCGTCGTGCTGCGTCCGGGCGTGGCGCTGGACGCGCCGCTGATCGGGCGCATCCAGAGCGCCATCCGCGCGGCCGCGTCGCCGCGCCATGTGCCGGACGCGGTGTTTGCCGTGGCCGAGGTGCCGCGCACGCTCACCGGCAAGAAGCTCGAACTGCCGATCAAGAAGCTGCTGCTCGGCCAGCCCATCGACAAAGTGGTCAA
The DNA here is from genome assembly GCF_964253305.1 of Acidovorax sp. LjRoot66. Classification (NCBI taxonomy): domain Bacteria; kingdom Pseudomonadati; phylum Pseudomonadota; class Betaproteobacteria; order Burkholderiales; family Comamonadaceae; genus Acidovorax; species Acidovorax sp. LjRoot66. The sequence goes on from NZ_CAXUQU020000002.1 coordinate 33,846, forward strand.
CCGCGATGCACTGACCAACCCCGCCAGCCTGGACTGGTTTCTTGAATTTGCACGCGGGCATGCCACGCAGAGCCGCTGATTTTCCCCAACTTTTTTTCACGAGGAAACACCATGAGCGATCAGGAAGTCATTTACGAAGTCAAGAACTTTGTCGCCACCATCACCATCAACCGACCCAAGACGCTCAACGCGTTCACCGGCGATACGATCAAAGAGATGGAGCGGCTGCTGGCCCAGGCCGGCAATGATCCGAAGGTCGGCGTGATCGTGCTGACCGGTACGGGCGAGCGCGCCTTTTGCGTCGGCGGTGATGTCAACTGGGAAAAGGGCGACAGCAGCGGCAAGAGCGGCCTGCAGGACCTGGAATTCAACTTCAACCGCCAGATCGCCGAATGCCCAAAGCCCGTGATCGCGCGCGTCAACGGCTACGCGATTGGCGCCGGTCACCACATTGCCTATTTCTGTGACTTCACGATTGCCGCCGAGCACGCGATCTTTGGCCAGAACGGCCCGCGCGTCGGTTCACCGGCGGGTGGTTACATCGTCTCGCATTCGGCCAATGTGCTTGGCCACAAGCGTGCGCGCGAGCTGTGGATGCTGTGCCGCCGCTACAGCGCGAAGCAGGCGTTCGAATGGGGTCTGGCCAATTCGGTGGTGCCCATGGCCCAGCTCGACGAAGAAGTGCAGAAGTACTGCGACGAATTGCTGTCGCTGTCGCCGACCTGCCTGAAGATCGTCAAGCGTTCGTTCTACCACCACATGGCCCCGATCATGGGCAAGGACATGAACGACCTGATCCAGGAAGTGGCACCCAACTATTTCAGTACCGGCGAGCAGCAGGAAGGGGCCAGCGCCTTTCTTGAAAAACGCAAGCCCGACTTCAGCAAATTCCGCTAACCGGTAATCTTTGTCCTGCGCGGCTCAGCGGGGAACTTTTAGAGACTGAAAAAAATGATGAACCAAGAACGTTACCCCGAGTTGCGCGCCGCCCTGCGCGATCTTTTCAAACGCTTCCCCGACGAGTACTTTCGCAAGATTGACGATGCCCGTGCTTACCCCCAGGCGTGTGTGGACGCGCTGACCAGGGCCGGCTGGCTGGCGGTGATGATTCCGCAGGAGTACGGCGGAGCTGGCTTGGGTCTGGCCGAAGCCTCGGTGGTGATGGAAGAGGTCAACCGCTGCGGCGGCAATGCCGGCGCCTGTCACGGCCAGATGTACAACATGGGCACCTTGCTGCGCCATGGCTCGGATGAGCAAAAGCGCCTCTACCTGCCCAAAATCGCCAGCGGCGATCTGCGCCTGCAGTCCATGGGCGTGACCGAGCCAACCACAGGCACCGACACCACCAAAATCAAGACCACCGCGGTCAAGCAGGGCTACCGCTATGTGGTCAATGGCCAGAAGGTCTGGATCTCGCGGATTCAGCACTCCGACCTCATGATTTTGCTGGCACGCACCACCCCGCTCAAAGATGTGAAGCGCAAGTCAGAGGGCATGTCGATCTTCATCGTTGACCTGCACCAGGCCATTGGCCAGGGCATGACGGTGAACCCGATCCGCAACATGGTTAACCACGAGACCAATGAGCTGTTTTTCGACAACCTCGAAATCCCGGCCGAGAACCTGATCGGCGAGGAGGGCAAAGGTTTCAAGTACATCCTGGACGGACTGAACGCTGAGCGCACGCTGATTGCCGCCGAGTGCATTGGCGACGCCCGCTGGTTCGTCGAGCGCAGCGCCCGCTATGCCAGCGAGCGCCGCGTGTTTGACCGCCCGATCGGGCAGAACCAGGGCGTGCAATTTCCCCTGGCCGAGGCCCACATCGAGACCGAGGCCGCTGACTTGATGCGCTGGCGTGCCTGCGAGCTGTTTGACGCCCACCAACCGTGTGGCGCAGAGGCCAATATGGCCAAGTACCTGGCCGCCAAAGCCTCCTGGGAGGCGGCCAACACCGCCATTCAGACCCATGGTGGCTTTGGTTTCGCCTGCGAATACGACATCGAGCGCAAGTTCCGCGAAACCCGGCTGTACCAGGTGGCGCCGATCTCCACCAACCTGATCCTGAGCTACGTGGCCGAACACGTGCTGGATCTGCCCCGTTCATTCTGAAAGAAATTGCCATGCGTCCATTGGAAGGAATGCTGATCGTCACGCTGGAGCACGCGATTGCCGCGCCGTTCTGCACCCGCCAACTGGCCGACCTCGGCGCGCGCGTCATCAAGGTCGAGCGCCCGGGCGAGGGCGACTTCGCCCGCGCCTACGACAGCCGGGCCCACGGCTCGGCTTCCCACTTCGTCTGGTGCAACCGCTCCAAGGAAAGCCTGACGCTCGACCTCAAGCACCCAGATGCCCGCGCCGTGCTGCAAAAGCTGGTGGAGCGCGCCGACGTGCTGGTGCAGAATCTGGCGCCCGGTGCTGCCGCGCGCATGGGACTGGACCACGCCAGCCTGGCGCCGGTCAATCCGCGCATCGTGGTGTGCGACATCTCGGGCTACGGCGACGGCGGCCCCTACACCGAGAAAAAAGCCTATGACCTGCTGATCCAGAGCGAGGCCGGTTTTGTCTCCGTCACGGGCACGCCCGAACAGCCCTCCAAGGCCGGCCTGTCGATTGCCGACATCGCCTCCGGCATGTACGCTTACAGCAGCGTGCTGGCCGCCTTGCTGGAGCGCGGGCGCACCGGGCGCGGCCAGCGGCTCGAAATCTCGATGCTCGAAGCCATGTCCGAATGGATGGGCTTCCCACTCTATTACACGCTGGACGGCCAGCCGCCGCCGCCGCGTGCCGGCGCCTCGCACGCCGCCATTTACCCCTATGGCCCCTTTGCCTGCGGCGACGGCAAGCAGGTGGTGCTGGCGGTGCAGCACGACCGCGAATGGGCCACCTTCTGCAACCAGGTGTTGCAATTGCCCGAGCTGACCGCACAGTACCTGGGCAACGCCAACCGGCTGGCCCAGCGCGAGAAACTGCGCGGCATCATCGAAGGCGTGTGCGCCACCTTGACCGCCGCGCAATTGGTGGAGCGGCTCGACGCGGCGCAAATCGCCAATGGCCAGCTCAACGAGATGGCCGACCTGTGGAAGCACCCGCAACTTGCGGCGCGCGGGCGCTGGACCGAGATTGGTTCGCCCGGCGGAACGCTACCGGCGCTGTACCCGCCGCACCACGTCCAGGGCAGCGAGCCTCCGCCGCCCATGGGGCCGGTGCCTGCGCTGGGCCAGCACACCGAAGCCATCCTGACCGAGCTCGGCTACGGCGCGACTGACATCGCCCGGCTGCGTGCGGACCACGCCATCTGACTGCGAGATCGATGCCATGACCCTGGATACAAACCCGAGCGCGACGCTGGCTGCCTTTGCCGCCGATCTGTCATTCGACACCATTCCGGCGCCGGTGCTGCGCCGAACCGAAGACCTGTTCCTCGACTGGTACGCCTCCGCGTTGGCGGGCAAGGGCGCCCGGCCGGTCGAGGCCATCGAAGCCTATGCCCGCACCATGGGGCCGGCCTCCGGCCGCGCCGAGGTGCTGATCTCGCGCCGCACCACCTCGCCCCATTTCGCTGCGATGGTCAACGCGGCCGCCTCGCATTTCGCCGAGCAGGATGACGTCCACAACGGCTCGGTGTTTCATCCCGCAGCCGTCGTGTTCCCGGCGGCGCTGGCCATCGCGCAGGACATCGGTGCCAGCGGCCGCGAGTTCCTGGCCGCCGTAGTGGCGGGCTATGAAGTCGGCATTCGGGTGGGCGAGTTCCTGGGCCGCTCGCACTACCGCATCTTTCACACCACGGCCACCGCCGGCACGCTTGCCGCCGCTGCGGCGGCCGGACGGCTGCTCAAGCTCGATGCGACCACCATGCTGCATGCCTTCGGCAGCGCCGGCACACAAGCCGCCGGGCTGTGGGAGTTTTTGCGCGACGCCGCTGACTCCAAGCAACTGCACACCGCGCATGCGGCGTCCAGCGGCTTGGCCTGCGCCTACTTGGCGCGCGAGGGGCTGACCGGAGCGCGCCAGATTCTGGAAGGCGCGCAAGGCATGGCTGCGGGCATGTCGAACGACGCCGATCCGGCGCGCCTGACCGACCGCCTGGGCCAGCGCTGGGCCACGGCGGAAACCTCGTTCAAATACCACGCCTCGTGCCGCCACACCCACCCCAGCGCCGACGCGCTGCTGGCGCTGATGCAGACGCATAGGCTCAAGGCCGACGATATTGCCGCGGTGACCACCCATGTGCACCAGGGCGCCATCGACGTGCTGGGCCGCGTCACCGTGCCCGCTACCGTGCACCAGGCCAAATTCTCAATGGGCACGGTGCTGGCGCTGGCCGCCGAATACGGCTTTGCCGGGCTGAATGAATTTGAAGCGCATTACCTCGCGCCGCGCGTGGCCGCCTTGCGCGACCGCGTGACGATGCAGCTCGACTCCGAGGTCGATAAGGCCTACCCGCAGCGCTGGATCGGCAAGGTAACGGTGAGCACGCGCGATGGCCACACCTTTGGCGCGCGGGTCGATGAGCCCAAAGGCGACCCTGGCAACACCCTGACACGTGCCGAGCTGGAAGACAAGGCGCAGCGCCTGGCGGCCTACGGCAAGGGGGCTACGCCTGCCGAGATGGAGGCGCTGATCGCGCGTATCTGGGCGGTCGCCGAGGCACCGTGCATGGACCGCTGGCCGGAGGCACGCGCATGACAGCCCATACCTCCAGCCTGAAGGCTTTGCCGCATGCCTATCTTTTTGTGCCCGCCGACTGGCCCGAGCGCATCGCCAAGGCGCGCGCCAGCGGCGCCGACGCGGTCATCGTTGACCTGGAAGACGCCGTGGCCCCCGAGGCTAAAGTGCGCGCGCGCGAGACGCTGGCGGCGCTGCTGGACGAGGCCGCGCCGCTGGTGGTGCGCATCAACGCCGCAGGCACGCCCTGGTTTGACGACGACCTGGAACTGTGCCGCCACCCCGGCGTGGCCGCCATCATGCTGCCCAAGGCCGAGGGCATCGACGCCGTGTGCACCGTGGTCGAGACCACCTATCACGACGTGTTGCCGATCATCGAGTCGGCGCGCGGCCTTAAGGAAATCCACAGCATTGCGAGCGTGCCGGGCGTGATCCGGCTGGCTTTTGGCAGCGTCGATCTGGCGCTGGATCTGGGCATTGACTGTGACCCCGATGGCGCGGAAATCGAGCTGCTGGCCTTCCGCTCCCAACTCGTGCTGGCCTCGCGGCTGGCCGGGCTGGCTGCGCCGGTGGACGGTGTCAGCACCGCGATCGACGACCTGCAATGCTTGCAGGCCGACACCGAACGCTCACGTCGACTCGGCTTCGGCGCCAAGCTGTGCATCCACCCGAAGCAGCTGGCCACCGTCCAGGCGGTGTTCACGCCGACCCCCGAACGGATTGACTGGGCGCGCCGCGTCTGCGAAGCCTTTGCCGCCGCGGGTGGTGCCGCCGTGGCCGTGGACGGCCAGATGGTCGACCTGCCGGTGGTGCAGCGCGCGCGCGCCGTGCTGCGCGACGCGGGTCTGAGCGCCTGATTTTTTAACCCACTCCAATCGACTGGAATTCCTTATGACTCGCAAAGCCAAACCCATCCGCTCCGACATTGCCTGGAGTACCCCCGACCGCATCGAGGTGCACGGCAAGAGTCTGCCTGACGAAATCCTCGGCCATCTCAACTTGGGTGATATGGCCTTCTTGCAGATCGTCGGGCGCATGCCAACGCAGCAGGAGTCCAACGTCTTCAACGCCATCGCGGTGACGCTGGTCGAGCACGGCATCACGCCCAGTGCGCTGGTCGCGCGACTGACCTACGCCGGTGCGCCCGAATCGCTGCAGGCCGCAGTGGCGGCCGGATTGTGCGGCCTGGGCAGCGTGTTCGTCGGCAGCACCGAAGGCACCGCCAAAATGCTGTACGAGGCCCTGCCACCCGGAACGAAAGGAGCTGACCTGGAGCGCATCGCTTGCGACACCGTGGCAGCCTTTCGTGCGCGCGGCCAGATCATTCCCGGACTCGGTCATCCGCTGCACAAGCCGGTCGATCCGCGCGCCCCGCGTCTGTTTCAGATCGCCCAGGACAACGGTTTTTCCGGCGACTACATCCGCCTGGAGCAACTGATCTGCGCCGAGGCCGAGCGCACCGCCGGCAAGATGCTGCCGGTCAACGCGACCGGCGCCATCGGCGCCATCAGCTGCGAGCTCGGGCTACCCTGGAAAATCGTGCGAGGCATCGGCGTCCTGGCGCGTGCCATCGGGCTGGTGGGGCACATCTTGGAAGAGAGCAAAAACCCGATGGCGGTCGAGATCTGGCAGCGGGTCGAAGACGAGGCCACCCAGCACATCAGACCACAAAGCGCCTGAAGCGCTGTGGCTGGCCTTGCAGGCACGATGCGCCCGCGTCGACCTATCGATTGAATTTTGCTGGACACCACTGGAGTATTGCGCGATGAATGACACGATCCTGAGAGAAGAACCCATCCACTGGGTGCAATCACCCCCGCAGCCTGCCGAGGCATCGAGCGTGGGAACCTTGTCGGTCGAGGCCCGCCAGCTGGCCTGGCCGGTGGTCGAGGTGCAGGCCCTGCTGGACCTGCCGTTCCCCGAGCTGATGCACCGCGCCCAGACCGTGCACCGCGAGCACCACGACCCGACCCACATGGAGCTGGCCACGCTGCTGTCCATCAAGACCGGCGGCTGCCCCGAAGACTGCGGCTACTGCCCGCAGTCGGTGCACCACGAGACCGGCGTGCCCGCCACCAAGATGATGACGCCCGAGGAAGTGCGCGAAGCCGTGCTCGGCGCCAAGGCGGCCGGCGCCTCACGCTTCTGCATGGGCGCTGCCTGGCGTGCGCCCAACGACCGCGACCTGGAAAAGGTCGAGGAGTTGGTGCGCGTGATCAAGGACGAGGGCCTGGAGGCCTGCTGCACCCTGGGCATGCTCACGGGTGACCAGGCGCAACGCCTCAAGGGCGCGGGCCTGGACTACTACAACCACAACCTGGACACCGCGCCCGAGCTGTACGGCAATGTCATCACCACCCGCGACTACCAGGACCGGCTGGACACCCTGGGCCACGTGCGCGGGGCCGGCATCCACGTCTGCAGCGGTGGCATCGTGGGCTTGGGTGAATCGCGCGCCGGGCGCGCCGGCCTGATCGCGCAGCTGGCCAACCTGGCACCGTACCCCGAGTCGGTGCCGATCAACCACCTGGTCAAGATGCCGGGCACGCCGCTGGCCGACGAGCCCGACCTCGACCCGCTGGAGTTCGTGCGCACCGTGGCCGTGGCCCGCATCACCATGCCCAGGGCCAAGGTGCGTCTGTCGGCCGGGCGCCGCCAGATGGACGAATCGACCCAGGTGCTGTGTTTCCTGGCCGGCGCCAACTCCATCTTCTACGGTGACAAGCTGCTGGTGACCGGCAATCCCGACGTGGAAGCCGACCAGGACCTGCTGGCCCGCATGGGCATGCACACCACGCGGGCGCACGCCTGACCTTGGCCGTGTCGATGGCCGAGGCTCCCTCCGTTCAAGCAAATCCCCTATGTTCCGCACCCTGCTGAAATCCAAAATCCACCGCGCCACCGTCACCCACTGCGAGCTGCACTACGAAGGCTCTTGCGGCATCGACGAAGACCTGCTGGAGGCGAGCAACATCCGCCCCAACGAACAGGTTCACATCTGGAACGTCAACAACGGCGAACGGTTCATCACCTACGCCATCAGGTCGCCGCGCGGCAGCGGCATCATTTCGCTCAACGGCTCGGCCGCCCGGCGCGCCAGCGTGGGCGACCTGGTGATCATCGCGGCCTTCGGCATGGTGCACGAAGACAAGCTCGACGAGGCCGTGCCCAAGCTGGTGTTCCCCGACGCTGCCAACCGCATCGTCGAGACTCGCAGCGAGCCCGCAGGTCCGCAGGCCGGCGACCCGGTCATCCTGCCCCTGGGCGCCGAGCTTTGACGCAGCCCGTGTCGGCCAACGCCGCCTGGCGCCAGCGCAGCCCTGGTGGGTCAACCTGTTCGGCCACAACCACCCCGCGATCCGCGCCGCGCTGATCGACCAGCTGCACACACTGGACCACGTGATGCTTGCAGGCTTCACCCACGGGCCAGTGGTTGAACTCTCCGAACGCCTGGCCGCGCGCACCGGCCTGGGCCACGCCTTCTACGGCAGCGACGGTGCCAGTGCCACGGAGTTCGCGCTGAAGATGAGCGCCCACCACAGGCGCAATGCGGGCCGGGCAGGCAAGTGCCGGTTTGTCGGTGTCGCCGGGGGCTACCACGGAGAGACGGTGGGCGCGCTGGCCGTGACCGACATCGCGCTGTTCCGTGAAGCCTACGCGCCGCTGGTGCGCATGGCCGCCACCGTGCCCAGCCCCGACGCCAGGCAGGCCGCGCCCGGCGACACCCCGGCCGACGTGGCCGAGGGGGCCGCCACCTCTCTGGGCGACTGGCTGGCCGAACACGCGCACGAGACCGCTGCGGTGATCATCGAGCCGCTGATCCAGTGCGCCGCCGGCAAGGCCATGCAGGGGTCGCTTCAGAAAACGGAAAATAAAGCACGTTAAGCTTTAACTATTCATATGAATATGACCGCGCTGGAAGTCACTCCAGCGCAGAACGTGACCGACGCTCCGAATCGACCCCATAAAAAGCCGGCAACGCGCTTGCCAACAACATTGCAATACCGCGACGGGATTGAAGACGCCATAGGCTGGCACAGCCAAGATAGATCGGACTTTCAATCCACTGTTTTTCGCAATGAGAAAGAAACTGGCGACATCAGCTTGACACATGGAATGAAAACTAATAAAATACCTACCAACTAATAGGTACATTAAAGCCAAACCATGAAAGTCAATTCAAATCTTTCGAAGCGTGCTGTCGTCGAGCCTTCAAGCTTAGAGTGGGTCGATTCGCCAACGGACGGGATTCAACGCCAATTACTTGAACGTGATGGCGGCGAAGTGGCACGTGCCACTTCGATTGTGCGTTACGTGCCGGGCTCCGCTTTTGAGGGTCACAAGCACGACTTGGGCGAGGAAATTCTGGTCCTGGACGGCGTGTTCAGCGATGAGTCCGGGAGTTACGGACCTGGCACTTACATCAAGAATCCACCAGGTTCTTCGCATGCACCGAGCTCCGCGACGGGTTGCACGTTGTTCGTCAAGTTGCGTCATCTTGATCTAGCAGATAGTCAACGTACTGTGATCGACACTCGCAAGGCAACTTGGTTTCCAGGCCTCGTGCCTGGTCTGTCGGTGATGCCCCTTTCTGAGTTCGACACCCAACATACGGCTTTGGTGCGCTGGGCACCGGGTACCCGATTCAATTCGCATCGTCACTACGGCGGTGAAGAAATCTATGTGTTGGAAGGCGTCTTTGAGGATGAGTTCGGAAGCTACCCTGCCGGCACATGGATGCGCAGTCCGCATTTGAGTGCTCACCGTCCCTTCAGCAATACAGGCTGCACCATCCTGGTCAAGACCGGCCACCTGCCAGTCGCCGAATCAAATGAGGCGCTTGCATGAAGCATTTCTCCGAAATCTCGCCGACCGCCGAGCGGGTGGTCGATGCCGCTGAAGGCTTGGTACAGCAGCACGGCTACAACGGCTTCTCATACGACGACGTGGCCCAGTTGGTAGGCATCAAAAAACCAAGTATCCACCACCACTTTCCCAAGAAGGGTGAGCTCGTGGCCGTGGTCGCACAGCGCTACACGCACCGGTTTCGTGAGGAGTTGCTGAGCATCGAAGGGCAGCATGCGAAAGCGCCTGACAGGCTAACTGCGTATGCGGCACTTTTCGAACGCACCTTCGCCAAGGACCGGCGCCTTTGTGTCTGCGGCATGTTGGGTGCCGAGTCGGACTCGCTGCCGGACGCCGTTGTGAGCGAGGTCGAGCGATTCTTTAAAGTCAATCTCGACTGGTTGACTCTTGTCGTTGCCGATGGTCAGCGTGCCGCGCTGATCACCTCGAATTCCACCCCAGAGTCTCTCGCAGAGGCATTCTTGTGCGCGTTGGAAGGCTCGATGATGGTGGGCCGTGGCATGCGGTCGTCACGCGGACCGGCCGAAGTTGGAAACACTTTTCTTTCCACCGTGTTGACCTGAGGTCGGCACTTTTTTTGCAACACAGCCATACCATTTAGTTGGTAGTCAAGGAGATTATTATGAGTACTGTATTTAATGGCAAGAAGTTGTTGGTCATCGGCGGCACTAGCGGGATGGGACTACAAACTGCCCGCATGGTTCTTGAGCAAGGCGGAAGCGTCGTCATCGTCGGTCACCGTGAAGACAAGGCCGAAGAGGCCCGCAAGGCGCTGTCGTCGTTGGGCACCGTGACCGCCCTGACTGCCGATCTCTCGCGAGCCGAAGATGTGAAGCGACTCCTGCATACCATCGATGAACACCACAAGGACATCAATCTTCTGGTCAACGCGGCTGGGGTATTCTTCCCGAAGGCGTTTCTTGAGCACTCGGAAAGTGATTACGAACAATATTTGACGTTGAATAAAGCGTTCTTCTTCATCACACAAAAAGTCGTGGCCAATCTCGTGGCCAGCGAGCGTCCCGGCGCCATTGTGAACATCGGCTCGATGTGGGGCAAGCAGGCGATTGCGGCTACGCCGTCGTCCGCGTATTCGATGGCAAAAGCAGGTTTGCATTCGCTGACCCAGCACCTTGCGATGGAGCTGGCATCCAAACAAATCAGGGTCAATGCCGTTTCTCCGGCGGTTGTCGAAACGCCGATTTACGAGGGATTCATACCCAAGGCCGAGGTTCATGGCGCCTTACAGGGATTCAACAGCTTCCACCCAATCGGCAGGGTTGGGACGCCACAAGACGTCGCCGAGGTCATCCTCTTCCTGTTGTCGGACAAGGCAGCATGGGTGACGGGCGCAATCTGGGACGTTGACGGCGGCGTGATGGCTGGCCGCAACACATAATGAGGGAACGAGAGGTGAACCGCCTTCCGTTTTCCGAGACGGGGCCATAGATTAACGCTTCGTGCGGGCGTGATGGTGTTGGCAGCGAAACCGCATCATGCTTTCTTGATTTATTTTCTTGCAACTGGGAACCTTAAAAAGGAGATTTCAACTATGCAATACCGTCAATTGGGAAAATCAGGTCTGCTTGTCTCGGAGCTGTGCTTCGGCACCATGAGCTTCGGCAAGCAGGGCTACTGGGAGAAAATCGGCGGGCTAGACCAGCCAGCGGCCCAGCATCTGGTCGATACCGCCCTCGATGCCGGCATCAATTTCTTCGACAGTGCCGATGTCTATTCCTACGGCCAGTCCGAAGAAATGCTGGGCAAGGCGCTCAAGGGCAAGCGCGACAAGGCGGTGATCGCCACCAAGGTTCGTGGGCGCATGAGCCCGGAAATCAACGACGTGGGCTTGAGCCGACACCACATCATGCAGAGTTGCGAAAACAGCCTCAAGCGCCTGGGCACCGATTACCTCGACCTCTACATCGTGCACAGCTTCGACTTCATGACGCCGCTGGAAGAAACGCTCTCGGCGCTAAACGACCTGGTACACCAGGGCAAGGTGCGTTATCTGGGCTGCTCGAACTATTTCGCCTGGCAGTTGATGAAGGCGTTGTCGATTTCCGAAAAGCACCACTGGGAGAAGTTCGTCTCGCTGCAGGCGCATTATTCGCTGGTCTCGCGTGACGTGGAGATCGAACTCGCCCCGCTGTGCCAGGATCAGGGTCTGGGCATCACTCCCTGGTCACCTTTGTGCGGAGGCTTTCTCAGCGGCAAATATCCGCGCGGCGCGCAAGGCCCCCAGGACGCCAGGCGCAGCAAGGAAGACCACAACTTCATCCAGATTGACGAGGCAGACTACGATATCTTGGACGAGGTGCAGCGCATTGCCGCTGCGCGCGGTGTCAGCGCAGCGCAAGTGTCGCTCAACTATTTGCTGCGCAAGTCCACCGTCAGTTCGGTGATCGTCGGCGCCACCAAGCCCGAACAGTTGCAGGACAACCTCAAGGCCGTGGAATGGCAACTCACGGTCGAAGAAGTCGCGGCGCTCGATGCCGTCAGCGCACCGCCGCGCCTGTATCCAAACTGGATGCTGGAATTTACCCGGCTTGACCGCGACAACCCGCAGATGATGATGTAGACCCAGCTTGCCGCCGATGGCGGAATGAACATCAAGCAAATACGTGCCCATTGGGACGAAATTCTGCGGCTGGCCACCTCAATCAAGCAGGGTACGGTGACGGCCTCGCTGATGCTGCGCAAGCTTGGCAGCTAACCAGCTTGCCGTCCACAGTGCGAAACACGACCACGCTGGCCCCATCGTCCAGTGCGAAGATCCGCAGCGGATCTGCAATAGTGCGGACGACCTGGACGACCTGGACGACCGGCGCAGGGGTTTGCATGGGCATCGCTTGAGCGACCCCATGCAGGCCAGGCGAGGCCATTAGAAACAGGCCGGCCACAGTGGCCAGCAGGCTACCCAGCACCGCAGGGGAAGCGACCAGAGAGGCCGCAATCACCAGGGCGCGGCTTTGTTGCACAAAGCGGCAACGCTGGGCTGGTAGCCGCGCGCACCTTCGAGCGCCAGGTGGTCGAGTTGCAGATTCGCGCCGCGCTGCTCAATCGCTTCACGCAATTGGGCCGCCCTCAAACCTTCGTAGTGGCGACCGTGGCATAACTCCGTCTGGGGTCAGGGGTGATTCGCCTCAAATTCAATTTACGCAACAAAGCCGGTGAGCGGACCATCACTGCGCGAGTGGTCGGGCATTGCGATGGTCGCCGGTGGCGTTCTCTTGTTGGCCTTCAAGCGTTGATGCGTCAGATTGAGCTATACCCTATCCTGATGTCAGGTGCTATGTGCAAACATCGTCAGAATAGAGTCGTAGTTTGTATTTATTGACATAAACCGCCAAGGGTAATAGATTTCATCCTGACACTTTTACCTTCGGAGGTATATTGCAAGGTCAACGCATCGGCTATATCCGCGTCAGCAGCTTCGACCAGAACCCTGATCGGCAACTGGAGAAAATCGACGTTGGCAAGGTATTTACCGATAAGGCTTCCGGCAAGGATACGCAACGTCCCGAGCTTGAAAGGCTGCTGGCCTTCGCCCGCGAGGGCGATACCGTGGTGGTGCATAGCATGGACAGGCTGGCACGCAATCTCGATGACCTGCGTCGCATCGTTCAGGGGCTGACACAACGGGGCGTGCGCATGGAGTTCGTCAAAGAAGGGCTGACGTTCACCGGCGAGGACTCACCGATGGCCAATCTGATGCTGTCGGTCATGGGAGCCTTTGCTGAGTTCGAGCGCGCCCTGATCCGTGAACGTCAACGCGAGGGAATTGTGCTTGCCAAGCAGCGCGGTGCCTACCGGGGACGAAAGAAATCGCTGAACGGCGAACAAATTGCCGAGTTGAAACGGCGAGTCGCGGCAGGCGATCAAAAAACCACGGTGGCCCGTGACTTCGGCATCAGCCGTGAAACCTTGTACCAGTACCTGCGGGAAGACTGACAATGCCGCGCCGATCAATCCTGTCCGCCACCGAGCGCGAAAGCCTGCTGGCACTGCCTGATGCCAAAGACGATCTGATCCGGCACTACACGTTCAACGACACCGACCTGTCGGTCATCCGTCAGCGTCGTGGCCCCGAAAATCGGTTGGGCTTTGCCATCCAGCTTTGCTATTTGCGATTCCCTGGCATTTTTTTGGGTGCAGATGAACCTCCGTTCCCGCCCTTGTTGCGCATGGTGGCCGCGCAACTCAAGGTGCCTGTGGAAAGCTGGAACGAGTACGGCCAGCGCGAGCAGACACGGCGGGAGCACCTGGTCGAGCTGCAAACGGTGTTTGGGTTCAAGCCTTTCACCATGAGCCACTACCGACAAGCGGTGCATACGCTGACGGAGCGGGCCTTGCAGACCGACAAGGGCATTGTGCTGGCCAGCACCCTTGTCGAAAACCTGCGACGGCAGAGCATCATCCTGCCCGCCATGAATGCCATCGAACGCGCGAGCGCCGAGGCCATCACCCGCGCCAACCGGCGTATTTACGCGGCGTTGACCGATTCTTTGTTATCACCCCACCGTCAGCGCCTGGACGAACTTCTCAAGCGCAAGGAAGACAGCAAAATGACGTGGCTTGCATGGCTGCGCCAGTCGCCCGTCAAACCGAACTCACGGCACATGCTCGAACACATCGAGCGCCTCAAGGCGTGGCAGGCGCTTGACCTGCCCACAGGCATCGAGCGACAGGTTCACCAGAACCGACTGCTCAAGATCGCCCGCGAGGGCGGCCAGATGACGCCCGCCGACCTGGCCAAGTTCGAGTCGCAGCGGCGTTACGCCACCTTGGTAGCACTGGCCATCGAGGGCATGGCCACCGTCACTGATGAAATCATCGACCTTCACGACCGCATCATCGGCAAGCTGTTCAACGCCGCCAAAAATAAGCATCAGCAGCAGTTTCAGGCTTCCGGCAAGGCGATCAATGACAAGGTGCGGATGTACGGGCGCATCGGTCAAGCCCTGCTGGAAGCAAAACAGAGCGGCGGCGATCCGTTCGCCGCCATCGAGGCGGTCATGCCGTGGGACACCTTCGCCGCCAGCGTCACGGAGGCGCAAAAGCTCGCACAACCGGAGGGCTTCGACTTCCTGCACCGCATCGGTGAAAGCTATGCCACATTGCGCCGCTATGCGCCGCAGTTCCTAGACGTGCTCAAGCTGAGGGCCGCACCAACCGCCAAGGGCATGCTCGATGCCATCGACGTGCTGCGCGGAATGAACAATGACAACGCACGCAAGGTGCCCGCCGACGCACCAACCGAATTTATCAAGCCACGCTGGGCCAAACTGGTGCTCACAGACGATGGCATCGACCGTCGCTACTACGAGCTGTGCACCCTGTCGGAGTTGAAGAACGCGCTGCGCTCGGGTGATGTCTGGGTGCAGGGGTCACGCCAGTTCAAGGACTTCGACGAATACCTGGTACCGGTCGAGAAGTTCGTCACTCTGAAGCTGGCCAGCGAGTTGCCGCTCGCCGTGGCCACCGACTGCGACCAATACCTGAAAGACCGGCTGACGCTGCTGGAAGCGCAGCTTGCCACCGTCAACCGCATGGCGGCGGCCAACGACCTGCCGGATGCCATCATTACCGAGTCCGGCCTGAAGATCACGCCGCTGGACGCGGCGGTGCCGGAGACCGCGCAAGCCCTGATCGACCAGTCGGCGATGTTGCTGCCGCACGTCAAGATAACCGAACTGCTGATGGAAGTTGATGAGTGGACAGGCTTCACCCGGCACTTCACGCATTTGAAGAGCGGCGACACTGCCAAGGACAAGACCTTGCTGCTGACGACGATCCTGGCTGATGGCATCAATCTTGAACTCACCAAGATGGCCGAGTCCTGCCCTGGCACTACCTACGCCAAGCTGTCGTGGCTGCAAGCCTGGCACATCCGGGATGAAACGTATTCGACGGCGCTGGCCGAGCTGGTCAACGCGCAGTTCCGGCAACCTTTCGCCGCGAACTGGGGTGATGGCACCACTTCGTCGTCGGACGGCCAGAACTTCAGAACTGGCAGTAAAGCAGAAAGCACTGGTCATATCAACCCGAAGTATGGAAGCAGTCCCGGACGGACTTTCTACACCCATATCTCCGACCAGTACGCGCCCTTCAGCGCCAAGGTGGTCAACGTAGGCGTTCGTGATTCAACTTACGTGCTTGATGGCCTGCTGTACCACGAGTCGGACTTGCGCATTGAGGAGCACTACACCGACACGGCAGGCTTCACCGATCATGTGTTTGGTTTGATGCACCTGCTGGGCTTCCGCTTCGCGCCGCGCATCCGTGACCTGGGCGACACCAAGCTGTTCATCCCCAAAGGCGATACGGCCTATGACGCGCTCAAGCCGATGATTAGCAGCGATCGGCTGAACATCAAGCAGATACGCGCCCATTGGGATGAAATCTTGCGGCTCGCCACCTCGATTAAGCAGGGCACGGTGACGGCCTCGCTGATGTTGCGCAAGCTCGGCAGCTATCCACACCAGAACGGTCTGGCTGTCGCCTTGCGCGAGTTGGGGCGTATCGAGCGCACGCTGTTCATTCTGGATTGGCTGCAAAGCGTGGAACTGCGCCGGCGCGTTAATGCCGGGCTAAACAAGGGCGAGGCGCGCAACGCGCTGGCCCGCGCCGTGTTCTTCTAACGATTGGGTGAAATCCGTGACCGCAGTTTTGAGCAGCAACGTTACCGGGCCAGCGGCCTTAACTTGGTGACGGCAGCCATCGTGTTGTGGAACACGGTCTATCTGGAACGGGCAAACAACGCTTTGAACGGGCACGGCAAACCGGTAGACGACACGCTGTTGCAATACCTGTCACCGCTGGGTTGGGAGCACATCAATCTGACCGGCGATTACCTCTGGCGCAGCAGCACCAAGGTCGGCGCGGGCAAGTTCAGGCCGTTGCGACCGCTGCCACCGGCTTAGCGTGCTTTATTTTCCGTTTTCTGAGACGACCCCATGCACGACCCGCTGTACCTGAAACGTGAAACGCGCGCGTGAGCTTTGCGACCGGCACCAGGTGCACCTGGTGCTCGACGAAATCGCGGTCGGCTTCGGCCGCACCGGCACACTGTTCGCGCACGAGCAGGCGGGCATCCGCCCCGACTTTCTCTGCCTCTCCAAGGGCCTGACCGGCGGCACGCTGCCACTGTCGGTGGTGCTCACCACCGACGCGGTCTATGCCGCCTTCTACGACGACGAGGTGGCGCGCGGCTTCCTGCATTCGCACAGCTACACCTGCAACCCGCTGGCCTGCCGCGCCGCGCTGGCCACGCTGGACTTCTTCGCGCAGACCGACGCGCTGCGCCAGAACCTGGGCACCAGCGAGCGGCTGGCCGCGCAGTTCGCGCCGATCTCCAAGCACCCGCGTGTGCGCTTCGATCGACGCAAGGGCATGGTCTTCGCGTGGCACGTGCTCAGCACGCCTGCCCGACTTCGGCCGCCGCTATGCCCGCCACGCGCTGGCGCAGGGGCTGCTGCTGCGCCCCATCGGCCACACAATCTACGCCATCTTATCGACGATGCCCTGGTGCGACAGTAGTGGTCACACCACCTCCAAATCCACCATCGCCTCGATGCACAGGTTGCGTTCGTACAGCAGCAACGCGCGGATCGCGCGCAGCCTGACCGCCAGGCACGAGGCGTCGGGAGCGAAAGCCAGCTCTTCGGTCAGCGCCGAGGTGCTGTCTGCCAGGGCCTCACGATGCCGCCCCGCCTTGAACAGCAAGGCGGAAAAGATCACCCGCACCCACATGTGGCCGAAAAGCGAAGGAGCCTCCCCGAACTTCACTTGCACCTCGCGCAAGGACTTGGTGGCCTCGGTGAAACGTCAATTGCATTTGTGCGCATAGGCCAGAACCGTTTGTGCGGCGCCATAGTGGAATGGGTCCTGATCTTGTGGTCCTGCCGGCCACTGGCGCACAAAGACCTGGCATAGCGGCGCAAAAAAGCATCATGGGACGACGACTTTGTCCAAGGGCCTGCAACAACGCCAGCAAGCCGCTCTCGACCACTGCCGCCGCGTCAATGGCCCCCATCGCGACCGGCTCCGACGGGCCTCCGATCGCATTCAACAAGGAGCGAACAAAGAACACCTGGTCGCGCCAGGAAGCATCGAGTCCCACCCACACGGGGTCTGCGTCTTTGCAAGCGCGAAGCCATCCGCCCATCAATGTCGTCTTGCCATAGCCGACCGGCGCAACGATGGCCACGATCCGATCATGCATGGACAAGGGCGCAATCGCCCGCCGCGCCACTGTGGCCGTCGTCAGGTCAGGAGGAGCCCCCTCGACTGCCGCCTGGGAGGACGGCGCAGCAAGCTGCGGCCACCGAAATCCCGCGTTGGGTTGGGTCATGTCCTCAGACACTCAGAAGGCGCACGACGACGCTGCTTCACGCTGGAGGTCCGGCCGCCCGGAATCGCGGCAGCGACACACTACCACCGACGGGTTCGCAAACCAACTCGACAGCCATGTCGAAAGTGACTGCTGAAGGGTCTGCGCCGATGAAGGAGCTGATCATCCGCGGACCTTCTTCGAGTTCGACCAGCAGCACCGCATAGGGCGTGTCCTGTTTGAAAGCCGGGCCGGGCGCCCGGTGAACCACGCTGAACGAATGCACCTTGGCGCGACCGCTGGCGGCGCGGTGCTCTAGGCGCTCGCTACCGCACTCACGGCAGATCGCCTGTTGGTAGAGCTGCACGTGGCCGCACGCTGGGCAGTGCTGCAGCAGCAGCTTGCCCTCCTGAATGCCGCGCCAATAGATGTCCGAATCTGCATCCGGCATCGGCTGTGGCTTGAGGTGGGCGTCTTTGAGGTTGATCACAGCGTGGCCTCCGTTCCCAGGATGGTGGTGGCGTTGGTCGCAAAACCGGCGCCCAGGCTGTGCACCAGGCCAAGTTCAGCGCCCGCGACCTGGCGTTCACCGCAGCTTCCGCGCAGCTGGTTGACGACCTCGTAGAAATGAAACAGCGAACCCGGCATGCCCGAGTGCGCAAACGACAGCAGGCCTCCATGGGTGTTGCAGGGGATGGCGCCGCCGTAGGTGATCTGCCCGTCCTCGACGAAGCGCCCACCTTCGCCCTTGGGGCAGAAGCCGAGGTCCTCCAGCATCATGATCACCGTGCCGGTGAAGCAGTCATAGACCCCGGCCACGTCGATGTCCTTTGGCCCGCAGCCGGCCATGGCGTAGGCCTTGGCGCTCGACTGCACCGCGCCCGTGGTGGTCAGCGAGGGCATCAAGAAGATGTGCTCGTGCGTGTAGCATTCGCCGCCGCCGAGGATGTAGATGGGCTTGGCAATTCCCAGCGCCCTGGCGCGCTCGGCCGAGGTGACGATGAAGGCTGCTGCGCCGTCGGAGATGAGCGAGCAGTCGAGCTTGTGGTAGGGCGTTGTCACCCAGCCGGAATTCAGCACGTCATCGACGCTCAGCGGATCGGTCATCTGCGCCCCCGGCGTGCGGCGTGCGTGTTCGCGGTGGATCACCGCCACCTTGGCAAATTGCTCGGAGGTGGTGCCGAACTCCTTCATGTGGCGATGCGCTGTCATGGCGAAGGTGTTGGCCACGGGAATGCCGAATGGCATTTCGTATTGCTGGTCCCGGCTTTCGGTCATCGAGCGCAGGGCCAGGTCGGGCGACAGACCAGTCAGCAGGCTGTCGCCGCCCACCACCAGAACGGTCTCGGCCAGGCCGCCAGCAATGGCGGCGGCGGCGATGTTGAACAGGGTGGCCGCCGTGGCGCCGGAGACCTGCATCGTGTTGGAGAACGTCGGCTGGATGCCGAGGTACTCACTGAAGGCTACGCTGAATCGGTGAAACGGCGAGGCGAAGGCGGAGCTGGAAAGCACGCCATCGACCTCGTGCTTGCCGATGCCGGCATCGGCAAGCGCCTTGCCTGCTGCGTCGGCGGCCAGCGCGAGCGCGCTCTTGCCCGGCACGCGGCCGACGGCCGAAATGCCGGCGCCGATGATCGCGGTTTCACCGCGGAGACTGCGCGGCGATGAGTTCGTTTGAGGGGTCATGATTGAGTGTCCAGAGTTGGAGGTCACGCCCCCGAAGCATGCACGCGTTGTCGCAATTGCGCCTTCAAAATTTTCCCCACCGGGTTGCGCGGGATGATGTCAAGGTACTCAATATGCTCGGGCAGCTTGTAGACCGCCACGCCAATTTGTTTCAAGTGGTCAACGATATCTTCCAGCGTCGGCAGCCGGGCCTTGTCCTTGGGCACGACGTAGATACAGGTCTTCTCGCCCATGATTTCGTCGGGCACCGCCACCGCTGCTACCTCTTGCACACCGGGGTGGGTGAGTACCAGGTTCTCGACCTCGGCGGCGCTTATATTGAAACCACCACGAATGATGATGTCCTTCTTGCGGTCAAAAAAGCCGATGTGGCGTTCATCGCGCACGATGAAAAAATCACCGGTGCGAAAGAAACCGTCGGCCGTGAACGAATTCTGTGCGAGGTCTGGCCGCCGGTAGTAGCCGGCAAACACGTTGGGTCCGCGATAGACCAACTCGCCCACCTCGCCTGGCTGCGTGCATTCTTTGTCTTGCTCGTCAAGCAGCTTGGCTTGTACGCCTTCCATTGTCGACGGCCATTCAAGTCCCGGCTTGCCCCACCAGGGAAAATGTTCCGATCGCATAGCGAAATCCGGCACGTCAACCGGGCCGCCAACCAAGCCTGTGCCCTCGGTCTGCCCCCACAGGTTGCAGATCTCGATGTTCCAGCGGCGCTTGAACTCCTCCATGCTCCAGCGCGAGGGCGGCGCTGAGCCTGTGGCGATTGAGCGGATGGATGACAAATCGAGGCTGTCGACATTGGGCAGCTTGAGGATCATGTTCAGGATTGCAGGCACCAGAATCGTGAACTGAACCTTTTCCGTGAGTATTTGCTTGAGGAACAGTTCGACATTGAGCGGATGGTGCAGCAGCAGCGTGCCACGCGCTGCCAGCCAGCTCAGCCAAGCCACGGCACCCGTCATGTTGACCATCGGTGCTGGTGCCAGTACACGGTCACCCTCTTGAATGCCCGCCGTATTGGGCACCAGCCGCATCTGGTAAAGCCAGTTGTTGTGCGACATCGGACAGCCCTTGGCATGTGATTCAGTACCCGAGGACCAGCACAGGCTGAAAATATCGTTGGCACTGACGCTGACAGCGTCCAGCAGGGCCTGGTCTGGTGCCTGTGCGGCCAAAGCGGTGACGTCTTCAATCGCCAAGGTGGCGTAGCCTAGCTTGGCAGCCATCGAAATGTGGTCGAAGCCCTTGAAATTTTTTACGCCGATGTAGAGCTGCGCCTGACTGGCCTCTGCGACGTTGCGCAACTCGGTTTCGCGCCACTGCATGGCCACCGGAGACAGCACGCCTCCGGCACGGGACACAGCAAAGTACAACGCAATCAACTCCCAGACATTGGGCAACTGCGCAACCACAACATCGTTTTTTTTTAGTCCACGGAGAATCAGCCCGGTGGCAATCGCGTCGACGGCTTTGCCGAACTCGCTCCAAGTTACCGAGGTGGCGGGCGTGCCGATCAGCGCCTCACGGTCTGGTGTATCGACGATGGCCACCCGTTGCGGAACATCGACAACATGTGCCGCAACCACATCAAGCAGGGTGCGGTCCCCCCAAAGTTTGGCGGCAGTGTAGCGTTCAATCGTAGAAGGCGAATGCAGGATCATGAATAGTGTCTTCAGAAAATTTGTTTAAATAAATGAAAGGCTTTGATCAGCTCTGGGGATCGAAGCCATGGAAGCTGGTGAACCTCTCCACCTCGCCACGTTCAGTGATGAAGGCGTTCTCCGGGGCGGACGGGTCTTCGTGACCCAGGGCAATGCCGCATGCGAGGATTTCGTGGTCGCCGATCGGCAGCTGGGCCCGGGCCACCTTGTGGTACCAGGCAATCGCTGCCTGCGCGCAGGTGTGCAGGCCCTGTGCGCGCGCAGCCACCAGAATGTTCTGGATGAACATGCCCAGGTCCATGAAGCTGCCGGTGTTCAAACGGCGGTCGAGCGTGACGAGCAGCCCCACCGGCGCTTCGAAGAACGTGTAGTTGCGCAGCATCTGCCGCTCGCGTGCCGCCGCGTCGTCGCGGGCGATGCCCAGGCTGGCATACAAACCGAAACCGCAGCGACGCCGGCGATCCAGATAGGGTTCGACCCAGGTGGTGGGGTAATAAGCGTACTCGGGCTGGTGGCGATCAGGCTCGTGCGTGGCCGCCTCGATGAAAGCATCACACAGAAGCTGCCGGGCTTCACCCGCCACCGCGTACACCTTCCACGGCTGCACGTTGTTGCCACTCGGAGCCCGCGCCGCCACGCTCAGAATTTGCTGCACGACCGAAGGAGCAACGGCCGTGGGTAGAAAACGCCTGACCGATTTCCGGCTGCGAATCGCTTCGTCGACATGCATGGATGAACCGCCTTTCTAACAAGCCAAATAGAGGAAACTAAAAATTCAAGCTGGACGCGCACTGGACGCCAGCACGACGTTCGACTACCATTGTGGCATGAATTCTAACAAACAACCGTTTGACTGGGTGCCCACGCCTGAATTGATAGCGTCCTCAAATCTGACCGCCTTCCTGCGCAAGGTGGGTGAGCTCTGGTTCGAGGACCTTGCTACGCGTGCCGATGCCGACCCCGTGTGGCTGATGCAGGAAGTGTTCGAATTCTGCGACTTCCGCTTTTTCAAACCCTACACGCAGATGCTCGACACCTCGCGCGGTATTGAATGGGGTCGCTGGTGTGTCGGCGGCACCACCAACATCGTGCTGAACTGCCTGGATCGGCACCGCGGCACGCCGGTGTGGGATCAGACCTTCCTGGTGTGGGAAGGTGAAGACCCGAAAAACCGCAAATCATTAAGCTACGGCGAGTTTGACGCCGAAGTCTGTCGCCTGGCCGCGGCGTTGCAGTCGCTGGGTATTGGCCGAGGCGACCGGGTCGGCCTGTACCTGCCCAACCTGCCGGAGACCTTCGTCGCGTTTTTTGCCGTACTGAAGATTGGCGCCGTGTTGATGCCGCTGTTTTCGGGCTTCGGGCCGCAACCCATCGTCGCCCGCCTGAACGACGGCCAAGCCAAGGCGGTGCTGACGGTGGACGGCACTTGGCGGCGCGGCACGCCCGGCGTCATGAAGTCGGTGCTGGACGAAGCCCTGCGCGAGACACCCAGCGTGCAGCACGTGATGGTGCTGCGTCACCTGGGTGAAGCGTCCCCATGCCCGATGACGCCCGGGCGCGACCACGACTGGGCCAGCCTGGTCGCCGTCCAGCCCCATGACATGCCGACCGCCGAGATGGCCTCCGAGGCCCCCGCCGTGTTGCTCTACACCTCGGGCACCACCGGCAAGCCCAAGGGCTGCATATGGACCCACGTGAGTTTCCTGGGCTCGATGGTCACGCGCGACATGCACATCTGTGCCGATTTCAAGTCGAGCGACCGTTTCTTCTTCATGAGCGACATGGGCTGGATGGTGGGCGCCATGTGCGCCTGCATTCCGAGCTATTTCGGCGGCAGCCTGCTGGTGGCCGAAGGCACGCCCGACTTCCCCGACACGGGCCGCTTCTGGCGCCTGGTGCAAGATCACAAAGTCACCTACCTGGGTGTCGCGCCCACGCTGATCCGCAGCCTGATGCGCTACGGCGACGAAGAAGTCCAGCGCTACGACTTGTCTTCGCTGCGCATCACCTGCTCCGGCGGCGAGGCCTGGACCGAGGCGCCCTGGCGCTGGTTCTTCAAGCACATCTGCAAAGAGCGATTGCCGTTCCTCAATATTGTCGGCGGCACCGAAGTGGGCGGCTGCAACTTCACCGGCACCCTGCACCATCCCTTGCGGCCAGGCTCGTTCGGCGCGCGCGGGCTCGGCGCCGGGGTTGACATCGTCGATGAAAGCGGCCAGCCGGTCGGCGCGGGCCAGGTCGGCGAGCTGGTGCTGCGCAACCCCAACATCGGCTTCACCAAGAGCCTGTGGCGCGACGACGAACGCTACCTCGACAGCTACTGGCGCACCATTGCGGGCGTCTGGGTGCATGGCGACTTTGCGATGCGCGATGCGGACGGCCTGTTCTACATCCTCGGACGCAGCGACGACACGATTAAGGTCTCAGGCAAGCGCACCGGCCCGTCGGAGATCGAAACCCTGCTCACCGGCACCGGCAAGGTGTCAGAGGCGGCGGTGATCGGCGTGCCCGACGAGATCAAGGGCTCGGCCATCGTCTGCGTCTGCGTGCCGATGCCCGGCGTGGCGGCGGACGCGGCGCTGCAGGCCGAACTGTCGCAGGCGGTCGTCCATGGCATGGGCGCCTCCTACCGCCCCCGGCAGGTGCTGCTGGTCAGCGACCTGCCCAAGACGCGCAACATGAAGATCATGCGCCGCGTGGTGCGGGCGGTGTACAAGGGCGACAGTCCGGGCGACTTGTCGTCGCTGGTCAACCCGGAAACGGTGGCCGAGCTGCAGGGCAAACTTGCAAAAGCTTGAGCCTGGTTGTGCGCCACATCCTGCCCTGACGGGCAGGATGTGGCCCCGGATTTTTCACGCCTCTGACGATGTCGCCGCAGTATGCGACGCCGTAAGCAAATCGCAAACAACCTGCAGTTCCTCGTCGTCACGCGGCCCATAGACCATCACGATGTTCCCGGGCAGGCCATATTGACCCGCCAGCGGATGCAACTCCGCCCAGCCGTTTTCGATGACCTGGGGAACGATCTCGGGCGGCAAGGTCATGTGCAGACTGCCGTCACTGGGCGGGTGGATGTGGGCAAACTCCTTGCCGAACATGAAGGCGCCGAAGGACTGGCATCCGCATCGCGGTAAATATAAGGCGCGCGCTCCGGGAACAGACACCTGGCTCGGACCAACTTCCACGCCGCCCAGGGACTGCCCCCTCTCGAAAACCAGCTCTTGCAGTTCTACCGGCGCATTCTGTTCAAGCTGCGTATGCGGATTGCTTGGCGTCGTCCGCGGGCGAGCGCCACGGCGCTGATGGCTGAGATAACTTGTCATGCGGTTCTCCGTCTTCGCGCTTCATCGTTTGTCGCTGCACACCTGCCGCGTGGGTTACAGGAAACACCCCTCGGCGACAGGCGCCTACCGGCCCAGCAAGCCACCGCCACTCAGACCCCGCCTTCCTGGCCGAACCTGAAGCCGGAGACGGTGACGCCGCCAAAGAAGCCTTCCTCGTGGTACACGCACACGGCTTCATCATGCCCGGCGGCACCCACCGCCACCATCAGGGGCAGCAGATGGTCTTCTTGCGGATGGGCCACGTGGGCGGCCGGCGCGTCTTGCCAGTCGATCAGCCGCTGCGCACGCTGGTGCGGCTCGGTGGTGACCAAGGTCTGCTGCAGCCAGTCGTCGAATTGCTTTGACGGCACCGCGGCGGACGGCCCCATGCGGCGCAGGTTGTGGTAGCTCAGGCCGCTGCCGACGATCAGCACGCCCTGCTCGCGCAGCGGCGCCAGGGCACGGCCGACGGCCAAATGCTCCGCCGGGTCATAGCCCGCGCGCAGTGACAGTTGCACGACCGGCACATCGGCCAGCGGGTACATCACCACCAGCGGCGCGAAGCTGCCGTGGTCAAAACCGCGCTGGGCATCAAGCAGCGCCGAGAACCCTGCGCTCTGGATCAACTGCCGCACCTGCTCGGCCAGCGCTGGCAGGCCCGGTGCCGGGTACTGGACATGGTAGGTATGTTCGGGGAAGCCAGAGTAGTCGTAAACCATGGGCGGCCGTTCGGCGGCCATCACGGTGAACTCGCGCTCCTCCCAATGGGCGGAGATCACGAGCACGGCCTTCGGTTGGGCGCCGAGCTGGCGTGGCATATCCCGCAGGGACTGCGCCAGACGGTCGTACATGCCGTTGGACTGCGCCATCATGTATGGTCAGGGTCCGCCGCCGTGCGAGATGAAGTAGGTCGGCAATCGCTCCGTTGTCACGGGCATGGTCCGCTCTCACAGAGCTTTATGCGTGCCGTCGCAAAGCGCGCCGTTCTTGCTTTGCTTGCAGACGCAAAAATAGACAGTCTTGCTTTCGTCGGCGCTGTACTTGGTCGGCACGAACTCGCCGCCCTTGTGGCTGCCGTCGCAGAACGGCTGCGATTTGCTGAGACCGCAGGCACACCAGTAGTAGTCCTTGCCTTTTTCCACGTCGATTGCGAACGGCGTGGTGGCGGCGATATGCGGCTTACTCATGTTGAGCTCCTGAGGATGATTAAGAAGTGATACGGCATTGGTTGAAGGCATCAACGAAAGCGCGGCTGATGGGCAGCCTCTTTGAGACTGGATGTCTACCCGACTGACCATGAGGAATAGCTTAATGTTTAATTTTGGTTAATCAATAGCTGTATTATTAACACATCATTTCCTCACAAGAATCCGCCATGGATCGTCTGACCAGCCTTCGCGTTTTCAGGGAAGTGGTCGAGGCTGGCAGCTTTTCCCGCGCCGCGGCGCGCCTCACCATGTCCGCTCCGATGGCCAGCAAGCATGTCGCCCAGCTCGAACGAGACCTCGGTGCGAGGTTGCTGCACAGGACCAGCCGCAAGCTCAGCCTGACGGAGGCCGGCGCGATGTACTACGCACAATGCCGCGAGGCGCTCGACACGCTGCAGGCTGCCGAAGCGGCGCTTCGGCAAAGCGCGCAGGCACCACGCGGACAATTGAAAATCAGCGCGCCCGTCTGGTGTGCAAACCGGCATTTCGCCAGCGTACTCGCGGCCTACCGCAACACCTATCCGGAGGTGCTGGTCGACATGCGACTGGAGAACCGCAAGATCGACCTGGTCGCCGACGGCTACGACCTCGCGCTGCGCGCCACGCGCGAACTGTCCCCGGCGCTGATTGCACGGCCGATTTGTCCCGTGCAGTTCCACCTGGTCGCAACCCCGGCTTACCTGAAGCGCGAAGGCTCTCCGCGCAGACCCTCCGATCTGGTCAGGTGCAGCGCCGTGGTACCCAACTACGTGAACCTCGATGGCCTCGAAATGCAGGGACCTGCCGGCAAGGCGCGGATCAAGCTGAATGCGGTGATGCGCTCGGACGACAGCACGCTCACCTATCACGCGATGCACGCCGGCATGGGCATGGCGTTCCTCCCCGAATGGACGGTCGACGACGATCTGGCCGCGGGCTGCCTCGCGCGCGTGCTGCCGACCTACACGGTGCCCCCTTTCACGCTGTATGCGGTTTACACGAATCGGCAGTACGTGACACCCAAGCTGAGAACCTTCATCGACTTCTTCAGTGAAGCGCTTGGCGGGGGCAAGTCGTTAGCGCAACAGCCGGATCGATGAACCGAAACTGTTGCAAGCCCCGGGTGTCGATCACTTCGCCGCTGATCGTGGGCACAAAAGCGGCGGCTAAACAGACCGCACAAAATCAACGATGGACACATCGGCAGCAAGCACGCGCTGGCCGATCAACACATTCCAGTGCGCCTCCGAGCCATGCGCCATGCGCCACTCGTGCAGGCGCCGGGTCAGCAATTGCAGGTCGTATTCTTCCGCAATACCGATAGCGCCGTGCAGTGCATGCGCGATGGAGGCGACCAGAACCGCCGCCTCACTGGTGCGGGACTTGGCCATCGCTGCGGCGAGCAGGGACGGTGCCGCAGCGTCGGTGTGGAAGGCCGCTTCGGCTGCCATCGAGGCAGCAGCCACATGTTCGGCCATGACGCTCAACTGGTGCTGCACCGCCTGGAACTTGCCCAGGGTTTTGCCGAACTGGATGCGGTCATTGCAGTGTTTCAGTGTCATTTCGAACACACGGGTCATGGCCCCGCTGAGCAGGGCGGCGTGCAAGGCCGCCGCGAACGTCGGCAGCAGCTGGCCAGCGCCGGGCACGTGCGTCGCGACGCGCGCATCGGACCAGCGCAGGGTGGCCGTCAGGCTCCCGTGCACGCCGCTTGCTTCACGCTGCGCCGCTGCGCAATGCAGCAGCAACAAGGCATCACCATCTTGGGCCAGCACGAAATCCGCCAGCATGCCGTAAGGTGTGAATGAGCACACGATAGCGCCACCGGCCTCGCGCCGCAACGCAGCGCCCAGCGTAATCATGCCGCTGGGCATCGCAAACTGCGACCCCAGCAGCGCTCGCGCCACAATCGTCTGCGCCACCGGCACCGGCACCGTGTAGCGGCCGAAGCTGCACAGTATCGGGAACAGATCGGTCAGCGGGAGGCCGGCACCGCCAGCGTCCTCGGACGCCAGCAGTTCGAGGAAGCCGGCACCTTGCAGCGCCTGCCACAGCTTAAGCGGCGAGCCGCCCGCTTCAATCGCGCGCACCACGGCGGGCGTGCACTGGTCCTGGAGGATATCTTCAATCGCTTGTGCAAACATGGAATGCTTTCTTTTTCAGCGCAGACCCAGACCGCGCGCGATCATGCCGCGCAGGATCTCGCGCGTGCCGCCGCGCAGGGAATAGGTGGGCGCCATCTGGCTCACATAAGCCACGGCGCGGTACAACTCGGCATCGACCAGGGCGTCCGGGTCCATGGCGAGGGCGGCTTCGATCACAGAGGGAATGCTCTGCTCGAATTCGGTGCCAATGTCCTTGACCAGGGCCGCTTCGACCAACGGGCTGTCCCCGTTGACGAGCTTGGCCGTGACGGCGATCGACATGTTGCGCAGCGTGGCCAGGTGCGTGGCGAAACGCCCGATGGTGGCGGCATGGACCGAGACCGCCGGTGTCTTGCGCAGGCAGGTGATCCAGTGCTCCAGCAGCACGATGCTGGAGTACACCCGCTCCGGGCCGCTGCGCTCGAAGGCCAGTTCGGCATTGACTTGCGCCCAGCCGCTGCCTTCATGGCCGATCAGCGCGTCGTCGGTCAGCAGCACGTTGTCGAAGAACACTTCGGAAAAATGTGCATCACCCGCCAGGTCACGGATCGGGCGCACCGTCACGCCGGGCAATGCCAGATCGACAATGAACTGCGACAAGCCTTTTTGCCGGTCCTGCGGCTCGCCCGACGAGCGCACCAGCGCGATCATGTAGTGGCAGTGCTGCGCGTTGGTGGTCCATATCTTGCGGCCGTTCAGCCGCCAGCAGCTTGAACCGTCAATTTGGCAGCGCGTGGCCCGCGTGCCGACGCTGGCGAGGTCGGAGCCGGCATTGGGCTCACTCATGCCGATGCAGAAAAACGCCTCGGCGGCGCAGATTTTCGGCAGGTAGAACTGGCGTTGCGCCTCCGTGCCGAACTTGAGGATCAAGGGCCCGCTCTGGCGGTCGGCGATCCAGTGCGCGGAAACCGGGGCGCCGGCGGCCAGCAGTTCTTCCACCAGCACGAAGCGCGAGAAGGCGTCCAGGCTGGCGCCACCGTATTGCGCCGGCAAGGTCACGCCGACCCAGCCCCGTGCGGCCAGCTTCTTGCTGAAAGCGGCATTGAAACCCATCCATGAACGGGCCCGGATGTCGGCGGGCATTGGCTCAAAGCTGGATTGGAGAAAGGCCTTCACCTCGGCGCGAAATGAATTCGTCCCGGCGGGCAGGGCGGCGAACCGGAAAGCGGACAGCAGGTTGTTCAAGAAATTTTCCTCCGAGGGGTTCATTCACCGCCGAGTTGAGGCGCCGCCCCAGGCGATACATCAGATCGGGCTGCGCTCCACCAGCTGGGCGGAAATGATCAAGCGCTGCAATTCGTTGGTGCCTTCGCCAATGCACAGCAGAGGCGCGTCTCGGTAGTAGCGCTCGACGTTCATTTCCTTCGAGTAGCCATAAGCCCCGTGGATGCGCAAGGCCTCCATCGAGTTCTCGACCGCCGCCTCGCTGGCGAACAGCTTGGCCATGCCGGCTTCCATGTCGCAACGCTGGCCAGCGTCATAAGCCCGCGCGGCCTGTTCAACCAGCAGACGCGCCGCCTCCGCCCGAGTGGCCATGTCGGCCAGCTTGAGCTGGATCGCCTGGTGTTCGCAGATCGGCTTGCCGAAGGTGCGACGCAGTTGGGCATAGGCTACCGACTCCTCCAGGCAGGCGCGCGCCACACCCACGCCGCGCGCAGCCACATTGATGCGCCCAAGTTCCAGTCCGCCCATCACGTGCTTGAAACCCTGTCCTTCCACGCCACCGACCAAGTTGGCGGCCGACACGCGAAAGTTGTTGAACACCAGCTGGGCGCTGTCGATGCCTTTGTAGCCGAGCTTTTCGAGCTTGCGAGTGGACGTGAAGCCGGGGCCTTTTTCGCAGATGAACAGGCTCATGCCGCGATGGCGCGGTTGCGCTGCGGGGTCGGTCTTGACCAGCACGGCAAAGGCCTGGCCATGGACGCCGTTGGAGATCCAGGTCTTGGTGCCGTTGATGACGTAGTGGTCGCCGTCACGGCGCGCCACCGTGCGCACCGCCTGCAAGTCGGTGCCGCAGTCGGGCTCGGTCAGCGCCAGCCCGCCGCGCAGTTCGCCGCTGGCAAAGCGCGGCAGGAAACGCTGGCGCTGCGCCTCGGTGCCGTTGCGCTGCACGCAGGCGGCCATGATGAGGTGCGAGTTGATGATGCCCGAAACCGACATCCATACCCGCGCGATGCGCTCCACGACCTTGGCATAGCTGCTGGCCGACAGGCCGAGGCCGCCATATTCCTCGCGGATGATGCAGCCGAACAGGCCCATCTCGCGCATGCCGGCCACAATGTCGGCCGGCCATTCGTCGGCATGCTCGAGCCGCTGCGCCACCGGCTTGATCTCGCGGTCCACAAAGCGTTCGACGGCGTCGAGCACCAGAGTTTCTTTTTCGGCATCAAAGGCCACGGACTGGCTGGTCGTCATCAGAGGGTTCCGGAAGTGTTGGAATGGGTCAGGGTCTGCGCCAGGACGGCGGCATCTGGGGCGCGGTCGGCCGTCAGCAGCGCGTCGAGCAGGCGTAGCGCCTGCTCGCGCGGCAAGGTCAGTAGCGCATTGCCCATGAATTTGGCTTCGATGTCAGCGGCCGTGATGGGGCGCCCCGGCGCGCCGCGGTGCGCGGCCTCGCGGTGGCGCAGCTCGCGCCCATCGTGCGTGCGCACGCGCAGCTCGCCGGAAAAGAAGGTGGGGTAATCGGCATCGGGGTCGGCCGCGTGTTCGATGCGGTCAGCCAGCGCCTGCACCTGCGGGTCGCTCAGGTTGGCGGCATCCAGTTCGGCCAGCCCCAGCTCGCCGCGCAGCAGGGCCAGCGCGACCAGATGGTGAATGCTGAACTGCGATTCATAGACGTTGGCCGGTCGCCGCTTGGCCGCCACCGGCTCGCACACCACCGGGTGCACCCCTTGCGGCAGCAGCACCTGTACCGAAGCGATCTCGTCAGTGCGCAGACCGGCCGCGCGCAGCGCCAGCGCGGCATCGATGCTGGCGTGCGTGAAGTGGCAGGTTGGATACAACTTGACCGCCACATCCATCAGTTCCCAGCGCTCGCCCAGGCCGCGCGCGCACAAGGACAAATCGGCGTTCAGGCCGCGCGCGGCCAGGTGACTGGCGTACAGACCAAAGCGGCCTTCATAGGGCTGCGACGGGCCGCGGAATCCGGCACCGGCCAACGCCGTGGCGGTCAGCCCGCTGACACCGGCCCAGCCCGGGTGCATGCGCTTGGTCCAGGCGCCGTCGCTCAGAAATTCCATGCTGCCTGATGCCATCGACAGCACCACGCCTTGCGCGTGCTCAAGGCCCGCCTGATCCAGTCCCATCAGCTTGCCGGCCGCCAGTGCGCACCCAAAAGCCCCCACCAGGCCGGTCGGGTGAAAGCCCACGTCGTGGAAGCGCCCCTGGGCCGCTGCACCCAGACGTGCCGCCACCTCGATCGCCAGCACATAGGTCATGATCATCTCGGCCCCGCTGGCATGCCGCTGCGCCGCCAGACCCAGCGCCAGCGGAAAGGCGCTGGCGCTGGGGTGGGTGATCGCGCCGGGGTGGGTGTCGTCGAAATCCAGCCCGTGGACCAGGATGCCATTCATCAGCACCGCATCGCGCAGCGGCAGGGGGGCAAAGGCACCCATGACGGCGCTGTCACCCGCGCCGCCCAGGGCGTGCAAGCCGCGGTAAGCGCAGTGCGCGAAGTCGTGCTGGGACGAAGCCAAGGCGATGCCCAGTGCGTCGAGCATCAGCAGCTTGGCCTGTTCGACCACGGCTGCGGGCAGCATGTCTGGCGTCAGGCCGTGCGCGAAGGCGGCCAGTTGGGCGGCGATGCTGGGGGCAGGGAGGGTTGTCGTGTCGTCTGGCATGTGGAATAACCTTTCTTGTATTCTTCGTATCACTCAGAGTGTGCCAAGCGCAGCAAGAGACTGGGCGTATTGCTTCTGCTGGTCCTGACCGCGGTTGACGCTGCCCCCGACCGGCCGCAGCAAGCCGTCGCGCAGGCCGTAGACCAACCCGTGCACCTCGACTTGCTGCCCGCACTCCCAGGCGCGGCGCAGGGTGGTGGTGCGGCACACGTTGCTGACCTGCTCGATCACGTTCATCTCGCAAAGCCGCGCTGCGCGCTCGTCAACGCTGGAAATGCCGTCGAACCGATCAGCGTGTTTGCGCGCCACGTCCTCCAGATGGCGCAGCCAGTTCTCGGCCAGACCGGTGCGGCGCTGTTCTATCACCGCCTGCACGCCGCCGCAGCCGTAGTGGCCCACCACGAGAACATGCTCGACCTTCAACACCTCGACCGCATACTGCAGAACCGTCAGGCAGTTCAGATCGGAGTGCACCACCAGGTTGCCGACGTTGCGGTGCACGAACACCTCGCCAGGCCGCAGGCCCAGGATTTCGTTGGCCGGCACCCGGCTGTCGGAACAGCCGATCCACAGGTAGCGCGGCATCTGCTGGTGCGCCAGCCGCTCGAAGTACTGCGGATCTTCCGCAGCGCAGCGCGCCGACCAGGCACGGTTGTTCTCCAGCAGAGGGGCCAGGCTGGACATGGCATCTCCACGGAGCGACATCAACGCCCCTTCCACACCGGCTTGCGCTTCTCGGCGAAGGCACGCGGACCTTCCTGCGCGTCCTCGCTGGCGTAAGCGGCACGGTAGATGTTGTGGGCCAGCGCCATACCGGCCTCGCAGCCGGCGCTCATCGCCGTCATGATCGATTCCTTGCCCGCCATCACCGACAGCGGCGCGTTGTCGCGGATGCGTTCGGCCAATGCGGTGGCGCGAGCGCGCACGGCATCCGGCGTGTCTTCCAGGTAGTTGATGAAACCGAGCCCATGAAAGGTTTCGATCGGATACAGGTCGCCGGTCAGCACCATCTCCATCAGCAGCGGCTGCGGCAGCATCCACAGCAGGGGAATGGCCCACGGGCTACCGCGCCCGGCGATGCGGGTTTCGGTGATGCCGACCTGCGTGCCCTTGAGGCCGACGCGCAAATCCGAGTTCAGGCTCAGCATCATGCCGCCGGCAATCAGGTGCCCGGTCATGGCCGCGATGATGGGCTTGGCCACACGGCGCTGGCGGCCATGGAACGGGTCCTTCATCTTGGTCAGGATGTCCACGCCTTCTTCCTTCTTGACACGCGAAGCCTCACGCAGGTCGAGCCCGGCGCAGAAGGTGCCGCAGTCGGCAGAAGTCAGGATTGCCACGCGTACGTTTTTGTCGGCATCGACTTCACCCCACAGATCGTGCAGCCGGTTGGCGGCGGCCGGTGACAGCGCGTTACGCATCTCGGGGCGGTTGATCTTCACGGTGGCAATGCCATCGCGCACTTCGTACAAAACCGTTTCTGCTGCACTCATATCCTGATCTCCTGTTAAAAAATTGCTTGCTCTGCTCATACGAACGCTGATTCGTCAGCGCCTTCGTCGCATGATTCACTCCGTGACCGATTTCACGCGTTGTAGACCATGTCACCTGCTCTTCGTGCGGCTGCTGAACGCACAAGCTCTTGCGTCAACTGCTCCATCCAGCGGTCGATGGGAACAGAAGGAACAAACCTCTGGTGAATGAGCTGGAAGTAGCGGGTGTTGGCGACCCAGTCGACAAAATCGGCAAAAGGCAGTTGCTGCTGATCCAGCAATTTGAACTTCAGCAACACCTTGACTGCGTGGTGCGCATGTCGGTCAGGGCTCTTGACAAAGGCGTTGAGGCGCGCGCGCGCGTAGGCCAGCACCTCGGCGCGGTAGCGGAATACCGGGCCGTGGCCAGGAATGACCCAGCACGGGTCAAGCCGCTCGATCAGGTCGAAGGTGGCGGCCACTTCGTCGAATGCGGCGTCGCCCTCAAGCTCCGGAAACACCACGCCGAAGCCTTTTTCCCACAAGGCATCTGCCGAGATCAGGGTTTGGGACTGCGGCTCAAACAGAATGACTGAATGGGGATCGTGGCCCGGCGCCGCATGAATTTGCCACGCCGTGTCGGCCAGCTGAATTTCCGTGCCATGTAAAAGAAGACCATCGAACTTGAACCGGGGGCAGTGTTGCCCGGATGGCACATAGTTCAGGGCGACGGGGTCCCATGACGAGACAAGTGATGCATGGCCTGGCGGAATGAGGGTTTGAAGTTCAGGGTAATTGCCCTGGAGGACGGCATTGCCGCCGCAGTGGTCGCTGTGTAGATGCGTGTTGAGCAGCAAGTCCAGCGGACCCTGCTGCAAAGCGGCGCTGACCAGCCCGGTCGTTAGTTCCGCGTGCGTGCTGTAGCCACTGTCAACGAGTGCGCTGGACTGTGCTCCGATGAACAAAATATTGTTCGAGGACAGCCAGCCGCGCTCAAAAACCTGAATACCGTTCGGAAGTTGGATGCCGGTCATGGGCCGTCTCGGGCACGTCATTTTGAGCGGTGGATAACACCAGGTTTGCAAAGAGGGGCGCGCATGCTGGATTTGCTGCCGCTCATTCCGCGGCGCCCTCGGACTCAACCACGGCCACCACCAGGCCGCGCTCGACCATCTGCCCGGGCTGCACCGACAGCGAGCGCACCACGCCATCGTGATCGGCGTTGATGCGCATCTCCATCTTCATCGACTCCATCGTCGCCACCACGTCGCCGGCACGTACCCGCTCGCCAACCTCCACATGGGTCTTCAGGATCATTCCCATCATCGGCGTGCGCAACTGTCCGCTGGCCTGGCGGCCAGTGGCGACCTGGCTGAGGTAGGAGGTCACGCCGATGGCGTGGGCGGTGCCGCCGCTCTGCACAAACACGGCATCGTCGCTGCGCACGATGGTCAGTACCTCATGACAATTCCCTATGCGCAAACGCCAATCGCTCCCGGCGCTGGCGGTCAGCGCCAGGCGAACCCGTTCGGTGCCGATTTGCACCGTCACTTCGGACTCGGGCGAGACGGCGCCGAACCGGGCTTCGTGTGTTGTTCCTCCCGAGCGCAGCAACAGCGCCGGAACCGGCGTGAGCCGATCGTCGCCAGCGTGCATCTGCCAACCCGTCACGTCCAAGGCCGACCAGGCTCCGAATGGCTTGCTGCTGCGCCGCGCATCGAGCAACCACCAGGCCGCCGCTGCAGCCAGCCGCTCCAGCGGCGCGCTACCCGTGCCCTGACCCCCCTCTGCCAGCACCTCGTCAATCAGACGGGTGTGGAAGCTGGCGTCCCGCGTTGCAGGCAGGGCCAGCAGACGCTGCAGAAAAGCGCAATTGGTTTCGACGCCGTGCACCTGGGTTTCGCCCAGCGCCCCACTCAGACGGTCCAGCGCAGCCTCGCGCGTGGGCGCATGAACGATCAGCTTGGCCAGCATCGAGTCGTAGTAGGGCGTGACCACCATGCCGGCCCGCACCCCCGATTCAACCCGCACACCCGAAGTCGGGAACCGCACCGCGATCAGTTCACCGGTGGATGGCAGGAAATTTTGCGCTGCGTCTTCAGCGCAGACCCGCGCCTCAATCGCGTGGCCGCGCATCTGCACTTCGCTCTGACGCAAGGGTAATCCCTCGTTGGCAGCGATGCGCAGCATGACCTCCACAATGTCGATGCCAGTCACCTCTTCAGTCACCGGATGCTCAACTTGCAGCCGCGGGTTGACTTCGAGAAAATGGTGACTGTCGCCCTGCACGATGAACTCCACCGTGCCGACACCGCGATAGCGCAGTCGCTGCCCCAGGCGCACCGCGTCACCGAGCATCGCCTCGCGCAGCGCCGGGGCGAGATTCACCGCTGGAGCCTCTTCGATGACTTTCTGATGGCGCCGCTGCAACGTGCATTCGCGCTCGAACAGGTGAATCACTTCGCCGTGGCCGTCGCCGACAATCTGCACCTCGATGTGGCGCCCGCGCTCGACAAAGGCTTCGACGATCAACGCCGCGTCGCCAAAGGAACTTTTGGCTTCGCGCATGGCCGCCTCGATGGCCTCCATCAACCCGTCCAATTGCTGCACCACCCGCATGCCCTTGCCGCCGCCACCGGCGGCCGCTTTCAGAATCACCGGCAGTGGCAGGCCGCGTACGGTGGCCGCCACTTCAGCCGCGTCGCGGCTGGGCAGCTCGCTGCCGCCGAGCACGGCCACGCCAGCGGCGCGCGCCTCGCGCTTGGCCGACGCCTTGTCGCCCAGGCGCTCAATGACCTCGGGCGTCGGGCCGATAAAGACCAGGCCGGCCGCCTCGACCGTGCGCGCGAAGACCGCGTTTTCGGCCAGAAAGCCAAAACCAGGATGAATGGCCTGCGACCCGGTCCGCCGGGCCGCATCGATCACCGCATCAATGCGCAGGTAGCTCTCGGCTGGCGTTGCCCCACCGATTTCGATCGACTCGCCGATCAGGTCAACGTGCAGCGCATCGCGATCAGCACTCGAATGCACACCGGCCACTGCAATACCGAGGCGCCGGCAGGTGTGTGCAATGCGGCAGGCGATTTCGCCGCGGTTGGCGATCAGGATTTTTTTGAACATGTCAGAGTCCGCTCCAGCGCGGTGGGCGCTTTTCATTGAAGGCCTTCACGCCCTCCAGCCTGTCGGCCGAGGACACCAGCACGTTGTAGGCGGCGATGTCGAGCATGTAGCCGCTGTGGAAGTCAATCTCGCCGCCGCGCGAGGCGGCGAGTTTGGCGTAGTGGGTGGCCATCGGTGCGGCCAGCACGATGTCGCGCGCGTCGGCGACTGCGGCGGCCAGCGCCGTACCCGGCTCGGCAAGGTCGGTGACCATGCCCCATTCGGCGGCTTCTTCGGCCGAGAAGCGGCGCGCGGTGAACAGCAGCTTCTTGGCGCGCCGCGCACCGACGGCGCGCACGAGGTTCTGGATACCCCCGCCGCCGGGCATGATGCCGCGCCGCAGCTCGGGCAGCGAAAATACCGCAGCGCGCGAAGCGACGATGTAGTCACACATCAACGCCAGTTCGCAGCCGCCGCCATGTGCGTGGCCTTCGACGGCGGCGATCACCGGTTGCGGGAAATCCTTGACCGCCAGCAACACCTCTTCGGCGAGCTGGTGTTGGCGCCGCCATTGACCGTCGGTCATGCCGTCGCGCTGCTTGAGGTCGCCGCCGGCCGAGAAAGCTCGTTCACCGGCGCCGGTGATGATCAGCACACGCAGGCCGTCGTCGAAGGCCAGTTCGTGCAGGGCGTTGCGCAGGTCGACGAACATCTGCGTGTTCATCGCGTTCATCACCTCGGGGCGGTTGAGCACCAGGCAGCGGATGCCGTCCTCCGGTGCGGTGCCCGGCGCGGGGTGGATCAGCAGGGTTTCGTGGTGCATCTGGGCCATCAGTAAGAGCGGGGCATACCCAGCAGATGCTCGGCCACCTGCGCCAGCACCAGGTTGTTGGAGATCGGCGCGGTGCGGAACAGCCGGCTCTCTTTCCATTTGCGCTCGATGTCGTACTCGCAGGCCACGCCATAGCCGCCGAAGGTGGTCATGGCCGCCTCGGCTGCCTCCCAGGCGGCTTCGCTGGCCAGGTACTTGACCATGGTCGCCTCGCGCCCGCAGGGCAGGCCGGCGTCGAACAGCGTCGCGGCTTTGTTGCGCATCAGTTCGGCGGCCTCGATGTTCATGTGGGCGCGCGCGATCGGAAACTGCACGCCCTGGTTGGCGCCGATCGGGCGGTCGAAGACGACACGCTCGCTGCCGTAGCGCGCGGCCTTGCCGACGAACCAGTGGCCGTCGCCGATGGCCTCGCTGGCCACCAGCAGCCGCTCGGAATGCAGCGAATCCAGCAGGTAGTAAAAGCCCTTGCCTTCCTCGCCGATGCGGTCGTCGTCGCTCAGTTCATGGTTGTCGATGAAGACCTGGAAGGTGTGGTGATTGATCATCGTGCGGATCGGCGTGGCCTTGAGCGACGTGCCCGCCTTCTTGATGTCGATCAGGAACAGGCTCAGGCCATCGGTCTTCTTCTTCACCGCGTCGATCGGCGTGGTGCGCGCGATCAGCAGATACATGTGCGAGTGGCTGTAGCGCGAGGTCCAGATCTTCTGGCCGTTGACGACGTAGCCGCCCGGCACCTTGCGCGCGAAGGTCTTGATCGCCAGCGTGTTGGAGCCCGCGTCGGGCTCGGTCACGCCGAAGGCCTGCAGCCGCAGGCTGCCGTCAGCGATGCGCGGCAGCGTGCGGCGCTTCTGTGCCTCGGAGCCGTGGCGCATGATTGACGCCATCGTGTACATCTGCGCATGGCAGTGCACCGCGCTGCCGCCGTTCTGGTTGATCTCCTGCAGGATCAGGCAGGCGTCGAGCAGCGGCAACCCGGCGCCGCCGTATTCCTCGGGAATCAGCGCAGCCAGCCAGCCGGCCTTGGCCATCGCGTCGACGAAGGCTTCCGGATAGGCGCCGTCCTGCGCGCACTGGCGCCAGTATTCGGGGCCGAAGCCCTTGCACAACTCCTTGACGGCGGCGCGGATCTGGCCCTGGGTCTCGGTGTAGTCGAAGTTCATGGGGATGTCGGCCTTGTCATTCAATCGACGACGCGTTGCTGTCGCAGCGCCGCCAGTTCATTGGCATGCAGGCCCAGTGCCGTCAACACCTCGTCGGTGTTCCCGCCCAGCACTGGCGGCGGCGGGCCGCTGCGCCCGCGACGGCCCTGCGAACTGATGGGCAGGCCCATCGTCTGGTGTTGCGGTGCGCCCGGCAGCGGCAGCGCGCCCAGCATGCCGACCGCTTGCACCTGTTCGTGCGCCAGCATCTGGGCCACGTCGTGCATCTCGCTGCAGGGCGCACCGGCCGCGCGCAGCGCCGCCACGCAGTCGGCGGTGCTGCGCTGCCGGGTGCGCGCTTCCAGCGCGTCGTGCAGCGCCTCGCGGTGGCCGATGCGCGCCGACATGTCGATGAAGCGCGGGTCCTGCGCCAGCTCTGGGCAAGCCAGCGCGCTGCAGATGCGGCCGAACAGCCGGTCGTTGGCCGCGGCGATGAAGACCTTGCCGTCGGCACTGTCGAAGAGCTCGTAGGGCGCCATCATCGCCATGGCCGAACCCATCTTGCGCGGTAGGCGCTGGGTGGCCAGGTAGTTCGCCACCGGCACCGTCATCCACGACAGCCCGGTCTCGAGCAGGCTGGCGTGCACGCGCATGCCTTCGCCCGTTGTGGCGCGGCGCAGCAGCGCGGCCAGGATGGCCATCGCGGCCCACATGCCGGTGCCCATGTCGATGAGCGACACGCCGACGCGCGCCGGCTCGTCACCTTCGTGGCCGCTGACGCTCATGATGCCGGTGAAGGCCTGCATCAGCGGGTCGTAGCCGGGCAGCGCGCGCATCGGGCCGACCTCGCCGAAGGCGCTGATCGCGCAGTACACGAGGCGCGGATTGGTCGGTCGCAGGTGTTCGTCGCCGAGGCCGCGCGCTTCGGCGCTGCCGGGCTTGAGCGAATGCACCAGCACGTCGGCACCGGCCGCCAGGCGCGCAACCAGCTGCTGGCCGGCCGCGCTGTCGAGGTCGATGCAGACGCTCTTCTTGTTGCGGTTCAGCGCCACGAAGCCGGTCGAGACGCCGGCCACTTCGGGCGGTTTCCACTGGCGCGCATCGTCGCCGCTGCCGGGGCGTTCGATCTTGATAACCTCGGCGCCGAGGTCGCCGAGGGTCTGGGTGCAAAACGGGCCGGCCACGTTTTGGGTCAGGTCGAGCACGCGGCAGCCGGAGAGAATGGCGTCGAGCATGTTCAATTCGGTGGGCCAAAGGATTACATGCGGAACACGCCGAAGTGCGTGTCGCGCGCCGGCACGCGGCCCGCCAGCTCCAGCAGCAAAGCCATGGTGTCGCGTGTTTCCAGCGGGTCAATCACCATGTCGCACCACAGGTTGGAGGCGTAGTTGTAGGGACTGGAAAAGCTCTCGAACTGCTCGCGTATCGGTTGCTTGAATTGCTCGCGTTCTTCGTCGCTCCAGCTAGTGCCCTCGCGCCGGTGGATGTTCTCGCGCACCAGGCCCAGGGTGGTGGCGGCCTGCTCTGGGCCCATCAGCGCGGCGCGGCCGGTAGGCCACATCATCATCACGTTGGGCTTGAACGGGCGCCCGCACATCGCCAAGTAGGCCGCCGCGTACGAGCCTCCGGTGATCAGCGTGTAGCGCGGCACGTTGGCCGAGGCCATGGCCGTCATGAACTTGGCGCCGTGCTTGGCAATGCCCTGCTGCTCCACGGCTTTGCCGACCATGAAGCCCGACACATCGGCCATGAACAGCAGCGGAATGTCGCGCTGGCAGCACAACTCAATGAAGTGCGCGCCCTTGAGCGCGCTCTCGGAGAAGATCACGCCGTTGTTGGCCAGAATGCCGATCTGAAAGCCCTTGATGCGAGCAAAGCCGCAGATCATGGTGTCGCCGTACAGGGGTTTGAACTCCTGCAGGTCACTGTCGTCGATCAACCGCAGCAGCACTTCGCGGTTGTCGGTCGGATGCCGGTTGTCGGCGCTGACAATGCCGTAGATCTCGCGCGGGTCATGGCGCGGCGGCAGCGGCGGCACCACGTCCCAGCGCTGCTTGGCTGCGGTACCGAGGTTGGCCACGATGCCGCGCACGATGGCGATGGCATGGCCATCGTTCTCGGCCAGGTGGTCAGTGACGCCGCTGATGCGGCTGTGCATCTCGCCGCCGCCCAGGGTTTCAATGTCAACCTCTTCCTTGGTGGCGGCGTACACCAGCTCGGGCCCGGCGAGGAACATCGCACCCTGGTTGCGCACGATCACCGCCTCGTCGCACAGCGCCGGGAGATAGGCGCCGCCGGCGGTAGACGGCCCGTGCACGGTCGCGATCTGGGTGATGCCCTCGGCCGACATGCGGATCTGGTTGTAGAAAATGGAGCCGAACTGGCCGTCGTCGGGGAAAATATGCGCCTGCTCCGGCAGGTTGGCGCCGCCCGACTGGACCATGGTGATGCACGGCAGCCGGTGCTGCCAGGCGAACATCTGGGCCCGCACATGCTTTTTAGCGGTGATGCCGTAGTAGGTGCCGCCCTTGACCGTGGCATCGTGGATCATCAGCATGCAGGCGCGCCCGCACACCAGCCCCACGCCGGTGATGATGCTGCCGCCCGGCGGCACGCCCTCGTACAGGCCGTCGCCGGCAAGCTGCCCGAACTCGAGGAAGGGCGAGCCGGGGTCGAGTACGGCAGCCAGGCGCTCGCGCGGCAGCAATTGCTTGCGCTTCTTGTGCAGCAGGCGCGCCTTTTCGGGGCCGCCGATCAGGGCACGTGCGCGGCGTTCATGCAAGTCGTCAATGCGCAGCTCATAGGCTTCGCGGTTGCGCTGAAATTCGGGCGAGTTCGGCGTGGCGGTGGATGTCATCAAGCTCATTTAGGCAGCCCTTCCAGTGACTCGGTATGGGTCGGTCATCAGGCAATCAGGCCACCGCACGCAGCGTCGCAAAGCGCTGCAGGTGGTGGTCGGTGCTGCCCAACAGGTTGCAAAAGAGCGTCAGGCGGCGAAAGTAATGGCCGATGTCCAGCTCCTCGGTCATGCCCACGCCGCCGTGCAACTGCACCGCTTGCTGTGCCACGAAGCGGGCGCGCTCACCAATGGCGGCCTTGGCGGCCGAGACGGCGCGCGAACGGGTGGCCGCGTCGGGGTGCTCGGCATGCAGGGCCGCCATCAGCACCAGGGAGCGGCTGGCCTCGACCGCGGCGAACATGTCGACCAGCCGGTGCTGGATGACCTGGAAGCTGGCAATCGGCACGTCAAATTGTTTGCGCGTGCTGACGTATTCGCCAGTTTTGCGCAACAGCGCGCCCATGGCACCCAGGGCGTCGGCGCAGGCGGCAACAATGCCAAGATCAACCAGGTGCTCAAGCAGCCCCAGGCCCTCGCCTTCCGTGCCCAGCAGTGCGTCGGCCCCGAGCACGACCTGTTCCAGTATCAGATCACCGGCGCGACTGCCGTCGTAGGACCGGTAGCCCGCCACCTGCACGCCCGGCGTTTTGGCATCGACCAGAAACAGGCTGATGCCCTGGCGCTCGTCCGCTGCGCCCGAGGTTCTGGCGACGACCACGAAGCCATCGGCCCAAGGGGCGCCCAGCACGCCGCTCTTGCGACCCGACAGCAGCCAGCCACCGTCCTTGGCCGTGGCACGCGTGATCACATAGCTGAGTTCATGACGGGCATCGGCCTCGCCGTGCGCCAATGCGAGTATCCGCTGGCCGGACGCGAGCCCGGGCAGCCAAGCCGCCTGCTGCGCAGCACTGCCCGCGCGCGTCAGCGCCTGCGCGCCCAGCACCGTGCTGGCCAGGTAGGGCTCGACCACCAGCGCAGCCCCCATCGCCTCGGCGATCTGGATCAACTCGACCACGCCGCCAAAGCCGCCATGCGCCTCGGGCAGCCCGAGCCCAAGCCAGCCGAATTCGCCGAATCGTTGCCAGTGCTCCCGGCTCATGCCGGACGCTGACGCAACGATCTGGTTGCGGGCATCGAAACGGTATTCGGTGCGCAGAAATTTCTGTGCCGCGTCGCGCAGCATCTTTTGTTCTTCGGAGAGATCAAAGTTCATGACGATCCTTAGCGCGTGCCGCCGGCCAGCAGCATCTTGGCCAATACATTCTTTTGCACCTCGTCGCTGCCGCCGTAAATCGTGGCAGCGCGCGAGAAACAGTAGTGCGGCATTGCATGGGCATGGCGTCCGCTGCCAAACTCGCCGCCGTCATGCCAGGGCCAGGCTTGCTCGGCGGCGATCTCGACGCCCAACTCGGCCAAGGTCTGTTGCACCGCCGTGCCCATGGTCTTGAGCAGCGAGGATTCCGGCCCCGGCGCCTTGCCCGAGGCGGTGGCGGCCAGCACGCGGAAGTTGGTGTATTCGAGCGCCATCAGTTCGATCTCGGCGCGCGCCAGCTTGAGCCGCATCGCCGCGTCCTCCATCAGCGGTTGGCCACCCGAGCGGCGCTCGGCGGCGGCCACGCGCAGGTTGGACAGGTGCGCCTTGCAGTCGGCCACGCCGGCAATGCTGGTGCGCTCGTGTGTGAGCAGGTACTTGGCAATGTCCCAGCCCTGACCTTCGCGACCCACCAGATTACTCTTGGGCACGCGCACATCGGTCAGAAAAACCTGGTTCAGGTGGTGTTCGCCGTCGATCGATACAATAGGTTTGACATCGATGCCGGGGCGGTCCATCTCGATCAGTAGGAAGGAAATGCCCTCTTGCTTTTTGCCGCTGTTGGCGGTGCGCACCAGGCAGAACATGTGCGTGGCCCAGTGCGCGTAGGTGGTCCAGATCTTGGAGCCGTTGATGACGTAATCATCGCCATCGGCCACGGCCGTGGTCTTCAGGCTGGCCAGGTCGGAGCCGGCGCCGGGCTCGGAATAGCCCTGGCACCACCAGTCCTCGCAGCGGCGGATGCGCGGCAGGTACTGCGCCTTTTGCTCTGGCGTGCCGAAGGCAATCAGCACCGGTCCGAGCATGATGACGCCCATCGACAGCCCCACCGGCGCGCTGGCCGCCGCGCGCTCCAGGTCGAAAATGTAGCGCTGCGTCGGCGTCCAGCCCGGCCCTCCATGCTCCTTGAGCCAGCCGGTGACCAGCCAGCCCTGGCTATCGAGTCGGCGCTGCCATTGAACGATGTCGTTCTTCTGCAGCATCTCTCCGGTGACGGCCTTGCGCTTGAGATCGGACGGTGTGTGGGCTTTGAACCAGGCGCGAACCTCTTGCTGGAACGCCATGTCTTCCGGGCTGAAATCGATGTCCATCGTGGGCCTTTCTGCGTTCGGCTTGCGCTTTAGATAGAGATGCCGCCGCCGCAGATCAGCGTCTGTCCGCTGACGTAGTTCGACTCGGGAATGCACAGCAGGTAGACCGACCCGGCTGCCTCCTCGGGCGTGCCGCCGCGACCCAACGGAATGGTGCGCTCCATCATTTCCAGCAGCTCGGGGTTGACGCCGACCTTGATCTTGCGACCCTCGACGTCGATGGAGGCATCGCCACTGGCTGGTGCCTCGGTCAGCCGCGTCTTGATCATGCCAAAAGCAACGGCGTTGACGTTCACCTTGTAGCGACCCCACTCCTTGGACAGCGCCTTGGTCAGACCAATGATGCCGGCCTTGCCCGCCGAGTAGTTGGCCTGACCGGCGTTGCCACCGGTGCCGGCGATGGACGAAATGTTGACCACCTTGCGAAACACCTCCTGCCCCGCTTCGGCTTCCTTGCGCGAGGCGACGCGGATGAACTCCGAAGCAGCGCGCAAAATCTTGAACGGCGCGGTCAGATGCACGTCGATGATCGCGTTCCATTGCTCGTCCGTCATCTTCTGAACCACGTTGTCCCAGGTGTAGCCGGCGTTGTTGATGATGATGTCCAGGCCGCCGAAGCCGTCGATCGCGGTCTTGACGAACTTTTCAGCGAAGCCGTCGGCAGTGACGCTGCCGGCACAAGCCAGCGCCATGCCGCCAGCGGCCTTGATGTCGGCCACGGTCTGCTCGGCCGGGCCGGCGTCCAGGTCATTGACGACCACCTTGGCGCCTTCGCTGGCGAGTTTCATGGCGATGGCGCGGCCGATGCCGCGACCCGATCCGGAGACGATGGCAACTTTGCCTTCAAGTGTTTTCATGGTGTGTCCTTGCTTGTGATTAAAAGGAAATAAATAAAAAGTCGGGCCGCCAAACGGAGGCCTCAGTTCAAGGCAACCAGTGCCTCGCCGGCCAGCGTGATTTCGCCTGTCGCCTTCGTCGCGCTGATTTGAACTCGCACGCAGGGCCGACCTGCATGCTCAATCTTTTCAAGCACCTTGCCCGTGCAGCGTATGCGGTCGCCGAGGTGGGTCATGGCCGCGAAGCGAACGCCATAGCTGAGGAGCTGGCGCTGCGGCACCCATTCGGTGAGCGCACGCCCGAGGTAGGCCATCGACAACATACCCTGCGCGAACACATCCT
This sequence comes from Acidovorax sp. LjRoot66, assembly GCF_964253305.1. NCBI lineage: Bacteria > Pseudomonadati > Pseudomonadota > Betaproteobacteria > Burkholderiales > Comamonadaceae > Acidovorax > Acidovorax sp. LjRoot66. Next base: position 78,515 of record NZ_CAXUQU020000002.1, read on the forward strand.
TCATACCCGCGCTGCGGGCGAAGTCGATGTCGATGTGGATCGGGTTGTGGTCACCCGACGCACCGGCGAACAGTGCCAGTGTGGTGCGGCTGATCGGTGGCAATTCCAGTACAGGCATGTCGTCACCAACATCCAGGATTTTTACTTGAGTGTTCATGAATAGTCCTTCAGGCGTGGCGCACGACGACCACCGAATGCAGGTCAGAGACATGCTCGCCGAGCTGATTGGTGACTTTCGTGTCGTTGACGACAAACTCGAGCGCGCCGCCCTTCTTGTCGTAGATGTCGGTGACGCGGGTCTGGAAGCGCAGCGTGTCGCCAGCGCACACCGGGGCGTGGTAGTCAAAGCGTTGCTCGCCGTGCAAGACCTTGCGCAAGTCGATCTTGAGCGTGTCGAGCAACGTCATCAACACCCCCGAATCGCTCTCGGCGCCAAAGATGAAGGTCGGTGGTGCCACGACGTTGCGGTAGCCAGCGGCCTGGGCGGCGCTCGCGTCGAAGTAGATCGGGTCGGTGGCACCGATCACCTCGGCGAAAAAGCGGATGCGCCCCTTCTCCACATCCCACAGCGTGGGCGGCACCTCGTAACCGATGAATTGTTTGTCAATCATGGGACTTCAGCTCCTGGTTTGCTGCGTCTGAGCTCAGCCGGCCTGGTAAAGCGTGACGACGCAAGCGCCGCCCAGCCCGAGGTTGTGCTGCAAGGCCACACGCGCACCCTTGACCTGGCGTTTGTCCGCCGTGCCGCGCAGTTGATGGGTCAGCTCGAAACATTGCGCCAGGCCGGTCGCGCCCAGCGGATGACCTTTCGACAACAGGCCGCCCGACGGGTTGGTCACCACCTTGCCGCCATAGGTGTTGTCGCCGTCCAGCACGAATTTCTCGGCGCCGCCCTCCGGGCACAGGCCCAACGCCTCGTAGGTGATCAGTTCGTTCTGCGCGAAGCAGTCGTGCAGCTCAACCACGTTCACGTCCTGCGGGCCGATGCCGGCCTGCTTGTAGACCTTTTGCGCCGCATCGCGCGCCATGTCGAAGCCGACCACGCGCATCATGTCGTGCGACTCGAAGGTGCTGGGGAAATCGGTCGTCATTGCCTGGGCGGTAATCGACACGCGGGTGTCGAGCCCATGCTTTTTGGCGAAGGCTTCGGAGCAAATCACCGCAGCAGCGGCGCCGCAGGTCGGCGGGCAAGCCATCAGGCGGGTCATCACGCCCTCCCACAGCATCGGTGCGTTCATCACGTCATCGACCGAGACCTCCTTGCGAAACAGCGCCAGCGGGTTGTTGGCGGCATGGCGGCTGGCCTTGGCGCGAATGCTGGCAAAGGTCGACAGTTGGGTGCCGTACTTGTCCATGTGCGCCTTGCCGGCGCCGCCGAAGTAACGAAGGGCCAGCGGAATTTCCGGGTGCCCGACGAGCTCGGCGGTGGCCCGGTCAAACTCCTCGAACGGCGTTGGCCTGTCCTCGAACTGGGCCTTGATGGCACCGGCGGCCATCTGCTCGAAGCCCAGGGCCAGCACGCACTCGGCGGCACCGCTTTGAATTGCCTGGCGCGCCAGGAACAGCGCCGACGAGCCGGTGGAGCAATTGTTGTTGACGTTGACGATGGGGATGCCACTCATGCCCACCGGGTAGAGCGCCCGCTGGCCGCAGGTGGAATCGCCATACACATAGCCCACATAGGCTTGCTGGATCATGGGGTATTCGACGCGCGCATCGGCCATGGCCTGGCGCACCGCCTTTTCTCCCATCACGTGATAGGGCTCGCTGGCGCCCGGTTTGGTGAACGGGATCATGCCCACACCGGCAACAATAACTTTCTGGTTCATCGCACTGACTCCTTGGGTTGAAATGTTTCGATCGAAACGTTTTGGACTCGGACACTGGGAGGCCGACGGCCTCAGCCGCCCTTGTCCGCGTTGGCATACTCGGTTTTGAGGTCCTTCTTGAGGATCTTGTTGGCCGCACTGATTGGCAGCGAGCTGCGGAAGTGAATCCGCTTCGGCGCCTCGAAGCCGGGCAGGCGGCCACGACAGAACTCGAAGATGACCGTATGTTTTTCTCCGGTTGCCTTCACCGCGAGGCGCAAGTTGTCGCCCACGTTCTGGCGGCGCAGCAGGTTCATCCCGAGTTCGTGGGTCAAGGCTGTTTCCTTAGGTCGAAGCGTCGTTTGTCACTGATGAAGGGTCGCGCCGCGAGCGGCGTGATCCGATAGGTGTCACGGGTGAATGCGGCACGGGTGACCACCTGCTTGAGCAACAGGTCGGCCCCCGCCAATGAATCCGCACCGATTCCGCCTCCCATGGCCGAAGTCTCCGGATCTCTGGCACTTCAGGTGAGCGCCTGCAACGAATCCTACCTAACGCTTGACAGTGTGGCAATCCCTCATTAAATTCGCGCAAACCCAAAGAGACCTCGTCCCCGCAGCTTGGGCGCGCGCCGTGACTCCTTGACCCGCAGCCCACGCATTGATAGGCATCCTTTATGTCCACGCCTCGCAGTTTTGCCCTCTCCGCCGACGACCGTGCCGTGCTCGAAGCCGCCGACAAGTTCGCGCGCAAGGAATTCGTGCCACTCGCGCGCCGCATGGACGACGAGGAGTGGTGGCCGTCTGATATCTTTCAGAGAATTGGAGCGGCTGGCTTCATGGGGGCCACCGTGCCTGCCGAGCATGGTGGCGCGGGCATGGACCTGTTCAGCTCGGGCCTGATCTGCCAGGCCTTTGCGCGCTGGAACCCCGCCATCGCCTTGTCCTGGGCGGCGCACGACAACCTGTGCGTCAACAACATCTACCGCAACGCCAACGAGGCGCAGCGCCGCCAATACCTGCCCGATCTGTGCAACGGCACAAAAATCGGCGCGCTCGGCCTGACCGAACCCGGCGCCGGCTCGGATGCGCTGGGCGCGATGCGCACCAGCGCGCGCCGCGAGGGCGACCTCTACATCCTCAACGGCACCAAGATCTACATCACCAACGGCCCGGTGGCCGACGTGCTGCTGGTTTACGCCAAGACCGCGCCGGAGTTGGGTGCCAAGGGCATTTCGGCCTTCATCGTCGAGAAGAATTTCCCCGGCTTCAAGGTGGCTCAAAAGCTCATCAAGATGGGTTTTCGCGGCAGCCAGACCGGCGAGCTGGTGTTCGACAACTGCCGCGTGCCGGCAGCCAACCTGGTGGGCAAGGAAAACGAAGGCGTCAAAATCGTCATGAGCGGGCTCGATCTGGAGCGCGCGCTGGTGGCTGGCTTGTGCGTGGGCATCTGCGAACGTGCGCTCGAATTGAGCGTCGAGTACGCCAGGACGCGCGTGCAGTTCGGCAAACCCATCGGCAGCTTCCAGATGGTGCAGGCCATGCTGGCCGAGATGTACACCGAGATCGAAGCCATGAAAACCCTGGTCTGGCGCACCCTGGCCGAGGTCAATGATCTGGAAGTGGGCGGCGGTGGCCGCGGCGATGCGCACAAGCTCACCGCAGCGTCCATCCTCTACGCCGGCGAAGCCTGCAACCGGGTGCTCAACAAGGCCGTGCAAGTGCATGGCGGTAGCGGCTACATCTGGGAGTCCGAGATCAACCGCCTGTTCCGTTGCATCAAGATCCTCGAGATCGGTGCAGGCACATCCGAGGTGCGCAAGATGATCATTGCCGAAGAACTCCTGCGCGGTTGATTCCCAAACCCGCATGGCAAGCGCAGCTGACCCCCACATAAGCAAGGATGCCTTGAAGATGCAACCCCCGTTGACCATCCGCTTTGAACAACGTGGTGCCGTGGCGTGGATCACGCTGAACCGGCCCGATGCGATGAATGCCCTGTCGGAGACAATGTGCGCCGAATTGCGCGATGTGACCGAACGTTGCGAGCGTGACCCGGCCATCCGCGTCATCGTGCTGACCGGTGCAGGCCGAGCCTTCTGCGCCGGCGCCGATCTCAAAGGCGTGTTCGAGAGCAGCGCTGGCGACCCCGGCCCGAGCGACCCGATGGGTGAGTTTCTCGATCTCGTCGGCGGCATGATGGATCGGCTGCGCGTGTGCCCCAAACCCACCATCGCCGCGCTGAATGGCCTGACGATGGCCGGCGGACTGGAGCTGGCCATGGCCTGCGACCTCATCATCGCCGCCGAAAGTGCCCGCATCGGCGATGCGCATGCCAACTTCGGCGTGTTTCCGGGCGCGGGCGGCGCGGCGATCCTGCCACGGCGCATCGGCGCCACCGCCGCCAAATACCTGCTGTTCACCGGCGACACCATGCCCGCACGCGAACTGGTTCCGTTGGGCCTGGTGAATCGCGTGGTGCCGGATGCCGAGCTGGTGTCCGAGGTCGAAAAAATCGCCTTGCGCATCGCCAGCAAGAGCCCGTTGGTGCTGCGCCGCATGAAACAGGTCGTGGCCGACGGGCTGGAGCAGCCACAGGCTTCGGCACTGCGGCTGGAGCGACTGGTGCTCGACGCGCACCGCCATTCGCACGACATACAAGAGGGCCTCGCGGCTTTCGTCGGCAAGCGCACGCCCGATTTCAAGGGCTACTGATTTCACACCGCTTCTTCTGAATGGACGCATTACCATGACCAACCCGCAAGCCGCCGTTTACATAGTCGGCGTCGGCATGACGCCGACCGGCAAGTTTCTTGACCGCGATATCAAGCAACTGACCGCCGCTGCCGTGAACGCCGCGCTGGCCGATGCCGGACTGTCCGTCAGCGACATCCAGTCGGCCTACTTTTCCAACGCAACACAGGGCGCACTCGAAGGCCAGACCATGATCCGCGGCCAGATTGCGTTGCGTTCGATGGGCTTCGAGTCCATCCCGATTTTCAACATCGAGAACGCCTGCGCCAGTGCCAGTTCGGCTTTCAACCTGGCGGTGCAGTATGTGCGCTCGGGGGCAGGAGAGATAGCGCTGGCCATTGGTGCCGAGAAAATGTTTTGCGCCGACAAAGCCAAAATGTTCAGCGTCTTCGACGGCGCCTGGGACGTGGCCACGGTCGAGGAGAACAAACGCAGGCTGCTGCACATGGGGCACGGTATTGAGCCGCCGGAAGGGTCCATGTCCAAGGCGCCCTACAGCCTGTTCATGGACATTTACGCCGCCTTTGGTCGCTTTCACATGCGCGAGTTCGGCACCACGCAGCGACAAATTGCCGCCGTGTCGGCCAAGAATCATGGCCATTCGGTGCACAACCCGCTGGCGCAATACCGCAATGCATACACCATTGACGAGGTACTGGCCGCGCCCCCCATCGCCTACCCATTGACGCTGCCGATGTGCGCACCCATCAGCGACGGGGCTGCCGCAGTCGTCGTGTGTTCCGAAGCAGCACTGGCGCGCCTGGCAAAGCGTGGGCGCGCCATCAAGGTGTTGGCATCGGTCATTGCCACCGGCAGCACCCGCCGCCCTGAAGACCTGGATCAACACATCACCGTCAAGGCTGCCAAACAAGCCTACGAACTCGCAGGCGTTGGCCCGCAAGACATTTCGCTGGCCGAGGTCCACGATGCCACCGCCATCGGCGAAATCGTGCAGAGTGAAAACCTTGGCTTCTGTGCGTTCGGCGAAGGCGGGCCGCTCGCCGAGCGCGGCGACACCACGATTGGCGGACGCATCCCGATCAACACCTCGGGCGGACTGGAGTCCAAGGGGCACCCGATCGGCGCCACCGGGCTGGGTCAGTTGCACGAACTGGTCGTGCAGTTGCGCGGCGAAGCGGGGGCCCGCCAGGTGCAAGGGGCCCGCCTTGCCATTGCAGAAAACGGTGGGGGCCTGTTCGGAATTGAAGAAGCCGTGGCCGCCATCACCATTCTCGGTCGCTGAAGGGCAAAAATGATTGTTCACGACAAGGTGGCTATCATCACAGGTGGTGCTTCAGGCCTGGGACGCGCGGTGGCTGATGCGCTCGCCGAAGGCGGCGCGCGGGTGTCATTGTTCGACCGCGATAGCGAGCGTGGTGTACAGGCAGCCACCGAACTGGGTTCTGCCGCCATGTTCGAGCAGGTTGATGTCACCAGTGAGTCACAGGTGCAGGCGGGCATCGACGCAACCCTGGCCCGTTTTGGCGCCATTCACATTTGCATCAACTGCGCTGGCGTGCCCGACGCAGCCAAGACCTTCTCCGATGGAAAACCCTTTCCCCTGGCACTGTGGGACAAGGTGATTGCCGTTAACCTGACCGGCACGTTCAACGTGCTGCGCCTGGCAGCCGTGGCGATGGCGCGCAATGAGCCTGAGGGTGATGAGCGCGGCGTCATCATCAACCTGTCGTCCGGTGCCGCACAGGACGGCCAGATGGGCCAGGCGGCCTACGCCGCCAGCAAGGCCGGGGTGATCGGCCTCACGCTGCCGGTGGCACGGGACTTGGCCGATCTGGGCATCCGCTGCGTAGCGGTTGCGCCGGGCTTGTTCGAAACGCCGATGGTCGCGGGCCTGCCAAAGAAGGTCGCACAGGCCATCGTTGACCGCATGATTCTGTTCCCGCGCCGCATGGGTCAAGCCAGCGAGCTGGCCCACCTGGTGCGCTCCATCGTCGAGAACCCCTATATCAATGCGACCTGTTTGCACATTGATGCCGGTGCACGCATGAGCACTCGCTGAACGAGACCGACAACACACCGAGACCAGCACCATGAATTTCCTCCCCACCGAAGAACAGCGCATGGCCGTGGAAGGCTTCACTCGCTTCCTGGAGACCGAACTGCGTCCGATTGTCGAACGCTACCAGCCCGAGAAGCTAATTGAAAAAGAGGTGATGCTGGAGATCTTCCAGAAGATGCTGCCCTACGGCATGGGCGGCAACGGCATCATTGCCGAGGAACATGGTGGCCTGGGCATGCCCTGGCTCACCTATGCACTGATGTATGAGCAACTCGCTCGCATCTCCGGCGACGTGGCAATCTCGCTGTTGATTCAGCAGCTCGGCGCCTATTCGCTGGAGGTCTGCACGAACGTGGCCATGCGTGAGAAATATTTGCCACGCATGGTGCGCGCCGAAATCATTGCCTGCAGCGGCATCAGCGAGCCCGGGGTCGGCTCCAACGTGGCTGAAGTCACCTGCCGTGCCCAGCGCGATGGCGACCACTACATTGTCACCGGGGAGAAAACCTGGATATCCAACGGCCACTACTCCGACTTTTGCATGGTCATCGTGCGTACCTCACAAGAAGGTTCTGGCGCCATCTCGATGATCTTGGTGGACCGCGCCGAACACGGCTACGAAAGCCGCAACATCGACAAGCTCGGGCTCAACAGCACCTCGACCGCTCAGCTGTTCTTCGATGGCGCGCGCGTGCCGGCCGCCAACATGATGATAGCCCCCGGCACCGGCCTGAAGAACACCATGGTGCTGTTCGAGAAAGCGCGTCCTATGGTCGGTCTTACCTCGGTGGGCATCGCACAGGCGGCGCTCGACAAGGCGGTGGCCTATTCGAAGGAACGCCGCCAGCATGGCAAGCCCATCGGCGGCCATCAATTGATCCAGGGCATGCTTGCCGAAGCCGCGACCGAACTCGACGCCGCGCGTCTGCTGGTCTACCGCGCCTTCAACCTGATCGACCACGGCGTGCGCAGCGAGGTGCAAAGCGCCATGGCCAAATGGTACGCGACCGAGATGGCGGTCAATGTCACGTCGAAAGCAGTGCAGATTCACGGCGGCAACGGCATAACCAGAGACTTCGGCGTTGAATTGTTGTTCAGAAACGCACGCATGATGCCGATTCCCGACGGCACCACCGAAATCCAGAAACTCATCATTGGCCGCGCCTTGACCGGCATCAACGCCTTCTCCTAACCCATGACCTCTAACTCCTCGATTAGCCCATCCAGCGAGGCTTCGGTGCTGCAGGCGCGGGACATCACCTTGCGCTTTGGCGGTGTCACCGCGCTGGCCGAGGTCGCCATCGATGTGCGTGACAACGAGCTGCTGGCCATCATTGGGCCCAACGGCGCGGGCAAGAGCTCTTTGATGAACGTGCTCAGCGGCTTCTACCTGCCGCAACAAGGCAGCGTTCACTATCGTGGTCAAGACATCAAAGGCCGCGCGGTGCACCAGATCGCGCGCGAAGGCGTGGTGCGCACTTTTCAGGGCACCCATTTGTTCTCCAACATGAGCGTGATCGACAACATCCTGGTCGGCCGCTACAGCAAGATGCGATCCAATCTGGCGCAGGCATTTCTCTACTTTCCCTGGACCCAGCGTGAAGAAACGCTGCACCGGGAGGCAGTCGAGGAAATCATCGACTTCCTTGAAATTGAGAATATCCGCCACCAGCCGGTAGGCGCGCTCGGCTACGGTCTTCGCAAGCGCGTTGACCTGGGCCGTGCGTTGGCGATGGAACCCAAGGTTCTGTTAATGGATGAACCCATGGCCGGCATGAACACCGAAGAAAAAGAAGATCTGGCCCGTTTCATCATAGACGTGCGCGAGGCCAAGCGCATCCCGGTTGTGCTAGTGGAGCACGACATGGGGGTGGTCATGGATCTGGCAGACCGCGTGGCGGTGCTCGACTTTGGCCGCAAGATCGCCGACGGCACACCTGCACAAGTGCAGGCCGACCCGGCCGTGATCCAGGCCTACTTGGGAGCTGCGGCATGAGTGCGACCGACCCCTCCCCAGAAGTCGTCATGACCCTGCCGCAGAAGTTGTTCGCCCACGCCCGGGAACATCCACAGTTGCTGGCGCAGCGCGTCAAGCGCAAAGGTATGTGGCGCTGCCATACATGGGCCGACGTGTTTGATCGAACGCGCAGCATTGCACTTGGCGCGGCGGCGCAGGGCCTGCAGCGTGGCGAAACCGCGATTGTGATCGGCGAGAACGAACCAGAGCACTACTGGGCGCTGTTTGCGGCCCAGTCACTGGGCGTCAAAATCGTATCGGTCTACCCTGACGCCACCGTCGACGAGTTGCACTACCTGTGCGAGGATTCAAACGCCCGCTTCATCTTCGCGCAGGATCAGGAGCAGGTTGACAAGGCGCTTGCGCTGCTGGAGCGGCTGCCCGACATCCGGGGAATCGCCTACTGGGACAACTCGGGCATGTGGTCGTACCGGCATACGCTGCTGCAATCCTTTGATGACCTGACCGCTGAAGGTCGGCGCCAGCACGAGAGGCACCCGCAGCGCTTCGAACGTGAAGTTAACGCCGGCCAAGCGGATGATTTGGCACTACTGACCTACACCTCCGGCACCACCAGCAAGCCCAAGGGCGTGATGATCAGCCACCGCTGGCTGATGGATAACGCGGTTCGGATGAGGAGCGCGTTGCCGCTGGAAGCCGGCATGGAATATTTGTCTTACACGCCGCTGGCCTGGATCACCGAGCAGTTGCTGGGCGTGACCCTCGGGCTGATCACGCCGCTGGTGGTCAACTTCCCGGAAGGCCCCGACCAGGTCTTGCCCAACGTGCGCGAACTTGCGCCGCACATCGTGCTGTTTGGCCCGCGCCAATGGGAGAACATCGCCGCCACCATCGAGGCGCGCATGCTCGCCGCGAGCTGGATGGCACGCGGCATCTACCGCTGGGGCATCCGCATCGGCCATGACGTGCATGTGGCGCGACTCGAAGGGCGCGCGGCACCGTGGCTGTCGCGCCTGCTGCTGCCTGTGGCCGAGGCGCTGGCCCTGCGCCCGGTACGCGATCAGTTCGGCTTTATTCGCAGCGATGTCGCGGTTTCAGGCGGCACCGCCATGGCGCCCGACGTGTTTCGCTTGTTTCACGCCATGGGCGTCCATTTGCGCAATATTTATGGCTGCTCGGAGTTTGGTCTGATTGCTGGCCACCGCGGCGAGCGCTACGACCTCGAAACCGTAGGCCCGCTGCTGGATGTGGACCCAGCCTTCGGCGCGCCGCTGGAATCGCGCATCGAGGACAACGGCGAGCTGCTGCTGCGCGGCGGCACCGGCTTTCTCGGCTACTGGGGCAAGCCCGACAAAACCGCCAGCATCCAGCGCGATGGCTGGTACGTCAGCGGTGACGCAGTGCGCGAGACCGAGCGCGGAGAACTCGTGTACCTCGACCGCGCGGAACACCTGGTCAAACTCGCCAGCGGTCACTCGTATCCCCCGCAGTTCATCGAGACGCGTTTGCGCTTTTCGCCCTTCATCAAGGATGTGATGGTGCTGGGCGACACCACCCGGCCTTGGGTTGGAGCGCTGATCAACATCGACATGGCGGTGACCAGCCGCTGGGCCGAGGAGCGGCGCATTGCATTCTCCACCTTCACCGACCTGTCGCAGCGGCCCGAGGTGCGGCAACTGGTGCAGGGCGAAATCCGCCGCATCAACAAACTGATGCCCGAGAGCTCGCGGGTGGTGCGTTTCGCTAATTTTCCGAAGGAGCTCGACCCCGACGAAGGCGAACTCACCCGCACGCGCAAGCTGCGCCGAGAGTTTCTCGAGGTGCGCTATGGAGCGCTGATTGACGGACTGTATGCAGGTGTCGCCGACATTGCCTGCGAAATAGCCGTGACCTACCAGGACGGCCGCCAGGGCGCGTTGCGCGCAACCGTGGTGGCCACAGACATCGACCAGACACACACACCATGATCATCGAATTCATCAACTACACCATCAACGGCGCGCTTCTTGGCCTGCTGTATTCACTGGTGGCCATGGGCTTTGTCGTCATCTACCGCGCCAGCAAGGTCTTCAATATGGCAATTGGCGAGATGATCGTGCTGGGCGCCTTTCTGCTATGGTGGGCCATCCAGTCGCGCGGCATGCATCCGGTGCTGGGCATCGCTGTTGCACTGTGCATTTCGATGCTGATCGGGCTAGTGATTGAACGCCTGCTGTTCAGGCGCCTGATTGGCGAGTCGGTGTTCTCTATGATCATGGTCACCATCGGGCTGCTGATCCTGATGCGTGGACTGGTACTGGCGATCTGGGGTCCGCAGGAGCGTCAGTTCCCCGCCATCTTTCCCCTCACGCCAATCATCTTTGGCGAGATGATCATCCCGCGCTCGCTCGCCATTGGTGGCCTCATCGCGGTGCTCGCGGCGGTGGCGCTGCACTGGTTCTTCAACCGCAGTCGCAGCGGTCTGGCGATGTCGGCGGTCGCCGAAGACCACCAGATCGCTCTGGCCATGGGCATCAGCGTGCGCCGCTCCATCGCCTTCGCTTGGGCGCTTGGCGGCGTTCTGTCGGTCATCACTTCGATGGTTTACCTGAGCGGCAAGTCGCTGACCTTCCTGTCCTCTGAAATCGGCTTCGCCGCCCTGCCGGTGGCCCTGCTGGCCGGGCTCGAGTCCATCGGCGGTCTGCTGCTGGCGGGCATTATCGTCGGGGTCGTGCAGGGACTGACCGCCGCCTACATCGACCCGCTGATCGGCGGCAATGCAGCCGCCGTCGTCCCCTATATCTTCATGCTGGTGGTGCTGGTGGTTCGTCCGACCGGTATGTTCGGCTGGAAACGCATTGAAAGAGTTTGACCCATGGATCCCTCCGGCATTTTTTCCACCAGTTATGCGCGCGACCGCGCGCTGATCCGTACGCGCGCCCAATGGGTCACCCTGGGACTGTTCATCGCAATTCTCCTGTTCCTCCCCTGGTTCGCCTCGGCGCGTCTGGTAGCCGTAGCCAACCTGATGCTGGTCACGTCCATCGTGGTGGTCGGGCTGCAGATCACCACCGGCTACGCCGGGCAAATAAACCTGGGCCAGGCCGCCTTCATGGGCGTCGGCGCCTACGCCGCCAGCGTGGTCGAGGTCAAGGCCGGGCTGCCGTTCTGGGTGGCGGTGCCGGTGGCTGGCTTGGTAGCGGCGCTGGCCGGCTGGTTGTTTGGCATGACGGCGGCGCGCATCAAGGGCTTTTACCTCGCGCTGACCACCATCGCGGCCCAGTTCATCTTTCACTTCATTGTGCTGAATCTGCCTTCAGCCTGGCTCGGCGGCGTCAATGGCTTCAGCCTGGAGCCGGCGCGGATGGGCACATTTTTGTTCAACACCGACCGCTCGCTGTACTACCTGTTTCTTGTCGTCACCATGGTGATGGTCATCGGCGCTTTCGGTATCCTGCGCAGCCGCCACGGGCGCGCCTTTGTCGCCGTGCGCGACGACGATGTGGCCGCCGGCATGATGGGCGTTGAGGTGGCCGGCGCCAAGTCGCGAGCCTTCGTGCTCGGCGCTTTTTACGCTGGCATCGGTGGTGCCCTGTGGGCCTACCAGGTGCGCTTCGTCTCGGTCGATCAGTTCACGCTGTTCAACTCGATCTGGTTCATTGCCATGATGATCGTCGGCGGGCTCGGCTCGATCGTCGGGGCACTGATAGGCACCGTGCTCATCCGTGGTGTGCAGGAAACCATCACCAGCCTCGGGCCCGACCTGGTCGAGCGCATCCCCAGCCTGAGCAGCGACCTGATCTTCGCCAGCATGAATGTGTTTCTCGGCCTCATCATCACGCTGTTCCTGCTGCTTGAACCGAAAGGCCTGATGCACCGCTGGAACATCCTGAAAACTAACTACCGGCTCTGGCCGTTTCACCACTGAGCCCGCCCGGCACAGCGAGTCGCAATCCCCCGCCCCTTTTTCTCACCACAACCACAATTGGAGACAAGCATGCAACGCAATACCTTTCTCAAACTCACGGTCGCCCTGGCCTCTGGTCTGCTGCTGAATGCGCCCGCCCATGCGCAATCGACGACGATCAACGTGGCCGCCTTTGCCGACTTCGCCGGCCCCTATGCCAACGTCATGTCCCAGATGCAGGGCGGGCGACTCGCAGTGATCGAGTGGTGGAACAAGGAAGTCGGCAGCAAACTCAACGTGCAGATCGTCGTCAAAACCTTCGACACCCGCTACGACGTTGCGCAAACCGCCAGCCTGTGGCCCGGCATTAAGGCCGAAGTCAAGCCCGCGATCCTGCTCGGCCTCGGTGGTCCGGATGCCGCCGCGTTGCAGCAGCGCTTGCCGGAAGACAAGATTCCCATGGTCATGGCCACCGCCACCTACGGCTTCGGCTGGAAATCCAACCAATGGGCCCTGAACCTGCGCCCCACCTACGCCCACGAGGCGGGCGGATTCCTGGAATGGTTCCGCACCACCAAACTCGATGGCAAGCGCCCTGTCAAGGTTGCGATCATCACCTCCGAAGCCACCCCGGCTTATGCCGACATGGCCAAGGGCCTGCAAAGCTACACCAAGGCCAACCCGGACAAAGCCACCTTCGTCGAGGCGATCTGGACCGAAGTGCAACCGGCCGACCTGACCCTGGCGGTGCGTCGCCTGGTCAATGCTGGCACCGATGTGATCGTGATCCAGACCAACACCGCCCAGGCCGTGGCCACCAAACGTGCGCTGCAGGCGCTGGGCAAAAACGTCCCGATCATGCTCTCGCTGCACAACGGCGTGGTGGGATCATCTAAGGCACTAGGCGACCCGAATGGCTTTGCCGGTGATTTCGAAGTGGGCGCCATCGCCGATGCCAGCGAAGACGACACGACCGCACGCAAGTTCTACAGCATGTTGCAGGAAAAGCATGGCCTGAAATCGGGCTGGAATGCCATGACCATCATGGGCCTGGGCCAAAGCGTCGTGGCAGTGCGCGCGATTGAGGCCACCATCAAGGCCAAGGGTGCCGGCAAAGTCACGGGCGAAGCGGTGCGCGAGACCTTGATGAACAGCCAGTTCACCAGCAACGACCTGATGGGCATACTGCCAGGCGTGGACTTCAGCAACGATACCCCCTTTCCCACCGGCACCGCCAAGGTCAACATCGCGACCATGAAGGACGGCAAGGTCGTTCGGGCTGCAGCCGATGTGAACGTGCCAGTGGTGCCTAAATGGTGAATTCAGCCATTGCTGCAGCACCGGATCAACGGACCACGTCCCATGCGGCTGCCGATCCGGCGGTGCTGACTTTATCCAACGTTGAGGTGTTGTATGCCGAGGTGATCCTGGCGCTCAAGGGCGTGTCGATGAAGGTCCCCGAAGGCGGGTGCGTGGCGCTGCTGGGCGCCAACGGCGCAGGCAAGAGCACCACCCTGAAAGCCATCTCCGGCGTCATTGACTCGGAAGATGGCCGCGTCTCAGGGGGGGTGATCACCTTCGACGGCCGACCGATTCAGGGGCACGATCCGGCGACCGTGGTGCGCGGTGGTCTGGTTCATGTGATGGAGGGGCGGCGCGTGCTGCAGCACATGACGGTCGAGCAAAACCTCATCATCGGCGGCCACATGTTTCCATCGGCGCAGGCGATGCGCCAGGCGATGGACAGCGTGTACGAAGCGATTCCGCGCCTGGCCGAACTGCGAAAACGCACGGCCGGTTTTCTGTCGGGCGGCGAGCAGCAAATGCTGGTGATCGGGCGCGCGATCATGGCCGAGCCGAAACTCATGCTGATCGACGAGCCGTCACTCGGGCTGGCGCCGCGCATGGTCGAAGAAGTCTTCAGCGTGCTGCGCCACCTGCGTGAGCAGGGGCTGTCGCTGCTCATCGTCGAACAAAACACACGCGTGGCCCTGGAGATCGCCGACTATGGTTATGTCATGGAGAGCGGTCGCATCGTGCTGGAGGGGCAGGCCCAGGAACTCCGCGACAACGAGGATGTGCGCGAGTTTTATCTCGGCCTGGACCGCGAGGGGGTGCGCAAGAGTTTCCGAGAGGTCAAGCACTACAAGCGGCGCAAGCGCTGGCTGGGGTAACAAACGGCTGGCTTGTGGTTCTAATTCAGTTTCAGGAGTAACGACAAATGAGTGGTCCCTTGCAGGGGTTGAAAGTGATCGAGTTCGGCGGCATCGGCCCCGGACCGTTCTGCGCGATGATGCTGTCCGACATGGGTGCGGACGTGATCCGCCTGGACCGCAAGGGCGACAAGGGCAAAGACCGCGGGGAAGGCGCCTTCCTGGCCAGTGGTCGGCGCAGCGTGCTGCACCGCGGCCGGCGTTCGGTGGCGGTCGATCTGAAGTCGCCTGCAGACATACAGCGGGTGCTGGAGCTGGTCGACGGGGCCGACGCGATCATCGAGGGTTTTCGCCCGGGCGTGATGGAGCGGCTGGGATTGGGCCCGGACGTGCTGCTGGCACGCCACCCGCGACTCGTCTACGGACGCATGACCGGCTGGGGTCAGGACGGCCCGCTCGCGCAGGCCGCCGGGCATGACATCAACTACATTGCGCTGTCGGGCGCGCTCAGCATGATTGGCCGCTCGGACGGCGGGCCAGTAGCGCCGCCGGCGATGGTTGGCGACCTGGGCGGCGGCGGCATGATTCTAGCCTTTGGCATCGTTTGCGCTTTGCTTGAAGCGCGCTCCTCTGGCCATGGTCAGGTGGTCGATGCTGCGATCACCGACGGCGCTGCGCTGCTGACCTCCATCGTCTGCGACCTCAAGGCGCTGGGATTGTGGAAGAACGAGCGGCAGGCCAACCTGTTGGATGGCGGATCGCATTTCTACGACACCTATGAGTGCGCTGACGGGAAATGGATCTCGATCGCATCACTGGAACCCCAATTCTATGTGCTGCTGCTGGAGAAGCTGGGCATCAGCGATCCCGAGTTTCAACGGCAACGCGATCCGGCCGTCTGGCCGACACTCAAACGCCAGGTCACCGACATCTTCCGCACCCAGCCGAGCACGCACTGGTGTGCGTTGCTGGAAGGGACCGACGTGTGCTTTGCGCCGGTGCTGACTCTGGAAGAGGCTGCACATCATCCACACAACAGCGCGCGCGGCACTTTCTTTGAGCGAGACGGCGTGCTCCAACCTTCGCCGGCACCAAGGTTCAGCCGGACGGTGACTGATCGCCCAGGCCCCGCACCGTTCATTGGCGAACACGACGACGAACTCTTGTAGTCGAAGAATGGTGGGGGCTGGGGAAAATGGACCACAGGCGTTCGACGCAGTTTCAGCCCGACCAAATCGAACGCTTCAACCGCGAGCTGAAAATCCTTCCGCCGCCCGATGATCATTTGCATTGAGCGGCAGTGATTTGCCGGGCGGTCTCCGCCGAGCACCGATCAGACCGCTTTGACCAGTGACTTGGTGTAGATGCGGTAGGTGCCGATGCCGCGCGACACGATGTCTCCGTCGAGTGCGTCGAGCGTGACCTTCACCGACACATATGCCAGCGTCTTGCCGATGTGGTCAGGCGTTGCCGATGCAAACAGGATTCCTGTGCCGACCGCACGGATGAAATCCACGGTGAGCGTGACCGTTACCGACGACTGGATGAGCTGGCCGCTGCCCGGGATCGGCCGGTCGATCAGGGTTCTGCCCCCGACCGCATCGAGCAAGGTCAGGGGCACGCCGCCGTGGAGCACGCCGTGGGGGTTGAGGTGGTCGCGCCGGATCGGCAGCCGGAAATACAGGCCGCGCTCGTTGGGCAGGATGTCGTAACCGACGAGCTGCTGAAAAGGCCCGTGGGAGTACGTTGCCGACGGAAGAGGGGGCTGTGAGGTCACGCTTGATCGACCTTGAAGTAGTCGGGTTTTCCGGCTGGCCAGAACTCGCCCCACAGCAGCATCCCGCCTTCGATGTTGAGCACCTCGCCGGTGATGAACTTGCCCGAGGGTGCGGCGAGGTAGACCACCGCCTCCGCGATGTCCTGCACGTCGCCGGCCCGTTTCATCGGATTGCACGAGTAGAAAGTGGAAACGTTTTCTTCGCGGTAGTTGTTGAAACCGTTGCTCTCGATGGCGCCGGCGCCAATGCAGTTCAGGCGGATGCCGTGCTCTGCCCACTCGATGGCCAGCGTGCGCGACAGCGCAATGACGCCCGCGCGCGAGGCGGTGGTGTGCGCCATGCCCGTGAGGCCGCGGTCGATGGCGGCGGTGATGTTGACGATGTTGCCGGGCCGGCCTTGCTCCACCCAGCGCCTGGCCGCGCCCTGCATCATGTACCAGCTGCCATTGAGGTTGGTGTCGATCACCGCGTTCCAGCCCTTGACGTTGAAGTCCATCGCATGGGCGGCAAACTGGCCGCCAGCGTTGTTGACCAGCACGTCGACGCCGCCCAAACGTTCCCACACGGCACTGAGCATGGCGTCCACCTGCTCGGGGTCGCGGATGGTCATCGGGTAGGTGATTACCTCACGGCCCGACAGCGCGCGCAGTTTTTCGGCGCAGTCCTCGAGTTTGTCGGCCTTGCGCCCGCAGATGGCGAGCGTGGCACCCAGCCGCGCGAACAGGAAGGCAATCGCCTTGCCGATGCCACTGCCGGCGCCCGACACCAGCACCACTTTGCCGGCGAAAAGGTCGTCGCGATAGACCGTCGGGAGTGCGGCCAGGGCCTCGTCGCCCGGGCCGAACTTGGGGTGTTGCGAGTCAGCCGAATTCATGTGTTCACCTTGAAGTAATCGGGTTTGGCGATGGTCCAGACTTCGCCCCAGAGCACGCCGCCGCCATCCACCGTGAGCAGTTCGCCGGTGACGAACTTGCCGCTGGGCGCGCTGAGGTAGACCGCGGCCTCGGCCACGTCCTGCACGTCACCGACATGTTTCATCGGGTTGGCTCCGGCGAAGGCCTTCACCGCCTCGGGGGAGTACTGACGAAAGCCGGTGCTGGCGATCGCTCCAGGCGCTATGCAATTGACTCGGATGCCATGCTGCGCCCACTCCACTGCAACAGTTTTAGACAGGTGAGTCACCGCGGCGCGCGCAGCGCAGGTGTGCGCCACGCCCGGCATGCCCCGCTGGAAGGTGGCGACGATGTTGACGATGTTGCCCCGCGTGCCGGTGCCCTGCCAGCGGCGCGCCATCGCATGCATCATGTACCAGGTTCCGTTCAGGTTGGTGTCGATCACCGCCTTCCAGCCCTTGACGCTGTAGTCCAGCGCCCGCTGCGGGAATTGCCCGCCGGCGTTGTTGACGAGCACGTCGATGCGTCCGAAGTGCAGCCAGGCCACGTCGATCAACTGTTCCACCTGCTCGGGATCACGGATCGTCATGGGGTGCACCAGCACATCAGGGCTGCCGAGCCGGCGCAGCCATTCGGCGCAGCTCTCTAGCTTGGCTGGGTCGCGCCCGCAGATGACCAGCTTGGCGCCCAGGCGCGCGTACAGGAAGGCGATGGCTTTGCCGATGCCGCTGCCGGCGCCGCTGACCATCACCACCTGGCCTTCGAAGAGTCCGCTCTGGTAGACGGTGGGGCGGGTTGCGAGGGCTTCATCGTCGAAGCCGAAGGTGGTGTCTTCTGTCATGTTGTCCCTTCAGAATCGGAAAATTCCGTAGTACGGGTCGGCGATCGGGGCGTGTGCGGCGGCTGAGAGTGCCATGCCCAGTGCGTTGCGGGTGTCAGTGGGCGCCAGCAGACTCTATCGGGACCTCCTGCTCAATAGCACGCAACACCCACCCTCGTTCATTGAAACCCAGGGTATTGCACTTTAGATTTGAATCACCCTCGGCTACATTCCCGCGTAGTTCGGCCCGCCGCCGCCTTCGGGCGTCACCCAGACGATGTTCTGCGTCGGATCCTTGATGTCGCAGGTCTTGCAGTGCACGCAGTTCTGCGCGTTGATCTGCAGCCGGTCCGAGCCGTCGTCGTTCTTTACGAATTCGTAAACGCCGGCCGGGCAGTAACGGCTCTCGGGGCCGGCGTATTTCGCCAGATTGATCTGCACCGGCACGCTGGCGTCCTTGAGCGTCAGGTGCGCGGGCTGGTTTTCTTCGTGGTTGGTGTTGCTGACGAACACGCTGGAGAGCCGGTCGAAGGTGAGCTTGCCGTCGGGCTTGGGGTAGCTGATCTGCGGCATCTCGGCGGCCGGGCGCAGGCTGGCGTGGTCGGCCTGGGTGCGGTGGATCGTCCAGGGCGGACGCTTGATGCCAAGCCTGGGCAGCAGCCACTGTTCAATGCTGGTCATCAGGGCTCCGACGAGGCTGCCCTTCTTGAACCACTGTTTGAAGTTGCGCGACTGGTCGAGTTCGGTGTGCAGCCAGCTGTTTTCGAACGCAGCGGGGTAGGCGCTGAGTTCGTCGCCGCTGCGTCCGGCGGCCAGGGCTTCAAACGCGGCTTCGGCGGCCAGCATGCCGCTCTTGATGGCGGCGTGGCTGCCTTTGATGCGTGCGGCGTTCAGGTAGCCGGCATCACAGCCGATCAGCGCGCCGCCCGGGAACACGGTCTTGGGCAGGCTGAGCAGGCCACCGGCGGTGATGGCGCGCGCGCCGTAGCCGATGCGCTTGCCGCCTTCGATGTGGGCGCGAATGGCAGGGTGGGCCTTCCAGCGCTGCATTTCCTCAAAGGGGCTGAGCCATGGGTTCTTGTAATCGAGCCCGGTGACGAAGCCCAGCGTGACCTTGTTGCCTTCCAAGTGGTAGAGAAAACCGCCGCCGTAGGTCTGGCTGTCCATCGGCCAGCCGGCCGTGTGCACCACCCGACCAGGTTGGGCGCGGGCCGGGTCGATCTCCCACAGTTCCTTGATGCCGATGGCATGGCTTTGTGGATCGCGGCCTTCGTCGAGCTTGTATTTCGTGATGAGCTGTTTGCCCAGATGGCCACGCGCGCCTTCGGCAAAGATGGTGTATTTGGCATGCAACTCCATGCCGAGCTGGAAGCCGTCGTGCGGCAGGCCGTCCTTGCCAATGCCAAGGTTGCCGGTGGCGACACCCTTTACCGAAGGTAAATTCCCGCTCTCCGAACCGTTGTCGTTGTACAGCACCTCGGCGGCTGTGAAGCCGGGGAAGATTTCCACGCCCAGGGCTTCCGCCTGCTCGCCCAGCCACTGGGTCAGGGCGCCCAGGCTGATGACGTAATTGCCCTCGTTGTGGAAGCAGTCGGGCACCAGGAAGTTGGGCGTGCGCCTGGAGCCGGTTTCGCTCAGGAAAAGCACGTCGTCACCGGTGACGGGTTGGTTCAGCGGTGCGCCCAGCTCCTTCCAGTTGGGGAAGAGTTCGTTCAGCGCGATGGGGTCTATGACCGCGCCGGAGAGAATGTGAGCACCGGGCGCGGAGCCTTTCTCCAGCAGCACCACGGAGACGTCCGCGCCCTTTGCTGCCGCGAGCTGCTTGAGGCGGATGGCTGTGGCCAAACCGCCGGGGCCGGCACCCACCACCACCACGTCGTATTCCATCGCCTCGCGCGGGCCGTATTGTTCGAGCAGGGAGGTGGGCTTCATGCGGAGAGGGTCAAAAAGGTGGCGACCCTGGGGCCGAAGTTGACGAAAAAAAGGGGGGGTTAGGGTCGGTTGGCGACCGGCAGCGGCTGTGCGGTGCGCGGTGCGCCGTCACGTTTGTAGACCATCACCGTGCGTTTGAAGGTGCAGACAATGACGCCGCTCTGGTTACAGCCTTCGGTGCGCACCGTGACGACGCCGACATTGGTTCGCGACCGCGACTCGCGCCTGTCCAGCACCGTGGAACGTGAATAGAGCGTGTCGCCTTCAAACACCGGATTCGGAAGTCGAACTTCGTCCCACCCCAGGTTGGCCATGACGTTTTGCGAGACATCGCTCACCGTCTGCCCCGTCACGAGGGCCAGCGTGAGGCAGGAATTGATGAGCGGACGGCCGAACTCCGTCTGCGCGGCGTAGTGGGCATCGAAGTGCAGCGGAGCCGTGTTTTGCGTCAGCAACGTGAACCAGATGTTGTCGTTCTGGGTCAGTGTGCGACCGAGGCCATGCCGATACTCGTCGCCGACCTCTAAGTCTTCATAGAACCGGCCGCGCCACCCTTCCTTGACAGTCATTTTTTGATCCTTCGGTGTGTTGTTCAATTTGCGATTTCCAAGATGCAGTCGGTTTGCGTGCCACTGAGCCACGTAGGCGACATGGGGACCATGGTTGTCCGTCTCTCAGCGCAGCCTATTGAAGTTGCCGGAAATGCATTGCGGCTATGCTTTGTCATGCATGAGGATTCCATCGAACACTATCGCTGTGATTTGCCGTGAGAAGTCCTGAAAAGAGCCGCGTTGGGGGTTGTACCATTCAACGGTCCAGTTCAATGCCCCAATCACGAAAAGCCGAATCATGGCCATGCTGGTGTCCTGGCGCAACTCGCCGCTGGCGAGCGCTGATTCGAACAGCCGATCCCAATAGTCTGCGTAGGCCCGCCGCACGATCCGGTGGCGATTTTTTGCGTTGGTCGGGATTTGGCCGTAGATGCGGATGTTGGCTGACGTAAAGTCGCCATAATGCAGCATTCCCCAGAGATGGCCTTCAATGCCAGCGGCGATTCGGTCTCGCCAGGGTGCACTTTCGGGAAGAGCCGCAACACGGGTGCGCACGGCATCGGCGACGATGGTGATGCCTTTGTCCAGTACCTCGCCCAGGATCTGCTCTTTCGATTCGAAGTGATAGTAGATGCTGCCGGCTTTGACGCCGGCAGCATCCGCAACCTCGCGCAAAGTAGTTGCCGCATAGCCATGATGCCTGAACAGCCGTGCAGCTTCGAGCAGCACCCGTTCACGTGTAGCGGGGCCATCTGCGTTATTTTTGCTGAGATTTGCTTCTGTACTTGGCTTCATAATGACCAATAGTTAGATCCAAAAAAGCAAATCGTATCAAACTTGGCTTTGGTCGAAGGGGCAGACTCGTGCACTGGCGCGTCGCAAGTAGTTGCTCACTTGCTCCCGTTGGTCCACTGCCTGAAATCAGGCCGGCGTTTTTCCAGGAAAGCGCTCACGCCTTCTTTGGACTCTGCCGTGTCGTAGTACAGGCTCAGCGCTTGAAGTCCCAGGCTGCCGATCCCGCGAATGTGCTCGGTGGATGCATTGAACGAACGTTTCGCGATCGCCAGAGCCGTCGGACTTTTTTCGACAATTTCCTTGCACCAGCGGGCGACTTCGGCGTCGAGCTGGTCGTGGGGCACGACGGTGTTGCACAGACCCATGGCCAAGGCCTCCTGTGCACTGTAGCGGCGGCACATGTACCAGATCTCGCGGGCTTTCTTTTCGCCAACCACATGGCTCAGGTAAGCCGTGCCCCAGCCAGGGTCGACCGAGCCTACTTTCGGGCCGACTTGGCCAAACACGGCCTTTTCCGAGGCAATGGTCATGTCGCACAAGGTGGCCAGGACATTGCCGCCGCCAATGGCGTAACCCTGCACGCGGGCGATCACGGGCTTGGGCACGTCACGAATGGCGCTGTGAAACTCTTCCACCGGGATACCGATGGTGCCCCGGCCGTCGTACTGGCCGGCATGAGCCGACTGATCGCCGCCGGTGCAGAAAGCACGGTCACCCGTCCCGGTGAGCACAATGGCGGCGATTCGCTTGTCCCAGCCTGCTTTCATGAATGCCTGCAGCAGTTCCTCGACGGTCTGGCCGCGAAACGCATTCATCACTTCGGGGCGGTTGATCGCGATGTAGGCCACCGAGTCGAGTTCTTCGTAGAGGATGTCCTTGAATTCCATGGGTTTTCCTTTTTGTCTGTTATTTCAATGCCGCATGTCTTTCGACCGTGCCCGGGCGTTTACCCAATCATGCTGTAACCGCCAGACACTGAAAGAACCTGCCCGGTGACATGGCCCGCAGCCTTCGCTGAAGACAGGAAGACGACGGCATTGGCAATATCCTGCGGCCGTCCCACCTTGCGCAACGGCAGCGCCTTGGCGACTTTTTCCAGTTGCTCCGGCGTGAACATACTGTCAGCATCAATCCACATGCTGCTTCCGCCCACTTCGTCGGTGGTACTGGGGATAGTGACGCCGGGGCATACCACGTTACAGCGGATGCCGTAACGCCCGTTTTCCTTGGCGATCGTTTTCATGAAGCTGTTGATGGCAGCCTTGACGCCGCCATACACCGCTTCACGTGGCTCACCTTGCCGACTGGCATCAGAGCTGATGGAGACGATTGAGCCAGCGTTGCGAGGAACCATGACTTCAAGCGCGGTCTTGGTGCAGTTGAGAACGCCGAGGTAGTTGATGTTGATGATCTTTTGCCACAGATCGGGGGTCGTCTGCGTGAAGAACATCAACTGGTCCCAGCCGACGTTGTTGACGAGGACATCGACGCCGCCGAACTTGTCCGAGGCTGCCTTGAACATGGCTTGCACCTGGTCAAGTTGGGTGACATCGGTCTTGACAACCTGCGCCGACGCCGCGCCGCTCGCCAGCGCGAGTTGTGCCGTCTTTTGCGCCTGACTTTCGTCGATGTCGCCAATGGTGATGTTGGCGCCTTCCGCGGCGAAGCCGAGCACGATGCCGCGGCCAATGTTCGAGCCGCCACCCGTGACGATGACCGATTTTCCTTTTAGTTCGAGATTCATACTGCTTGCTCCTTGCGCTTTAGGCGCCACATTGGTGAGGATGAAATTATAACTATCTAACGATAGTTAGATAGCGGGCGAGATTTCCTGTGTTGGATGGTGCGCCTGGCAGCTACCACTGCAATCCACTGTGGCATAGGCTGCCACCTATCGATTCAAGAGAGGGATGAAAATCCGAGAAACAAGATGGGATGGTTCACTATCAGTGCGCAACGCGTCTGACCGTGATCCATCCCAAGGGAAGGCAATTACTGTTTGTTCTTGGCGAACTCGCCAGATTCTTTCTTCACTATGTCCTGGACCACGTCGTCATACGCCGAGAACCAGTCAGTCTGGGGCACCCACTTGGCGCCGTCCCACATGTCGATGCGGGTTTTGCCGCCGCCGCCATGGTCTTTGGCGGTCACCGTCAAGGGGGCGATCAGGCCTTCGGCATCAAAGTTTTTCAAGCTTTCCAGTCCGCGCTTCATTTTGTCAGGGTTGACGGGCCAGCCACTTTGTTTGATGGCTAGGCGAGCGCCTTCGAAAACGCTGGCATAGATGGCCAGACCGGTGTTGTAGTAAACATCGTTGAGATGCTTGCGGTCACCGCTGCCCTTGTTTTTCTCATACAGGTCCTTGATGATCTGCTGCATCAGCGGGTGGCTCTGTCCACCCGTCACGTTGGTGCCGCGCTTGAGGCCTTTTGCGTTTTCCAGACCAATGTTGGCAAGGTCAACTTCGTTGAGCCAATTGACGGAAATGTACTTGTCCATCGGGATGCCGTTGCGCTTCATTTCGCGCGAGGCGACGACGTGCATGCCGGCCAGGTTCCAGCTGATCACCCAGTCGGGGTTGTTGCGGCGGATCTGGGACCAAGCGGCGGCCTGGTCATTGCCCGGCATCGGGTTGGGAACCAACTGCAGGTCAAAGCCCTCTTTGGCCGCAAGTGTCGTCAACACGCCGATCGGTTCCTGCCCGAACGGATAGTCGGGGTAGATGAACGAAATCTTCACGCCCTTGAGGTTGTTGTTGGACTTGGTTTTGATGTAGTGGATATTGTTGGCCATTTGACCCCAGTAGGTGGGCCCAATGGGGAAAATCCACTTGAACACATCACCATCGACCGCATCGCCACGACCTACAAAGGATTGCACCATCACATTGCCATCCGCCATGGCGCGCGGCAGAACGGCGCGGGAAACCGGCGTGGACAGGAAATCAAAGGCAACGGCGCCTTCGCGTTTCATCTTTTCATAGCACTCAATGCCACGCTGCGGCTCGTTGCCATGGTCTTGAACCAGTATCTCGATTGGGTGGCCTTCAATGCCGCCTTTCTGATTCAATATCTTGGCATAGTCATTCGCCGCCTGGGCAATTTGTGGCGTCACAAAGCCGTAGGATTTACTCAGGTCATAACAAAGCGCGAATTTGACGGGCTGGGCTGGTGCCTGCGCCTGCGCGGACTGCAGACCGGCCAGCGCCAATCCCAGGCCAGCAAGAATGGAAAGCTGTTTGATTTTCATGATGATGTTTCCTGTTTAGTTAGTACGGGGTGAAATGCAGTCTGTAGAAGGCACGCCGTACAGTCGTGTCCGAGGCCTGACCGAGGCGTATCGCTACTGCTTCGACTTGGCGAACTCCGCCGATTCCTTCTTGGCGCTTTCCTGGACTACATCGTCGTATGCGGAGAACCAGTCAGTCTCTGGCACCCACTTCGCGCCATCCCACATGTCGATGCGCGTCTTGCCGCCGCCGCCATGGTCCTTGGTCGTCACAGTTACAGGGGCGATGAGGCCGTTAGCGTCGAAGTTGCGCAGGCTCTCCAGCCCGCGCTTCATCTTGTCGGATGTCAGAGGCCAGCCATACTGCTTGATTGCCACACGCGCGCCTTCGAAAACAGGAGCGTAGGTGGCCAGCCCAGTGTTGTAGAATATGTCATTGGTATGCTTTCGGTCGCCGTTGCCCTTTCCCTTGTCATACAGATCCTTCAGGATCTGCTGGATCAGCGGGTGCTCCTGACCGCCCACCACATTAGTGCCGCGCTTGATGCCCTTGGCTGCGTCGGCGCCAATGTTCGCGATGTCCACTTCGTTGAACCAATTGACGGCGATGTACTTGTCCATCGGCATGGCGTTGCGCTTCATTTCGCGCGAGGCAACAACGTGCATGTTGCCCAGATTCCAGCTGATGACCCAATCGGGGTTGAAGCGGCGGATCTGGGACCACGCCCCTGACTGATTGTTACCAGGCAGCGGGTTCGGGAACAATTGGAGGTCGAAGCCTTCCTTGGCCGCGAGTGTCTTCAACACGCCGATGGGTTCCAACCCAAACGCGGTGTCCAGGTAAAAGAATGCGATCTTCACCCCCTTCAGGTTGTTGTTCGACTTGGACTTGATGTACTGGATGTTATTGGCTGCTTGGCTCCAATAGGTGGGCCCGATGGGGAATATCCACTTGAACACATCGCCGTCGACTGCATCGCTGCGGCCAGTAAAGGATGAAATCATCACATTGTTGTCCTGCATTGCGCGCGGCAGCAGCGCGCGCCCGACCGGCGTGGAAAAGAAGTCGAAGGTGATCGCACCCTCGCGCTTCATCTTTTCATAGCACTCGATGCCCCGCTGCGGTTCGTTGCCATGGTCTTGAACCAGAATCTCGACCGGATGGCCTTCGATGCCGCCTTTCTGGTTGAGTATCTGCGCATAGTCGCGCGCGGCCTGGGCAACTTGCGGTACGGCGAAGGCGTAAACCTTGCTCAGGTCGTAACATAGCGCAAATTTAATCGGTTCGGTCTGGGCCTGGGCCAGCGCGGGCTGGACGTTGGACATCGCCATCCCCACGCCAGCAAGAATTGAAAGCAGTTTGATTTTCATGGTGATGTCTCCTGTTTAGCTAGCACGGGGTGAAATGCAGTCTGTAGTAGGCATGCCGGTCGTGCCCAAGACTTAATGCGAGAGCTCGACGCGATGTGGAGGTGTCCATGCTACGAGAAACTAGTTTCAGGTGAGCCAGCGTTTGCGCCGACTATAGTGTTTGATGTCATGGAAGCTTCGCCCTTCGGTGCCTCCTAGATAGAACTCCTGGATGTCCGGGTTTTTCTTCATGGCTTCTGCGCTGTCATGCATCACCACGCGTCCGTTCTCGATCAGATAGCCATGCGAGACGACCTCTAAAGCTGCAATTGCGTTTTGTTCCACCAGCAGAACGGACAGGCCTTCTTCCTTGTTGATGCGCCGAACAATGTCGAAAATCTCGGCCACCAGAAAAGGCGCGAGACCAAGACTCGGCTCGTCAAGCATCAGCAGCTTGGGTTGCGTCATCAAGGCACGGCCAATGGCCAGCATCTGCTGCTCGCCGCCTGACAGGTAGCCGGACTGCGCGGTGCGCCGCTGATGCAAGCGCGGGAAATAGCTGTAAACCATATCCTTGTTACGCAGCATGTCTTGGCGGGTGCCACGAACCGCCGAGGCCGCCACCAGGTTTTCGTCAGGCGTCATGTGTTCGAACACACGCCGCCCTTCCAGCACATGCACGATACCGAGCCTGACGCGCTCCTGCGGCGCCAGTGCATCGATGTTCTGACCCAGGAATTGCACCTCACCGCGGGTTACCAGGCCGCGCTCAGGGCGCAGCAGGCCGCTGATCGACTTCAGCGTCGTGCTTTTGCCAGCGCCGTTGGCGCCCAGCAGTGCCACCATGGCGCCTTGCGGCACATCGATCGAAACGCCCTTGATGGCGAGCGATACGTGATCGTAGATGACCTCGACGTTGTTCAGTGACAATATCAAGGCAGGTTCCGCAGTCTGGTTTTGCATCAGCGTTGGGGTGGAAGTCAAGTTGTCAGTCGCCATGATGTCGTTTTTACTTTCGGGCGTAGCCGAAGGGCCAGACCAGCAGGTAGTTGCGCAGATTGGTGTACATCTTGCCCAGCCCCATAGGCTCAACCAGCAGGAAAATAATGATCAGCGCGCCATAAACCGCATGTGGAATGTGGGCCAGCGTTTCGATCCCGAGCGAGATGCCCAGGAGCTGCGCCAGCCAGCCGATCAGACTGTTCATCAGGCCGGGCATCAACAGAATGAAGGCGGCCCCAAAATAGCTGCCGATAATGCTGCCCAGTCCGCCGACGATCACCATGGCCAGCAACTCGATGGAGACATTGACGGCAAATTGCTCCGGTGTGGCTGCTCGGTAGAAGGTGAAGATCAGGATGGCGCCGCTGATGCCGCCAATAAAGGACGAGGTGGCGAACGCCACCAGCTTGTAATACAGGCTGTGCACGCCAATGACCGCTGCAGCGAAGTCCTTTTCACGCACCGCAATGAGCGCGCGGCCAAGCCCGGTGCGGCGCAAGTTGAGCATGAACACGGTGACGATCAGGCACCAGCCCAGCGCCACGTAATAGAGTCCGGTATCCGAGGTGATGGCCTGGCCGAGCAGGCTGATGTCAGGTGCCTGCAGTGTGGCCTGGGTGCCGCCGCTGATGGCCGGCACGTGGGAGATCACCCAGTCCATCACGAACTGCAGGGCCAGCGTGCTGAGCGCCAGATACAGGCCTTTCACGCGCAGCGCCGCGAAAGCGAAAACGATGCCGATCACAGCGGCCATCACGCCGCCGAGCACCATCGCGATCTCCCAGGGAATGCCGTTGCGTACGCCGTGCACCGCCGTGTAGGCGCCGATGCCCATGATGGCGGCATAGCCGAAGTGGAACTGTCCGGTCCAGCCCAGGATCAGGTTCAAGCCGAGCACGGCCGCAGTCCACACCAGCCACGGTAACAACTGGGTGCTGAGGACGAGCGTGCTCATGGTGAATGGCGCAGTTAACGCAAAGGCCAGCAACAAGCCGATCATCCAGCGATCCGCGGGGAGCGGAAAAAGCGAGCGCGCGTTGGCGTAATCGGTATGGAAAATTCCTGATTGACGAAATAGCATGACCTTCAGATCCTTTCAATGTCGTGGCGCCCGAACAGGCCATGCGGCCGAATCAGGATGGTCAGAATCAGTATTGTGGCAACCACCAGGTCGCGGCTACCACCGCCAACCAAGGGGTCGAGATAGCCAGATGCCACGCCTTCAAGAAGGCCCAGCAGCAAGCCGGCCAGAATGGCGCCGCCGATGCTGTCAAGTCCGCCCAAAACGGCGACGGTCAAGCCCTTGAGCAAAAGCAGCGCCAGCGCCTGGCTGACCCCTTGAACCGAGCCCCACAACACGCCGGCCGTGGTGGCCAGAACCGAGGACATGGCCCAGGAAAACGCCACCCCGCGTTCAACCGAAATACCGATCGACCACGATGCGATGTAATCGTCGGAGATGGCGCGCAGAACAATGCCCCTGCGCGTGCGAAAGAAGAACATCAAGACCAAAAACAGCGCGATGGCCACCACGGCGCCCACCACATTAGCCCGACTGAGCAGCACCGGCCCCAGAAACAGCGGGTCGTCGCTAATGCCAATGGACAGCGGAAGGCCAGAGCCGCCCCAGATGGCCATTGTTGTCGCGCGTATAAAGATGTCCAGCCCCAGTGTCATCATCAGGATCATGATGATGGGGCGGCCCGCCAGCCGGCGCAACGCCACCCGCTCGATGCCCATTCCGAGAAAGAACATCGTTCCCATGGCCAGCGGGATGGCGACCCACATCGACACGCCCAATCCATTGGCGATGGCCAGCACGACATAGGCACCCAGCATAGTCATCGCACCTTGCGCCAGGTTAGGCACCGAGGATGACTTGTAGATGATCACGATGCCCATGGCGACCAGTGAATACATGAGCCCCGACAGCGCGCCATTGATGGCCAATTCGGCAAACAGTGAAAAATCCATAATTTAAATCTCCTGCACCGAGAGTTGGCGCTCGATGGTGCCGACTTCACCGGATTCATACGTAATCTGCGCCTTCATCGTGACCGTCTGCTGGCCGCCGTAGATCGCATCAATGATGGGCGCATAACGCTCCTCGACCACGTTGCGGCGCAGCTTGCGGGTTCGCGTGACCTCTCCGTCGTCGGGGTCGAACTCCTTGTGTAAGGACACGAAGTGATGCAGTTTCAACCCGTCTGGCAGGATGCTGTTGACGCGCTTGACCGCTGCCGTGACCAGTTCGATCACCTCGGGTTTTTGCGACAGGTCGGCATAGGACATGTAGGAAATGCCCCGTACCTCAGCCCAATGGCCCACCGGCTCCATGTCGATGCAGATGATGGCCGCCAGCGTGTCGCGGCCGCTCCCGAGCACGGCCACATCCTTGATGTACGGACTGAATTTGAGGCGGTTCTCAATGTAGTTCGGAATGTAGCGTTCGCCTTTGGAGGTATACACCACCTCCGACAACCGTCCGAGCACCACCATGTGTCCATCAGGCTCGATATAACCTGCATCGCCCGTGTGCAGCCAGCCGTCCTCAAGTGCTTCACGGGTGGCATTTTCAAGTTTGTAGTAACCGGAAAACACGCTCCCGGAGCGAATCAAGACCTCTCCGTTGTCGCCGATCTTGACTTCCACACCGGGCAGCGGTTTGCCGACCGTGTGCAGGCGTACTTCTTCGGTGTCCTGCAAGGCAGTGAAGGCGCTGCTTTCAGTTTGACCATAAAACTGTCGCAATTTCACGCCCAGTGCGCGGTAAAAAACAAAAGTGTCTTCGCCAATGGCCTCGCCGCCGGTGAAAGCACCTCGCAGGCGGGTGAGGCCCAACTGGTCCTTGATCGGTCCGAAGATCAACCACTCTCCCAGTTGCCGCATCAGACGCTCTGTCAGGCTGGGCTGTTTTCCCTCGAGCTTGCGTCGTTCGGACGCCAGCGCCGAGTTCATGAAAACATCGTAGAGCCATTTCTTGAGCGGCGTCGAATCCTCCATGCGAACCTGGATGGTGGTAAGCATGTTGTCCCAGCTGCGGGGTGCCGCCAGATAGAAAGTGGGAGCCACCTCGCGCAGGTCGTGCAGCACCGTTTCCTGGCGTTCGGGGATATTGATGGTGAAGTGCAGCGCAACACCGGCGCCGACCGTGATGGCAAAGTCGCCCACCCAGGCCATGGGCAGATAGGCGAGGATGGTCTCGCCAAATGTGAAGGCGCCCCCGCGATGGGCGTTGCGCACCCCCGCGAGGAAATTGCGGTGGCTCAGTACCACGCCCTTCGGCTTGCCCGTGGTCCCCGACGAGTGCACGAACACCGCCGGTCCGTCGGGCAACGCCCGTTCGATCAAGGCATTTCGCAGTTTCGGCTCGGCACGCAAGCGATCTGCACCGATGGCCTGCAACTTTTCCCACGAAATCAGTCCGGGATTCGAATAGTTGGTCAAGCCGCGTGGCTCGTCGTAAATGATGTTCTTGATCGTTGCACCCTGATCGCCCAGATCAAGCACCTTGTCGACTTGCTCCTGGTCTTCTGCCAGGACAAAGCGGACATGCGTCTCATGCATGAAGTGACGGATTTCGTCGGGTGTTGCAGTAGAGTAGACGGGCATCGCGTAGCCGCCCAGCACGCCGGCCGCGAGCATGCCCATGTAGAGCCGGGGTCGGTTGTCGCCCAGGACCAGCAAGGCATCCTCTGCGCTAAAACCCAGGCTTTCCATACCGGCCGCGTAGGCGAGCGTGGTATCCAGCATCTGCGACCAGGTGGTCTCCTGCCATATTCCCAGGTGCTTTTCGCGCATGGCCACGCGATTGCCCAGCAACTCGGCGTTGCGAGCCAGAATGTGGATGAGGGTGGTGTCGGTGCCCATATCCCATGTGGTGTTGCTGCCCTTGGCAGCATTGGTTTCAGTGCTTTGCATGCGCACCCCCCAGGTAGGCCTTGATCACACGTTCATCCTTCATCACGTCGGCAGGAATACCGGTTCCGATGGTTTCACCATAGCTGAGCACCATCATGCGGTCGCAGATACCGGTGATCACATCCATGTGGTGCTCGATCAGCAGCACAGAGACATTGCGCTCGGCACGCGCATCGAGGATAAAACGGGCCATGTATTCCTTTTCCTCCTGGTTCATGCCAGCCATCGGTTCGTCAAGAACCAGAAAGCTGGGTTCGGCCACCAACGCGCGTGCCAGTTCGACGCGCTTTTTCAGCCCGATCGGAATGCTGTCCACCAGCTCGTCGCGCACGCTCTGCAGCTGCAGGAAATCGATAATCTCTTCGACCTTGAGCCGGCTCGCCATCTCATCCTTGCGACCCAGCCACCAGTAGAGGGCGGTTTTTGCCACGCCGGGCTTCATGTGGATGTGACGCCCCAGCAGGATGTTGTCAAGCACGCTCATGCCGTTGAAGAGCGCCAGGTTCTGGAACGTGCGCGCGACGCCCAGAGCTGCGACCTTGTGCGGCGCCATGCCGGTGATGTCGCGGCCATTGAGCCATATGCTGCCGACCTGGGGTGGAAAGAAGCCGGTGATGGCGTTGGTCATGGTCGTCTTGCCGCTGCCGTTGGGGCCGACCAAGCCGAAGATCTCCCCACGCTCAATGCGCAAATTGGCATCCTTCAACGCGACGAGTCCGCCGAATCGCCGCTCCAGCCCTCGGCATTCGAGGGCGGGCACTGCCGCCGCGTTGCTGGCTTTCATCGGAGTTGGCCGCTGCTCTTTGGTACTGATGGTGTTTATCACTGAGGGTGCCTATGACATAGCACGGTCGACCACCTGCCTGTGCGCAGCTTGCCGATCCGATTTTCTGTTCTGCATAAAGGATTTTATTGTTTCACCTAACATTAGTTAGATCTACGGGGTTTGCCCTAGCCTCTGGCAGGCAGAGTTCATGTCGCAACGTGTTCTACGATGCTTCCCCGTGCGATCAGGGCATCAATGGTGGCGGCGCCGTAGCCGTGCTCCGTCAGCAGCTCACGTGTGTGTTGGCCGAAGCGCGGCGGCGCGCTGTGGGCGCGCCCCGGTGTGCGTGACAGCTTGACCGGGATGCCGATGCCAGGCACACCCTCGACCTGCACCACCATGTCCCGATGCAGGGTGTGGGGGTCCGTCAATACCTGCGGAATGGCCCTGACGGCGCCGGCCGGAATACCGGCGGCCAGTAGGTCACGGCACAGCTGTTCGCCATCCACCTCTTGCAACTGCGCCTCTAGCAAGGCGCGCAGTTCGTCGCGATGGCGAAAACGCTCGGCGTTGGTGGCAAAACGCGGCTCGCTGGCCATGTCGGGATGGCCGAGGAACTCGCACAGTTTTTTCCACTGCCCGTTGTTGCCGATGCCCAGGAAGACCTCGCAGGTCCGGGTCGGAAACTTGTCGTAGGGCACGATGTTGGAGTGCGCATTGCCGCTGAGCCTGGGTGTCTGGCCCGACTGCAACCAGTTTGCACTTTGCGGATGCAGCAGCGACACGGCGGTGTCGTACAGCGTGGCCTCGACGAACTGCCCGCGCCCGGAGCGCTGCCGCTCGATCACCGCCAGTAGCACGCCTATCACGGCCGACAGGCCGGTGGTGATGTCGACCACCGGGACACCGACCCGCAGCGGGCCGGTGTCCGGCGTGCCGTTGACGCTCATCAGGCCGCCCAGTGCCTGTGCCACCGCGTCGTAGCCAGGCGCGCCGCCGAGCGGCCCATCGGCGCCGAAGCCGCTGACCCGGCAGTGGATCAGGCGCGGGAAGCGCTCGCGCAGCGTCTGTTCATAGCCGATGCCCCAGCGCTCCAGCGTGCCGATCTTGAAGTTCTCGATCAGCACGTCAGCGTCTGCCAGCAACTTGAGCACAATCTCGCGCCCTTCGGGCTTGGACAGGTCGATCACGATGTCGCGCTTGTTGCGGTTCAGGCCGTTGTAGTAGGCCGCCGTGCCGTCGTCGGCAAAGGGTGGGCCCCAGGCGCGGGTCTCGTCGCCAGCGGGCGGCTCGACCTTGATGACCTGCGCGCCGTGGTCGGCCAAAATCTGTCCGCAGTACGGGCCACCGAGCACGCGTGAGAGGTCAATCACCTTCAGGCCGGCCAGGGCACCAAAGGCGGGCAGGGGAGCGTTGTTACCCATGGTGGCCTGTCAATAGGAGCGCGGCAGGCCCATCACATGCTCCGCGATGTAGTTCAACACCAGCTCGCGGTTCAACGGGGCCGTGCGCAGCAACCGCACCAGACCGTACAGGTCGTAAATGCCGTATTCCTTGGTGAAACCGTTGCCGCCATGGGTCTGGATCGCCGCGTCAACGGCGTGGATGCCGGCTTCGGCACCCGCGTACTTGGCGATGTTGGAAAACTCCCCGGCAGGCAGGCCCTGGTCGAAGGCCCAGGCGGCCTTTAGCGCCATCAGTGAGGCCATCTCGATCTCGCAGCGGGCAATCGCCAGCGGGTGCTGCACGCCCTGGTAGGCGCCGATGGGGGTGTTGTTGAACACCTTGCGGTCGTTGGCATAGGCCACGGCCTTCTTCAAGGCAAAGCGTCCGACGCCGGTACACAAGCCCGACAGGATGATGCGCTCGGGGTTGAGCGTGTCGAACAGGATGTTGAAGCCTTTGCCGACTTCGCCCAGCACATCGGCCTCGGTGAGCTCCACGTTGTCAAAGAACAGCTGCCACTGCGTTTCTGGCACCGGGAAGGCAATCGGAATCAGTGTCTTGCTGATGCCTTTTTTCTTCATGTCGACCATGAAGATGGTGAAGCCGTCGGTCTTTTTCTTCACGTCAGCGCGCGCTGTGGTGCGGGTCACGACCATGGCGTAGTCGGCGCAGTTGGCGTCGGTGATGTAGACCTTCTGGCCGTTGAGCTTGAAGCCGCCCTGGCCATCGGACTTGGCGATGCTGGTGATCTCGATCGAGTTGGAGCCGGCGTTCGGTTCGGTGATGGCGAAGCAGAACTTGATGTCGCCGGAGCAGCCGCCCGGCAGAAAGCGGCGCTTCATGTCCTCGCTGGCGTGCTTGGCCAGCAAACCCATGGTCATGGTCGGGCCGACCACCAAGTTCAGCAGCGGAATGCCGTTGTTGGCCAGTCCCTCCATGAACAGCAGCATCTCGGTCATGCCCTGGCCGGCACCGCCATAGGCCTCGGGCACCATGATGCCGAGAAAACCGTCGTTGGTGATCTGCTGGTACAGCTCGGTGGGGCGCTCGTTCTTGTCGGCGTAGCCGCGCCAGTAATTGTGGTCGAACTGCTTCGAGATACGGTCGCCGTACTCGTAGATCATCCGTTGTTCTTGGGTCAGTGCGAAATCCATGGGGTGTTCTCCTGTGTGGTAGGGCGTTTTGGCTCCTTCCCCCAGCGGGAGAAGGAGCGAACTCAATCAGACCTGGGCCGAGGGGAACTTGGGCGCGCGCTTCTCGCGCACCGAGGCCACGCCCTCCTTGGCGTCTTCGCCCAGGAAGCACAGCATTTCCATCGCCAGCGAGCTCTCGAAGATCGGGCGCGCCACGTTCATCCAGCCGTTGAGCGAGCGCTTGGTGAAGCGGATCGCCTGCTGGCTGCCATTGGCCAGTTTGTTGGCCACGGCCATGGCCTTGTCCATCAGCTCAGCGCGCGGCACGCACAGGCTGACCAGACCGATGCGCTCGGCTTCCTTGCCGTTCACGAACTCGGCCGTCATCAGGTAGTACTTGGCCTTGGCCATGCCGCACAGCAGCGGCCACAGAATGGCTGCGTGGTCGCCGGCGGCGACGCCGATCTTGACATGGCCGTCGGTAATCTTGGCCTCCTCGGCCATGATGCTGATGTCGGCCAGGAAGGCGACTGCCAGACCGGCACCGACGGCAACGCCGTTGATGGCCGAGATGATGGGCTTGTCGCAGGCCATCATGTTGTAGACCACGTCCGAAGCCTCGGTCATGGTGTTGGCGATTTCCTTCGGGTTGCCGACCATGCCGGCCACCCATTCCAGGTCGCCGCCGGCCGAGAAGGCCTGGTCGCCCGCGCCGGTGATGACCGCCACCTTGGTCTTGGCATCGTCAGTGACCACGCCCCAGATCTTGGTCAGCTCCCAGTGCAGCCGGCCATTGGTGGCATTCATGACCTCGGGGCGGTTGATGGTGATGACCAGCACGCCGTTGGGCTTGTGGTCGAACTTGAGGAATTGAAAGTCAGCGTAGTTCATGTTGAGGCTCCTTGAAAAAAATTGAAAACGAAAACGAAAATGAAAGGCAAAGGACGGTCAGCGCAGCTCGGCGCGTCCGTTGTTCAGCACGACGATGTCGCGTTCGACGGCGCGGGCGCGAAAGGAAACGACCTTGCCATCCACCCAGAGCTCGGTGCGTATCGTTTCGCCGGGGTAAACGGGTGACGAAAAACGCACATCCAGCGACTGCAGGGCGCTCGGGTCGCCGCCGCAGACGTGCTGGGTGAGTGCCCAGCCGGCGATGCCGTAGGTGGCCAGGCCGTGCAGGATGGGCTGCTTGAAACCAGCGGCGCTTGCCACCGCGGGTTCGGCGTGCAGCGGGTTGTAGTCGCCCGAGAGGCGGTAGATCAGCGCGGCACGCGGCTGGGTGGCGAAATCGTCGCTGTGATCAGGCGCGCGCGTGGGCAGCTCATGCACGGTTTTGACCGGCCCGACCGGGCCGCCAAAGCCACCGTCGGCGCGGCAGAAGGTGGTCGAGGTCAGCGTGGCCAGCAGTTCGCCGCTGCTGGCGTCCGTCACCGTGCGCTCGGTGTAGATCAGAGCCCCCTTGTCCGGCCCCTTGTCGATGATCTGGCTCACCCGCGTGCGCCCGATCACTTCACCCTCGGGCGGCACCGGCCGGTGCAGGCGCAAGCCCTGTTCGCCATGCACCAGCCGCACCCAGTCAACGCCGGTGGCCGGGTTCTTGAGCCACATGCCGGGATAGCCCAGCGCCACCGGCAGCGTGGGCAGCGCCAGCAGGTTCTTTTCATAGACAAAGCGCAGCTCGGTCTCGTTGGTCGGGTCGGTGCCCAGGCCCACGCCCAGTGCGTAGAGCATGGTGTCGCGCTGGGTGTAGCGATGGCGAACGTCCTCGAACGGCCATGCCATCAGTTTCTCGTAGTTGATCGCCATGGCAGATGACGTCAGACGGGATCCCAGGAGAACACGATGTTCGAGCTCTCCAGCGGATAGAAGTTCTGCTTCATGGCGGGCAACACGCGCTCGGCGATGGTCTCGGGTGTCCAGCCCTCGGCGGTGTGCATGCCGCGGATCGGGCGCGACTGGCTCATGAGGAAAATCTCGTTGCCGCGCACGGCGAAGATCTGGGCCGTGATGTCGGCTGCGGCATCGCTGGCCAGGAAGGTGGCCATGGGCGCAATCTGCTCGGTACCGAGTTTTTTTAGTTTTTCCACGCGTGCCTGCTGCTCGGGTGTGTCGGTGGGGATGGCGCCGATCATGCGGCTCCAGGCGAACGGCGAGATGCAGTTGGAACGCACGTTATAGCGTTGCATGTCGCCGGCGATGTGGCGCGACATGGCCACGATGCCCAGCTTGGCAGCGGCGTAGTTGGCCTGGCCCAGGTTGCCGATCAGGCCGGACGTGGAAGTCATGTGCACATAGGCACCTGACTTCTGCGTCTTGAAGTGCGGGGCGGCGGCGCGCGAAGTGAAGAAGCTGCCGTTGAGGTGCACGTCGATGACGGCGCTCCACTCCTCGGGCGACATGTTGAAGAACAGGCGGTCGCGCAGGATGCCGGCGTTGTTGACGACGATGTCGATGCGCCCGAAGGTGTCGGCCGCGCATTCGATGATGCGGTTGGCCGTGGGCCAGGTCGAGACGCTGTCGGTGCTGAGAACGGCCTGGCCGCCAGCGGCCTTGATCTCGTTGACCACCTGCTGGCCGTGGCTGGCGTCATTGCCTTCGCCGCCGACCGAGGCGCCGATGTCGTTGACCACCACCTTGGCGCCTTGCGCCGCCATCATCAGTGCGATGTCGCGGCCGATGCCCCGGCCCGCGCCGGTGACCACGGCGACTTTGTCTTGCAGCATGTTGCCCTTGCTCATGAAATGACTCCTGGTTGTTGATTTGAAAAATCAGACGGTGGCGGCCGTGCCCAGCAGGGCCGTCACCTGGCTGGAAAGAACGCCGCCGTTGCCGTGGCACAGGGCGATCTCCGCATTCGGCACCTGGCGGTCGCCGGCCTCGGCGCGCAGTTGCTGCATGGCCTCGATCAGCAGGAACATGCCGTACATGCCCGGGTGGCAGCACGACAGGCCGCCGCCATTGGTGTTGACCGGCAACGCGCCCCCCGGTGCGATGCGCCCGTTGCGCACGAAAGCGCCGCCTTCGCCCTTGGCGCAAAAGCCCAGGTCTTCGAGGAACAGCAGCGTGTTGATGGTGAAGGCGTCGTACAACTCCAGCACGTCCACGTCCTTCGGGGCCAGCCCGGCCATGGCGAAGGCGCGCGGCCCGGACTCGGCGGCGGCGGTGACCGTCAGGTCGGGCATGGAGCCGATCTGGCGGTGCCAGGTGGCCGCAGCCGCGCCCAGCACATAGACCGGTGGCTTGGGAAAGTCTTTCGCCCGCTCGCTGCGCACCAGCACCAGGGCGCCGCCGCCGTCGGTGACCAGGCAGCAATCGAGCACCGACAGCGGATCGCTCACCAGACGCGAAGCCAGCACCTGCTCGATGCTGAGCGGATCGCGTGCATGGGCCAGCGGATTGAGTTGCGCCCACTGGCGCGCCGCCACCGCGATGTGCGCCAGGTCTTCGCGCGTGGTGCCGTACTGGTGCATGTGGCGCGCGGCCGCCAGCGCGTAGCTGGAGATCGGGTAGCGCGGCTCGTAGGGCGCCTCGTACAAGGGCGTTTCGGCCATCGACTTGAGTTTGCCAAAGCCCGAGCCCTGGTTGCTGCCGTAGCAAATGAGCGCCACTTCGCACTGGCCGGTGTGCAGCGCCATGGCGGCGGTAAGCAGGTGGCCCACATAAGACGAGCCACCAACCATCGTGGCTTCGCAGAACTTGGGATGGATGCCCAGATATTCGGCCACCGATAGACCGGCGAGGAAGTGGTAGGACGAGCCGGTGAACAGGCCATCGACATCGGACAGCTTCAAGCCGGCATCGGCCAGCGCGCCGTGCACCGCTTCGCCCAGAATTTCGAGCGCGCTGCGACCGGGGGCCATGGGCACGCCGCCCAGGCTGGCACCGACGATGGCGGCCGCGCCGCGCAGGGGAGAGATGGTGCTCATGGAGGACCTTCGTGCTGCGCACTGCGGTGCGAGCTTGCTTGGGAACGGCCCGACGCGGCGCTCATGGTGTGGCGCCCTCGGGGATGAAGACCAGCAACTTGCCCTTGGCAGGATCGTCGATCACGCGCGCCTGCACCCGAATGCCGATGCGCACCTGGTCGGGTGCAATGCCATCGATGCGCGACATCAGCCGCGGCCCTTCGGCTAGGTCCACCAGCGCCACGTTGTAGTCGCCACCGGCTTGCGGCTTGCGGCGCACCGTGGTGCTGGAATAGACGCAGCCGACCCCGCTGGGTTCAATCCAGTCGAGCTGGGCCGAGCCGCAATGGGTGCACAGCGCGCGCGGATAAAACACATGCTGGCCGCAGGCCGTGCAGTGCTGGATCTGAAAGCGGCCTTGCGCCAGCTCCTGCACGAACTGAGCGTCCGGGCCGGGGCCGTCAAATGCCGGATAGCCCGATGCGCTCATGACGGTAGCTTCAGCACGCTGGCAGCCAGGATGTTGCGTTGCACCTCGTTGCTGCCGCCGTAGATGGTGGCTGGGCGCGCATTGTAGAAGCTGGTCAACGCATCGGTTTTGCCACCGGGCAGGGCGGTGGAACCGGGCGTGCCGCCACTCGATCCCATGACATCGACCAGCAGGTCGGCCAGGCGCGAATAGGTTTCGGTGCCGAACAGCTTGAGCATGGAGACATCGGGCCCCAGGGTTTCGCCGCGTTTGACCTGCTCGATGAAGCGGCCATAGAGCGCGCCCAGGTCGGCCACGTCCAGCGCCAGTTTGGTGTAGCGGTCCACGAAGCCGGTGTCTTCGAACAGGCCGAGCCGCTGCGCGGCTTCCTGCACGCGCGCCAGCGCGTACTGGCTTTGCTTGGGGCTGCCCAGGAAGATGCGTTCGAAGCCGAGCAGCGCCTTGGCGATGGTCCAGCCCTTGTTGAGCTCGCCCACGATGCTGCTGCGCGGCACGCGCACGTTTTCCAGGAAGACCTCGCAGAAGTCTTCGCTGCCCGCGATGTTGCGGATGGGCCGCACCGTGATGCCCGGCGTTTTCATGTCGGCCAGCAGGAAACTGATGCCTTCCTGCTTCTTGGCCGATTTGTCGGTGCGCACCAGCAGGAAGATGTGGGTGGCGTCCTGCGCCAGCGTGGTCCAGGTCTTTTGCCCGTTGACGATGAAGTCGTCGCCGTCGACCACCGCTTCGGTGCGCAGGCTGGCCAGGTCGGAGCCCGAATTGGGTTCCGAGTAACCCTGGCACCAGATGTGCTCGCCGGCAATGATTTTGGGCAGGTAGTAGGCGCGCTGGGTCTGGTTGCCGTGGTTGATCAGCAGCGGGCCGACCATGGTGATGCCCATGTCCGGCGCGCGCGCCACGCCCCAGCGCTCCTGCTCTTCGATGAAGATGATGAGTTTCTCGGGGCTCAGGCCCATGCCGCCGTACTGCGTGGGCCAGCTCGGCGCGACCCAGCCTCTTTCCGACAGCTTCAGGTACCAGGGGCCGATTTCGGACCAGCGCAGGCGCCGCTGCGGGTAGCGCCATTCGCTGGGGAAATGTTCTTCAAAAAATTCGCGCAGGGCGGCGCGGAAGCTGGCGTTGTCGAGTGCATTCCAGTCGGTGGCCCTGGAGGCGGTGGTGTTCATGCGTGCTCCTGCGCGGTGGCGTTTTGGGTGAGGTTGGCGTAGCGGCGGCGCTGCTGGGTGCCATTGCCCAGCCAGGCGGACAGCACCAGGGCACGCTGCAGGTACAGACCGATGTCGTATTCGTCGGTGACGCCAATGGCGCCGTGCAGTTGCACCGCTTCGCGCGCCACTTGCAAGCCGGCGTCCGACGCGCGCGACTTGACGCGGCTGGCCATGGCCGAGCGGGCGCTGGCGTCGCCGTCCGGGTCATCGAGCAGGGCCAGGGCCTGGGTCACCACGCTGGCGGTCAGTTCCTGCTGAAGCAACAGGTCGACGGCGCGGTGCTGCAGCGACTGGAAGCTGCCGATCGGCTTGCCAAACTGGATCCGCGTGCGCAGGTAGTTTTGCGTCATGGACAGCATG
The DNA here is from genome assembly GCF_964253305.1 of Acidovorax sp. LjRoot66. Taxonomy (NCBI): domain Bacteria; kingdom Pseudomonadati; phylum Pseudomonadota; class Betaproteobacteria; order Burkholderiales; family Comamonadaceae; genus Acidovorax; species Acidovorax sp. LjRoot66. Next base: position 118,691 of record NZ_CAXUQU020000002.1, read on the forward strand.
CTGCGCACCATGGCCAGCAGCTCAACACTGGTCAATACCAGGGTTTCATCGTAGGCGCGGGTCAGCGCGGCCTCGGCGGCGGCCCCTTCGGCCAGCAGGTGTCTGGCGGGCAGGCGTACGCTGTTCAAGTCGATCTGTGCCGCATAGCTGCCGTCGGCCAGCGGCTGGCTCGACAGGGTCAGGCCGGCCGCATCGGCCTGCACCCACACCAGGGCCAGACCTTGGGGGCCGGTGGCGCTGACGATGTAGCCGTCGGCCCCGGCGCCGGGGCGCACATGGCGCTTGCAGCCATTGAGCAGCAGGGCGTCGGCTTGGCGCTCCAGCCTGGTCGCCGCCTGGCCCGGCCGGTCTTTCGCGCCGGTGACGTTTTCCTGCCAGGCCACGGCGGGCAGGGTGCGACCCTCGGCGAGTTCGGTCAGCAGACGTGTTGATAGCTCGGTGGCACCCGCATGGGCCAGCAGCCGACCGGCAAACACCAGCACCGGCACCACCGGTTCCGGCGCGACCTGAGAAGCCAGGGCGGCCGCCACCTCGGCCATCTCAGCGAAGCCTTGCGCGTAGCCGCCCAGTGGTTCGGGCACCAGCAGCCCGGTCCAGCCCTGCTCGGCCAGAGCGGCCCAGAAGCGGCGGTCGTAGCCCGGCATCTGCTGGCGCAGGGCGCGGGCGCGGTTGAGTGGCGATTCTTTGGTGACGAAACTGAGCGCGCTTTCGCGCAGCATTGTCAGTTGTTCAGCGCGATCGCTGTTGTGGGTGGTGGTCATGATGGGGTGGGTGCTGGTCGTGAATGTCAATAGGATTTGGGCAGCCCCAGCACCTTCTCGGCGATGAAGCACAGGATGAGTTGCGGGCTGATCGGCGCGATGCGCGGAATCATGATCTCGCGCAGGTAGCGTTCGACGTGGTATTCCTTGGCGTAGCCATAGCCGCCCAGCGTGGCCATGGCGCGCTGGCAGGCGTTGAAACCAGCCTCGGCCGCCATGTACTTGGCGGCATTGGCATCGGCGCCGCAGGGCAGGCCGTTGTCGTATTTCCAGGCCGCGCGCATCGCCATCATTTCGGCGGCTTCCAGCTCCATCCATGATTGCGCCAGCGGATGCTGGATCGACTGGTTCTGCCCGATAGGCCTGTCAAAGACCACGCGCTCGCGGGCGTAGTTGACGGCCACCTGCAGCGCCGCCCGACCGAGGCCGATCGCCTCGCCCGCGATCAGCACCCGCTCCGGGTTCATGCCATGCAGGATGTACTCAAAGCCGCGGCCCTCTTCGCCGATGCGGTCCTCCACCGGCACCCGCAGGCCGTCGATGAAGAGTTCGTTCGAGTCGACCGCCTTGCGCCCCATCTTTTCGATTTCGCGCACCTCGACAAAACGGCGGTCGAGGTCGGTGTAGAACAGGCTCAGGCCGAAGGTCGGTTTCTTGCAGTCCTCGATCGGCGTGGTGCGCGCCAGAATGAGCATCTTCTCGGCCACCTGGGCGGTCGATATCCAGACCTTTTGGCCGGACAGCACATAGTGGTCGCCAACCCGCTCGGCACGGGTTTTCAGGCGGGTGGTGTTCAGGCCGGTGTTGGGTTCGGTGACGGCGAAGCAGGCTTTCTCCTTGCCCTGGATCAGCGGAGGCAGCATGCGGCGTTTTTGCTCCTCGTTGCCAAACACGGCCACGGGCTGCAAACCGAAAATATTCATGTGCACGGCCGATGCGCCAGACAGTCCGGCACCCGACTGCGAGATGGCCTGCATCATCACGGTCGCTTCACTGATGCCCAGGCCGCCGCCGCCATATTCCTGCGGCAGGCAAACACCGAGCCAGCCGCCGTCGGCCAGGGCGCGGTGCAGCTCGTGCGGAAAGCCGCCAACCTTGTCGCGTTCGAGCCAGTAGCTGTCGTCGAAGCGGGCGCAGATTTTGCCGATCGCTTCGCGGATGGTTTCGTGTTCTGGGTTGGGTGTGAAATTCATGGATGAGAACGCTGTTCAACGCCCGCTGAAATGTGGGGCGCGCTTTTCCAGAAAGGCCTGCACGCCTTCACTTGCATCGCTACTTCGGGCGCGAGCTTCAATCAGAGACTTCTCGAGCGCCATTTGCTCGTGCAGGTTGCGTCGCGCGGCGCCTTCGCACAGCTGCTTGATGCCAGCCATCGAGGCGGTGGGCGCACGGGCCAGTCGTTCGCACAGGGTTTGGGCGCGAGCGCCCAACTCGGCGTCAGGCACGACTTCGTCCACCAAGCCGAAGTCGGGGCATCGGCGAGCGTCGATGGGGTCACTGAGCATGAGAAGCTGGCGCGCGCAGCGAGCCGATGCGTCGGGTGATGAAGTGAGATGCGCCCATGTCAGGGGACAAGCCGATGGCTGCGTACCCTGTGCGCAGCTTCATTGATGCTGCCGCCAGAGCGAAGTCGCCGCAAAGTGCCCAGCCGATGCCGCCACCGCCGACCTGGCCGTTGATGGCTGTCACCACCGGCACCGGCAGTTCCGACATTCGCAGTAGCGCCGGGTGCACGATGCCCACGAGCTCGTCAATATAGACGTCGAGCGTTCCAGCGTGTTGGCGCTTCTCGGCGATATCCCCGCCGGCGCAGAATATCGTTCCGCTGCCGGTCAGCAATACGACCCGCGGCTTTGCTGCGGCAATCTCGGCAACTGCGCGGGCCAGTGCAGCAGTGGACGCGAGTGAGATCGTGTGAGGGCCGTCGCTGCGGTCGAGCACGATCCGGCCAATGTCCCCGGCCACACTCCAACGTACGTTGTCAGCAGTTTGTTCTTCCATCAGTTGCTCCAGTTTTGAACCCGGCGCGAGAATGCGGTGTTGTCGCATTCGAAATGAAGTGGTTTCAGATGATCGCCAGACCGAGACGTGTGCCCTGGTCAATGGCGCGCAAGGCGTCGAGTTCGGCGGCCAGCTCGGCACCGCCGATGACATCGGGCGCTAGGCCGAGCGCGCGCAGTTCGGCAACCAGTGCGTTCTCGCTGTCCTGGCCGGCGCACAGGACGATGGTGTCCACGGCCAGCGTTTGCGGCATGCCGTTGATGCTCAGGTGCAGGCCGGCATCGTCGATGCGTTCATAGGTGCAGCCCGAGAGCGTGCGCAGGCCGCGCCGCGCCAACTCGGCCTTGAGCGCCCAGCCGGTGGTCATGCCCAGGCTGCGTCCGGGTTTTTCCGGCTTGCGCTGCAACAGGGTAACTTCGCGTGGCGAGCTGACCGGCTGCATCGGTTTCAGGCCGCCAGCGGCTGAGGGCGAGGTGTCGACACCCCATTCAGCGTGAAACTGCTCGACCGCCTGGGGCGCGTTGGTCGCCTTACCCGCATGCTCGTCATGCAGCAGGAAGGTCGACACGTCGAAGCCGATGCCCCCGGCACCGATGACCGCGACCCGGTGGCCCGCCTGCGTCCGGCCCGACAGCAGGTCGGCATAGCTCACCACCTTGGGGTGGGTGACGCCCGGGATTTGCGGCAGGCGCGGGCGCACGCCAGCGGCGATCACGATGCGGTCGTAGTGACCGGCAGCGAGAGAGGGGGCGTCCGCTCGGTTGTTGAGCTTGAGCGTCACACCGTGCCGCGCCACGCCCTGCTTGAAGTAGCGAAGCAGTTCATTGAACTCCTGCTTGCCTGGCACGGCCCGGGCCAGGTTCAACTGGCCGCCGATCTCGGGTCCGGCCTCGAACAGGGTGACCGCATGACCGCGTTCGGCCGCGGTCAGCGCGCAGGCCAGCCCGGCCGCGCCGGCGCCGATCACCGCCACTTTGCGCGGCACGGCCCCTCGCGGCAAGAGCGAAAACTCCAGCTCGCGGCCGGCGCGTGGATTGACCAGGCAGGTGGCGGGGCGGTCGGCGAAGATGTAGTCCAGACAGGCCTGGTTGCAGGCGATGCAGGTGTTGATCTCGTCGGCGCGCCCCTGCGCCGCCTTGCGCACGAAGTCGGCATCGGCCAGGAAGGGGCGCGCCATCGACACCATGTCGGCGTCACCGCTGGCCAAGATTTCTTCGGCCACTTCCGGCGTGTTGATGCGGTTGGAAACGATGACCGGAATCGTCACCGCTTTCTTGATGCGGGCCGCCGCAAAGCGCCAGGCGGCACGCGGCACCACGTAGGCAATGGTCGGGATCCGTGCTTCGTGCCAGCCGATGCCGGTGTTGAGGATGTCGGCGCCTGCGGCCTGCACCGCCTGGGCGAGCTGGATGATGTCGTCAGACGGGGCGCCGCCCTCGACCAGATCGAGCGCCGACACCCGATACATGAGCAGAAACGGAGGCCCCAGGCGCTCGCGCGTGCGTCGCACGATCTCCACCGGCAGGCGGTGGCGACTTTCCATGCTGCCGCCAAATTCGTCGCTGCGGTTGTTCGTGCGCGTGACGGTGAACTGGTTGAGCAGGTAGCCCTCCGAGCCCATGATCTCGACGCCATCGAAGCCGGCGCGTTGCGCGAGTTCGGCGCAGCGGACATAGTCCTCCACCGTTTGCCAGACTTCGGCCGTGCTCAAGGCGCGCGGCGCGCGCGGGTTGATCGGGGAGGGGATGTCGGAGGCGCCCACGGGTCTGGCGATTTTTGCGTAGCGCCCGGTGTGCAGGATTTGCAGAATGATCTTGCCGTCCTCGGCATGCACCGCCTGCGGGATCGGTCTGAGCGCATCGGCTTGTGCCGTCGTGACCAGCAGGGGACCGGTTTCATCCAGCAGGCCATCCTGGCAGGGGGCATAGCCGCCCGTGACGATCAGGCCAGCGCCACCGCGTGCGCGCTCGGCATAGAACAGGGACAGCCGGTCGATCGACCGGTCCAGCGACTCCAGACGTGTGTGCATCGATCCCATCAGCGTTCGGTTGCGAAGGGTGTGCGCGCCTACCTTCAGGACGGAGAGTAGCGTCGGAAAGAAAACAGTGGCTTCGGTGGACATGGGGAACGCCTCTTTAAAAAAATCTAACTAACACCTGTTCGATGATATCATGCGACGACGACTAGCCATGCAATTGGCGAGCACCCCAAATTCTTCGTCCGGATTGACGGTGTGATGCAGGCGGCGATTTAGACAACAGTCAGTCAGGAGATTTACCCATGATGTTCGACGATGACCAGATTGCGCTGCGTGACGTGGCGCGCCGCTTTGCACGAGAGAAGCTCAGGCCCGATTACCAGAAACGCGAATCGCAACCTGGCATCGACCGGGCGTTGTTCAAGGAAATGGGTTCACTCGGTCTGATCGGTGTTGATCTGCCCGAGGAATATGGCGGTTTGGGCTTGAGTGGTGTCACGGCTGGCCTCATCACCGAGGAGATCGCCTATGGAGACTTCAACGTCAGCTACATGCAGTTACTCAGTTCGCTGATGGGCGCCATCATTCATGCCAATGCGTCCCCCGAATTGGCGCGCAACTGGAACTGCCGGATCGTGGCGGGGGAGGCCATCGTTGCGCTGGGGCTGACCGAACCACGGGGCGGCTCGGATGCCGCCAATTTGCAACTCAAGGCGCGTCGCGTGGGCGACGAGTACGTGCTTTCCGGCGAGAAAACCTCGATCACCTTTGCCGACCAGGCCGATGCCATGGTGCTGTTCGCGCGCACCGGAAAGCCCGAGGATGTCGCGCGCGGTATCAGTGCCTTCTTGGTCGATCTGAATCAGCCCGGCGTGCAACGCACGCGATTCAACGATGTTGGCAGCAAGATCGTCGGCCGTGGCTCGGTTTTTTTCGACGATGTGCGGGTGCCGGTCGAGAACCGGCTGGGCGACGAAGGAAAAGGCTTCACGCAGGTGATGCGGGGCTTCGACTTCAGTCGCATTCTGATCGCACTGCAATGCGTAGCCGCCGCACAGGCGTCGATCGACGAAACTTGGGAATACGTAAAGGAGCGCCAGACCTTTGGCGCGCCGCTGGCGCAGTACCAGGGCGTGAGCTTTCCAATTGTCGAGTTTGAGACCCTGATTGCGGCCTGCCGCCAGCTCTGCTACCACGGCCTGGCCTTGCGCGACGCCGGCCAGCCGCACACCGCGGAAGCGGCCATGGTCAAGTGGATGGGCCCCAAGACTTCTTTCGACGCGATCCACCAATGCCTGCTGACCTTTGGGCACTACGGCTGGTCGATGGACCTGCCCCACCAGCAGCGCCTGCGCGATGTGATGGGCTTGGAAATCGGCGACGGCACGGCGCAGATCATGAAGTTGATCGTTGCTCGCGAGCGCGTGGGCCGCGCCGCCGTGCAGTACGCCAAGGAGAGCAAGAAATGATTCAGACATCCCCAGTGGAGATCAGCCGTGCCGGCGCCGTTGGAATTATAGAGTTAGCCCGCCCCGAAAAATTCAATTGCCTGTCGATGTCCGTTCATGCGGCCATTGAGGCCGCCATCGACGGGTTCGAGAAACCCGACTCCGGTGTGCGCGCCATTCTGATCCGGGCGCAAGGCAAGCACTTCTGCACCGGCGCCGACCTGGATGAGGTGAAGTCGCTGCGTGGCGATCCAGCCAGGCTCAAGCACTTCATCAGCTATGGTCACAGCGTGCTCAAGCGCCTGGAACGCAGCGATTTGCCGGTGGTGGCGGCCTGCCAGGGGCTGACCCTGGCCGGTGGCAGCGAACTGATGCTGGCCTGCGACATCATCTTTGCGGCCAAGGACGCGCGCTTTGGCGACCAGCATGCCCAGTTCGGCCTGATTCCCGGTTGGGGCGGCAGCCAGCGCATGCCACGCATTGCGGGTCTGCGCCGTGGCCTGGATCTGTTCTTTTCGGCGCGCTGGATCGATGCCGCCACCGCCGAGCAGTGGGGGCTGGTGAACTATGTGGTCGAGCCTGAGCAGTTGGGTGAAGCGGCGCTGGCGTATTGCAGCAAGATCGCCACGCGCAGCCGCATCGGCATGGCCACCATGAAACGTTTGGCACGGCAAGGCATGGAGGGTTCGTCGGAGGTCGGTCTCCAGCTTGAGGAAGACCTGGCCAGCGCGGCTCTGCTCGATGACGACGTCAGCGAAGGTCTGGCGGCCTTCGAGGCGCGCCGTACACCGGTGTTCAAGGCCTGAGAAGCTGAATGCTTTGTCTCGCGAATAGGCGCAATCACATATGACCATCCTCTCCTCCCGCATATCGACTTCCGACGACGAATTTCGGCTCAACCAAAAAGCCTACCAGGCCGTGATTGCGGACCTGCAGAGTCGTCGCCAATTGGCGCTGGCCGGTGGCCCTCTGAAAGCGCGGGAAAAACACCTGGCGCGCAACAAGATCCTGCCGCGCCATCGCGTCGAGGTGCTGCTCGATCCGGGATCGCCTTTCCTGGAGGTCGGCATGCTGGCTGGCGAGGACATGTACGACGGCGTGCCGCCTGGTGCCAGCATCATCACGGGCATCGGTCTGGTGCAGGGCCGTCCGTGCATGATCATTGCCAACGACGCCACCGTAAAGGGTGGCACCTACTACGGCATGACCTGCAAGAAGCATGTGCGGGCGCAGCAAATTGCCTGGGCACACCGCTTGCCCTGCATCACGCTGGTGGACAGCGGTGGCGCCTTCCTGCCGGAGATGGCCAACATCTTTCCCGATGTGGGGCAGTTCGGCAGCATTTTCAACAACCAGGTACGCATGTCGGCCGAGGGTATCCAGCAGATTGCCGTGGTGATGGGGCCTTGCACGGCGGGTGGCGCCTACATCCCGGCGCTGTGCGACGAGGCGGTGATTGTCAAGGAACAAGGCTTTATGTACCTCGGTGGCCCCGAGTTGACCTTTGCCGCCACCGGCGAGACGGTGGATGCAGAGTCGCTGGGCGGCGCCAAGATGCACTGCAGCGTCAGCGGTGTCACTGATCATATTGCCGAAGATGACCGCCACGCGCTGGCCATCACGCGTGAAATCGTACGGGACCTGGGTGAGCAGCCCAAGCCACGCTGGACGCGTCAGCCGTCGGTGCCTCCGCGCTTCGATCCTCGCGAGATTTACGGCATCATCAGCCGCGACACCAAAATCCCGACCGACACGCGCGAGATTCTGGCGCGTTTCGTCGATGACAGCCGGTTCCAGGAATTCAAGCCTATGTACGGCGACACCCTGCTGACCGGCTTTGCGCGCATCCATGGCCACGAGGTTGGCATCCTGGCCAACCAGGGCGTGCTGTTCCCGGAAAGCGCGATGAAGGCGGCGCACTTCATCGATCTGTGCTGCCAGCGAGACATCCCGCTGCTGTTCATGGCCGACGTGACCGGCTTCATGGTCGGGCGCGCCGCCGAGCAGGCTGGCATTGCCAAAGCCGGGGCCAAGATGATTACGGCGATGGCCTCGGCCAACGTGCCCAAGTACACCATCATCATGGGCGCCTCTTACGGCGCCGGCTACCTGGCGATGTGTGGCCGCCCGTTCAACCCGACCGCGATGTTTGCTTGGCCGACCGGTCGCGCGGCCATCATGGGTCCGGATCAGGCCGCCACAGTGATGGCGCTGGTGCGCAAACAGATCAACAAGACCGAGGGAAAAGAGTGGACGCCCGAGGAAGAAGAGGCGTTCAAGGCGCCGGTTCGCAAGATTTACGAAGACTTCCAGCCTGCTGCGAACTTCTCCTCGAATTTGTGGGTGGACGGCATCATCGATCCGGTGGAAACACGCGACGCCATGGGACTGCTGCTCGACCTCGCATCCCGTACTGCCGCCAAACCGACGCCGTTCGGTGTCTTCCGTTTTTAACAAGGACGCCAGCCATGCAACGCATCCACACCGTATTGATGACCCACTTCGCCGCAGGAGTTGGGCATGCTTAAGAAAGTCCTCATTGCCAACCGCGGCGAAATCGCCTGCCGCATTGCTCGCACCTGCCGCAAGCTCGGCCTGGAAGTGGCCACCGTGCACTCCTGTGCCGACCGGTTTTCCCGCCATGTGCGTGAGATCGGTGAATCGGTCGAACTCGGGGGTGCAGCGCCCAGCGAGAGTTATCTGAACATCGATGCCATCATCGCGGCGGCCCGGCGTGTGGGCGCCGACGCCGTTCATCCGGGCTATGGTTTTGTCTCGGAAAATCCGGCCTTTGTGCGCGCACTGGATGCGGCTGGCTTGACCTTCATTGGACCCCGGGCCGACACCATTGAGCGCGTCGGCGGCAAAGCCAGTGCCAAGCGCGAGGCAGTCCGCCTCGGCGTGCCGGTCATTCCCGGCAGCGAAAGCGGCATGACCGACCCAGCCGAGGTGTTGAATCTGGTGCGCGGTATGAAGCTGCCCGTGCTGCTCAAGGCCGTGGCTGGTGGCGGTGGCCGTGGCATGGCGGTGGTCGAGACGCTGGAGGGGCTGGAGTCGCGCATCGAGAGTGCCATGCGCGAGGCCGAAAAAGCCTTCGGCAACGGCGAACTGATCGTCGAGCGCTACCTGCCGCATGTGCGCCACCTGGAGGTGCAGGTGGCCGGTGATGGCCAGGGCCACGCCATCCACCTGTTCGAGCGCGAGTGCACCTTGCAGCGGCGCCATCAAAAAGTGATTGAAGAAGCGCCGTCAAGCGGTCTCAGCCCGCGTCTGCGTGAAGCTATCCTGGCCGATGCGGTCAAGCTGGCCTCTGGCGTGAATTACCGCGGCCTGGGCACGGTGGAGTTTGTCGTCACGGGCGAGGAACATTATTTCCTGGAGGTCAATCCGCGCCTGCAGGTCGAACACCCGGTGACCGAAGAAGTCACTGGCCTCGATCTGGTCGAACTGCAACTGCGCATTGCCGACACCGACAGCCTGCCGCTGGCGCAAGCCGACGTGCGGTGCACCGGTCACGCCTTCGAGGCCAGGCTGTGCGCTGAAGACGCCGCTGCGGGATTTTTACCGGCCACCGGGCGGCTGCAGGTGGTCGATTTTTCGCGCGCGGGCGTGCGCATTGAGTCCGGGGTAGACAGCGGCGACGAAATCTCGCCGCACTACGACTCAATGATCGCCAAGCTCATCGCGCACGGGCCCGACCGCGAGTCGGCGCGCCGGGCGCTGGTGGCCGGATTACGCGAAAGCACGGTGATCGGCCTGGTCACCAACCTGGAATTTCTGCATGAACTGCTGGAATGGCCGGAGACCCGCGATGCCACATTTCACACCCGCCTGATCGACGAGCGCCACGCGCAGCGCGGCGTGGTGGCTCCCGCCGCGCCGCCTCTTGAGCATCTGGCTGCTGCCGCGCTGCACTGGCTGGCGCAACGGCGTGCCGAGTCGTCCGCGCTGGGCTGCTGGACCCTCTGGGACGGTTTCACGGGCTGGCGCCTGAGCAGTGGGCCGATTCAGGCCGCACCCCAGCCGGTCCTTGTGTTGAAGGCGGGCGCGGCGGAGTGGCCAGTGCGGTTTTCGATGCGCGATGACCAGGGCAGCAGTGCGCTGGTCATTGGCGAACAGCAGGTGAGCGCCACGCTCCAGCCGCTCGCGGCCGGACGCTTCCTGCTGCAATGTGGCGGGCGGGCGCTGGAACTGACGATCCGGGGCGACGCCCGGCAGACCGAACTCGCCAGTGCGTTGGGCAGCAGCTTGTTCACGGCACGACCCTATCTGGGGGGGGGCGCCGGTGACGCTGCCGCCAGCGGGCAACTGGTCGCGCCGATGATGGGCAAGGTGGTGGCGGTCAAGTCGGTGGTCGGTGAGAAGGTTGCCATCGGCCAGACCGTGATCGTGCTCGAATCGATGAAGATGGAGTTGCACGTCACGGCGCCGTTCGAAGGCAGCCTGAGCAGCCTGCGCTGCCGGGTTGGCGACATGGTTGAGCGCCACCAGGTGCTGGCCGAAGTCAGCCCGGCTTGATCGAAGGAGGTACAAGCGATGAGCAACTTGCCTGCCTCCGTCGAGTTCCATGAGGAGGGCCCGCGCGAGGGCTTCCAGATGGAGCCAAAAACCTATCCGCGGGCGGACCGCGCCGCGCTGATTGACGCTTTGAGCCTCTCGGGTCTGAGGCAGATCCAGGTTGCGTCCTTTGTCAGTGCGCGCGCGGTGCCGCAGATGGCCGACACGTCCGAATTGTTCGCCGCCATCATCAAGCGCCCTGGAACCCGCTACACGGCGCTTTGGCTCAACGACAACGGCTTCGAGCGGGCGCGCGCCTGTGAACAGGTGGATCTGGACGGCAAGCTGATGTTCTACACAACCGAGCCGTTTTCACAGCGCAACAACAATTGCAGCGTGGCCGAGATGCGTGAACGCCAGCTCGGCTGGCTGGACCGCTACATCGCCCTGGGCATTCCGGTGGAAAAGGCCTACGTGATCACGGCCTTTGGCTGCAATCTCGGTGGCGCCGTGCCGCTGTCGGTCCTCACCGCTCAGGTCCGCTGGCTGGTCGATGCCTGCGCCGACCGGCGTGTGCCGCTGCCGGCGGTCTACTTGGCCGACACCATGGGCTGGGCAAATCCCGAGGAGATCAAGCGCCGCGTCGGCGCGGTGCGCGCGATCGTGCCGGAGGCTCAGATCGGCCTGCACCTGCACGACACGCGCGGCGTCGGCGGTGCCAACGTTTATGCCGCCTTGCAAATGGGCGTGCGGCTGTTCGACAGTTCGGTCGCCGGTCTGGGCGGCTGTCCGTTCGCGGGTCACACGCACGGTGGCGCGGCCGGCAATATCTGCACCGAAGACATGGTGTTCATGTGCCAGGAACTGGGCATCGAGACCGGCATCGATTTAGAGGCGCTGATCGAGGCGTCCCTTCTGGCCGAACGCGTCATCGGCCGCACCCTGTCGGGCCATGTGATGCACAGCGGCTCGCTCAAGGGATTTCGCGCCGGCCAGCGAATGCAAGAGATTTGTGGGGCGGTGCGCTGAATCACATGACAAGGAGAAGGTCATTGGTCGAGTACAGGACAAGGTCATTCTGGTGACGGGCAGTGCGATGGGCATGGGCCAGGTCCACTGCGAGCTGCCTGTTGCGGACATGAACGCCGGGATTGGCGAAACCGTCGCGGCGGGCGTTCGTCAGCGCGGCGGAGTGGGACCGCATGTTCAACGTCAACGTGCGCTACCCCTTTTTCGGCACGCGGACGGGGGTGCCGACGATGAAGCAGGCAGGTGGTGGCTCGATCATCAACATCCTGTCTATCTACGGCCGTTAGGCGCACCCTGTGCCTATGGGGCTTCCAAGGGCGAGGTACGGCTGTTCAGTATGGCCAGCGCGCCCTATCTCGCCCCTTTCAATATTCGTGTCAATTCGGTTCGCCTTGGCGCCATCGAGACGCCGATGACCAAGGACTTGTTGAGCAATCCGGCTGATCACAAATCGCTGCTCGGCACCACTCCAATTGGGCGGGCGGTTCAGCATCAGGAAGTGTCGGCGGTGATGCTGTTCCGGGGCCTCCGATGAGTCGTCCACCGTCATGGGTGCCGAGTTGGTGGTCGATAGTGGCTACGCCGCGGTCTGACCGCGCTTCAAAGGACGAAACAGGATGTCCGTGATTCAAACGCTGGTCGATGTGCAAGGTCCGGGCTTCCGCGACAACCTTGCACACCACGCGGGCCAGATCGCTCTTCTGCGCGCACGCCTGGCCGAGGTGGCCACCGGCGGGCGCGACGCGCACATCCAGCGCCACCGCGAGCGCGGCAAGCTGCTGGTGCGCGAGCGCATCGACTTCATCGTCGATGACGGTAGCGCCTTCCTGGAACTCTCGCCGCTGGCGGCCTGGGATCAGTATGGCAACGAGGTGCCGGGTGCGGGCATCGTCACCGGCGTCGGGATGGTGGCCGGGCGGCCCTGCATGTTCATTGCCAACGATGCCACCGTCAAGGGCGGCTCGTTCTTCCATGAAACCGTCAAAAAACACATACGGGCGCAGGAGATTGCCCAGCGCCTGCGCCTGCCCTGCCTGTACCTGGTGGATTGCGGCGGCGCCTTTTTGCCGGAGCAGGACCGCGTGTTTCCCGACAAGGACCACTTCGGCAACAGCTTCCACCGCCAGTGCCGCATGTCGCAGGCTGGCCTGCCGCAGCTCTCGGCCGTGTTCGGCGGTTGCACCGCGGGCGGCGCCTACATTCCCGCGCTGTCGGACGAAGTGGTGATGGTGCGCGGTAACGCACGCATTCATCTGGGTGGCCCGTCCATCGTCAAGATCGCGATCAACGAAGTGGTCGACGGCGAAACCCTGGGCGGCGCGGAGATGCACAGCCGTGTCTCCGGTGTCAGCGACCACCTGGCCGAGGACGAGCATCAGGCGCTGGCCATGCTGCGTCAGATCGTCGCCAGCCTGCCGCCCGAGCCGCCCATGGTTCCGCCGCTGCCGCCCAGCGCACCACGTTACGACCCGATTGAGCTCGATGGCGTCGTACCGGTCGACCCCAAACAGCCCTACGACGCGCGCGAAATCATTGCGCGGCTGCTCGACGGCAGCGCTTTCCGCGAGTTCAAACCGTTGTGGGGAGATACGCTGGTGACCGGCTTTGGCGCGATCCACGGCCAGCCGGTCGCCATCCTCGCCAACAACGGCGCGCTGCTGGCCGAGTCGGCTCTGAAGGGCGCGCATTTCATCGAACTGGCCAACCAGCGCGGAGTACCGCTGCTGTTTTTGCAGAACATCCCCGGCTTCATGGTTGGCACCGAGGCCGAGCGTGGCGGTATTGCCAAGCACAGCGCCAAGATGGTGTATGCCATGGCCTGCGCGCGCGTGCCCAAGCTCACGTTGGTGGTTGGCGGCTCTTATGGCGCCGGCAACTACGGCATGTGCGGCCGCGGCTTTGAGCCCGAATTCCTGTTCGCCTGGCCCAGTGCCAGAGTTGCCACGATGAGCGCCGACATTGCCAGCAACGTGATGGTCGAGCTGTCGCGTTCCAACCTGCGCGGCCCGGCTGATGAGGCGCGGCTGCTGGATATCGAACGCAAGGTACGCGAGCAGTACGCGCGCCAGAGCGATCCCTATTACGCCACCTCCCGGCTGTGGGACGACGGTCTGATCGAACCCTCGGCCTCGCGCGACGTGCTGGGCCTGGCGCTGGCGCTGGCGGCGCGCCGTGCGTTGCCGAGTACGGCAACCCCTGTTTACCGCATGTAAGAGAACCTCTATGAACACACCCACCTACGAGACCCTGCAACTGGTCGTCGACGCGCGCGGCGTGGCCCGCCTCACGCTCAACCGCCCCGACACTCATAACGCGCTCAACGCCACCCTGATCAGCGAGCTGCGCCGTGCCGTCGATTGGCTGGCCGTAGCGCCGGGCGTGCGCGCGGTGGTGCTCACCGGCACCGGCAAGACCTTTTGCGCCGGTGGTGACCTGGGCTGGATGCAGGACAACATGAAAAAGAGCCGGACCGAGCGCGTGGGCGAAAGCGGCGATCTGGCGCTCATGCTGCGCGCCCTGAACGAGCTGCCTATGCCCGTCATTGGCCGCATCAATGGCCCCGCGTATGGCGGCGGCGTCGGCATGATCTCGGTCTGTGACATCACGATCGCGGTCGATACCGGCATCTACTCGCTGACCGAGGTGCGCCTGGGCCTGCTGCCGGCCAACATCGCGCCCTACGTTGTGGCGCGCATGGGTGAAGCCAACGCCCGGCGCACCTTCCTGACGGCGCGCCGCATGAGCGCGGCAGAGGCGCAGCGCCTGGGCCTGCTCTCAGAAGTGGTGGCGGCCGATCAGCTCGACGCGGCCATTGAACGCGAACTCGCCGACCTGCTGCAGTGCGCGCCCGGCGCGGTGGCGGCCACCAAGAAGCTGGTGGCCTATGTGCAGGCGCACGATCTGCCCACCAACATGATCTACACCGCTGACAAGCTGGCCGACGCCTGGGAAACCGAAGAAGGGCGCGACGGCATTGCAGCCTTTTTTGGCAAGCGGCTGCCGGTGTGGCGGCAAGTCTGAGTGTTGGCATGAAGGCGTGCGACTGATGTTTAACACCCTCCTGATTGCCAATCGCGGGGAGATCGCCTGCCGCATCGCCCGCACCGCGCGCCGCATGGGCTTGCGCACGGTGGCGGTCTATTCCGACGCCGACCGCGAGGCGCTGCACGTGGCCCTGTGCGATACGGCCGTGCGCATCGGAGCACCGGAGGCCGCGCGCAGCTACCTTGATGCCGCTGCCATCGTGGCCGCGGCGCGTGCCGCCGGTGCGCAGGCCATCCATCCGGGCTACGGCTTTTTGTCGGAAAGCCTGGCCCTGATTGACGCCTGCGAAGCCGTCGGGCTCATTTTTGTGGGCCCCTCGCGCGAAGCGATTCGGCGCATGGGCTCGAAGATCGAATCCAAGCGCATCGCGCTCGGAGCCGGCGTGCCGGTGGTGCCGGGTTACCACGCCGACGACCAGGACTCTGCGGTCTTGCAGGCGGCGGCCGGGGGCATCGGCTACCCGGTGCTGATCAAGGCCTCGGCCGGCGGCGGCGGCAAGGGCATGCGGGTGGTGCGCAGCGCGGCTGACTTCTCGGCCGCGCTGGATACCGTGCGACGCGAAGCGAAGGCTTCGTTCAGCGACGACCGCGTGCTGCTGGAACGCTACCTCGACGAGCCACGCCACCTCGAAGTGCAGTTGCTGGGCGACAAGCACGGGCATCTGGTCCATTTGTTCGAGCGCGAATGTTCGATCCAGCGCAACCACCAGAAAATGATTGAGGAAGCGCCCGCGCCACACCTGCCCCCCGCCGTGCGCGAGGCCCTGTTTTCGCACGCGCTGACGATCGGGCACGCCATCGGCTACGACAGCACCGGCACCATCGAGTTCATCCACGACAGCCGCAGCGGCGACACCTTCTTCCTGGAAATGAACACCCGGCTGCAGGTCGAGCACCCGGTGACCGAGTTGACGGTCGGTATCGATTTGGTCGAATGGCAGCTGCGGGTGGCCACTGGTGAGCCGCTCGGCTTCGCCCAGCCGGACCTGTCGCAGCGCGGCTGCGCGATCGAGGCGCGTGTCTGTGCGGAGAATCCGGCGGCGGGTTTTGCGCCCGAGATCGGCGCCCTGATCGACTACCGCGAGCCGCGCGGCGAGGGCGTCCGGGTGGACAGCGGCGTGCGCAGCGGCAGTCAGGTGACGCCCTACTACGACTCCATGCTGGCCAAGGTGATTGCCCATGCCGACGACCGGCCAACCGCCGCACGGCGGCTCGCCGCGGCATTGGACGACACGGTGCTGCTCGGCGTGCACAGCAACCTCGGTTTTCTGGCCGATCTGCTGCGCCACGACCACTTCGCGCAAGTACTCAGCACCCATTACATCGAACGCGCCTTTCCCACAGGCTGGCAGCCGCGCACGGACGATGGGCTGGCCATCGCGGCTGCCGCCGTGCACGGCGTGCTGATCAAACAGGCGACGGCCGGGCGCTCGGCCTGGCAGTCGCTCGGGGCCTGGCGCGCGACCGGCGCCGGGAGTGGCACTGGCAGCACGCAGGTGCTGCTCGAAGACGAGCAGCGCTGCGTGCATGAAGCCAGCGTATCGCCGTTGGGCGAAGGCTGGCGCGTGCGCGTCGGCGATCTGGAGCTGAACCTGGGAGCGACGCTGACCGGCGACACCCTGGCGTTGCAGCACGACGGCCTGACGATGCGCTTCACGTTGGCGCTGGAACAGCACGCCAAGCAGGGCGAACGCCTGTGGATTTCTGGCCCGAGCGGCACATGGGCCTGGCGCCGGCTCGATCGCTGGCAGCGCGCACTCAAGGGTGAGGCGGGCGCCGATGAGCGCGGCGGCAATCGCCTGCTCGCGCCCATGCCCGGTCTGGTGACGCAGGTGCAAATCAGTGTGGGCATGACGGTGAACGCGGGCGACACGCTGGTGCAGATGGAGGCGATGAAGATGGTGCACACGCTCAGCGCGCCCGCACCGGGCCGGGTCAGCGAGTTGCGCTGCCGCGTCGGTGACGCGGTGCGCGGTGGCGATGTGTTGGTGATCATGGAAGCAATGGAATCTGAGGAAAAGCAATGAACGAGCCGATTTATTTTGACGAGCAACACCGGCAGTTCCGGGACAACCTGCGCCGCTTTGTCGAGCAGGAGGTGGTGCCACAGGCAGCGCCCTGGGAAGAGGAAGGCATGGTGCCGCGTGCGGTGCTGAGAAAAATGGGTGAGCTCGGCTACCTCGGCGTGCGTTACGCCGAGCAATACGGCGGCTCGAATCTTGACACGGTGTACAGCGCGATCCTGGCCGAAGAACTCGGCCGCTCCACGTACGGCGGCTTTGCCGTGACGGTGATGGTGCACACCGACATGGCCTCGCCGCACCTGGCCAACTTTGGCACGCCAGAGCAGCTCGCGCGCTACCTGCCCGCCATCATCCGCGGCGAGAAGATCTGTGCCGTGGCGGTCACTGAGCCCGATGCAGGCTCTGACGTGGCTGGCATCCGCACCCGCGCGGTGCGCGACGGAGACCACTGGGTTATCAATGGCAGCAAGATGTTCATCACCAACGGCGTGCATGGTGACGTGTACTTCGTCGCCGCCAAGACCGACCCGACGGCCAAGGGCTCGCGCGGTATCTCGATCTTCATCGTCGAGAAGGGTACGCCGGGCCTTCGAGTCGGGCGCGCGTTAAAGAAAAGCGGCTGGCTGTGCAGCGACACCGCCGAACTGGTGTTCGAAGACTGCCGCATCCCGGCCGCCAATCTGCTGGGCGAAGAGAACAAGGGCTTCTACCAGATCATGCGCAATTTCCAGAACGAGCGCATGGTGCTGGGTGCGCAGATGATGGGCGAAGCCGCGCGTGCGATCGAGCTGACGCTGGCCTATGTGCGCGAGCGCAAGGCCTTCGGCGCCACGCTGTGGGACAAGCAGGCGATCCGCCAGCGCCTGGCCATGCGGGCAGCGCAGGTCGAGGCGGCCCGTCAGTTGGTTTACCACGCTGCCTGGCTCGATGCGAAGGGGCGCGAGTGCGTCAAGGAACTGTCGATGGTCAAGGCGCTGTGCGGCGAGCTGCTCAACGACGTGGTCTATGACTGTCAGCAGTTCCACGGTGGCGCTGGCTATATGCGCGAGACGCCGATCGAGCGCATGGTGCGCGACGCCCGTGTCCAGGCCATCGGTGGCGGTGCCACCGAGGTCATGCTCGAAGAAGTGGCGAAACGGTTGTGAACATGAGCACCTCTCAAGCTACTTCAGTCATGGAAGAGCCGGTCGAGCTGCCGCTGAAGGAGGTCCTGCCCGGCATCCTGATGTTCACGCTGCCGGTGGACTATGGCATCGACCACGTCAACATCTACCTGATTCGCGAAAGCGAGGGTTGGTGCCTATTCGACACGGGTGCCGACTGCGAAGCCGCCCGTGCGCTGTGGCTGCGCGCCCTGGAGGGACCACTAGCGGCCGGCCTGACGCGCATCATCGTCTCGCACCACCACCCCGACCACCTCGGGCTGGCAGTGTGGCTGCACGAGCGCACCGGCGCTACCATCCTGATGCGCGAGGAAGAACGGACGGTGGCGGGGCAGACGCACGTGCCCAGCGCCGATGACCGCGCCTACTGTATCGACTTCATGTGCCGCCATGGGGTGGCGCCGGAGGATGCGCAACAGGTGGTGGGTGGGGTCTTGCAAAGCAACATGGCCTGCGCCGTGCCGGCGCGCGTCGAGCCGCTCGAAGCCGGCCAGACGCTGCGCATCGGCGAGCATGTGTTCGAGGTGCTGGTGCTGGGCGGTCACAGCATTGCACAGATTTGCCTTTATGCGCCCAAGTTGAAGCTGCTGCTCACGGGCGACCAGTTGCTCGAACGCATCACGCCCAACATCGGCGTCTGGCCCTATGGCGAAACCGATCCGCTGCCGCGCTATCTGGACAGCCTGCGCACAATTGCCGCGCTGGATATCGAGCACGTGCTGCCGGCCCATCACGACGTCTACCACGCCGGGGTCAAGCGCGCGCACGGACTGGTGGCGCACCATCAAAAAGCGTTGCGCAAGTTCATGGCGCGCCTGGGCGCGGGGGGCATGAATGCCACCGAACTCGGCTACGCCGTTTATGGCGCGCAGAGCGACCCGCTGCATGCTTACCTGGCCATGGGCGAAACCCTGGCGCACCTGCTGTGGCTGGAGCGCTCCGGCTACGTGCGCCATGAAGAAACGCCAGCCGCGACCCGCTGGTATCCGGTGACGGCGGCCGGCGAAGAGCCCACCCTCACCTTGTCTGGAGATATGTCGAGATGACAGAAACACACACCATCAACGAAGAAGAAATCGCCAAGAGATGGCAGAAGTTTGCCCATGTGTCTCCGTATAACCGCGAACTGGGCCTCCTGCCGCACGCAGTGCGAACCGACTGGTGCGTGCTCAAAGTCGAGTATCAGGAAGCGCTGGTGGGCGATTCGCAGACCAGGGTTTTGCATGGCGGCGTGATCACTGCGCTGCTCGACGCAGCGTTCGGATTCGCGATTTTCGTCAAGCTGCCGGAGATACGGCCGATGGCCACGCTGGACTTGCGCATCGACTACCTCAAGCCCGCCACGCCCGGGCGTGCGATTCTGGGAGGGGCCGTTTGCTACAAGCTGACTGCAGAACTGGCGTTCGTCCGAGGCGCTGCTTACCACGACACGCCGGACGACCCAATTGCCACCGCCGTCGGCATTTACATGTTTACTTCCGGGCGACCGGTATTGCGCAACGAGGATGTGCCACGATGAAATGGACCGAACAAATTGACCATGCGCGCGCCCAGGGTGACTGGAGCGAAGTGATCCGGGCGGTGCCCTTTGCGCGTTTTCTGGACTTGCGCATCGATGTCAAGGGCGAGGAGTTCACCTGCGTCCTGCCATTCCAGGAAAAACTGATAGGCAACCCCATCCTGCCGGCTCTGCATGGCGGAGCCACCGGGGGGTTTCTGGAGTGCGCCGGATTGTTCTACCTGCTGTGGCACATGGACAGCCGGGACTTGCCCAAGACCATCGATTTCAACATCGATTATCTGCGCTCGGGCCGTCCGCAGGACACCTATGCCAACGTCGTGATGGTCAAGCTGGGCCAGCGGGTGGCGAATCTGCGCATCCAGGCATGGCAATCCAGCCCCGATAAGCCCATTGCCCTTGGTCACGGCAATTTCATGCTGCGAGCCTGAGCTCATTACGAAGGAGACAAGTCCATGAGTCAATCTGTTTACAAATCCGTGTTTCGCCCCGGCCTCTTTGCCGGTCAGACGGTGATCGTCACCGGCGGCGGCAGCGGCATCGGCCGCTGCACCGCGCACGAGCTGTCCAACCTGGGCGCCAGCGTGGCGCTGGTGGGCCGCAAGATCGAGAAGCTGCAGGCGGTGCAGGCCGAGATCGAAGCGGCGGGCGGCAAAGTCAGCATCCATGTCTGCGACATCCGCGACGAGCCGGGCGTCAAGGCCCTGGTTGCCGACGTGATTGCGCAGCACGGCCGGATCGATGGCCTGGTCAACAACGCCGGCGGCCAGTACCCGCAGCCGGTCAAGGACATCAGCCTCAAGGGCTGGGAGGCGGTGGTGCGCAGCAACCTGACCGGAGGCTTTCTCGTCTCGCGTGAGGTCTACACGCAGTGGATGGAGGCGCACGGCGGCTCCATCGTCAACATCATCGCCGACATGTGGATGGGCATGCCCACCATGGGACACAGCGGCGCCGCGCGCGCCGGCATGCTGTCGTTCACCGAAACGGCTGCCTGCGAATGGGGCGAGTCGGGCGTGCGCGTCAACGCGGTGGCGCCGGGCTTTGTGGCCAGCAGCGGCTTTGACACCTACGAGCCCGAGATGCAGGCCAAGTTCAGCATTTTGATGAAGAGTGTGCCGCTGCAGCGCTACGGCACCGAGGCCGAAGTATCGGCGGCCATCGTGTTCCTGCTGTCCGAGGCGGCGGCCTACATCACCGGCTCCTTCATCCGCGTCGATGGCGGTGTGCCCAATGCCCGTCAGACCTGGAAGCTGAAGCCGACGGATCGCTCCAAACCCTTCAACGGCTTTGCCCTGGCCAAGCCGCCGAAGTGCCTGAGCGTCAAGGATGAATGACATGGACGCGACGATGCAAACCACAAACACGAACGATCCGTCGGCTTATCTCGCGCCCGGCCGCTACGTGGACAGCGATCACCCGGCGGTGATCGCGTTCGCGCGCCGGGTGGCCGACCCCGCGATGACGCCGCGCGAGATCGCTGTCAAGCTCTATTACGCCGTGCGCGACGAGTTTCTCTACGACCCCTACTACTTTGACATCACGGTCGAGGGCTTGAAGGGCAGCCGCGTGATCGAGGCCGGGCGTGGCTTTTGCGTGCCCAAGGCGGCGCTGCTGGCAGCGGCTGCCCGTGTGCTGGGCGTGCCGGCACGGCTGGGCTATGCCGACGTTCGCAACCACTTGAGCAGCAAGCGCCTGCAAGACATGATGGGCACCGATCTGTTCGTCTTTCACGGCTACACCGAGCTGTGGGTTGACGGGCAGTGGCTCAAAGCCACGCCCGCCTTCAACCGCTCCTTGTGCGAGAAGGCCGGCATCCATCCACTGGAATTCGATGGCCGTGCCGATTCGGTCTTTCATGAATTCGATGTCAGCGGCCGCAGGCACATGGAGTATGTGCACGACCACGGCACTTACGCCGACTTGCCGCGCGATGAGCTGCTGGCCTCGTGGCGCGCACATTACAAAACGTTCGCCGACTGGGGACAGATAGTGGACAGCGGGGCCGACTTCGCGCAGGAAGTGGGCGCGTCATCATGACGACGCGCCGGGAATTTCCCGGCTTCGCCGGCGGCTCCCTGGTGGCCGATGTCTATGGCCCGGTCGGGGCGCCCGCGGTGTTGCTGCTGCACGGTGGCGGACAAACCCGCCATGCCTGGGGCAAGGCGGCGCAGGTGCTGGGCGATGCCGGCTGGTACACCGTGGCGCTGGACTTGCCGGGCCACGGCGACAGTGCCTGGTCCAAGGATGGCGACTACCGCATCGAGACGCTGGCCGACACCATGTGCTGCATCTGGCGCGAACTGGGCACGCCGCTGGCGGTGGTCGGCGCTTCGCTGGGCGGCCTCATTAGCATGGCCGCAGTCGGCCGCGCCGATGCGCCGTCGATCAACGCGCTGGTGCTGGTGGACATTGCGCCGCGCATGGAAGAAGCCGGTGTCGATCGCATCGTCAGTTTCATGCGGGCGCGGCCCGATGGTTTTGCGTCGCTGGAAGAAGCCGCGCAACACATCGCTGACTACCGTGGGCGGCCAATGGAAGGACCGATCGAGGGCCTGAAGAAAAACCTGCGCATGAATGTGCAAGGCCGCTGGAATTGGCATTGGGACCCGCAACTGATGAGCGAGGCCAACCACAACCACCGGCGCGACGCGGATGGCTACGAGCGCGCCTTGCGCGGTCTGCAGGCGCCCACCCTGCTGCTGCGCGGCCAACGCAGCGACGTGATCAGCGAAGAAGATGCGCGCGCCCTGGTGCAAACCTTGCCGCGGGCGCGCTTTGTCGACCTCAAGGGCGCCGGCCACATGATCGCCGGTGATGCCAACGACGCCTTCGCCGCCAGCGTGGCGGCGTTTCTGCACGAAGTGATGCCGCCGGCGCCGCCTCCGGCGAGTCGAAGCTGAATCTGAACGAGGAGCATGGAATGAGTTTGCGATCTTTTACGCTGCACGATCTCATCAACCGTAACGCGAAATTGTACGGATCGAACACCGCCCTGCTGTTCGGCGATCAGCGGGTCACGCACGCCCAGTATGCCGAGCGCACGGCGCGCTTGGCGGCTGGTCTGGCGGCCGCAGGCGTAGGGCAGGGTGACCGGCTGGCGATACTGGCCCCCAACGGCCTGGAATACGTCGACCTGTTCGGCGCCGCCGCCCAGTTGGGCGCGATCGTGGTGCCGATCAACTGGCGGCTGTCGGCCGAGGAGGTGGCCTACGTCATCGAGGACGTGGCACCGCGGGTGCTGATCGTCGCCGATGAATTCCAGGCCCTGCTGCCGCAGAGCGGCCTGGGCGACACGCTGCGCTACACGCTGGGCGCCGCGCCAGCGCCCTGGCAACCCGTCAGTGCGCTGTATCTCGATCGCACCGTGCCGCCCGCCGATCTGAATGACGATGAGGGGCTCGTCATCATCCACACCGCCGCCGTGGGCGGGCGGCCGCGCGGCGCGCTGCTCTCGCACCGCGGCCTGATCGCCGCCAGCCTGCAGACGCAACTGGCCTGGCGGTTGACCACGTCAGATGTCAATCTGGGCGTCTTGCCGCTGTTTCACGTGGCCGCCATCGGCTTCATGCTGGCCACGCATCAGGCGGGCGGGGCGACGCTGCTGCTGACACGTTTCGATCCGCCCAGCCTGGTCAAGCATATCGACGAGGACGGCGGCAGCCTGATCGGCACCTTCCCGCCGATGCTGGGCGCCCTGCTGGACGCCGCAGCGGCCCAGGGTTCGGCACTGGACAGCCTGCGCGTGGTGTCGGGAATCGACGTGCCCGAGACCATCGCGCGCTTGCGCACCACCTGCCCCCAGGCGACTTTCTGGAGTGCCTACGGCCAGACCGAGACCTCGGGCTCGGTCAGTCTGGCGCCATTTGACGAGCGCCCCGGCAGCGCCGGGCGGCCCACCGCGCTGAACACGGTCGCAGTGGTGGACGAACTGGACCGCCCGTTGCCCACCGGCGCCACCGGCGAGATCGTGGTGCGGGGTCCGATGGTGTTCCAGGGCTACTGGCGCTGCGAAGCAGACAACGCTTTCACGCTGCGCAACGGCTGGCACCACACGGGCGACATGGGGCGCATCGATGCCGAGGGCTACCTTTGGTACAGCGGGCGTTCACCGGCCAAGGAGTTGATCAAGCCGGGGGGCGAGAACGTCTATCCGGCTGAAGTCGAGCGGGCCATTCTGGAGCACCCGGCGCTGGCGCAGGTGGTGGTCCTCGGTGTGCCGGACGTTCAGTGGGGCGAGGCGGTCAAGGCGGTCTGCGTGCTGAAGGCAGGGTGCACGCTGAGTGCCGAGGAGTTGATCGAGTTTGTGGGCGGTCGCATCGCACGCTACAAAAAACCCAAGCACGTGGTGTTTGTACCGGCACTCCCCTTGGGCGGTGCCGATAGCATTGACCGCGCGGCCGTCAAGGCCGCGCACGGTGGCGCCTGATGGCCATGTCAGCCCGGTGTGCTCAAACCGCCGTTGACGCTCAGGGTCTGGCCGGTGATGGCATCGGACTCCGGTCCGGCCAAGAACGCCGCCGCGTTGGCGATGTCCTGGCAGAGCACGGGGAACAGCATGCGCTTGCGCAGGTTCTCGATCATGCCCTTGCCGTGACCGCCTTCGAGCGCTGGCGAGCCCGGGCCCCAGCGCGGCTCGGCATCCCAGATGTAGCTCATCGCCACCGCGTTGACCCGAATGCCGTCGCGCCCCAGTTCACGCGCCAGCACGCGGCACATCTGCATCATGCCGGCGGTGGCGCCGCCAATGAAGGATTCGCCGACCGTGGCCACGCGGCCCGCGTCGGTGCCCACCGCGACGATCTTGCCGCGGCCGTGCAGTGCCATGACGCGGGCGGCAGCCTGGATCGCAAATGCGCGGGTGAGCCAGTGGGCGCGGATGTAGTTGTCGAAGTCGCCGTTGCTCATTTCCTTGAAAAGGCGAAAGGACGGCGAGTCGGCACTGGCGCCTGCGCCGCTGGCCACCAGGATGTCAAGGCGACCGTGGCGCTCGGCAACTCGATCCACCATGGCACGAACCGCGTCGCTATGGGTCAGGTCGGCTTGTTCAAACGCGGCGCAGTAGCCGTTCGCAGCGATCTCGTTGATCACTGCCTGTCCGGCTTCGGGATTGCGGCCGTTGACGATCACGTGCGCGCCGCGCCGCGCCAACTCCAGCGCAATGGCACGACCGATGAAGGCCGTGGCACCGGTGACGAGGGCGATCTGGCCCTGAAGTTGACCGCCAGGCAAGGGTGCTGGGTTCATCCGCTGTTCTCCTGCGCTCGAGACATAAAAACCCGACTTTGTCAAAACAGCGGGACAGGCCGATCGAGGGATTGCCCGCAGAGGACCACTTTCATCCATCACCACCCCCCATCCATCACCGGACTTCAAAAATGACCAAGCTGACCGACAGTGCCAAGTCGCATCATTTCAAGACGCACCGGCGCACCATCAGCGAAACCGACATCGTCACCTTCGTCAATGTGGTCGGCTTGCATGAACCATTTTTCATCGACATGGAGTACATCCGGGAGAACATGACCGGATCGCATCGCAGCCGCTTTGCGCCCGGCCCGATGGTCATCTCGCTAGGCATGGGGCTGCTGGCGACTTACGTGGCGGGCATCATCAAGGGCACGCTCAAAGGCCACGAAGTCGGCCCGTTCGGCGGTATGACCGGCGTACAGGCGCGCCTGCGCGGTGCGCTGTTTCCGGGCGACACCATTCATGTCGAAGGGGAGGCCCGGTTGCTCCCCACGACCTCGCGCGGCTACACCCTGATGGAGTTGCAACATTTGGTGATCAATCAGCGTGGCGAGACCATTGCCGACTTCACTGAAACCATTACTTTTTTGCCTGCTGCTCCGGCTCCATGAATTTTGAACTTTCGTGAGTCGTTTGCCTGTGGCAGCCCGTCTACGACTCGCGACGTCAAAGGACCGGATCAACAGTACAGACCGGGTGGACCGGGATATTCAACACTAGGAAACTTCCAACTATGACAAAACGAGAAGCTGTGATCGTCGGCGTTGCCGACCTGCCA
Source organism: Acidovorax sp. LjRoot66 (assembly GCF_964253305.1). NCBI lineage: Bacteria > Pseudomonadati > Pseudomonadota > Betaproteobacteria > Burkholderiales > Comamonadaceae > Acidovorax > Acidovorax sp. LjRoot66. Next base: position 144,183 of record NZ_CAXUQU020000002.1, read on the forward strand.
CTGAAGGACGGCAAGGTCCTTGCGCCCATGTCGGTCCTGCAGGCCCAGGCGCTGGTCGCCCGCGACGCCTTGAAGGACGCCGGCATCGCCATGCACGAAGTCGATGGGTTGCTGACCGCCGGTATGTGGGGGGTGCCCGGTCCGGGCCAGTTGCCGACCGTGACGCTGTCGGAGTACCTGGGGATTACGCCGCGCTTCGTCGACGGCACCAACATCGGCGGCTCGGCCTTCGAGGCGCATGTGGCGCATGCCGCCACCGCCATCGAGGCTGGCCGCTGCGAGGTGGCGCTGATCACTTACGGTAGCCTGCAGAAGAGCGAGATGAGCCGCAACCTCGCCGGGCGCCCGGCGGTGCTGACCATGCAGTACGAGACGCCTTGGGGCATGCCCACGCCGGTGGGCGGCTATGCGATGGCGGCCAAGCGCCACATGCACGAATATGGCACCACCTCCGAGAACCTGGCCGAGATCGCGGTGGCCACGCGCAAGTGGGCGGCGCTCAATCCGGCGGCCACCATGCGCGAGCCGCTGTCGATCGAGGATGTGCTCCAGAGCACGATGATCTCCGACCCGCTGCACCTGCTCGATATCTGTCTGGTCACCGACGGTGGTGGCGCGTTGGTCATGACCACCGCCGAGCACGCCAAGGCGCTCGGTTGCAAGCCGGTGTTCGTGCGCGGTTACGGCGAATCACACACCCACTGGACCATCGCCGCCATGCCCGACCTCGCGCGCCTGACGTCCGCCGAAGTGGCCGGTCGCGAAGCCTTTGCCATGGCGGGCATTCGGCATGACGCCATTGACGTGGTTGAGGTCTATGACTCGTTCACCATCACCGTCCTGCTGACGCTCGAAGCGCTGGGCTTTTGCAAGCGTGGCGAGGGTGGAGCCTTTGTCGCCAACCAGCGCATCGCGCCGGGCGGTGTATTCCCGCTTAACACCAACGGCGGCGGTCTGTCTTACGCACACCCCGGCATGTACGGCATCTTCCTGCTGATCGAGGCGGTGCGCCAGTTGCGCGGTGAATGTGGCCCGCGCCAGATCCAGGACGCCGTGACCGCGCTGGTCCACGGCACCGGCGGCACGCTCTCCAGCGGTGCCACTTGCATTCTCTCCACCCGGTGAACACCATGTACGACAAACCCCTGCCCGTCATCGATGGCGAGAGCCGCTCCTATTGGGACGCCCTGAAACAACATCGCCTGACACTCAAGCGCTGCCATGACTGTGGCAAGCACCATTTCTATCCGCGCGTCCTGTGCCCGCACTGCCATTCCGACGCCGTCGAATGGGTCGATGCGCGCGGCACCGGCACCATTTACAGCTACACCATCGCGCGCCGGCCGGCCGGTCCGGCCTTCAAGGTCGACACCCCCTACGTGGTGGCGGTGATCGACCTCGACGAGGGCGCGCGCATGATGACCAACATCGTCATCGACGATGTGGAGGCGGTGCGAATCGGCCAGCGTGTGACGGTGCAGTACGACGACGTGACCGACGAGGTCACGCTGCCGAAGTTCCGGCTGTTGTAGCGCCGAGGTTTCCCATATGGACTTCACCATCGATCCCGATACCGTGGCGATTGCCGAGGCAGTGCTGCGCTTCGTGGAGCGCGAAGTGCTGCCACTGCAGCAGCGCCACCACGATCTGCTGGGCAGCGAACGCACTTTGTTCGACGCCAGCGGCCGTTATGTGCCCGAGGCGCTGGCGCTGCGCCAGCAGGTGCGCAAGCGCTCCGCGGAACTGGGCTTCTACACCGTGTTCGGCGACGAAAAACTGGGTGGTGGCGGGCAGGGCGCGCAGGTCATGGCCCATGTGCAGGAGAGCCTCAACCACTGCGTGGGTCCGGCCCAGCCGCTGGTGCAGACGGTGGTGCTGCCCTCGCCCTTCACCAACGGTCTGTCGCCTGTGCTGCGGCATCTGAAGCCGGACATCTTCGCGCAGTACCGCCACGACATCGCCAGCGGCGACAAGACCCTGTGTTTTGGTCTGAGCGAGCCCGATGCGGGCTCCGATGTATTCGGCATACAAACCCGCGCCGTGCGCGACGGTGACGAATGGGTGCTCACCGGCACCAAGCAGTGGATCACCAACTCGCCCTACGCCGATTACGCCATGGTGTTCGCGCTGACCGACCCCGAAGCCGCAGCGCGCCACAAGGGTGGTGTCACCGGTTTCTTCGTCGACACGCGCGCGTCAGGTTTTTCAGTGCCGCGCATCATCAACACCATGGGTCACCTAGGCGGCGACACCGGCGTCATCGTGCTCGACGGCGTGCGTGTGCGCGACGACCACCGGCTCGGCGACGTCGGGCACGGCTTGGCGGTGGCCATGGACGGCGTCAACGCCGGGCGCATGGGCATGGCTGCATCCTGCCTGGGCTTGGCCCGCTGGGCGCTGGACCAGGCGGTGGACTACGCCAAGGTGCGAAAAACCTTTGGCGTGCCCATTGCCGAGCACCAGGCCATCCAGCTCATGCTGGCCGACAGCGCGATGGACATCTACGCTGCCAAGACCATGATTCAGAACTGTGCCTGGCGCCTGGACAGCGGCCGCTCAGCCAACGCACAGGTCAGTATGGTCAAGGCATTTTCGACCGAGATGCTGGGGCGCGTGATGGACCGCAGCATCCAGATCCACGGCGGCATGGGCCTGACCAACGAACTGCGCCTGGAAGAGGGCTACCGCTTCGCCCGCGTGATGCGTATACCCGACGGTACGGGCGAAATCCAGCGCCGCACCGTCGCGCGCCAACTGCTGACTGGACAGGCCGACCTGTAGGCTGTGTGGATCCTCTGCAATGCCCAACCCGGAGGCAGATTGACATGATGAAAAAGAACGAAATGAAGGAACACGAACTGTTTGCGGGAGGCCATCGGCTGGCCGCCACCACCTGGGGTGATGTGGGCAACGGGCAGCCGACCATCGTGATGATGCATGGCGGTCTGGACTGCATCACCACCTGGAAAGACCTGCCTCAGGTGTTGGCCGAAGCCAGCGGCTGGCCGGTGCTGGCCTATGACCGGTATGGTTATGGGCGATCCGAGAGTCTGGTGGGTGGGCGCGAGCCCAGCTACCGGCGTGAAGAGGCTGGGCCGGTGCTTGGCGAGGTGTTGCGCCACTTTGGAATCCACAAGGCGTTGATGTTCGGCCACAGTGATGGAGGAGCCATGTCGGTGCTGGCTGCGGCGGCGCATCCTGAGCTGGTATGCGGCGTTTTTGCCTGCTCGCCAACCATGGCTGTGGATCAGTTCATGGTGGACGCCATGGCCGTCGCGCGGCGCGCGTTTGAGCAAGACGGCTTGCGCGAAAAACTTCGTCGACACCATGGCGACAACACCGACACCATGTTCTGGGGCTGGTACGAGCCCTGGGCCAGCCCGCAGGCACTTCAATGGGACATGAGCGTCGAGCTTGCCGCAGTGCGTTGTCCGGTCTCCGTGTTGTTCGGCAATGACGATGAATATGGCTGGCGGCCCAGCGCGATTGCCTTGTTTCGCCACGGTCTGATGCCGCTTGAAGTGACGGCGCTGCGTGGAGTTGGTCACCATCCGCAGCAGCGGGCCCGTGGGGAGACCAGGAGCATGTTGCAGCGCTTGTTTTGCCGCATTGGGCGCAGCCCTTCCGCGGAGAGCAAAAACGCCGACCAATGAGGGGTATTGCACGTCTCTTTTTTTTCCGCACGCCAGCCTGCCCGCACCAATAAACGCTGTTAGTGTCGATCAGAGCACGCTTGGCGAGCCAGCATGCCTGCCAGCGGCGAGAGGTCGGTCAGTTCGTCGAGCCGTGCCACCAAGTCTATCAGCTCGTCGCACTCGTCAGGTATGAGCACAGACTTGACCAGCAGGCGAAACTTTTCCTCCAGGCGCTGCTGCTGCTCCAGCAGGTCGCTGGCTGGGCGCCCACTGTCGTAGCGTCGGCGCAGCACTGTGCCGCTCTGAGTCTCGATCACCACCTCGCTGAGGGTGAGGTCCGGGCATTGAGGTGCGAGCAAAACCTGCACCCGATCACGCAGCGCCACCACCTCGGGCGCGTATACGGCTTCGTCACTGAACGCGTCCAATCCGGCGGTGTCGACCCCGGCCAGCGCCATCGCCACCGTGTGACGGAGACTGAACTTGGCCTCCAGCCCGGTGCGCGGCTCCGCGATGTTGCATACACCCTCGCAGGCGGAACTGGCACGCACCGTCACGCGGCACACGTCATCAACCCTCAGTGCGTGTTGCAGGCGCAAGTGGCTCGCGGCCTCAATGGCGGCATGTGTGCCATAACAGGCGGCGTGGAACTTGAACAGGTTGTGGCGCAGATGCCAGCCGCCGTTCGGCGTGGCCACCGCAGCTTCCAGCGACGCGGTACCACCGTGCGTGGCGATGAGGCCTTGCGGACATTCAATCGCATCGGCACGGCTGGTGAAGCCGCGTGCGGCCAACTGGGCCGCCTGCAGGCCGTCGGCACTGGCCCGCCCGGCATGCAAGGGTTTGCACATGGTGCCGAACATCGATTTCAGCCCAGCCGCCATGGTGCTGGCGATGCCCAGCGCGGTCGCGGTGTCGTCGGCATCGAGTTGCAGCAAGCGTGCGCAGGCGGCGGCCGCACCGAGCGTGCCTAGCGTGGCTGTGGTGTGGAAGCCGTTGGAATACTGTGCATCGCCGCACACCAACCCCAACTGGCACATGGTTTCGTAGCCGGCGGCGAAGGCCGTCATGAAGTCGCGTCCGCTGGCGCCGCGCGATTCGCCCAGGGCGAGCAAGGCCGGGATCAGGACCACCGAGGGGTGGCCGGTGCAGGCCATGTTGACGTCGTCATAGTCGAGTGCGTGCGAGGCCGAGCCATTGATCAATGCCGCCTGCCGGCTGGAGGTCGTCATGGCGTGCCCGACGACGGTGGCCTGGGCATGCCCACCCTGTTCACGGGCTTCTTCGGCCAGCATGTGAACCAGTGGCTCGCACGCGCCAGCCAGCGTAACCCCGATCCAGTCGAGCATGCATTGCCGGACCCGCAGGCGCACGTCCTCCGGGAGATCGGTGTAGCACAGGTCAGCGCAGCGCGCGGCCAGTTCCCGCGTGATGTCAGCGATTTGGATAGCGGACGACGGTGCGGGTTTTCTGGTTGTGGTCATGCTCATGTCAGTGCCCCTTCCAGACCGGTTTGCGCTTTTCCCGGAAAGATTGCGGGCCTTCCAGGGCATCTTCACTGAGGTAGACGGCATCAAACGCTCGGTTGGAGGCGCGCAGCGCGGCGGTGCGGCCCATCTCGGTGGACAGGCGCACCATTTCTTTGGCCGCGCGCACCGTCAGTGGCGCATTGGCCATGAGCCGGGTCGCCAGCTCTTTGGCCCCTTGCAATGCTTGCCCCTTGGGCATCAGGCGGTTGATGTAGCCGAGTTCGTAGGCGCGCTGCGCTGTCAGCGGGTCGCCGGTCATCGCGACTTCCATCAGAATGCGCTGCGGCAGCATGTGGATGACCGGCGAGGCCCACGGCATGCCGCGCCCGACCTTGGCCTCCGTGATGGCGAATTTGGCGGTTTCGTCGGCCACGCACAGGTCGCACATCTGCGAGAGCAGCCAACCGCCTGCATAGGCATAGCCCTGCACGGCAGCGATGACGGGCTTGGTGACCTCGATGTTGTCGCCGAGCACGGCGATGAAGCCCGCTGGCGGGATGCGCAGTTGAGTGTCTGCGGCTTCCACCAGGTCCATGCCGGCGCAGAAATTGTCACCGGCGCCGGTGAGGATGGCCACCTGCGCCTGCCCGTCAGCTTCGAAGCGGCGCCAGACCTCAAAAAAGCCTTCGCGCACGGCGCGATTCAGCGCATTGCGGCGCTCGGGCCGGTTGATGGTGATGACGGCAATGCCGTCGTTCACTTCGTAGAGCAGTTCATTGTTCATGGGGGTGTCTCCTTTTGAAGTTTGTGTCTGTTACCGCGAGCGGCGGGTCTGGGGCATTGGTCTGGCTTGATTCGTTGCCACCTCACGCGATTCCGGTCCCGCACGGTAGCCGAGTGCCCCCGAGATGCTTGCGGCGAGTTCCATCACCAGGTGCTGCAGCGCATCGGCGACGGCGCGACCGCGCTCGATCGGCGCGGCGATGATCAGCGCTGCGTTCACGCGCCCGTCAGGTTCGAAGATCGGGGCCGAAAAGCCGGCAACGTCAGGTGTCACTTCTCCTAATGTGACCGCCACCCCTCTCACCCGGGCTTCCTCGATGATCCGCGCCAGTTGCGCCGGGTCGGTGACCGAGTGCTCGGTCATGGCCCGCAGATCGGCCCGGCGCAGGTAGTCACGCCGCCATGCCTCTTCCTGGAACGCGAGCAGCACGCGCCCGGCGGACGAGGCAAACAGCGGCCGTGTCGTGCCGACTGGCACGGCGTATCTAATCGTCCGGGTGCTCTCGAAGACCGGGTTGTAGACGAGCCGATCTGCGGTGCGGTCGATTCTGGCGATCAGGGCGGTCTCGCCGGATCGCGCCACTGCCTCCCGCAGGAAGGGCAGGGCCACAACGTCGAGCGAGCGGGCCGACACCAGAGATGCCCCTAGTGAGAACGCCTCGGGGCCCAGTTCATACAGGTCATTGCTGCGCTGCAGGTAGCCATGCGCCGTGAGGCCGCGCAACAGCGAGAGTACGCTGGTTTTTGGTGCATTCAACGCCAAGCACAACGGGGTCAGGGCCAAGCCAGCAGGGCGGTCGGCCAGTATCCGCAGCAGCCGCAGCACGCGGCTCACGGCCATGGGAGAAGCCTCCGCGCGGGTATTGATGCCTGTGCATTCGCGCAAGCTGGCCGTGGGCATGTTCATAGAATCGAAGCTTCCTTGTGTTCTGATATAGGAACATTTGTTTGGTAATCAGAATATCGTTAGGATGGACGGTCGTCAATTCGGTTTTTCCTCAGCGCTCGGCGCTGAGGCAGCCTGGCCTCGAGAAATCAGAGGAGACACAGATGACAAGCCAACACAAGCAGGCAGCACCCGCCGGGCCACTCGAGGGCGTGCGGGTGATCGACCTCAGCGCGGTGCTGATGGGGCCCTACGCCACCCAGATCTTTGGCGACCATGGCGCGGACGTGATCAAGATTGAATCCCCTGAGGGCGACTCGACACGCTGGATCGGCCCCGGACGCCATCCCGGCATGGGTCCGCTGTTCCTGCACCTGAACCGCAACAAGCGCAGCGTGGCGCTTGACCTCAAATCGCCGGAGGGCGCGGCTGCGATGCGGCGCCTGATCGAAGGCGCCGATGTCTTCGTGCACAACCTCCGCCCGGCCTCCATCGCCCGGCTCGGGCTGGACTACGAGAGCATCTCGATGATCAATCCACGCATCATCTGGTGCGGCGTGTACGGTTACGGCGAGGACGGTCCCTACGCCGGCCGCCCGGCCTATGACGACCTGATCCAGGGCGCGGTCGGCATCGCCGCCTTACAGCAGCAAAGCGGGGCGAGCGAGCCGCGCTACGTGCCGCTGACGATTGCCGACCGCCTGGTCGGCCTGCATGCAGCGCACAGCGTGGCCATGGCGCTGTACGGGCGCGAGCGCAACGGACGCGGCTGCCGCATCGATGTGCCGATGTTCGAAACCATGGCCAGCGTGGTGCTTTCGGACCACCTATATGGGCGCACCTTCGAGCCGCCCAGTGGTGACGCTGGCTACGTGCGGCTGTTGTCGCCCGGGCGCCGGCCATACGAAACCAGCGACGGCTACATCTGCGCGCTGGTATACAACGACGGCCACTGGCAGCGTTTTCTGCATGCCATCGAGCGCGACGATTTGCGGGTCGATCCGCGCTTCGCCGACTTGGCCAGCCGCACCCGCCACATTGACGAGGTGTACGGCTTTCTGGGCCAGACGCTATGCGTGCAAAGCACCGCGCACTGGTTGGAGCTGTTCGAAGACATCGACGTGCCGGCGGTGCCTCTGAACACCGTCGAATCACTGTTGGATGACCCACACTTGGCGGCGGTGGGCTTCTTCCGTCAGGTCGAGCACCCGAGCGAAGGAGCGATGCGTACCTTTGGCGCGCCAGCGCGCTGGGTGGGTTACGACGTCAGCAAGCTGGCGCCCGCGCCGCGATTGGGGGAGCACACCGAATCGGTGCTGCGCGAATGCGGCTTTGATGCAGTTGCGCTGGCGTCCTTGCTGGTCGGTGGCGCAGCGGTTCCACTCCTCGCCGATGGGGAGGTGTCAGAATGAGGCTTCCGGCATCAAACGCGACTCGACTGGTCAGCGCGTTGGGCCCCAATTCCGTGGATGGGCAAATGCATGGATAGCGTTGATGAAGCGGGCTGGAAGATGCTTTTGTGACCATTGATGACCCTGCCCGTATCGCGTTCATCGACATCCACCCCGACCAGAAGGCGCTCAACGCGGTGCAGTTCTCGTGCAACGCCCACGCCTACTACGCCAGTCTGGGTGTGCGCATCTAGCTCCCGCTCATCGACAACGGAGCGGCCTTCCGCTTAACAGGCTGAAGAAATACTCCCCAGATTCCAAGCCCTTCGCACCCCTGCAGCAGCCTGCAGGCTTGCTTTTTTCACATCCCGGGATTGAAGGGGCCTATCGGGCTCTTTGGCGCTTGATTTGAGTCACTTCAGCGTCCATTTGCCCTCAATGCGCCCCCCGCGGACGCACCTGTCCCAGTTGCTCCAGCGTGCGCATGCGCACCAGGTTGTAGCCCGCCATCGTCAGCACGAACATCTGGTCCACGCGCTCAAGGCCTCGCACCATCACCTGCCTCATGCCGCCCACGGTTTTGGCCCAGCCAAAGCCTTGCTCGATGAGCTTTCTCTTTTGCTGCGATACCGCGTAGCCTTCGCTTTGCGCAATCGCATCGGGCACGGCCGAGCTTCTGCCCGAGTTGTTCTGCGCCACGTGGGGAATGACGTTCATGGCCTGGCAGGCCTCAATGAATTCGCGTGCGTCATAGCCTTTGTCCGCCCCCAGCGTGATGGTTCGCGTGGGATCGGCCTGCGCCTGCCGGGCGTCGTTGACCATGGCCTTGGCCGCTTCGCGCTCTGCGTAGCCATCGGCCAGCGTGACCACTGCATTGGCCACCAGGCCGTGGCGGTTGTCGCTCAGGGTGTGGCCCATGTAGCGCAGCTCGCTGGCGGTTTTGCCTTTTCGGTACAGCCGGGCATCGCCGTCCGTTGTGGATTCATGGGTGTCGTTGCTGCGCCGCTGGCCCTTGAAGTTGCCGCCATCGCTGTGGGCTTTGGCATCTGCATCAGGGCCATCATCTGTGTTGTCACCATTGCCATCACGATCATCACCACCCGCGTCATCGTCGTCCTTGCGCACAAAGCTCTTGTGGCCCGCCCAGGCCTGGATGAGCGTTCCGTCCACGCTGAAGTGCTCGCCCGAGAGCCAGTGTTTCTTGTCGGCGATCTTGAGCACTTCGTTGAAGAACTCGATCACGGCGTCGTGTTCGATCAGCCGCTCGCGGTTCTTGGTGAACACGCTGGGTACCCAGACCTCATCGTCCATGGACAGGCCGATGAACCAGCGAAACAAGAGGTTGTACTGCACCTGCTCCATCAACTGGCGTTCAGAGCGCACGCTGTACAGCACCTGCAGCAGCATGGCGCGCAGCAGCTTCTCGGGGGCGATGCTGGGACGCCCGCCCTTGATGTCTGCTTCATACATGCGCGAGAACAGGGCATCCATCTTGGCCAAGGCGGTGTTGACCATCTTGCGAACGGGGCGCAGGGGGTGCGAGGCTGGCACGAAGTCTTCGAGCTTGCGGACAGAGAACAGGCTCTCGGTGAAGGTGTCGGCGCCGCGCATGGGGGTCAGGGTCAAGCTATGTGGGAGGGCCCGGTGAGCTTACCGGGGTTGGGCTGCTGGGCTGGCTTAGCGGGAGGTATTTCTTCAGCCTGTTAAGTCTTGCACCACTCGATCATTCCATTTCGGATCCAGAAATGGCATCGGCACATTTTCTGCTGATGAACCGAGGGGGAGACCGTTGGACGCCCCCAGAAATCGTGCTCGACCTCCCAACGTGGACGACGTTCAGGATTCAGCGACAGCGATATCTGCACACCGCACCCGCCTGGGCAACTAAAGCATGCCCATTTCTTGGCGCCGCCGTCCACCACTAGCCACAGTTCTCCGGCAGGAATTTCAATCTTGCCTGGATGTCGATCCACTCTTTTCACGAGAAATCTGAAGTCCAGCAGGCCGAGGCGGCGCAGCATCAATGCAAAAAGGCGCTTCATACCGTCACCCGATCACGCCAAGAAAGGGGTTCACGTCACCACGGCCCCAGGTGGCCTCGGTTCCACAAACAGGGCAGGTCGGAACTGGCCGGCACGTCGTGGTGCGATCCTCCACGCGGTCGAATCGGCGAATGCGGTTGTGCGCCATGCCGCCTGGGCCGCGAAAACCTGTCAAACCCTGGATCAATTCATCAACTGCAGCGCAAGCAATGCTGGTGGTGAATGTGACCACTGCTGGTGCTGGATCGCCACCGCCTGCCACATACGCCTCAGCCTTACGGCGCTCAAACTCCACAGGATCATTGCGCTGCAAACCTTCGGCTGCAGCACGCTGGGCGTTGACGACGCCAAGACACATCAGGCAAGGGTTGCCTGGTCGGATGGTCGTGATTCGGCCCGTCATGTCGTAGTCCACGCCGCTTTTGGCCGACCGCATACGCAACCCCACGTCGATCAGCGGAATCCCGTAGTAGTGGGAAAGCCGGTTCAGCGTGAGACGCCCCTGGTTGTCATCGGTACAGCCGAAAAGCACGTCGCAAGACCGCAGAACGTCACGCAGCGATGGATCGCCCACCCACGCCCGCCGGGTGACTACGTGGTTGCCCAAGCCGCACGCCTCGATTTCGCGTGCGAGGATGTCCACTTTGGCCAGCCTGGCAGGTACGTCTGCAGCGCGTGAACCGTGAACACGATTGAGGTTGGTCGTGTCGATCGTGTCGTTGTCCATCAACGCCAGGTGACCGACCCCCAGCCGAGTCAGCAGCGAAGCCACGGCACTGCCCGTACCGCCGCAACCGATCACGCCGACGCGCAGCGCCCGCACGATCGGATTGAATCCTTTGCCGAACAGTGCTGCTTGCCGAGCCAAAAACGCCGTGTCTTCGTGCCCAGCATCCTCACGCCAGATCTTGATCTGGCTTCCGACAATGGAGATCGATGAGGCTTGCGTGGATGCCTTGGCCGATGTCCACAGGCGCCCCACGATGGCGTCGTCCTGGCCGAAGACCATGCTGGCAAGCCCCTGTGTGCCCTTGTTGAAGGTGGTGCGCGCTAGCTCAGCTTCGTTGCGGTCGTCCTGGTCGGAGAAGAACGCCTTGGCCCCAGGATGTGTGTGAACCAGCCCAGGAACGAGGTTGCGGTGCTGCGCCAAGCCCAGCAGCCGCATGAATCCCTGCGTCGACCACGTCACATGCGTCGAGGAGGACGAAACCATTTCGTCTGACGTGGGCACCACCTCGTGCGAGATCAGGCGGATGCGTGGCTGCTTGGACCACGGGTCTGTTGCGATCTCGGCCTTGCCGAACAGCACATAGGCGGCTGCCTCAGTGCCGTTTTCCCGGTGAAGCAGCGTGCGCAGCGCCGCTTCATGGGATTCAAGCAAGATGATGTCCAGCGCTGCGGCCGACATCACTTGGCCTCCGCTAGTGCGTGCTCGATGCGCTTGATCATCGTGTGCAGGCCATCGACACCCGGCCGCCAGCTGGTGTTGTGGCGAGACCAGCGTTGCCAGTTGCGGCCCATGAAGGCGTGCGGCTGATCCGCACATGTCGGGTAGCGATCAGCAGACACCAGCGTCAACCAGGGGTCGCAGAAGAACATATCCGGTGCCACGTCGGGATAGCCGGGCGGGAGGATCACCAACACGTCGGCCGCAGGGTGGTTGAACTTGCCTTGCGGCAGTTGCATCTGCTTCAGCACAACACCCGTGTGCGTGCCGTCACCGACCACTTCCACGGCGAAGCCGTGGCTGTCCAGATAGCGCTGATCGGCCTCCGGCAGCGCCGCGAGTCCTTCCGTCGTGTCACGGATCAGCGTGATGAAGCGCTCGATGCCCGGCTTGCTGAGGTCGAGCAAGTCGGCGTCGCGGATGAGAACATCCTGGCCGCCGCCGCGGACTTCGAGGTAGACGTCATAGGTGTCGGTAGGGACGCCAGCCAACGCCTTCAAGATCTTGCCGCTGATCGAGGGCTTACCCCATTCCATTTGGCGATCGTCGATCGTGAACTTGAATGCGCGGTCCGTCTGGAAGATGACGAAACGCTCCGCGCCGCGCTCACGCAAGTCGTAAGTCTCGTCGAGACGCAGATCTTCAAATTCGCCGGATGGCAGGATCGCGTAGATGCTGTAGTCAGCCACCGGGCGAACTCCAGCAGCCTGCAGGATCTGGCGGCCGGTGGGGACCGGATCACTCAGATCCAGGTTGCGCTCGTTGAGCTGTTCATCGGCCACCACGATACGGTAGAGGTGTGCCAGACGAAGGCCACGGCCTTCGCGGATGGCGGCACCGATGTCTTCGAGCGGGATGCGGCTGTCATCGCCAGGATTTTGCGTTTGCATTTGATTGACTTTCTGTCGGCCATCTGCGGGATTGCAGTTTTCTTGGCCTCCACTAAGTCAATCGCGGCCAAAATCCGGACCGGAAAGCTGAATCAAACTTTTTTTATGGTGATCGCGCCAGCCGGGAGGTCGCCGCAGATAAAGAAGCTGGGGCACCTCGGGCAAGTGCGCGCCTCTTCCTTTACAGGGAAGTCGCCAGCGCGGACACGCTTGACGAAATCCTGGACCTTCTCGCTGCGCGTCTTGAGTTTGCGCTCTGTGATCTCCATCGGTTGCGTTGTCTCGCTAGTCAGGTAGGTCACCTCGACCTGGGCCGATCCGCCATACTCCTGCGTGGTCGCGAGGTGGAGCAAGGTGTACTCGATGTCATCGAAGGCATTGGATCTGGGCTTCCCGGTCTTGACGCGCCGAACGACGATTTGCCCGTTGTCGCCTCGGGCGACACTGTCCGGTCGGACAAGTATTTCGCCTTCCGCCCAGCCGAGCGAGATGGGAGTCGCGGGAGCCGGTACGCCGGGACTGCGGGTCTCAACTACAACATCCACAAGCCGCCGAGCGATGCTGCGGTAGTCTTCCGCATAGCCATGATCGACCGGTCCCTTTGATTGCCATGCCTGGTCGAAGCGTACGCCGAGTTCGGCTTCGGTCGGCATCGTCATTGCATGCACGGTCTTGAGCCAATCGAACACGTCCGAAACAACGTTGTGCATCTTCATGAAGGCCGTCTCCGTGCGGCGGCCTCCAAGTTTCATGACGTGGGTATAGAGAAACCGGCGTGGACATCGTTCGAACAGGTTGACTTGACTGTCGGTCCAGGCCGGCTTCTGCTCCCAAACAATCTGCAGGGCTGACGATGCTCGCAGTCCTGCATGGCGCTGAGCCGGAACCGGCGGTTGGATCAGGTGATGCAGGATGGAGGGCATGAACTTGGAAGGGTTGCGCGTTCTGCCATCCGACTGAACTGACGACGCGTAGAGGAACAACCGATCGCGCGCACGGGAGAGGGCGACGAAGAACAGGCATTCTTCCTCTTCATCGTGCCCGGCCTTCACCGCTTCCAGTCCGGTCATTTCGTCGGAGCCATGAATGAGCCCGTCGGGTGGCACGCAGCGCGGTGCCATGTTGTTGCGCGGCAAGCCCGAGGTCACCATGCCAGGAATATGCACTGTGTGGAACTCGAGCCCCTTGCTGGCATGGATCGTCATCAGGCGGACGGCATCGATGCCGTCGGCAACACCTGGCAAATGGCGCAGCCCACGATCTTCCGAAAGTAGGACGAGTCGGCGAATACGATCAAGGAGACGCACGCAAGGTGAACCGGTGTCGGAGGGTTGCTGACGGCAGAAGTTGAGGAACTGCCACAGTGCCAAGCCCTTCATCCTGCTTCGTGCATCGCCTGCCAGATACAGCGACTTGGCGAGGCCGAGCCGGTCTATCACCCATGTGGTCAAGATGCTCCAAGGGTTGCCCATCGGACTCACCCCATCGAAAAGCATGGCGGCCCGGGCTAGTGCCGTCTTGCTGGCTTCCGCAAGTTCCGGTGGCCAATTTTTATTCAGGCGCCACTCGAGAGGCGCCACTTTGCTTTCGCGCAGGCATTCGATGATCTGCACCACATCTTGCAGCGGCAGTTCGTAAGTCGACATCGTGGACACGCGCACCAGTCCAACGGCATAGGGGTCGCTCAGCATCGAGAGCATGGCGAGGAGATCCTTGATCTCCGGTCGCTCAAACAGACTCCCAAGGTGAAGCACAGGAATGCCTCTGGCTTCGAGGCCCTCGGCAATTTCGCTCAGGCGGGCATTGGATGCGCAAAGAAGCGCTTGATGACGGAATGCAGTGCCGGCTTCCTGTTGATGCTTGATCGTGGCCGCCACCGCTGAGATTTCGTCATCCGTTGAGCGCACAACCTTGAATTCTGGCCTGGCGCCCGAAGCACCGCGGCTTGCATTCAGATGCAATGGCATGGAGCCAGTCGATGCTTTCATCGTGCCGGAGAAGGCAGTAAAGGCATCGATGACCTCTTGTCGAGAACGATAGTTGACGCCGAGTTGGGCGATTTGCGCTCCGGGAAAATCCAAGCTGAATTGAGCCATGTTGGTGGCCGATGCGCCGCGGAACCGGTAGATGGATTGCCGCGCGTCTCCGACCACCCAAAGGTTTCGACCTTCACCAACAATGGCTTTGAGAAGGCGCACAGACGAGCGGTTTACGTCCTGGTATTCGTCCACCAGCACATGGTTGTGCCGCGCGCGCAAAGCACTTCTCACCTCAGCATCGTTTTCTACCAGTCGCACAGGTTGGGCAACCAGATCTCCGAAATCGATCAGTTGCCTCGCCGTCATCAGGCGCTCGTAAGTCTCGTAGACCAAGGCAACTTCCATGCACTTCTCGGCGTTCTTCATCGCCTCGGCATCCGTACCGCAAGTCTGTTCCATGGCCACGGCCAATGCCCGGTAGCCGGCGGCATCGACCACTTCGTCCTTGGCGCGTGAAATCGCACTGAGCATGTCACTGAGATCAAGCGCCGGATCCCACAAGTTCCGGAAGTGGCGCAGCGATAGCCGTGGCAGCTCGTCCTCCAGCAGTTCGATGCCTTCGGATCGATCAATGAGACGGGGGTTGGCGGGAAGTCCGAGCTTGTCGTGAAAACGGCGCACGATATCCAAGCCGAATGCGTGAAACGTACCGATCCACATCGCTGCGGCAGCCCGCGGATTCCGGGCGGCGAGCCGCTCGCATAACTCGTTCGCCGCCTTGTTGGAGAACGTGAGAACAAGGATGGAGATCGGATCCACGCCCTCAGCCAGAAGACTCTCGATGCGCTGCACCAGTGTGCGGGTCTTGCCCGTTCCCGGGCCTGCTTGTAACTGAAATGCCGTGTTGCGATGGTTGGCCGCCTCCATCTGGGTAGGGTCAGGTGTGGGTACGGCAGCTGCTGCGGTAGGCTCCACGACGGCAGGTAGCTCGTTCGGCAAGAGCAGCGAATCCAGCAGTTGCTGCTGGACCACTTGCAAGGGTGCTCCGAGGCGTGTGGCGATATCGGCGGAGGAGCAACCGCAGTCGATGTAGTGGTGCCGCACCATTGAACGCGGTAGCAGGAGCTCGCGCGCAAACAGATCCATCCGGACCTCTCTGCGTTCCCTGGCGCCGTAGTCGAGCACGCGTTCCACGCCGACCGGTGCATCTTCGGCCGAACGGCCGGGTTCGACTTCACCTGTCACCACGTACTGAGCATCACCCTCCAAGACGAAATGTCCCAGTTCGTGCGCTATCAAAAAAGCGCGGTCGAATGCCGAACCGATGTCTTCATACAGGATGCACTCGGCTTCACGGTCGAGCACTGCACGACCGCCTTTCAGTGCCGAGTCACCAGTCGCTAAAGCATACACATCGAGATCTCGCCGAGCCGCTTCGCGGCTGACGAGTTCGAGCAGGTTCCATGGATCAACACCGTCCGCGACCGCAGCTTGGTGGATGCGTTCTGCCTCGCGCCGTGCGGCCTCGGTTGCATCCATGATCAGTCTCCCAATGCCTGCAGAGCTTCCTTTTGGGCAGGTGTCAGCTGGGACGTCTCGACCGCTTGATCGAACGGTATCTGGGCGGCAACTTCGGGCTTCACGTTGGATCGAAACCTCAGGCTGGACGCCATGGTGGGCGGGCTATGCAGATAAGCCGAAACAGCATCAGCGGTCGCGCCAAGTTCGGCAGCGAGTTGCCGAATGAAGCGTCGGGGAAAGGTGGCAGCATCGATTGCTCGTTCACGCACGCGAATCAAGAACAAATTGCTGACGTCCAATCTCTTGGCTATTGACTTGAACGCTGTGGGTTGCAACTGCGCAAAGGGGTTGGCGATAGCAGCAGTGCCTTGTACCGACCCCATTGCTGCCTGGAATTGCCGCCAAGCCCGATCAGCAACCTGATCTGACGAAACCTGAACCTCGTCGTCGGAATGGGAAGCATCCATCATCATTTCAATGGAGCAATCCACGAGGGCTAGCGCATGTTCCGGGTACTGGTTCAAGTAGTGCTCCAGGGTGGCGCGGTCATGCCGGGGCTCGACTGAAAACGCAAGGAGAACCTCTTCTTCGTCGGGTCTGGAGTTTTCGGTGTTCATAATTCGGCTTCCTTTTCAAGGATGGCCTTGAGCGCTTTGCAGGCCCGGGTCTTCCTGTTGCGAACCGTTCGTTCGTCACATTTCAGCATGCTTGCAATTGTCACGATTGGGATTCCCTGCAGAAAGAGACCAACGACCTGATACTGATCCTGGGGTAGATGGTCAATCGCAGCGAATAACACCAACCGGAAAGCAGGATCGTCAATTTTTTGTGGATCGCCGCTCAGAAACTCTTCGAGTGCCGCTTCGACTTCTGCGGAAATCTCAGGACCTTCATCATCTTGGCTACCTAACGGAACCGTCTTGATCTTGCGAGTGGCGGGGCCAATCTTGCGCAGTACAGTAGTTCGAAGCGCAACCATTGCCTTGTCAAAGCGGATCTCGTAGAAGTCGAGCAAACCGGGGTGTGTGTTGCAGTCCTTGGTGAGCAGGACGACGAAACGGCTGCGAATCTCATCGCGAATGTCTGCTGCACCGTCCATGCGCGCATCAGGAATCGCTGAGTACAACGATTGATCAAGCCGCTTCAACAGGATACGAAAGGTTTTCTCGAACTGTCCCTGATCTCCATCGACCCAGGCCCGCCGCAGAAAGTGAAGCACGGCTTCTGTGGGCACATACTGCGGGTGCTTTCTTGACGCCCCGTCGAACCGCGAAAGCCGAGTCCCTGCGTCGAGCGCGTCAAGCTTCTCGATGCAAGCCTCGATCTCCGGTGGCCGCTCGTAGGGCTTGCCGCCTTTGTCCTTGCGTTTAAGTGCTGCCGGCATTCCTTGACTCCCGTATTCTTCTTTGGTGGATCAGGGTGACTGTGTTCGTTTTAACGAATGCGAATCGGCAACGACACTTGCGGCTGGATCGGCACCAGCGTCTTCGCATAGGCGCGCAGAATTTCGTTGTAGAGGTCGGCATGCTTGGGGGCCTCGACTGTGATGATCAGTGCGTAGCGGATCTTCTCGGCACCGTTGGCCTTATGGCCAGCTTCGCGCGCGTTGTAGTGGATGTCGAAGACCGGGTTCTTGAGGGTGCCGCCGCGCATGTTCTTCGCGCTGTGCAGCACCGTTTCCCATTTGCCCATGTCAGAGCGCCGCTCTTCCTCGGTGGCGTATTTCTTCATGTCGAAGAAGCTTTTGGTGTCGGCGTTGGCCTTGCCGTCCTTGATCTTTTCGTCGCTGGGACGGAAAACGACTTCCAGGCCTGCGCGCGTGTACGCGGCGGCGTCCTGCGGATCGGTCGGCGAGGCATAGCAGAAGGTCGCCTTGAGGCGGATACTGCCTTTCAGGCCGCCGATGGGCAATGGCAGTGAGGCGCGCAGGTATTTGCCCGGCTTCAGCTCTCCCTGGTAGACCACGCGCGCGACGCCTTCAGGGCAGGTGATGATGCTCATCAGGTCTTCGGGCACCTTGCCCCAGCCGACTTCGAGCTTGTCGTGCGTCGCAGCGTCTGCGGCGTGGACCAGCAGCGCCTTGATCGCCAGCGGCGACAACTCGGCTCCCAGGATGGCGCGAATGCCGACCGCGCTGCGCAACAGATACGGAGAAGCAAAGCTAGTGCCCAGCTGCGGCGAGAGCGCAGCCTTCTTTCCCGGTGAGAGCACATGGAAGTAGTTCCCGGCATTGCCACCGAACGCCATCAAGTCAGGTTTGATGACCCCCGGGCTGCGACCAGGGCCGATTGCACTGTATGGAGCGCGCGCCCAGGTGGCTTCAGTGTCATTGGCTGCCCCGACGGCCAACGCGTTGACGCAGTCCGAAGGCACCTGCACGCGGGCGTTGCCGGAAGCCCGGTCCATTTGGCCGTTGTTGCCAATGGCCACGGTCATCAAGGTGTCGCCATCGCTCAGCAGGTCGTCGATGACCGACGTCCAGGCGTGTACGTCGGTGTCTTCGATCGGCAGGTCAGGACCGAGGCTGAGATTGATGAACTGATACTGCCGCGAGAGCAGGACCTGCTCGACGAACCCCAGGGTGCGGTACAGCTCCAGCGGGTCTTCGGTATCCGCGTCCTTGTCGAGCACGCGCAAGTGATCAACGTAGGCGAACGGGCGGCTGGCGGCGCCGTTCGGCTGGATGGGACCGAACAGGAAAGCGGAGCTGACGGCCAAGCCATGCTCCAGACCCGCCGGATCGTCCTGCGCGTTTTCGTCCAGGACACGGTAGGAGCGCAACCACGGCCCGATGGCATGTTGTTTGGGCAGACCGCCGTCGAGGATGGCGACCTTGGGCTCTGAAGACAGCGGCTGTTCGGTCGGCAGGCTACATCCAACCGTCACCTCGCCCGTTCGGTGAACGGGCCGCATGCCTCGCAGCTTGGGCACCGGACGGATGACGCGCACGAAGACGAATTCGGCAAGCCGCTCAATGTGGTCGTGCTTGCCTTCGACGGGCACGAACCACAGGTTGCCCGCTGTGAAGCCAAGGTCGCTGTGAACCTTGACGCTCACCTCCTTGGCGTACTTCACGAAGGCCTGCTGGACGAACAGGCGGCTCTCATCTGGCAGCAGGTGAATACCGACCTCAAAGAAGCGATCCTTGGGGCTGCCATAGTCGGCGATGCGCTCGCGAGGCGTGAAGGCGGAAAACTGCTCGATGTGCGCCAGGTCCAACGCTTCGTCTGACTCGGGCTCGATCTGCCGAGTCCATTCATTGAGATGGCGAAATGCCTGGCGTTTGCCGGCGACAAACAGTTCTGTCGTCGTGCACTCCTGTGGCTCGCCCCTCTTGGTCCAGCCGCCAGGTGTCACCTTCACGGTTCGGCTACCGACCGATTCCAGGCCGACGGTGCGAAGCATCGCCGTTGGGAAGAACGACCGGGCGATGTAGCTGGGGTTCATCGTCAGTCGGGCGACCCCGAAGTCGCCAGGACAAGCGTGCGGGGGCAAGGCGTCCAGGGACGTTGCGGTCGCCACGAATTGCGGTGTCAGTCGCTGTGCGGCCTGTGCGAAGGAGTACACCTCCGCTTTGCCTGGCATGCGCTTCGGCCCTTTGATGTCATGCGTCAGCAGCTCGCCGCGCCCGATCAAAAAATTGGTTTGGCTCATGCTTCAGGCTTTCCTTTCGAGGTCTTCTTCGCTGCTACCGGTTGCTCGCTGGTGTACTTGCGGATCGTGTCGCGGCTGACGCCTGTGATGTCGGAGATGGTGTGTTGCGACAGGCGGGTTTGCTTTGCCAGAAGGACGGCCAGATCGATGCGGCCTTGGCGTTCCAGAACCAATGCGCGCGATTTGACGAACTCTTCGATCAGATCGGCGTCCGAAGCCGTGCCCAATGCAACAGCGCGCCGGAAACGCTGGAGATCCCGCTCGATGTCGCTGAACGACTCGCCGTTGAAAGCGAAGGTCAGGATGTCGATCCAGCGGCCGAATAACGCATAGTCCGGCCCGAGAAAGCGCTTGATCGCCTGTTTGACGGCAGGCATTTCCGGCGCCTTGAAGTTGATCACCAAGTCGAAGCGACGCCACAGCGCCGGGTCGATCAGTTCCGCGTGATTCGTAGCCGCTAGCAATAAGCCGGTAGCAGGCCATTCATCGACTTCCTGCAGAATGACCGTGACCAGGCGCTTCAATTCGCCAATGTCGGTGTCGTCGCTGCGGCGTTTGGCGATGGCGTCGATTTCATCGAGCAGCAGCACGCAGGGGCTGCGCTTGGCGAAGTCGAGTGCGGCGCGCAGGTTGCTCCCGCTTCGCCCGAGCAGGCTGCTCATGACGGCGGTCAAGTCGAGTACATACAGCGGCACACCCAGTTGAGACGCCAGCCAACGCGCGGTCAGCGTCTTGCCGACGCCGGGCGGGCCGACGAAGATGGCCGAACGCGTGGGGTTCAGGCCCATCGATGCCAAGCGCTTTGTTTGCCGGCGTTCCTGAATCAACTGGCTCAAGGTTTCTTCCAGGTCCAGAGACAGCAGCGGTTGCTCACGATTAGGGTCGTCCTTGAAGACCTTCAGCAGCGACAACCTTGATTCTTCATCGACCGGAAGTGGTTGTGCCGGAGAAGCGGGCGGCGCGACCTTGCGCATTGGAGTGCTTGCGCGGGGCGCCTTCGCGCGGAGGTACAAGTCCATCTGTTCAGCTAGTTCCGGATCCGTGTTGCGATACTTGCGCACGAGTCGGGCCACAAACAGCCGCACATCCTCCGTCTGCTCTGCAAGTGCAAGACGGATCAGCTGGGCTAAATCTGACTGAGCATCATTCATTTCGTCCAAGATTTGCGTAATACATTGATTTGAAAAGAGTTTTTTAAATTTAAAAACGGACTAGATGAATTTTCGCACGTTTTCGTGCTTCCTGGTGTTGCTGGCTAAAGACATGTTCTGGACGCCTGTGTATGCCTGTGGGTCGGAATGGCCATTGCGGAGACACTGGAGCGGGTGGGCCTCTACCCACACGCACATGCCACCGACACCACCAGTGCGTGAGGGTTATCAGGGCGGGGAGCTCAAGGCATGCGTCACTTGGACGCCTGAGGCGATGACCAAGCGACGAAGCGCTATCGATAGGTCACTAGAACATTTATGTTCAATGCAGCGCGGGCCACTACCCAACCCCGCGTTCTTTCAACCCATAATCTTTAGAGTGTCACAACATTGAGCTCGTCACCAAGCACCTCCCTGGCCAGAGGCACCAGGTGATCATGGTGGGTCAGGAAGATCACCTGCATCTTCCTCGACAGCTCACCCAGAACTTGCAGCCCGCCTGCGGTGCGCCGGTCATCGAAGTTGATGAACAGGTCATCCGCTATCAGCGGCATGTTGAGACCTTGTTCGATCTGCAGCTCCAGGGCCGCGAGGCGCAGCGCCAGATACAGCTGGTCCCGGGATCCTTCGCTCATCCCCGACACCTCAACCTGGGCGCCGTTGGGGCGGATCCCGAAGAGCCTTGGCTTCTCGTCAGCGGAGTCAACGAGCAGGCGCTCGAACGAGCCCAAGGTCAGGGTGTTGAATGTTGCGGAGGCTTTGGCCAGCATCGGGCCTTGCCTCGTCTCGCGGAATTTCTCCATCGACCATTTCAGCAGGCGGGCTGCTGTGTGCAGCTTGAGGTAACGCTCGGCCGCATCCGCCATGGAAGCCACCGCTTCCTGGCGGCGTGCATCGGCCCTCGCTGCGGCGTCTGTGCCGTCCAGAGCCTCGAAGGCCTTGCGCTGGGTTCCGTGCTGGTTGCTCAGTTGAGCGATCTCGTCCACCAGTTGCGCGGACTGTGCGCCCAGTCGCTCAATCTCTCCCATCAGCTCGTCGGGAGCGACGCCTTGCGCCTCCTGGCGGAGTGCGTCCAGGCCCAGCCCGTCCCCGCCATGCACCAGGTCGGACTGGGCAGCACTGACTTTGGCTTCAAAGGCTCGGCGCTGTTCGGACTGCTCCGCTGCCGCGGCGAGCGTGTTGATATCGTCCACACCTGCCGTGGCCATCAATGGCGCCAAGCGCGCGTTTTGAGTCGCTTGGCGCTGCTGGACCTCGGCGAGCTCCGCCTCGACCTGGGCTTGTTTGGCCCGCAGTTCGCGTTGCGTCTTCTCGGACTGCTTGGTGGTCGTGAGACGGGCGAAGAGTTCCTGGGCGATCACGTCGGCATCCTGCTCGACCAAGTCCAGGGCGACACGCTGAGCACGGGCATCTGCGGACGCTTTCAGGTCGGAGAGATCCATCTGCATGGGTTCAATGCGCTCACTGCGAATACTCCGGATCAGGGTCAGCAACCGTTCAACCTCCTGGACTGCTTCGAACTCCGCTTCGATCTGGACAGCGGTCGCCGCACTTTCGTAGCCTGCGGCTTTCACGGCCGCCTGCCAGGCGGTCTCCCACTCGCTCCACGCTGACTGCGCTTGCTGCACCAAGTTTTGCAGTCTGGGAACGCTGTTCTGGGCGTCGGCCACCTGCTGCTCCAGCGCGCTGCGCTGGCCTTGCGCCTGGTCGACAGCAGCCAGCAGCTTGCGTGCTCGCTGCAGGCCGTCGTGAAGAATGGGCCTCTCGGCCTCTTCCGCGGCACCGCCCAGCATCGACCAGAGGGCAGTTGCGACTTCTACACCGGCGGTCACCAGATCCTTGTGCTGCTGGTCGAGTTGGCCCAACTCGGCACTGATTTCCAGAATTGTCCTGCGTTGGCGCAGCCACACCGGCGCCATCTCTAGCGGCAGCTGTGGCAGTCCACTCGCCTCCGCCAAGGTTTGCCATTGGCGCACTCGGGTCTCATTCCGGTCATTCGCACCCTGCAGTCGTACCTGCAGTCCTTGCAACTCCAGACGCACATGCTCGATGCGTTCGGCCCTGGACCGGTGGGTCGCTTCATGTTGGACGCGATCAAGCCTGGTGTCAGCGAGCCCATCGGCCTTGCCCACCCATTGCTCATAGGCATTGGCCTTGGCGATCAGCTCGCTTGGCGCGGCCTTGATCGCTCTCCATTCCTGGTCTCGTGACTGGCGGGCCTCGTCGACCTGTTCTCGGGTCACCGGTTGGAAGTCCTGGACGAACTGCTGCAGCTCCAACTCCAGGCGTTGCAACTCCTCTGCCTTAGTCGCTACCGCGTCTTGCAACGCCTGGGCCTCTGCGACTCCAGTGCGGCCCTCATCCAGCAGGCCCTGCACAACTGTGTCGTCGGGCACGAGCATGCCTGCGAGAGCGTCCGGCTCGGCTCGCCACTTGCCAAGGCCGACCAGGGCAGCCGCAAGGGATGTCCTCTGTGCATCCGCCTTATGAACTAGCTGGGAGACTGCTCCGGTATGGTCGCCAAGCTTCAGCGCCTTCTCGACAGTGCCTGCCAGCCCTGGATGTACCTCGCGCGCAACCAGGCGCTCCAGCGCTTGCTGCGCCTGCTCCATCTGCTGCTCGCGATCGGTCAGCGCGGATTGGGCGCTGCGCAGTTGCTGGTTCAGTGCGCCCCGCTCTTTGAGCAGGCTCACCAGGCGGCTGCGCGTGGTCATGGCCGGCAGGCGTTTGCGTACGGCGTCTTCGGTGTCGGTTGTCCAACCCAGACCGCCGGCGAGTTCTTTCACCCGAGTCCAGTGCATCTGGATCTCTTCGGTGCGCTTGACGATGTCCGCCCTGTGGCTGCGGTACTGCAGCCTGCGTTCGTTGAGGTCGGTGATATCCGCAGCCAAAGACAGCAGAGCCTGGTCGACGTGGATGCCATCCAGTTGTGTGCGAAGCGCAGAGCTTTCCTGTTCGAGGCGCTGGCTTTCTACCTGAGCCAGCGCCATTGCCTGGGCCGCATCCCGAATGGTGGAGGATGCGTTCTCGGGCAGTAGCGGAACGTCGTCAGTGAGGCCCAGTGCTTCCCTTTGGGCCTGCGCAGCATCCAGCGCTTGCAGCATGGGCCGCACGCGGCGAATGCGTTCCAGTTGGTTCAGCTGCTGACGGGTATCCCGGTCGCGTTGGCGTGCGTCTGCGAGCGCCTGCTCGGTAGCGAGCAAGGCGTCGTGCTGGGATTTCCAATCCTTGGTCTTGAGCACCGCCTGCTTGAACTGGGTGCCGGCCGCCTCGTAGGCTTCGTGTGCCTGGTGGTAGACCCGATGGCCGGCCTTCCGGGTTCCCCAGAGGCTGTCTGCTTCGGCCTCCAGCTTCTGCAGAACATCTGCAAGGCCTTCAATGCCTGCGGCGGACTGAAACAGCAGCCGTCCGACATCATCCGACGCCGACAGGATGCCGGCGCCGCCCTCGACGAGTGTGGAGTGGTCCAGCGCATACATGCGCGTAAAGGCCTGGAGCTGCATTCCGCCCAGCCAGGGCTGCAGCACAGCGTCCTGCAGCACCGCGTCTTCGGGCGAGCGCACAGTGTTCTTGGTGGCCTTGGTGCGGTCAAAGGCAAGCTGCTGGTCCTCTGCTGTGCCCGAGGCCATGCGCTCCAGCACGCCCCCGATCCGCAGCTCGGACATCGGGTGCAGAAATCCCAAGGATGTCCTGACCGGAATGCCAAACAGCCAGTCCCCGATGGCCGAGCGGACGGTGGACTTGCCGGCCTCGTTAGGCCCCACGATGAGGTGGATGTCCCTCGCCTGCCGAAGCAACGACAGGTGGCGGTCGGTGAATTTTCCGTACCGGATCAGCTTGAGTTCGCGTATGCGCATGAGTGTCGAGCTGGGTAGGGGGGTCAGGCAGCGGCGCTGGCGCCGGCGACGCGGGCCATGAGTACTGGGGTTGCCTGGCGGACCCGGTCTGCAATGAGCGATGGATCTGCCTGGCGAAGCTCTGCGAGTTCAAGAGATGCCAGCAGCACGTCATGCGGGAGCTTCTCCAGCATGGCCTGCCAGTCGGCTTGGAGCGACCGCAGGAACTCTGGGTCGGCGTGGGCAGAGGCGGCCAGTTCCTGCAATGCGTTGAGCGCGTCCTGGGCTTCGCCCTCCAGGCCGGCGGCCTGTGTCGCCTGCGCCGTAGTGTCGACGCGCACCTTCTCGATCCAGATGCGGTCCGGATCCAGCGCCACGGCCTGGGCGATCATCTCTTGCCGCAGCTGTCCCTCGTCGCTGGCCAGGGCTGCGTGGGCACCGGATTGGCCTGTGAAGCTCACGCGTACTGCCAAAGGCAGACCAGCAGGCGAGTTGGTGAGCAGATCCTCGATGGCCTGGCCCGCCAGCCGGACGGCGCTGCGCAGGTCTTCGCAAGCACTGACATCGACGGCCAAGGCATGCCAGCGCAGCACGTCGACTTCGACCCGTTCGACCTCGGTGATCTCGCCTCCTTCGGCGCTGACCAGCAGTGCTCCGCGCGGGCCAGTCTCGCGGATGTGGCGGCCTTGCAGATTGCCCGGGTAAGCAATGGTGGTGTCACCGCGCTCGATCCAGTGCTCATGCACATGGCCCAGGGCCCAGTACTGGTAGCCCTTGGCCTGGAGCTCGGCCACCGAACATGGAGCGTACTTGGCGTGCTCGTTGTTGCCTTCGAGAGCGGTATGCAGCACGCCGATGTTGAGCCAGCCGGCCATGGGCATGGGGTAGCCAGGGAGCAGGTTTTCCGTGGTGGCTGCGATCTTGAAGCTGCGGCCATGCAAGGCGACCCTGAGCGGCTCGATGCGGAAGGTCTCGGTCTTGCGCGAGGCGAATGTGTGGACGTTGTCCGGGAGCTCCAGGCCCTTGGTCATCTCGCTGTCCGCGTCGTGGTTGCCGTAGAGCAGGTACACGGGGATCCCGGCCTGGCGCAGGCGGCCCATCTGGCGCACGAAGAAGAGCCCGGTGTTGAAGTCCTTCCAGTCGCCATCGTAGACATCGCCGGCGATGACCATGAAGTCCACCTTCTCTTCGATGGCTACCGTGACCAGGCGCTCGAAGGCATCGCGGGTTGCGGTGCGCAGGCGCTCGGCGGGGGCATCGGGGTAGGAGGAGAGACCTCGCAGGGGGCTGTCCAGGTGCAGGTCTGCGGTGTGGATGAATTTCACGAGAGCGTCTCCTGTTGATTGCCCATGGCCTGACCTCGCGGCAACGTCACTTGCGGGGGATGATCTGGATGGTTCCAACGCCAGACTCGGTCGGTGGGGCGATCCAGTGGACCCAGACACCGCGCATCCACGCGCCCAGGTAGATCACGCTCACGAGGAAGATGCCCCACTGGTCGGCCTTCCACGCGGCGTAAAACCAGGCGGGCTGGCCGAGCATGCCAAAGATGCAGGCCCAGCGCCGGAGCTTCTCGCTGCGGGCCTGGGACAGCCAGGCTGCGAGTGCGCCGAACAGGGCGATTGCGATCTGGTCGAGTTCCATGCAGTGATTGTGCATGACTGGATGAAATTACAGCACTGTGATTCTGCGCGCCGTGAGCGAGATTTGCAGGATCTGTGGATGTTTCCGTATGCAATAGAAATGTTGAACTCGATCAGAAGCACATCCGGCGTGCCAAAACAATGTTGCAATTTCTTGCAAATGTCGCAATAGTTCCACACAGGTCCCGCGGGCCGCTACAAGAAAACTATTGAGAGAGATACATACATGCAGCAGTCCAGAAGCAGGATGCGTTTACGCGCGGGGGTTGTCTTTTGGACAGCGCTGATAACGGCATCCAGCGCAACGGCGTTTCAGGTTTTGCCCAAGGTCAGCGATGTGGATCGCAAGATTTCGACCTTCGGCCGAAATCCGGTGCTGGACTATCTGGGGCAGTGGTTTGTCGGCTCCACTATTCCCATAATGAAGTCACCAGTGCACGAGTCCATCACGCTCGCTGCGATCGGGTGCAATGCTAGCCTAGGCTTCGAGAGCGATTGCGTCACCATCGAAGCCGTCAAGGAGCACCGGGTCCTTCTCTACGGCGTGCGGTGGCCTGATGACCCGCCGTTTCAGCTCAATAGCAAGTCGCCTCCGCGTATTAAAGGCTGCGATGTCAGCGTGACCCTGCGCTCCACCTCACAACCTCTGTGCTGGTGGGGCATGTTCTCGGATGCGGGCGCGCAGGCGAAGAAGAAGTCCCACGTCAAAGCACCCGCCTTCGGCCCTGGCGACTACATGCTGTACCGCTCACACTACGGCGATCTCCAGTTCATGCATTCCATGGGCGCGTACGACGGCGAGACGGCAGGTGAAACTGTGGACCGCATGAAGATGTGGGCGGAGTTTCTGTGGGGCGTAGCCGCTGGAACTACGCCAACGGGCACCTTCATCCGAGATCTGGGGAACAGCCAGTTGGCAGCCTACTTCCCCGGCGACATCACTGCGACGAACCTATTTGCTACGGGGATTGTGGAAGTGCGCAAGGACCTGGACAAGGTAGCCATCGGAGCCCTGCTGCACATGGTGCAGGACAGCTTTTCCAACGCGCATGCCGAGCGTGGAGTGGACACCGGTGCTATGTGCGGCACGCCCGGATTTGCCAAGCCAGGTCAGATCCAAAAATTTCGCAGTTATACGAAGCAGTCCAGCACAACGCATGACGAGGCTGACACCCCGAAGGCCCTGGGGCTTCACACCATGCAGATCAGCCCGAGTGCTGTGGATGCGAGCCGGTCGTTCCTCTCGATGTGGAAAGAAAAGAAGAGCTGGGCTGAAGCCAGTGTGTTCTTTGACTGCGTGTTTGAGTGTTAGCGCCAGTGCAATCGTGATCAGCAGTGCCAGTCGAACATTGACCAGGGGCTGGAGCTGGTTCCATTAGAAGCCAGCTGTGGATAACTATAGGTTGGATGCTTCGGTAGGTCCTCCTTTTTTTGAACTGGTAGTTGGTATTCCCGAGCCGTCAGGTGAGGGCCCCTCCTGCGAGTCCTCGCTCAACTGGGCCGCTGCTGCCTTCCTGGTTTGCTCACGGGTCTTGATGCGCCCCTTGGCCTCGTGCGTGCTGTGGCGGAAGCGGTAGGAGTCGTTGCCGGTCTCGATGATGTGGCAGTGATGGGTCAGGCGGTCCAGCAGCGCGGTGGTCATCTTGGCATCGCCGAACACCGTGGACCACTCCGCGAACGTCAGGTTGGTGGTGATCATCACGCTGGTGTGCTCGTAAAGCTTGGACAGAAGGTGGAACAACAAGGCACCACCGGCCTGGCTGAAGGGCAGGTAACCTAACTCGTCGAGCACGACCAGGTCCATGCGCGCCAGACTCATGGCGATGCGTCCGGCACGGCCCTGGCTCTTCTCATGCTCCAGGGCATTGACCAGATCGACCGTGGAGTAGAACCGCACTCGCTTGGCGTGCCGAGTGAGCCCGGCAATTCCCAGCGCCGTGGCCAAGTGGGTCTTGCCAGTGCCAGGGCCGCCGACCAGCACCACGTTCTGCGCATCCTGCGTGAACGAGAGGTCCGCCAGCTTCTGGATCAACGCGCGGTCGACCTGCGCGACCGTAAAGTCGAACCCAGCCAGGTCGCGGTGCATGGGGAAGCGTGCCGACTTCATCTGGTGGGCGATGGAGCGCATCGCCCGATCAGCATCTTCAGCCTGCAGCAGATGCTCCACCAGCCAGCGTGATGCAGCCAAGGTCGTATCGCCGCCTTGCTCCGTCAGATCGGCCCAGGCAGTGGCCATGCCGTTGAGCCGCAGCGCCTTCAGTTGGGCCTGTACATCGATGGAGGTCTCACGCATGGCCCACCTCCTGCCCGTCCAGATGATCCTGGTGGGTGGGGCGCAGCCGGTCATAGCGCGCGGTGTCGGCCTTGGGCGCCTGGGTGAGTCGCAGGGATGTCTGCGCCTGATCCGGCGTGGCCGGGTTGTTCAAGCGGGCCAACACGTTGCGCACATGCTCTACGCTGATGCTGCCGCTGGGCGCTCTGCCTTCGAGCACCAGCTCCACGGCCACCAGTACCGACTCCAGGCCGGCTTGCGGCACGACGGCCAGCACCTGTGCCATGACCCGATCTCCTCCAGGGTGCCTGAGCAGCGACTGGCGCAAACGCAGCAACGGCGCCGGCAGGTCCAGGAACGGCGTGCCGTTGCGCAATGCGCCCGGCTTGCGCTGCACCAACTCGATGTAGTGCTGCCAGTCGTAGCTGGTCTGGCCGCTGCCCGGCAGCCGGGCGTGACTCGCGACGACGGCGTCCGCGGCCGCCACATCGATTCGTTCGGGATAGACGCGGGTGCTGACGATGTGGCCGGCCCACTCGCACGGCACGGAGTAACGGTTGCGCGCGGCGGCCACCAGGCAGGTGCTGCTGACCCGGGCCAGCCGCTCGACGTAGCCGTTGAAGGGGGCCGGCATGGACATGAGGTGAGGCTTCTCCAACTCCCACATCTCGGCCACGGTGAACTGTCGGTGGATCGGATGCGTGGTGTCGCTCCACACCGAACGACACCGCTCGCTCAGCCAGGCATTGAGTTCGATGAACGAGCCGAAGCGACGGGTCGCGGCTTCGATCCAGATGCGCCTGCGGCTGTCCTGCACGTTCTTTTCCACCACCCCCTTCTCCCAGCCGGAGGCGACGTTGCAGAAGTCGGGGTCGAACAGGTAGTGACTGCACATGGCTGCGAAGCGCGCGTTGACCGTGCGCTGCTTGCCGCGTTGCACCTTGTCCACGGCAGTGCGCATGTTGTCGTAGATGCCGCGCCGGGTGACGCCGCCCAGGGCCTGGAACGAGCGAGTGTGGGCATCGAACAGCATCTCGTGGCCCTGGCTGGGATAGGCCACCAGCCAGAAGGCCCGGCTGGCGCACAGCTTCAGGTGCGCCACTTGCACGTTGTAGAACACGCCGCCGACGACCATGGCTTCGACGCTCCAGTCGAACTGGAAGGCCTCACCCAGCTCGAAGCTCATCGGAACGAACGCCTTGGCCGGACTGGCTGCCGACTCTACCCGCCAGCGACGGATGTAGTCGGTGACGGCGCTGTACCCGCCGCGGTATCCCTGGGCCTGTATCTGAGCAAACAAGGCTCGGCCGCTGCGCCGTCCCTGCTTGGGACGATGGCTGTCGGTCGTGAGCGCCTGGTGCAGGGCCGGCTCGAACGCCGTGAGCTTGCCATCGAGCTTCACCCGCTCGTACTTCGGCACAACATCGCTCGGCGCCTTGAGCCACTTCTTGACCGTGTTGCGCGACAGGCCCGTGCGCTTTGCGATCTCGCTGAGAGAGAGTTTGTCGCGCAGCCTCATGCGCCTGACCTTGCCAATCATGTCCATGGTGATCACCTTGAATCCCTGCTGAAATTCTCAGCAGGTCAGTGGAACACCCTGGTCAATATTGGATCGGCACTTTGCGGTTTAGCTGGTCAAGATTGGATCGGCACCAACACTACGAGCGAATGGAGAACTACCCGGAGAACGAAGGCCGGTTCGGCGACTTTCAGAAGGCCGTCTACCAACTGGGCAACTGCTCCATCGGCTTGAAGTCCACCTCAAAGGCAACACCCTATGGCGCCATTCTGGGCACTGACCAGCTGAAGGATCTCCGCGGCATGGCACAGCTGCAAGCCGCCGGTGTGTCGGTGGTGCCCGTAGACTCCACCGGCGCCGAAATCAAGACATCCACCCTCTACCGTCTGGCTAAGGTCACAAAGGGCCAGGAGTTCGAGCTGAACGACAAGTTCGGCCCAAACCGGCAATGCAAGGGTCTGCCGGGCGCACCCGGTAGCTCCGATCCCGTTATGAAAGGCCTGTTCTCTGCCGAGGCTGGCCGCAGTGAGGCCCCCGCCCTGTCCCCCAGTGCTTCGGGTGGCTCTACATTTCATGCGAACCTTGTGCTGCGTTCCCCAGAGGCCATGCTGTACTACCTCGGCGAGGTCGCGCGCGCACAGATCGACGGCCGCAGCAAAAAGGACAGCACCGAAACAGAGATCCCCGTGAAAGGACAGTTCCCCGTGGGCGCGTTCACCGGCCCAGTCGCAGACACCAAGTCCGTCAAGGAATACGTCTTCTTCCGCATCGACAAGAATGCGCATGCGCCAGCGGCGGTCAAGGTCGATTACTTAGGCAACAGCTACGGGATTCCGCTCGCACCGGCCGCGAGCGACTCGGACCGCAGCATGCAGGCCCTTTCGCTGCTCACGCAGGTGCTGATGCTGCAAAACAAAGGCACCGAGTCCCCTTCCACCTCGAATGTGCGGCTGGTCGACTAAGAACTTATCCGTAACTCCTACCAGTCAACTAGACGCAAGAATAGTTATGTCTAGTTGATCAGACCCACCGAAGATTCGACGGGGACCAGTGGGCTGTTGCCTGAGTTCTGGAAATGGCAACTTGTGTGGGCGGCCATAAAAGGTCATAGAGCAACGCAACGGTGTCTTCAAGACTAGCAGCTTCGATGCGGTTTTTGTTCAGAAACGCCTGCCACTGGCGCAGCTTCGCAGCGTCCTCGCCGAATGTCTTCGTCAGAGCAACTGGGGGCACGGTAGGCAGCGCAGTCTTGCGCCGGGCAAATGTGGCAGCGATTGCCGAGGCTTGCGTAGCGCCGTCCAGTTCTGTGCGTTGACCAATCACCGCGAGATCGAAAAAGTCCTTCATACGGCTGTTGGCCTGCCCCAGCATCACCATCGCATGGTATTTCTCAGCGATCACGGTGTAGACCGGATAGACCCGAAGCAGCGGGGCGGGGAAGTCCTTGAGCAGGGTTGGATACGCCACTGTTTGCGGCTCGGGTGTCACAGCATCGCCAAAGCCCACGTCGATCTGCAATGCGCAGCGCGCCGACCCGATTCGGGCTACCAGAGTGATGCGCGTGCCTCCATAGGTGTTGTCTTCTCGGATTGCCGCCGCCTTCACTGACTGTGGATCAAACTGGATGCCATCCGCGAGGTCCATGGCGGCCAGCTCTCGGAATGTGGCGATAAGGTTGACCTCATCGTCTGGGCCAAAGCCGAGCATGTCGACGTCCCGGGTTGGCCTGTGCGGAGTGTCGTACCACAGAGAAAACAGCAGCGCCCCTTTCAGCAAAAATCGGGCAGCATGTGGGGACCCGCTTAGGCGAGCGAGAAGCCGTTCCATAGCGAAGCGATTGAGCAGCAGGTTGTAGTCGTCGCCGCGTTGTTTCGCAAGCTGCAATAGCCTGGCCAGAATGGATGCAGAGATGTTCGAACTCATTGGGTCACCGCCTCCAGATAGGGCTGCATGACATGCTCGACGCGGTTGATCTTGGCGAAGTGGCTCAGTTCAGGCATCGTGACTTTGCGGCTTATCCATGCATCCTTGAGTGCTTCGATAGCCACGTCCAGGCCAATCTTGTTGCGGAACTTGAAGCAGTCGGCGACTGTTTTGGCAGCGCTGTACACACGGATGATGGCGCCGCGTTCTGTGAGCACCTCGGTACCTTCGCTGTACGCTGTTCCACGCAGGCGCGAGACGCGAAGAGGGGGATAACTCAGCTTCGGTGAGTGGCTGCCTTCAGGCATAGCGATCCAGATCTCGTGGGGAAGCTGCGAGCCGATTTCATGGAAATGCAGCGCACTGACCAGGCAGACAACGGCTTTCGGCACACGCCGGCAGACTTCGATGAGGGTCTGGTGTTCGGAGAGTTCAGCGTCGGGCAGTCCGTACAGCCCTCGGCTAACGCGTTGCAGCTTTCCGGCCTCGTGCAGACGGATCAACAGTTGTGGCGACCACCCTTGGTTGCGAACGTCCTCCGCGCGAAGCACTCGAAGCTGTCGAGCTAGTTCCAGGATGTGGGCAGACTGTGTCATAGCCTCATAAGTTTATTATATGCATTACTTTTTATCAAGTCATGCAAATTTCAATCAGGCCAGCCTTAGGTTCCCACCTTGTTCGCTATTAGCGGAGCAGCACGAGACTTGGCGACGTATCACGAGGTGCCACCGTTGCTTCATGTTCCGCGCGGAACATCAAAACGCAGCAAGCAGATTTTTTACTAGATACGATGCAGGCCTGGTGCAAGCGCATCCAGCGCAGGTCGCCGGCCACCCAGGCAGGTTACCGGCGCGCCATCGAGCGGTTGGTGATGTGGGCCGTGCACGAGAAAAAACTGCTCTGTCCTCGCTCCTTGACGAGCCGATCGTCGAGTTCGCGCGCAGAGAAGGTCGCCTCCAGGAGGCGAGGGCGATTCTCTTAACGCAACAACCGTCCCAGGGTAGCTTTAGCCGGCGAACCACGTTCGAGCGCGGACGTCCCCGGTGGATGCAAGCTGGAGCAATTTGGAAAAGTCGAAATCGAAACGCCTTTGGGTCAAGTGTTCAAGGCGATTGTCGAGCGTCCTGCGCAGATCGAGTCCACGGTGGCACATCAAACGCTCGTTTCCCATGAAGAGGTCACCTTGTACATCGCTCCAGATGTAGGGAATATCGCCGCGAAGCATGCAGGCGATTTCGAAATCGACCAGCTTCCGCAGGGTGTCACTTGCGTCCAGCGACAGGTGCAAGGAGCGTCCAGTCGTCAGAACCCGCCGCGTTCTCTCCAGCCTATGTGTGAATGATGTGGGCGCCGGCGTCCAAAGCCGCATCTGCAGGATCTTGTATAGCGAAGTGTTGCGCACAATGACTCTGGACTTGAAGCCCCGCGTGATGAGCTCCTGGAAGAGATCAATCACTGCGCGCTTAGCATGACGGATAACCTCCATTGCCGCCGTTGCGCCCTGTGCAATTTCGGATGCATGGTCGTTCGCGACATGCATCTGCCCTGCACCGGACTTTGCGACATGAAGTTCGTAGGACTCGCTCCTGCGGAAGCTGTAGCGAAGGAGGTCATTGCTTTGGGAGAGCGAGCCAGCAATCATCGAGAAGCGCGACCTCCCGCTCAATGGTGATATTTCCGGCGCATAGAGCGTGCTCGAAACGTAAGACCACTTGTTGCCGCCCATGGCTGCGGGCGTGGCCAATGCCTCGGCATCAATGATGACTGGCGAAGACCCAGAAACCACGATGTTCTCGAAGTGCAGGTCGGTGACCTGCAGGAGCATCGCGATAGTCGTGACCACGCCGTAGGAGAAGTAGTAGTGACGGGCTTCTTCATCGGTGATTTGACCCGCCGGCGCGCAAAAGTCGCGAATGAAGTATCCATCGCCGGAATGGAGTATGCGCAATGCGATAGGTGCAATGGAAATTTGCTTGCAGACTAGACCCGCGATCTCGAAGACAAGGCGGTGGACATCATCGGGCACGGCTTTGTAAATCAAGTCACGAATGCCCGCATCGTCTTGCACCGTGAATTTCACTGGTGTTTGACCTCCATTGTGGGGGTCGCCTCCCACCGGAGTGACGGCCAACAGCACCATGCGGTTCGTTTTCGTGAAGTCCAGAATGCGACGCAAGGCCGCAGAGGATGCGCTGGAACGGCCTTCAACAGCCGACATCCAATGCGCTTCCAATGTCTCGAGTCCGAGATCGGTGCCTAGCCGACCTGTATCCTGGCCAAGTTGAGATAGGCGCGCCAGCAAGCTGTAAGTAGGTCCAAACACCTCCTTGCCGAAATCAACTTGCTGGGCGACCAGGCCATCGACGTAGGCCCCCATAAAGCCTTCTGCGCTCGCTGTCAGCGGCGCAAATGCCTGCTCGATGCACGCTCTGGCGCTGGTTCCGATCGCCGTGCCCAAGGTGTCGGTGCTGAACATATTACGGTGCAGCGGAAGCTTGGGGGGCGCGAGCGCAGCCTGCAATGTGTTCCTTGAAAGGAATGCCGGCGTTCGAGAAGAATGCTTCGTGTCCACGCCCTTTGATTCCGAAGGTAAACACCGCGGTGTGCCCGAATTCCTTGTTGAAAGCGTTCACGAGACATTTTCCGACCCCTTGGCGGCGCGAGTCTTTTGCCACCACAACCTCGGCGATCCACATCACGACCTCGCAATCGCCGAATGCGCGCAGCATGCCAAGGACTTCGTCATCCTTTTCATAGGTAAGGTAGCGCGCCGATTCAAACATCCTTTTCAAGCGCTTGTCGTCGTGCAAGCCGCCCATGCCCGCGGAGTCGTAGAGTTTGCGGAAGGCCTGGCACCGGGCCTCGGTCAAAGGGGGATTGCTCTGGATTTCTGTAGTCATGTTCGATAGAGGCCGCCCATCGGGCGGCCATGTCCTAGCTATTGATCAAGCACCCCAGGGGTCGCAGCCCAGGATGAAGTCGCACGTCCCGGAGGCGCAGCACGTGGTGGAACTGGCCACCTTCAATGCGCGACTTTCAATGTCTTGTGCCTGGTTCACGTCGAACGAGCCGAGGGGCACTGTGAATGCCTGCCCCGAGCTGGAGGGCTGGTGAACCGAGATGCGAAGGCCTGCCATGTCCAGCCGGGAAGGTAGGTCGTGCGCGGACACCCCCGAGGCTGCGCCAATCAGATAGTTGAGATACTGGATAGTGTCGGAGTCCAGATTGGTCACGCCATCGCGGGAAACCTTGGACACGATGCGCTGCGTGTCGCCATAGACCTTCCACGCGCCGGAGCTCTTGTCCTGCGAGACCACAAGATTCACCTCGCGCTCCGAGTCGAAATGGACCTGGGCGTTCGTTTGGATGCCCAATGTCTGTCGGGGATTGGCCTGCATGCTTGCACCGGACATCATGTATCACTAAACCAATTTAGGCTGGTGAACCTCGCCGCACCTCGTGATCACTTCAACGACAAAGCTGCATTTTCCCGAGCCTAGTCCTGCTCAAACAAACTGTCATTGCCGCTTGGCCGGAGTCTCCACCCTGACTTTTCGGCTAGTCGACTTGAGGGGTCCGCATCCAACTGAGCCAAGCTGAGGCGGATCGTCTCTAGCGGGAAGTCCACGTACAGGCCGTTCATGTAAACGCGGTTCCAGTACAAGCGCTCGATGCAGGCAAAAAGCCCCTCCCACCGGTAGCGCAACGGGCGGTAGGTGTAGAGGATGCGTGGAAAAATGTCATACGCGCATGCCGATGGCAAGAAGTGCTGCGTATCGTCCTCCATTTGCTCCCCTTTTCTTGCAAGGCAGAGCAAGGCAATGAAGGCGTCTAGTGACCGTAGGTTGCGAATCCCGAGCAGTTGCGCGCGTGTGGGTGGCGAGTGGTTGAATCGGCCCTGCTGCACGCCACACCCATCACGAAGCAGTATCCGCCTGACATTCGGCGACGCACTCTCCAGAAGGCGCAGCAGGCGTGGCATCGGCGGGGACTGGGGCGCAAGGAGTTCCCACAAGGGAAGATCTCGCCAGAAATCAAGCCTCACGGCTCCCGCTGTCCGTGCATGGATGTGCGCCACCGAGACCTTGTTCGGGGCTGAGCCTTCTCGCCAACGCCGGTACTTGTTGGTGAAATCAATCTGATCACAAGGCCTGTGTTCGTCAACTCGCCGCTCCAATATCTTCGGTGAATCAGTCCCGAAGTGAGCCGCCAGGGCTCCGTAGCAGGCTGTCGACTGTGCGGTCTTTACGTTTTCAATGTGGGACGCCCACTCATCGTCGGGCGCAATTCGAAAGCCAATCGGCATAGATGTTTATTGTGGTTGAAGCTGAGTCCCGCATTGTCGCGCTTGGTCTATTTGCGTTTGGGGGTAGCGACTTTTCAGAATCGATCCACCTTGCGCAGCCAAAAAGCCGTGCGTAACATCGCGCCCTTTCCCCCAGTCTCGGCCGGTCCCACTATGTCCCAGCTGCCAATTGATATTGATTCTGCGGCGTCGTTGCCCGCTCTTTCATATGAGAGCTTTGAGCACCGTCTGATTCTTGCTCTCGGCGTGTTAGTGGCGGTCTAAAAGCGCGCTTAAATGGCTTTTGAACGCGCTTTCTGGGGGGATCCTGAAAAAGCTGCTTTATGCTTCGGAGCAAATGAACCGATCAGACCTCATTCAACTTCTCGCCAACCGGTTCAGTCAGTTGACGCAGAAGGACGCTGATGCGGCCGTTTCGACAATCTTGGATACGATGAATAACGCATTGGCGCGTGGGCATCGGATTGAGATCAGGGGTTTCGGTAGTTTCAACGTCATTCACCGCGCACCACGGTTAGGTCGCAACCCGCGCAGTGGCGCTGCCGTGGATATTCCAAAGAAGCGTGTTCCTCATTTCAAGGTCGGCAAAGCGTTGCGGGAGGCGGTCGATTCGTCCACTAAAAATGTGGATCAGGGCCAGTCAAAATGAAGGTCTGCAATGGAGCGGATCGTAGACCCGCTTCGCGGCGATAGCAGCCCTTCGAAGGCTTGGTCCCGTGGGCTATAGTTTTGACGTACTATCACTCTACCCATTCGATAGAAGGCGCAAAAACGATGGAGCGCGATCCTCCAATTTTTCAAACACGGCCGTTCTTCTACATGGTGTGCATTGGCGTGCTGGTTGCGTGGGCACTCGTCGGAATCGCGACGGGTCACGCCTATTTACAGTATTGGCGAGCGCCCCCCGCGGATTTTGATGGATGGGCAGCTATTGCGTTTTCGACGGCGCTACTCTTCGCGGCAACCGGCATGTCGGAGCGCCTTGTAAATGGAGGTGCGGGCAAAGGTGAGTGGAAGACATCCTCATATCTTTTTCTAGCCTCCACGTTAATGGCGGGGGGCGCAATCGCCTGCGAGCTAATGCCGCGCCTTCTGGGATTTTCGGCATCTACTCCGTACACGGGACTAGTCACTGAGGAAGCGCTTTGGCAAGCGCTAAACGCCCCCTTTGTCGCAAGCTGGGCTGCCGGAAAGTTGCCTGTGGTGTTTTCTTGGTTGAAGTCTTCTTGCGTCGTGCTGATAGTTCTGGCGCTCGTATTCAAGGGTCTCGGCGTTTCGAAGGAATCGGCACAGAAGCACCCGGCGGTGGCATCTGGATTCTATTTTGCCTTTGGCCTCCCATTTCTAGCGTGGGTATCGCTTGAGTTGGTCCAGTATATTTTTGGAACGCTCCCGACGGTGCCCATGAAGGCACTCGATTCATTCCAGTCTAGGGCTTCACTAATGCTTTCTGCGCTACTGGTGATTATTGGGATTTGGTCGTTCGCTCTGTTAGCTGGGATGGCGCTTATCTTGAAGGTGTTTGGAGTAAGTGTCCAATGGCAGAAAATTCGTGGTCGCGAAAAAATACTCGATGACTTCTAACTGGTCAATCACAATGGAGTCTCAACTACAGAGGGTGGCCAGTGTGATCGTCATTTTTCAATACTGAGTGCGCCGCTGTGGGCCACTCACGGCCGACGTTGAAAAGCGAATTCACTGGTTTTGAATGTCCGCTGTCTGGAAATCTGTATGGCCGCTTTTGGCCTGCAGATGCCGATGGCGGACAGTGTCCAGTGAAAAAACTGTCCGACCGCTTTTGGGGAGAATGTACAGCTCCATTGCAGCGTTAGCCGACAGTCACGAATGCCCGGTATGCGGAAGCCCAGTTTCAGATTTTTCTAAGCTCCGCAGCCCACAGTGCGCCAGCCATACTCACTAAACGGTGTACCCAGGTATCAGTGGGAACATTTGTGCAAATATCGGGAACGCGCGGAACCCCTGATGCATCTAATGGGCAGGAACACACATATGAACACGCAACAAAACACCTTCTCTGCCCCGTCCGACGCCAGTTCGGACGGTGATCTGGTTACCTTGTCGATGGCTGGCAACGATGCCGCCTTTGCGTTGATCATGCGCCGATACAACCGGTTGCTGTTTCGATCGGTACGCAGCATTCTGAAAAATGACGATGACACGCAGGACGCGGTGCAAGAGGCCTACTTGCGCGCCTGGCGGGCGCTGGCCAGCTTTCGCTCCGACGCCAAACTCTCCACCTGGCTGGTGCGTATTGCGGTCAATGAAGCGCTGGGGCGCCTACGCAGCACGGGTGCCCAGGTAGTGCCACTGAATGCTGCCGTGGACACCGATGGCGAGACCCTGGAGCCAACCATGCCAGCCAACCCCGACAAAGAACCCGAATCCAATGCCATGCGCACCCAAGTCCGCCAACAAATCGAGGCGCGCATTGACTCCTTGCCAGAACAGTTTCGCACCGTGTTCATGCTGCGTGGAGTTGAAGAACTCAGCGTGGAAGAGGTGTCCGCTGTTTTGGACATCCCCGAAGCCACCGTACGTACCCGCTTCTTCCGGGCCCGCGGCATCCTTCGTGAAGGCCTGTCGCGCGATATTGACATGGCGGTGGCTGACGCCTTCTCATTTGCTGGCCCACGCTGCGACAAGATCGTAGCGGGCGTACTGGCAACGATTGCCAAGGAGCGCGCCTCACCGCGCCCCTGACATCCCCACACCGTCAAACGGCGGTGTGTTGCTTCCCTGTTGGTCTTTTTCTTTCCTTCTTTACTGGAGATAGCATGTCTTTTTTCAAAATTTCTGATCCCGTTTCCGCTCGGCGCTTGTTTTTGGGCCGATCCGGCGGCATGGTTCTGTCCGGCGCTGCAGTTGCGCTGCTAGCCGGGCAGGACGCACTGGCCGCCAAGTCTGGCGGCTCCACGGCCGGTGATGTACAGATTCTCAACACCGCCATCGGTGCCGAGCTCGAAGCCATTGCCGCCTACCAACTGGGTGCCGAAAGCGGCCTGCTGAGCAAGCCGGTGTTGGACCTGGCAGTGACCTTTCAAGGCCACCACAAGGAACACGTTGCCCTGTTGTCCAGCACGGTGGCAAAGCTGGGTGGCACAGCCGTGATTGCCAAGAAGGCCTACAACTTTCCAGTCGACCAGCTGAAGTCGCAGCTCGACGTACTCAAGTTCGCCGCCCAACTGGAGCAAGGCGCGGTCAGTGCCTACCTGGGCGCCGTGCCACTGTTTGCCAACCGGGATCTGGCCAAAGCGGCTGCCAGCATTTTGGGCGATGAGGCCATGCACTGGGCCGTGCTGCGCCAGGCCATTGGTGAAGTACCCGTTCCATCGGCGTTCATGTCATGAGCACCGGCCGCCAAACTTTCAGTCGTGCCGCGCTGCTTGCTTGCCTTGCCACGCTGGGTCTGGCGGCCCAGACCGTCCAGGCTGCACCTGACGCTGCGCGGGGTGAACAGGTCTATGCGCGTTGCCTGGGCTGCCATGCGCTGGCCAGTGACCGGGTTGGGCCCCGCCATTGTGGGCTGATCGGGCGCCGTGCTGCAAGCATTGGCGGCTTCGACTACTCACCCGCTCTGCAACGTGCAGACATAGTCTGGAACGAGAAAACGCTCAACCGTTTTCTCACCAACCCCATGCGTGTAGTACCTGGCACCTCCATGACCTACGACGGCGTGCCCATCGCCGCCGATCGCGATGACCTGATTGCCTATCTGAAGAAAGTGAACACCGAAGCGGTGTGCAACCCCGAGAGCCACAAGCCATGAACCTGCGCCAATTGCGAACCATAGAGCCCGACGCGCCAGGGCGCCCACTGTCGGAGGTCATCCGTGAACGCATGGTGTTGGCCAAGAAACGTTTTCACGCCAACGACAACATCAGCGATTTCATCGAGGTTGGAGAACTGGAAGGGTTACTCGATGAAGTCGAAGAAAAAATGCAGGGCGTTCTGGACAGCCTGGTGATTGATACAGAGCGTGACCACAACACGCAGAACACAGCTCGGCGCGTGGCCAAGATGTACCTCAATGAGGTCTTTAAAGGACGCTACCTGCCGCAACCAACGATTACCGAGTTCCCCAACGCAGAGCATTTGAACGAGTTGATGATTGTCGGCCCCATCACCGTGCGCAGTGCCTGTTCCCACCACTTTTGCCCGGTCATTGGCAAAGTGTGGATTGGTGTATTGCCCAACCAGAACACCACCGTGATTGGTTTGAGCAAATATGCGCGGCTGGCCGAGTGGGTGATGGGGCGGCCCCAGATTCAGGAAGAAGCGGTAGTGCAACTGGCGGACCTTATTCAATCCAAGACCCTGCCCGACGGCCTGGCCATTGTGATGGAGGCGACTCACTTTTGCATGACCTGGCGCGGGGTCAAGGATATGGACAGCAAGATGATCAATTCGGTCATGCGCGGCGCATTCTTGACCGACATGACCCTGCGCCGCGAGTTTTTGGCGCTGCTTCCTAAATAGCACTTTTGCACCAGCAGTCTTTGTGCCCATCCCCGAACCCTTAACAGGAAACTGTATGAAAACCTTTGTCTGCACCGTATGTGGTTTTGTTTATGACGAGGCCATTGGCCGCCCCGAAGACGGCATTGCTGCGGGTACCCTGTGGGCCGATGTGCCCATGAGCTGGGCCTGCCCGGAATGCGGTCTGGCCAAAGCCGACTTTGTGATGGTGGAGATCTGAGGATGGATGCGCATCCCCTCATCATCATTGGCGCGGGTCTGGCTGGCTGGACCACCGCCCGTGAGTTCCGCAAACTGAACGCCACCGCCCCCGTTCTGCTGGTGTGCGCCGATGCGGGCGACTTCTACGCTAAGCCGTCCCTGTCCAATGCGTTGGCACAAAAACGCACACCGGAACAGCTGGTCAACACGCCAGCGCCCGTGATGGCGCAGTCGCTGAACCTGACCCTGCTGGCCAATACAGAGGTGTTTGCCATCAACCCGGTGGCGCAAACAATTACCACCCAGCAAGGGGAATACAGTTATAGCCAATTGGTTTTAGCCACTGGCGCTAAGGCCATTCGTGTACCCCTGGAGGGTAACGCCGCCGATCAGGTGGTATCGGTCAACTCGCTGGCGGATTTCACACGGTTTCATGCCCAACTCACTACCCCGAATGGCGGCAGCCGCCGTGTCGCCATCATGGGTGCGGGTTTGATCGGATGTGAGTTTGCCAATGACTTGGTGCTAGCGGGCCATCGGGTCAGCGTGATCGACCCATCCAGTCGCCCACTGGCCGCTTTGCTGCCCAGTGACGCCAGTCTGCAATTACAGGAAGCGTTAACCAGCTTGGGTGTGGCGTGGCACTGGGGTGCAACCGTGCGGGCAGTGGACGTGATGCCTGCAGCGACAGACACCAGTCCACCCTCAGCTATCACGCTGCAGTTGTCCACTGGGCACACCATGTCAGCCGATCTGGTACTCAGCGCCATTGGTTTGAAGGCCGACCTGACCTTGGCACAACAAGCTGGTCTGGTATGTGACCGCGGTATCGTGGTGAACCGGTCGCTGCAAACCAGTGTGCCGAACATCTATGCACTGGGTGACAGTGCCCAATACGCCAGCGCTGGCAATCGCACCCTGCCTTTTGTGATGCCCATCATGTCTGCTGCCAAGGCTTTAGCGGCCGCATTGGCGGGAAAGCCAATGGAACTGGTATTTCCGCCGATGCCCGTGGCCGTCAAAACGCCGGCCTTGCCAATCATAGTCTCGCCGCCCGAGCCCGGATCATTGGGCGAATGGCGCTCATCAGAAGAGGGTGTATGGCGTTTCATGGCGCTTGCAGGGGCGATACAGGGATTTGCGCTGACCGGGAGGCAAACCACACGGCGTGCGGAACTGGCTCGTTCGATGAACACCTTGTGAAGAATCAACAGTCTGCCAACGAAACGTCTGTGAATCCCTTCTCATTCCTAAGCGCACGCGAAACTGCTCCCTTGTCAAAACAAGCACTGCAACCCCCCACTGCCTAAGCCATGTCACAACATCATTCCACATTGTTCGGCAATGCACTAACCCTACTGGGCGGGTGTCGGCGCGTACTCACCCACCTGCAGGCACCCGCCAACCTGGCGGCACGCATCTTTGTTGGCATGGATTTTTTCCGATCGGGCTTGACCAAAATTGTGGATTGGGACACCACGTTGGCCCTGTTTGCGGACGAGTACCACGTACCCTTTTTACCCGCCCATGTTGCGGCTGTTGCTGGTACGTTTGGCGAACTGTTCTTTCCGGTTCTGTTGGTCTTCGGGCTATTGGGGCGGTTCTCTGCCTTGAGCCTGTCGGTGGTCAATATTGTGGCGGTGCTGAGCCTGTCGGACATCGCACCGGCCGCGTTGCAGCAGCACCAGTTTTGGGGCACTCTGCTGATTGGTGTGGTGCTGTGGGGACCCGGAAGGTGGTCGCTGGACACCTGGTGGTGGTCTAAAGTCTCGCACACTGTCCGTTAAGGCTCGATTACCTCCAAGAAGCATTTCGTCTATCGAGGCGGTCAAGTTGGTTGTGTTGCATTAATTGGGTCGAGACGAGAATGGCGTAACTACTCGATCAATGATCAGCCTGCCAGGCTGTAGTGCTGGCCGGCTGCAGACGCGGATTGACCACCACTTGGTCAATCCAACTGTGGCTATCCTCAATGACGATTCAACGGGGAATTTCCTTCGCGCATCTGTTTTCCAGTTGCAATTTCGAGGTCGGACAATACTGATCTGAGTGGGCATCTGCCAAATGCAAGGATAAATTTTTGGATGATGAATAAGCTATTTTTTCAGAGCTGACAACTCACTTTGAATTGGTCGGCATCTCGGGTAAGAATCGGTCAGTATCGGCGCTTGCACTGTCAAACGCACAACAGCTTTAGGAACCCAACTCAATGAACAGTATCCGTCCGGCCAACCCATCTACCCCGGACGAGCAGTTGCAAGCACCATCGTGTCCACGTAAACCATCGTGCACACCATGTCTCAAGAGATTCCCGATTCGCGCTCCCATGCCCCCCGCACTCGCCGGGTCTACAGCGCGCAATTCAAGGCTGAACTGATCGCCGCATGCCAGCAGCCCGGCGCATCCATTG
This sequence comes from Acidovorax sp. LjRoot66, assembly GCF_964253305.1. Taxonomy (NCBI): domain Bacteria; kingdom Pseudomonadati; phylum Pseudomonadota; class Betaproteobacteria; order Burkholderiales; family Comamonadaceae; genus Acidovorax; species Acidovorax sp. LjRoot66. The sequence continues at coordinate 187,638 of NZ_CAXUQU020000002.1, forward strand.
CCGCCACGGCGCGTGAACATGGCATGAATGCCAACGTGCTGCATCGCTGGCTCAAGGAGCACCGTCAGGGCCTGCACCAGAGCGCCTGCGATACAGCGCATGCTGTTGCGTGTGGCATCGCCCCGCACTGCGACGATGCAGCAGCTGAGCCCATGGCCGATCCACAGCCTGTTTGCGCCCCAGCACATCAGGCCCATCCGGTGCCTGCCAACCCCGTACCCGCCTTCATCGCCATGACACTGGGCTCGCCAGTGATGGCTCCCCAGGCAGCGGGTGCACAGGCGGCCCCAAGTGCTGCATCGACCGCTGCCTCATCAGACATCCGCATCGAGTGCTGTCACCACGGCACCCTCGTGACGGTCAACTGGCCCGTGGGCGCTGCTGCCGAGTGTTCCCGCGCATTGCAGGGCTTGTTGCAGGTGCTGCGGCAATGATCCGCATCGAGGCCGCCTGGCTTGCCACGGCCCCGCTGGACATGCGCGCCGGCACCGACACGGCGCTGGCCCGGGTGGTCACCGTGTTCGGCGCCGCCCACCCCCACCACGCCTATCTGTTCGCCAACAAGCGCGCCAACCGCATCAAGGTGCTGGTGCACGACGGCATCGGCATCTGGCTGGCGGCTCGCCGCCTGCACCGGGGCAAGTTCGTCTGGCCGGCACCAGGCGATGAACAGTGGCAGTTGGAGTCCGATCAGCTTCAGGCCCTGGTCCTGGGTCTGCCCTGGCAGCGCATGGGAAGCGCCGGCATCATCACCGTGGTCTGAAGCTGGCGTGCAATCCGTGGATCCGCGCATGACAGCGCAGTGCCATCCTGGGCACACTGCCTGCCATGTTGATGCAGCCGCAATCCCTGGATGATCTGAGCGCCGAGCAATTGCGCGAGATGACCGCGCGCCTGCTCACCGAACTGCGCCACAGCCAGGCGCTCAACGCCAAGCTCGCCCACGAGAACGCGCTGCTCAAGCGCATGAAGTTCGCCGCACAGTCCGAGCGCTTCAATGCCCAGCAGCGCAGCCTGCTCGAAGACGAGATCGAGGCCGACCTGGCGGCAGTCGCCCATGAGATCGAGCAACTGCAGCCGCCTGCGGCGCCCGCGCCCCAAGCCAGGCAGCAACCCAAACGCCAGCCGCTGCCGGCCCATCTGCCGCGCCGCGAGATCAGGCACGAGCCCGAGTCGAGCACCTGCCAGTGCGGTTGCCTGATGCAGCGCATCGGAGAAGACGTGGCCGAGAAGCTCGACTATGTGCCCGGTGTGTTCACGGTGGAGCGCCACGTTCGTGGCAAGTGGGCCTGCGCACAGTGCGAGACCATCGCCCAGGCTCCAGTTGCAGCGCATGTGATCGACAAGGGCATCCCCACCACGGGCCTGCTGGCCCAGGTGTTGGTCGCCAAGTACGCCGACCACCTGCCCCTGTACCGCCAGGAAACCATCTTTGCGCGCGCCGGTCTGGCCATTGCCCGTTCCACCCTGGCGCAATGGGTGGGCACCTGCGGGGTGCGGCTGCAACCGCTGGTGGATGCGCTCAAAGCCGAGATACTGGGCCAGCGCGTACTGCACGCCGACGAGACGCCGGTGCAGATGCTCAAGCCCGGCAAGGGTGCGAGCCACCGCGCCTACCTGTGGGCCTACGCACCGGGTGCCTTCCAGGACATCAAGGCCGTTGTGTACGACTTCTGCGAGTCCAGGGCTGGTGAACATGCGCGTAACTTCCTGGGCGAGTGGCGGGGCGCGCTGATCTGCGACGACTTTGCTGGCTACAAAGCGGGCTTTGCGCAGGGCATAACGGAAGTCGGTTGCCTGGCGCACGCGCGGCGCAAATTCTTTGACCTGCATGCGGCGAACAAAAGCCAGATCGCAGGCTTCGCGCTGGAGCAGCTCGCCAAGGTCTACGACATAGAGCGCGAGGTCAAAGACCTCAACGCCGATCAGCGCCAGGGCATCCGCCAGCAGCACACCAAGCCGGTGCTTGATGCGCTGCACGAATGGATGGCGCTGCAGCGGCAAAAGCTGCCGGACAGCTCAGCGACGGCCAAGGCGCTGGACTACAGCCTGCGGCGCTGGACTGCGCTGACGCGCTTCGTCGATGACGGGCAATTGCCCGTGGACAACAACTGGATCGAGAACCAGATCCGGCCGATAGCCATTGGCAGGAGCAACTGGCTGTTCGCCGGCAGCTTGCGCGCGGGCCAGAGGGCGGCGGCGGTGATGAGCTTGGTGCAGTCGGCGCGCATGAACGGGCATGACCCCTATGCCTATCTCAAGGATGTGCTGACGCGGCTGCCCACGCACAGGGCCAGCCGGGTGCAAGAGTTGCTGCCGCATCGTTGGCAAGCTGCGAGCGACTGATCGATAGCCGGGTGGCTGGCTGCGGTCAATATGGGATCGCCGTGTGCTTACAATGAACACTCTTGCCTTGTACAACCGTCTCGCGAAACTGCCTTTTGGCATCTGGCTGTTCAGCCGTGGCGTGAGCTTTGTTGCCCCGTACTTCAGTAGCATCCGCCCCCAATTTCGCGAGCTTCGTCCTGGATTTGTGGTCGTGCACATGCGTAATCGGCGCGCCGTGCAGAACCACCTAAAGACCGTGCATGCCATTGCCATGTGCAACATGGCCGAATTGGCTGGAGGCACTCTGACAGAGGTATCGATTCCGTCAGGGGCGCGCTGGATTCCGTCAGGCATGACGGTGCGCTACGTTGCCAAGGCCAAGACCGATTTGCTCGCCACAGCCGATGGCCGTGGCATTGACTGGAGCCAGGGCGGCAGCATCGTGGTACCTGTTAGCGTATGCGACACTGGTGGCGTCGAGGTGTTTCACGCAGCAATCACCATGAATGTGAAGCTGAAGTAGGAATTGACCATGCTGAAGATGAAAAACTCTTGCGCGCAGTGCACCGCCGCACGACCCCAACGCGAAAGACGGCCGTTGGCCGTCGTTCAATCCCGAAATTTGAAAGAGCTATTGGGCAGCTTACAGAGCCGAATGAATTCCAACGCGCGTCGAATTTTTAATGGAGTTACATAATGACCCAGTCTCAGGACAAGGACAACGAGTCTCAAACCGCTGATGTCGCAACGCAAACCCCACGGGAGGCCGTTGCCCACATTGGTAAGTTGGTGACACTGGACAAACCGGCTTTCGTTCACGCCACCGCACTCATCTATGGCCTGGTCGAGATTGGCGCTGGCGCATCCGTGTGGCCTTATGTGGTTATGCGGGCAGAGACGCACCATATACGAATTGGTGCAAGAACAAATGTCCAAGATTTTGTCATGGTGCATGTTGGAAGTTTTACACCCACCGTTATTGGCGAAGACTGTTCGATTGCGCATCACGCGACATTGCATGGCTGCACAGTAGGTGATCGTTGCCTAATTGGCATCAACGCCACGCTCATGGACGGCGTCAAGGTGGGTGCAAACTCGATTGTGGCGGGCCATTCCATATTGGTCGAGGGCTCGGAGTTTCCAGACAACTCCATCATTGCAGGGTCCCCAGCAAAGTTGGTCAAGTCAAGAGACAACTCCAGTGCCAATCTATTCAATTCGGCGTTTTACCAAGTCAACGCTGCGAACTACGCGAAGGGTGTAGACCGACTTTCAGAGGATGACTTACAGACTCTGGGCAAAATGATCGCAAAATAGCTGGGGAACTAAACGAAAGCGCGGTGCGGGCAGCCGTCATGTACTTGGATGGGCATCGTCAAGTTAAAGTGCTACTCGAAAAGTCGTAAGACCAGCTCCTAACAATTGGGCAACGCAAATGTGAGTCAGATGAACAAGGCTAGTAAATACGCCAACGAATACGCGCAGCGCATGGCGCCAATTGGTCGAAAGGGGCGGCGCTGACCAAGAGGTTGCCCCATAGTCGGCGCTATTTTGTGCATTTGAGTGGCTGGTTTAGGGAAGGCAGGCTGTAAATTTTAAAGACTGCAATTGGCCTGATGCCGACCTAGAAATCCACATCCCCATAATCCATCTTTGCTGACGGGGATGACGTTGTGACGGTGCGATCCAGGCGCGCAGCCTGCTGAATCTTCTTCGCGTAGCCGTCCACAACCAGATCCCTCAGATCATCCAGAACCTCAAATACCGCCAAGGCCTGGGCGGCCGTCCAATGCGTTGGCAACTCCCACATCGTGGAATGATTGCCTTCTTCCTGTGATCGCTGTCCCATCACCAGTTTGCGCCGCGTCATGGTGTTTTGCCTTTGCGGGGCGCAGCGGCACGGGTTGCCGCCTTCTTCTCTGAACGCGCCTTGGCCTCCTTAAGCCGGTACGACTCACCTTCAATGGCCACAATCTCACAGCGGTGCACCAGCCTATCAATCAACGACACCACACAAGCGGCATTGGGAAACACCTCGTGCCACTCCTTGAACGCCCGATTGGTGGTGATGACCGTGCTCTTGTGCTCGTAACGCCGACTGATCAGCTCGAACAGCAAATCAGCGTGCCGGTTGGAATACGACAAATACCCCACCTCGTCGATCAGCAGTAAATCTGGTGCCGCGTAATGCTTGAGGCGACGGCGCAAGGCGGAGTCACTGTCCAGCGCAGCCAGTTCGCCCAGCAATTGCCCAGCAGTGATGAACAGCACCGTGTGGCCCTGAATCAAGGCCTGATGGCCCAGATTGCACGCCAGCATGGACTTACCCACCCCGTTGGGCCCCACCAGCATCACGTTGCTGGCGTCCGCCATGAACGACAGCGTCATCAGTTCCTGGATGGCCTGGCGGTCACAGCGCTTGGGCCAATCCCATTCATAGTCTGCCAATGGCTTGAACTTGCCGATATGGGATGCGCGCAACCGGCGCTCCAGACTGCGCTGGTCACGCTCAGTTTCTTCCCACCCCAGTAATTCAGTGAGCCAAGCCAGTCGGGCGGGGTCAGAAATCAGCGTGTCCCAGTGGGCCAGCAGCCCGGTCAGTCGCAGTTCCTTGGCCCTAACTTGGAGTTGTGCCATGTTGGCGTTTACCGGTGTACTGTTCATTTGGCGTCCTCTTCATCATCGGTTTCAGGGGTGGGTGCTTGCAAATCGTCATAGGCATCCAGTCTGTGCGGCTGAACCGTCACATCCATGCGCTGGGCCCGCTCGGAGAGTTGCGGCACGATCAGTGGGGTGTCCTGGCGTTCCTGCCGCGCACGCTCCAGGGCCAGTCGCACCGCGTTGTAATGCGGCACGTCCCGACGCAAGGCTTCGAGCACCGCCTCTTGCATGGCCGGTGCACCGTAGTGGTCCAGCATTTGGCCCAGCACCCGCGTCATGGAGCCCAGGTGATGGCCTTTGGCGGCAGCGCTGGTCAACAGATCCGCCATGGCCGGTACCGATTGGGTCAGTCGGCTCATTCCCCGGTGCTGACGGGCACCGCGTTTTTGCTGCACCAGAGCCTCCACATGGGCTGCGACCTCAACCTGCATACCTTTGTCATAGGAGCGAGCATGGTCAGCCAAGATGGTGGCACCATTGAGCACACGGACCCGATCCGCGCTGGCCAACACCGTCACGGTACGCTGTACATGGGTGTGCGGGATGGAATAGTCGTTGAGGTCAAAACGCACATAGGGCGTCTTGGCCACCGATACTTCGACCCGCGCATCGACCGGGTAGCCATCCATGGGCAGGGCCATCAGCTTGGGCTTCTCGGTCTCAAACGCCTGGGCCACGGTTAACTGCACACCTTCTGGCCATGGCCGGTTAGACGCAGGCCCGTCGGTCCAGGCTTTGGCTTGGGCGTTGAGGTCCGCCACGTCCGCAAACACACGGGCGGCAAAGAAGTTGTCGCGGATATAGCGGATTGAGCGTTCAACCCGTCCCTTCTCATTGCCGCGTGCCACCGCCACCGGGCGCGGTTCAAACCGGTAGTGGGCCGCAAAGGCCAGGTATTGCGGATTGAACCGGATGGCATCCCCCATACGCTCCAGCACGGCGCTCTTGAGGTTGTCCGAAAGAATGACCCTGGGAACACCGCCCCATGCCTCAAATGCAAGAACGTGGCCACGCAGGAAGTTGTCCATCTGGGCGTTCAGGCTGAATTGCAGGAAGATTCGCCTGGAATACGAAAGCACCATTACGAAGGCCATCAGAGGCCGCTTGGCCTTGCCAACCATCACATAGCCCATATGAGCCCAGTCCACCTGGGCTTGTTCACCGGCCAAGGTGCGCAGTCGCAAGTAGGCCTCGGCTGCAGGCCGGGGGCGCAATGGCGCCACCAGGTGGCGGAAATGCGAACTTCCGCCACCATAACCACGCTCTTGAACCATGGCGTACAAACGACTGGCCGCCAGCGTGGGGAACTTGGCCAGCGTTTCCTGAATGAACGGCATGAAGGGGTCAATTAAGCGGGGTGGCATGGCGGCGGGCGCACACAGCACATTGGAGACGGCTAAGACGCGCCGCACGGTGTCGCGGTGAAGATGCAATTGGCGGGCAATGGTGCCGATACGCCATTGGTTGGCCAGGTACAGACGCAGGATCTGGGCGCGCAGTTCAGGAGTAACAACCATTACGCACCCACCTGCTGTGGCGAAGAAAGCCTTGGCGCACCAGCGCTGGACAGGGTGATTGGCACCAGTGGCAGCGCCAAAGCGGTGCAGGCATGCTGATCCGGGTGTTGGCGGTGGTGCTCAGTGCAATGGAATCCGGGGCGATAGGACTGCATGGTGGTGGGGCCTGTGAATCGGGCGAGATTGCCGGAGGTGATTCGTTGGCTGCCAGTACATCACTGACATGGAGGACCTGGGAACCCTGATGCGTCACTATCTTTGCTGCGGCTGCGCGGTGCTTGCGCCACTGGTGCGTGCGCGCTGCATGCTTGCGTCGCCCGATGCGGCTTTGCTGGTAGCGCTTGCCAGCCTCGCGTTGGCGGCTTCGACGGGTGATATTTGCGCAGCCGTTGGCGCAGTAGCGCTGACCACGGTCGCAGTGGCTACACACCAGGACTTGGGCCTGGCATCGTGCGCATAGGAACAGTCTGCCGGTCTGATCGTGCAAGACACCTCCGGCAGCACCCCAGTTATGGCCGGATTATGGAGCGCGGCCGTCCTGGTGGCCCGCGGGCCACCAGGATGGAATCAAGTGATGGATTGTCGAGGCGGGATCAAAACCGCGCTCAAAAGCCAGAAAAGTGCGCTTCTGGACAGCCATTCACACGGCGCAACCGTGGGCGGTGACACCCTCTCCAAAGCGCTGGGCTACCCGTCCCAGGGCGCGTTTCGGAAGGCATATCAACGGGGGCGCCTTCCAGTGACCACTTTCGAGCTGAGTGGGCGCAGGGGGCGGTTTGCCGCATCGGCAGATATTGCACGCTGGCTTTGGTGCCAGCGGGCGGCACCAGCCAAGCCTCGCCACAAAAATGAAGGGGGGTGCGCCTTGGGTCCCTAGCCGAACCTGACCACAAAGCTGACTACCAGGCGCAAAAATGAAAACGCCCCAGGAGTGTTGCGAACTCGAGGGGCGTTAGGGTCTTACGACATTTCTCAGACGTAATTCTCCATCGGCTACCCAGCCGATGTCAAGCCGCGCGCTCGCCTGCTTGAGTTTGCGATCCGCTGGAGCTTCAGCAGCTCCCTGGGCGGCGGATCGCCTATGGAGAAAACGTGAACACAATTCACACGAGGATCCGGCTCCTTCTGAATTCATCTTCAGGAAACCGGGAGATGGGCCGAGAGCTGGGCATCAGCTACAACACGGTGCGAAGGTACAGGGAACTCATCAAAGAGCACGGAATCGACCTGGCAAACCTGGAGTCCCTGAACGAAACCCAGCTTCGCCTGAAGTTCAATCGACAGGGCCATCGAGGGCAGTTCAAACGGGTGCCCGACTGGTCCTATGTCCATCGCGAACTGCAACGCAAGGGCGTTACCCGCACCTTGCTGTGGGTCGAATACAAGGAAGAAGACCCTGCCTCAGCATACGAGCTCAGCAGGTTCAACGAGTTGTATGTGGAATGGGCCGGGAAGCTGCCACTGTCCATGCGGCAACAGTACGAGCCCGGCGAGCGGGGCTGGGCCGATTTCTCGGGTACCACAATGTACTGGGTAGATCCGACGACAGGCGAGAGCCACCACACTGAAATCTTCATTGGTTCGGCCGGTGTCGGCGGCCTCCTGTTTGCACTTGGTGTGCCATCGCAGAAGCAGGAGCACTGGATCCACGCGCATTGCGAATGGTATGAGGCCCTGGGTGGCGTCCCCCGAATCACGGTTCCGGACAACCTCAAATCGGCCGTGCAAAAAGCCGGATCTGACCCAGTACTGAACCCGGCGTACGCGGATATGGCAGAACACTACGGGACTGTCATCTTGCCGGCACGGGCCCGCAAGCCCAAAGACAAGGCGGTGGTGGAAGGCGGCGTGCTGTTGTTCTTGCGGTGGGGCATCGCAAGGCTGCGCAACCGACTCTTCCATTCGGAGGCAGAGCTGAACGGAGCCATCAAAGAATGCGTTCGTATCATCAATGACCGGGTCATGCGGGGATACCAGCAGAGCCGTCGCGAACGCTTCGAGTCAATCGACCGGCCTGCGTTGTTGCCCCTTCCCGCTCGATACGAGTTTGGTGACTGGGTAGGGCCGCTGCGCGTGCCGCTGGACTATCACATCGCTGTCAAAGGCCACTTCTACTCGGTTCCGTATCGGCTCGTGCACCAATCAGTCACCGCTCGCTGCACACCAACCGTTGTCGAAATTCTGCATGGTCGCAACCGCGTCGCTTCGCATGTCCGGTCCGACGCGTTGGGTCGCAAATCGACTCATCGCGCGCACATGCCAGAACATCATCTGGCGTGGGCCGATCACACACCAGAGCGATACAAAGATTGGGCCCAACGTGTAGGCCCGGGTGCACTGTCAGTCGTCGAGCGTCTTCTGGCAGATGCGCGCCATCCGGCTGCGGCACTCAATGCATGTGGCACCTTGCAAAAGCTTGAGCGCAAATACACGGCCGAGCGTTTTGAGCTGGCGTGCGGCAAGGCGCTCTCAATCCATTCGCCAACTGTGAAGAGCATCCGCTCTCTGCTCCAGCACCAACTGGAGGGCAAAGCCGAGACTTTGCCAACAAGCAACGACATGCCCGTCCATACCAATGTCCGTGGCGCAGGCTACTACCAACAAGGCAACCAGAATGCGTAACCCGACCCGTCAAGCACTACTCACCCTGCGCATGCCAGGCATGGCCCAGGCGTATGACGACCAACTGAACAACCCGGCAACGCACTCTCTCGGCTTCGACGACCGGTTGGGACTGCTCGTCGATGCGGAACTTGCCCAGAGGGAAAGCCGTCGCCTTGCAAAGCTGCTCAAGGGCGCCAAGCTCAAGGCGGCAAACGCGTTTCCGGAAGACATCGACTTTTCTGCCAAGCGAGGCATTGATAAACGACAAGTCATTGACCTGCTCACGTGCCAATGGATTCAGCGTGGGCAGCACGTCGTCATCACGGGCCCCACTGGCACGGGAAAAACGTGGTTGGGCTGCGCGTTGGGGCGAGAGGCCGCGCGCAAGGGATACGGAGTTCTCTACTGCCGTCTGCCCCGGCTTCTGGAGGAACTTGAGGTCGCTCACGCAGATGGAAGCTTGCCCGCCGTGCGCACACGGCTTGCCAAGCAGCAGTTGCTGATTCTTGACGACTGGGGCGTTGCTCCCATCGGGGCGCGTGGGAGGCAGGACCTGCTGGAAGTTATCGACGATCGGGTCCCGGGAAAGTCAGTCCTCATCACATCACAGTTGCCGACCAAGACCTGGCACGACTTCTTGGGAGAGCCAACGATCGCGGACGCCATCTTGGACCGTGTTCTGCATAACAAGCACACGATTGAGCTCAAGGGGGACTCGATGCGCCGCATGACTCCTGATGCTGCACCCTGATCACGGTTATCACCCTTCTTGGATGCGCAACCGCACCTCTTGATCACTTCACCGATGTGTGTATTGCAGAGCCAGGGCATGCCCCCGGCTCTGTCTGTGCAAGGCTGGCCCACCCGGTCTGTTGAGTTAGGTAGGTCACTGCTTGGCATCATGCAGTGCCTCACCTGCGAGCTACCAAAAACCTCGACGATTGACGCCGCTAAGCAAGAGGGTGAGTTGCAGCAGTCCTTCGGTGTCAAGGGGGCCGGCCGCCGCGTCTCGCCTTGCCAACGCTCCGATATCCATCGACCGCTCCTGCGCTCTGCGCAGCACTTGATCGACTAGGCGGGTGCGAGGAATCAGAACATATCGGACCTCGCAGTCCAGCCCGTCTGCAAGCCTGGCCAAGGTCTTGAGGCTGATGGTGCCGTCGGCTTCTGCGCGCTCAAGCTGGCGAACGCCCTGAGGGGACATCGATGTGCGTTCGCCCAAAGCGAGCGAGCTCATCCCCATCGCCAAGCGCAAAGTTTTCACCCATCCAGAGCGCGGCGTTTCGATTCCACCGAGGCTCCCAGCCGCATGCAGTTGCCTGTCTATCTCGGCCAGGCGATGGATGTTCAAGTGAGCGTTCACAGCAAAGCGTATGTGATGGTTCTTCGACAACTGATCGGTTTCCTTTTTGGGGAGTTGCAGCAACCGCCGTGTTTCCTTTTCAGCAAACGCTGGTCGTTTTCGATCATCTCCTGACCAAGTTCAGCTATCTTCGCACTCAGCAACCGATGGGACAAAGTTGTCTCATAAAATTTTATACGAATATTATGTTATTTATTGAGCGCACTGAGATAGGGAATTTTGGCCATGCAGATGTAACCTCCATATTCAAGAAGAGCGGCTGGAGGGGACTTCTGCCAAATGCCTTGTCCGATTCACAGCTGTTGTGCACTGCTCGGGGTCTGCGCTCACTGCTTTACAGCGACCGATGGGAGGAAGAGCACCACCTTGCAAGCCCAGTTATGCAGATGGCAATCCTGTTGCTTATAAGTTGCAGCCAGGAAGTCGATGCCATCGAGGACACCCAGCAGTTCGGCCTATCCACCCTTCAGCAAGCGATGGCAATGCTCAGCTTGAACGTAGACCGGGAGATCGTAAGCAGGGTGTTGGGAGAGCAAAGCGATGAGACGGTGGAGGCCCTCACAGAGGTGCTCCGCGTGCTGGCCAAACAAGATCTATTCGAGCCCGCTTGACCGCGGTTGGCCATGCCGTTTTTCGTCCACCAGCTCGATGAGATCAGACTTGATGGTCTCAAACAGTTGGGTCACCGACGCGGCGCTGGAGTCTTGACAGTACGCAAGCACGATGAGGGTCAGAGGGTGAATTCTCAGCCCTTCTGCCAAGCTGTCGATAGTCCGAAAGGATGGAACTTGCGACCCTTGCTCAATCCTTCCAACAGATCGACGACTTGAGCTGGGTATTAGATCTTCCTGGGTGACGCCACGAACCTCACGGAGCTGCTGCAAGGCACGGCCGAAATCAACTTTTGAGTAAATCTTCTTTTTGGACGACATTGACCCGATTGGGGCGTCATGCGACAAGTTTGACCACGCCAAACTTGTCGCATCAACATTTATTCAATAAATAAAAATAATCTAACCAATCGAGAAATAAAAATATGCTACCACCAAACATAAAAGTAGCGGATTCGTTCAGTGGAGAGGATCTAATGAAGATCCTCGAAACGGATGGGTGGGAGGCAATACTGCCCAAAGGCCTGCCAGACCATCAATTGGTGCGCCTGGCGGATCAGTTGCGCGGCTTTCTTTGGGATGAAGGAGAACTTAACCCTGACGAGAAAACCAGTGCAGCGATTGCGCTGGCGTTGTTGCTTTTGGCCAAGGTCGACCCATCCTCTCTGCCGTACAACGAATCGCTCCCATGGGGAGGAAAAGAAGAACTTCTGCGAAATATTTTAATGACGCTGCACGTGGCGGCTAACCAAGAGATCATTTATCGCTTGCTGAGACGTCAAAGTGATGCGGCATCTTTGTCAGTGCTGACAGGCATCAATGCAGAAATGAATTTCACTTGCGCATCACCAACGATTTAAATTAGCGAAACTCAATAGGATTGAAAGTTCATTCAAACATAGGACAGGAATGCTCACGACACATTACATCACTGCAATCGCCAGCCATAGCAACGGAAGCGTTCCTAGAACGCTTCGTTGATGCTTGCGTGAAATAATAATCTCAAACAGGTCGTATTTCAGCAAATAAGCTTACCCGTCCTGTTTCTTGATTTTGACGGCGTGCTTCATCCTGAATTTTGCCATGCTTCTAGACATTTTGAATGCGAGGCATGTTTTTCGTCTGCAATTGACGGGCTCGATCTGGAGATCGTGGTGAGTAGCACTTGGCGCCATGACAGAGATTTGAAAGAAATCAAGGCGTTGCTGTCAGACGCCATTTCTGAGAGAGTGGTGGGAATGACACCGCGATATTCCCAGTTGCTTGAAGTGCCAAGCACGCTCGCCTTATACGAAAGGCAGGCGGAATGTGCGGCTTGGCTGTCTGTCAACCGACCTGTTTACGCTTCATGGGTCGCCGTCGACGATCGGTCTTGGCTTTACAGGCCATTCTGTCCAAACCTGGTTCTCGTCGACGGTGCGCGTGGATTTGATGAGCGCTCGTCGCAATTGTTGCGAGCGAGGTTGAATGAACTATCTAGGTAGAGGTGCTGTGGAGTAGCACCTCCGTCAGGTCAATTGATTTCAAACTGGGCGCGGTCCTTGCCCGCGATCCACAAGGGCGCCTTGCCGCGACCGGTCCAGGTCGAACCCGTGCTTGGGTCCCGGTATTTCGGAGCCACAGTGGAGCCTTTCGATGCGCTCTTGGCCCGGCCGGAGGGGAACACATCAGATGCGGTGAGGCCAAATTCTTTGACCAAGCTGTGGATCGTGGAAAGTGCTTCGCTCATCTCAGACTTGCGGGCAGCTTCGATCTGGGCTTCGAGGTTTTGTTTTTGAGCGAGAAGGTCTTTGTAGCTTGGCATGTTGTTTTTAAAAAAAGAAGTAGTTAGATTTTCCAGTCACGGATTTTGGCGACTGCTCACGAGTTGTTCTGTAGGTGGAATTCGCATGTGCTGCGAAAGTCTCTCCCTCAGCCATTAATTATGCAGTGCTGTCGCTTTCCAGCCGAGTACGTAATAACATCAACGCACCCCCTTCATGAAAATTCTCGTTCTCTCAGATCTCCACGTCGAGTTCTCACCCTTCAGCCCAGATCCTGAATCAGCGGCATCTGCCGACGTTGTAGTGCTAGCCGGGGATATTCACTTGGGCGATTCAGCGGCATCGTGGACTCGAAGTACCTTTCCCGACAAGCCTATCGTGCTGATCGCCGGCAACCATGAGTTCTACCACGGTCATTGGGAGCGGACACTCGACAGGATTCGCGAGTCCGCACGTTCGCATGACGTGCACTTCCTGGAAAACGACGCTATCGAGATTGAGGGTGTGCGCTTTTTGGGCGCGACCCTATGGACAGACTTTGAATACTTCGGCGCAGATCTCCGCAGGGCCTCCATGCGGGAAGCACAAGGCTTCGTCGCCGACTACCGTCTCATCGAAGGGTGCACGCCCCAGGCCACCGTTGATCGCCATGTAGCCAGCCGCGCCTGGTTGCAACGCGAGTTGGAAGAGCCTGGCATCGCAGCACCCCGGGTGGTAGTGACCCACCATTACCCACGCAAGGAATCTACGCCTGCGCGGTACCGCAATGATCTGGCCACCGGGGCCTTTGGCTCGGGGCTGCCTGATCAACTGGTCGGAAGTGCGCATCTCTGGATCCACGGGCACACCCATACCTCGTTCGACTATCAGGTAGCAGGGTGCCGCATTGTCTGCAATCCCCGGGGCTATCCGTTGGGTAAGGGATCGACAGAGTATGAGAACCCGGACTTCGATGTCGGCTTGATCATCAACCTGGGGAACTGAGCGCCATGCACGCAATGACTTCGGAGGCTTTCCCCTTGAACACGGGTGGCAAGCTCGTCGCGGCCTCGGGCGAAAGCTGGACTGACCTCATCAGGGGCGCTCAGTTTCCATGCTGCGCTGCCTGCGGGAGCTGAGGTGTCTTCATGGTTTGGTTTTTCTTTGGCAACGACCGTCCAGCGCCTGATGTTCAATCACAACCGCATGTGCAGCTGTACCACTGGCGGATAGTGCAGCGCGGCAACGGAGCACTGCACATCACCGCACAATTGGCTTCAGGGTCATTCAGGCTGACCTCCGTGCTGATCGCGATCGACTTGCAACGAGCCCTGATTAGTACAGAATCCGGCCGCAGTTATCACCTATGCACACCTCCGGAGGCGGATGAATTCTTGCGCGCCGCGATGGTAGCCAGCGCTATGAGGGATCTGCTGTTCCTGTCTGGAGATGTGAGCGACATTATCTGGAGCGCGATATTGACCGGCACGTGGTCTGCTCAAGAAGGCTGCTTGCTGCCGCAGTTTCAGTAGTAGTTCTGGGGCTGCAGACTGGCCTGAAGCAGGAGCCGTCCGGGGGCTAAAATGATGGCAAGACGGTCTGAGAGCGAGTGATGATATGGACCTGCTGCCTGGTATCGGTCAGGTCCTGCACACCAGCAGGGGCAACAGAATCTCGTATGGGTCTTTCGCTGGGCGGATCCCGAGAAGGGCCTTTGGGCCCTTTTTCGTTGGCGCATTGCCTGTGCATGCTTCAGGGGTCTTGCGACAAGGCCTCCACCAGTCGATATTGAATCTGCGCGTCCGCAGCTGAGGCATCTGCTCTTGGGCTCACTGCCCATTGGGAGCACTGAACGACCATTCCCCTCGATTCAGACATCGCCAAGCATGAAAGCCGAAAAGCTGTTCCGATGATCTGCTCTCAAGAAACAACAGATAACCAGTTGATTTTCCTGAGGTTTTTAAACAGTACTGTCGCCCGGTACGAGCTGCATTCCCATGACCTTGGCCTTTTGGGCGAGGTTGTGCAACACCCTTTGGCGATAACGCTCCTCAAAGTACTCTTGCCCTTGGTCGGTGTACTCCTGCCCATGGGTGAGCATGGCGTAGATCAACCGCGCTAGCTTGTGGGCAGCAGCAGTGACGGCTTTGGGCTTGTCCATGCGCGCGCACATGCGTCGGTAATACGCTCCCAGCGCCGATTGGCTCGAACGCAAGGATGCTGCCGCCAGGCGCAGCGCCTGGGCCGCACGGTTGGCGCAGCGTTTGGTCTTTCCACTCATGACCTTGCCCCCGGTGATCCTGGTGCCGGGACACAATCCCAGCCAGGAGGCAAAGTGCTTGTCGCTGGGGAATTTGCCCATGTCCGCGCCCACCTCGGACACCACCACCAGCGCTGTGGTCACGTCTATGCCGTCAATGCGCGTGAGATCCACGCCGCACATCTGAAACAGCTGCGTGCGCAGATCAAACTTCGGCGCATTGCGGGCACGCCCACGTGCGCGCTTGCTGCCTGCTGCTGGCTCGTCATCACGAACATGCAGCGCTTGCAACTGCGCCTGAATCTGCGCGTCGCACTCAGCCAGTTGGGTGGCGCAGAAATCAAACGCGTCCAACGCCTGCTTGAGGGCAAACAGGTGTTCGGCCCGCCAGCTTCCCTGCAAGCTCTTGGCGATCTCGTCTTCGCTGGCATGGATGCGCGCGCTCTTGAGCTTGGCCAGGGCCATCCCATTGCGTTCACCGGCGAGGATGGCGCGCAGAATTCTTTGCCCAGTCTGGCCCACCACGTCGGAGATGACGTTGGCCAACTGGATGTTCATCTGGGCCAGCGCCTTTTGCATGTGCTGCACCAGGCGCCCCTGGCTGCGCAGCAGCATCATGCGTTGGCGGTTCAGGCAGCGCAGCACACAGACCTGTTCGGCCGGGCGGAAGGCGCCATGCAGCAGCCCAAAGCTCATGAGCTGCTGCAGCCACTGGCAGTCCAGCACATCGCTTTTACGTCCCGAGACGTTCTTGACGTGGCGGGCGTTGACCAGCAGCACGGTAAAGCCGCGAGATTCAAGCAGCTCGTACAACGGTATCCAGTAAACACCCGTGGACTCCATGGCCACGGTATCCACGTTGCAGGCGTCAAGCCAGTCGACCAGGCGGTTGAGATCGGCCGTGAAGCTGGCGAACTCGCGCACAGGTTCGTCATCGCGGTCAGGCGGCACGGCCACGAAGTGCGAGGCACTGCCGATGTCGATACCGGCTGCGTTGGGGTGTGTCAGGGTGATGGCCGACTGTGTGGTGGGCCGCTTGCGTTGTGCCATGGCATCCTCCATCATGAGAAGTGGAACGTGGCACCGACTCGGGTACGTCGTCTTGATCACTCTCTCAAACGGGATGTCTGGGCCAAGCCAAAAAGCCTGGCACAGGCTCACCAATGTCGATGACGCAGCCCATGACCACGCTGGCTCGCGGGCAATGTGCACCATTGCTACATCGGTCTTCGTCGGCGCCGCGTTCCACCTTGCCACACCCAGCAGGCCAACGCCACTTGTTTCTTCGGTACGGTTTGCGGCGCGGACGGGCCGATTACTTCGCTGGCTTTTCTCGGCATAGACGCGCCGCCAAAGACCAGAGTGCTTGTAACTGAAATCCTGCAGCAAGCGCGCTACGGCGTTTAAGAGCTCATCGTCGTTTCTGGCGACAAGGAGATCTCCTCTCGGATTGAGGATCTTTGACACGTCCATCGCGACGACCCCTCGATGATCTGACCCCGCCTCAGCCTCGAATGTGTCCTGAAGCTGTGAGCAGGCCTTGCGCAGGTTGCCCTCCAGTGTCAGTTCTGAGGTCACACGTTTGCACTCGACCCAAATCTTGCGCCCTTCGATCTTGATGCCGGTATCGCTACGTGCATTCAATATGGCCTCCACGTTGCGCGCCGGCCGGTGGGCCATGGCGGCTACACTGGCCTCGAACAGGAAATTGCGTGCGGCTGTTGATTTTGGGGTTTCACTCGCCACATCGATGGGGCCGTTGACTGCCTTTTTCAGCTTGTCGATCACGGAGGTCAACTCCCGCGATGGCACATTCTGCAGGGCCTCATGGATTCGTGTGAACTCTACGATTTCAAACAGGGAGCTGACGAAGTCTGGAAACGCCTTGTTCGCTTCCTCGATGGAGGCGGTGCGGTAGGCATCCTTCCAGTAGCCCATGACCTTTTCATAGCGGGACGTGCGTCCGGTTTGGAGATTGATCCCCAGGCTAGTCATCCACGTCATCGCTGCCAGGAAATCCTGGTAGATACTTGCATATGAACTCGTGGGAATCATCTGGGGGTGGGTGCAGACACCAGGTAAATCGGCAGGTTGGGCCGGAGCAGAGTGATGAAAACCAGCTGAGACCCCTGCATCTCCCGCTTTATGCGAAGACCGTGCGCAAGCCGTAGCGCTGGGCATCTTCTCGCGATGGCCACCAGCTCAGAATGGTGCCCGCATCGCCACTGGCAATCTCGATCCCGTCATCCGTTTCGACGCGCGTGAACTCGGGGAAGTCCAAGACGAACTCCTCTCCGTCAACGTCGATGACGGCCTTCAAGCCGGTCCAGCCGAATTCATTGCAGCCATTGTTGTCGCCGAGATCGATCAAACCGACCACGCGCCCGAACGGGTTCGGGGACAAAAATTCACCAGGGGCATTCAGGTGTTGTGCCTCGCCCGATGCATAGATTCTCATTGGCCATCCTCCATGGATATACGCGTTGCCAGTCCGCCTCGTCCTCGCATTGCCGGACCACAAGGCCTTGTCGAAACCACTGATTTTATCAACAGGTTTCACATTCTGTAAATTTAGTCAACGCTACCTATGGTGTTTTGGAGAATGACGACACACCATATATAGTCCCCGGCAGGCAAGACCTGCAGATCGTGATGTTCCTGTGTTCGAGTTGCCTTTCTTCGCTAACGCGTGCCCTCAGGGCGGAAAGGCTTTCATGTCATTGGCTCCCAGCATCGAAATCAGCTTCATCAAGAAGAACCCTCGCTACGACCCATTTCGTCCTATCTTGTACGTGGGTGGGCACTGGCCATCCACGTGGCATATGGAGATGCGCAGTGCCGCTCAACTGCAATGGGATGGGGGCGTCCAGTTTTACGTGCAAAGCGGCTTGCGGCGTGTGAATGTCATCGCCAAGTACGGACCTTCAGGGCTGCTGCATCTGCGCACGGAGCCAGATGGCACCCGCTCCAACAATTTGCTGAACCTGCCCGAGTTCCCGTTTCTGTACGGATTGAGCCTCCCGGATGTCCTGGATACAGGGGCAGGACTGCTGTCCTCCCCCACAGGGCTTGCTGGCCGTGGCCTGATTGCCGAGGCCATGTATCGCGGATTCAAGTGAAACCGCCGAGGCATCTCTCCGGGGCACCCGGAGAGACCCTCAGCTTGTGCCCCGGCTCTTGTTCGCCAGGCGCATTCGCGGCGAGTACAAGAGTTTAGGACCCCTGTCAGTTCGTCAAAGTCTGCGCGCCAACGG
Organism: Acidovorax sp. LjRoot66; assembly: GCF_964253305.1. Classification (NCBI taxonomy): domain Bacteria; kingdom Pseudomonadati; phylum Pseudomonadota; class Betaproteobacteria; order Burkholderiales; family Comamonadaceae; genus Acidovorax; species Acidovorax sp. LjRoot66. Next base: position 205,978 of record NZ_CAXUQU020000002.1, read on the forward strand.
TCTTGATCGCCTGAACGACCTTGTTGACGGCCTCGCTGGACCCTGGGCGGCTGATGATGAACAGAGTCTGTTCAATCTTGCCCTCGTGGGGCACCACGGTCACCCCGGCGCGCTGGTTTGCCGGCGTTGCAGAGCTCATGCGTATTTCGGTCGCTGATGGACTGCGGGGACGAACTGAGTTGGACAGCTGGAACGGCCGGAGCTGGGCACTCAGTTCGGCTCTCGTGGTAATTTCCAAATCGCGGACGTGAGCATCTGCTCAGCTTTGTCGAGTCGCCTTCTTGGGTGATACAACGCGCTGGAGCGACCAGCCAGACTTCCGCCACCAAGAGCGGCCATTCGGGAAGCGAAAGTCGACGACGGCTTGAGGCTGGTTGCAGTCATACGCTGACCGCAAAGGAATGAGTACTATCGGCCAGGAGCAGCCAGTCACCGCAAATGAAAGCGGATGTTCAACGTTTGAGCTGAGAGGCCAACGCCTTCCAGGCGTTGGCCCGCTAGACGGATGATGGACCAGACCGGTTGGCGGGCCAAGCGGCTTTCCGATGGCGGTCCGCTCCGACAAAGGGTTAGGCCTCACACGCCCGGGGAAAAGCTGAGGCCCAGGCGTGATAAGCCTCTCGATTTAGGCCCGCGGACTCTGCAATGAGGCGCTCTGCATAACGAAAGCCAACTTTCTTGGCAATAGCGAGCATCTCCTCGTCTGGCAGTTCATCTTCGTACAACTCGATGAACAGCTGAGCCAGCGCTGCCTGAAATGACCGGTAGCTGAACCAATCTGTCTTAGGGTCTTCTATGGAGCACCTTCGGTACGTGGCCGAGCTTTGATCGAAGTACGTCAGCACAGTGCCGCACTCCCACAGCGGAACAATACTGCGCTGCGCGATTGGAGATGAACGCCAGTGTTGCGCTGGCTGAACCCTAAACCCGAGCGGAGACGAAGGCTCGTATACACGCAAATGCTGAAGGATGCCTTCGGAGATACCGAGGTCACGCAGCACTATTTCGTTCATGAGGCTTAACGTGGAAGTAAGCGGACGCCGGAGCGCGAAACGCGGAGGGAACCACAAGCACAGCTTGTAGCGGTCCGCTTGACTGTAGGGAGGTTAGCGTTCAAGTGGGACCTCCAGGAACGGGAAGGTTGGAAGAAACCTTTCTTTGATTGCCGGAGACTCTATCAGTGCATTGAACGCAACATCAATCGCTGGACCATCAGCCTGGGGGCGCCCACGTAAGTATGCGATGCCGCAGATTGCTTGATCCTCTTTTTCTGATGTTTCTTCCGATGGGGTGAACCCAATAACCCGAAAGATGTGAAAACGCGCTTCGTCGAAGTACAGCAGATCCAGCATGTAGTCCGGATAACCCTCTCGCGTTGCAATCATGTGCTCGGCCCACCTGTTGAGCTCTTCGCTGTCGATGGCATCACAGAAGTAACACGCTACGACAAATCCGATCAGCGATGAATCCTCTTGAGTAAGTCCGTGCATGGCTTTAGGGGTGAACGCTAACGAATGAATTTAGACCGCAAAACCTGCGGGATGAGCAGGACCGTGCGGGATATTCTGGACACTGTTTTCCCCTGTAGGCGGCTTGCTGCATAGCTTTGCGAGAGATGGCCTGTTCAGATATCCAGGCATAAAAAATCAATGAAATCCGGCACGCGTTAAGCCAGCAAACTATAGCTTGCCGTATGCAGACACCGGGATTTCCAGCGGCAGCGTGCAGCAAATTAACGGCAGCTTTCGGGTGGCACTCCCGCAAGACAGCTTGTCCCTCGCGTGCAGCCGTCGGATCTTGCCAATCATGTCCATGGTGATCACTCCTTGCACACCGCCGCTTAAAAACAGCAGGGTAGGTTGAACACCTGGCTCGCTTTTACTTCGGCACTACTTGAAAAGTGGCTCAAATTCCGGTCGGCGCCAACAATTGCCAGAAAAGACCGGGATCGAAGACGGCTGCTTTCACAACCGCTTCACCCCGTGACCAAAAGCAGCTTGAGGATCTGTCGGGGAATATCTTGGCGATGGCAAAGTCAAGAAGCGGCGCACGTTCATCGCTACTACGCCGTCCGAACGAGCGAGAAGATCGCTCGCTGCAACAACGCGATGAGGCCAAATTTATGCGTTGGCTGCGCCGTCCACCGTAAGTTCCGCTCCGTTGATCGACCTAGCCTGCGGACTGGCAACAAAGGCATACAGAGCGGCCAACTCGTCGGGGTCCGCGTAACGCGGAATCGCCATGCGCTGCAACTGGAACTGCGCATGCTCGCCGTCCGCAGGATTCATGTCCGTGTCGGTTGAGCCCGGGTGGATGACGTTGACGGTGATACTGCGGGAGCCGAGGTCGCGTGCCAGGCCCTTGGTGAGGCCGATCAATGCGGCTTTGCTTGCCGCATACAAGGTCATTCCGCCTCCCGGCACACGAGTCGCCAGGTTGCTGCCTGTGTTGATGATTCGGCCACCATCGCTCATGTAGGCGAGCGCCGCTTGCGTGGCGACGACGACCGCGCGCAGGTTGACTGAAAGGGTCTCGTCAATATCCGCGAGGCTGGCGGATTCGATGGAGCCCGTGCGGAAGATCCCGGCGTTGTTGACCAGGATGTCGAGCCCGCCGAGTTCTGCCGCAGCGCGATCGACCGCTGCTTTCACTGAAGTCGGGTCGGCTGCGCTCATCGGAACCGTGACCGCATTGCGTCCGGTGCTACGAATCGCCTTGGCAATCACATCCGCTGCCGCGGCGGACTTCTCGTAGCCAATTGCGACATCGGCACCTTCAGACGCAAGGCGACGCGCGACCGCAGCTCCGATTCCGCGGCTTGCGCCAGTGACAAAAGCGCGTTTTCCAAGAAGTGTGTTCATGATTGCAAGTCCATTGATGTATCGAACGGTGCTTAATATTGGCGAGCAGCCGAGTTGGGTCGTGCACAGACGCAATCCGGCCCGACCCGCGGGCCGGAACTCGATGCCGAGATTCCCGATGGAGGCTGGCCCCGCGGCTGAAGCCCAGGATGCTGAAAGAAGTTACCTGTTACGCCTCGTGAGGCGACGCATTCGAGTAGCGCTTCGCAACGTCCTGAAGCCGTTCACCAAAGCGTCTGGCCGTCTCGATATCACCTTCCAACACTTCGTCAACCGACGCATCGACCGGGGTTGTGGCCATCGCGCCTGAAGATGAACCGACATAATTCAGGTCATTGCGCAGGGCTGCCTTGGTATTGGAGGGCATCATGCCGGTGCCCACCCACAGGCCACTGTGTTGCATGGCAAATGTCATGAAGTACTGCAAGGTGGACAGCTTGTCACCGCTCATGCTTCCGCTGTTGGTGAAGCCTGCGAAGAGTTTGTCTTTCCATTTCTGGGCCATCCACGCGGCGGAAGAGTCATCGGCAAATCGCTTGAACTGCCAACTCGCGCTGCCCATATAAGTGGGTGAGCCCAGCACAATGAGATCCGCGGCAGCCAGTCGCATCCAGGCGGACTCGGGCAGAGTACCTTGCGCATCGATCTCCAGCAATGCGGCTTCTGCGCCCTGGGCAACGGCCTGCGCCAATCGCCGTGTATGGCCGTAACCGGAATGGTAGACAACGACAATGGACGGCAGGGTGTTTTCTGCCTTCATGGGGCAGCCCTCCAGCGCTTAGCCGTTTCCAGCGCATGGTCGCGGTAGCTGCGCAACGGGGCGCCCAGTTCTTGCTGCATACGTTCGACTGCGGCAGCGGAACCCAGCTCGCCATCCAACTGCATGCGCGCCATCATGAGCCGCATGTCATAGGCCATCCACCCGGGTGCAAAGCTCCGAAACTGTGCCTCAAAAGGCCCGATGTCGTCACCCGCGTACAGGATGGTCTTGCCCAGCACATCGCTCCAGACAGCGGCGGCGGTGCGACCCGACAACGCTGTGGGCCCCACGACATCCAACACCTGCGTTGGCAAGGGTTCGCTTGCCGCGTCTCGGCGCAGCAGATGCCGTGCGGCAACCTGCGCCACGTCACGCGCGTCCACCATGGAAATGCCTGCACTGCCGATGGGCATGGGATACACGCCCCGCTCCAGAACACTGGACTGAATCAAGGCATCGTCGTTCTGCATGAAGTAAGCGGGGCGCAGAATGGTCGCGTGCATTCCAAGCTGTTCGATCATGCGTTCAACCGTGTGCTTTCCCGTGAAATGCGGAACATCGGTGAAGCGGTCGCTGTGCATGACAGACAGGTACACGATACGCTCGATACCCGCCTCGCGCGCCAGGTTGAGTGCAATCAGTGCCTGGGTGACTTCGTCTGCGGCCACCGTGTTGAGCAAGAAAAGCGTTCTTGCGCGACCCATGGCCGCGCGCATCGAATCCACATCCTGAAAGTCTCCCTTGACGGCCGTAACGCCGGGTGGAAACTGTCGCTTTTCTGGTGTTCTTGTGAGTGCATGAACGTCTGCGCCTTGCGCGGCTAGCAGCGCCACCACATGGGAGCCGATAAGCCCCGTGCTGCCCGTAACGAGTATGGTCATTTGAGTTGCTTGAAAGTGTGCAATGGTTGTGAATGAAGCGGGTCTGCGGCCAGGCAAGGAAGCGATCCATGTGGGCTTGTTCGACCCGCAACAAGCCCCATTGTTGATGGTTTGACCTTATTCCAATAGACTCGTTGTGTAGACACCGGTGTACCAAAATATGAACAATGAAAACTACTCGATCGACGATCTGCAGTGGTTCATCAAGATCGCGGAGGCGGGCAGCCTCTCACGGGCTTCTCGCCAACTGGATGTTCCGAAATCAACCTTGTCGCGCCGCCTGGCGCGCATGGAGACGGCAGCAGGGGTCAGCCTCGTCAAGCGCAATACCCGAGCCTTCGCATTGACTGATGCAGGCCAACGCCTGCTAGACGGAACAGGTCCACTGATCCATAAACTGAACGCCGTCACCCAGGAGGTTTTTTCTCCGGATCAAACGCCAGGGGGTCGCGTTCGTCTGGCTGCGTCCGCGACCTTTGGCAAAGTCGTGCTGCTGCCGCTGGTGACCGAGTACCTGTTCCAGCACGAACATCTGGAACTCGATGTCAAGCTCAGCAACCGCCACGTCAACATCGTCGAAGAAGGCATTGATCTGGCCGTGCGCATTGGCGAACTTGCCGATTCCAGCCTGAAGGCCCGTGCCATCGGCACCGTGCGCCCAGCGCTGTTTGCAAGCCCCGCCTATGCAAGCCAATACGGGTTGCCTCAGCATCCAGGTGAACTCAGTGCGCACGCCGGCCTTCTGCAGTCGAGGGACGCAGCAGAAATCAAGCTGCATTCGCGAAACAGAACCGCAAAAGGATTTTTGCGTTCACGTTTGGTCATCGGCCCTTCCGACGCCTTGCTTGCGCCTACCTTGGACGGACTCGGAATCGCTGTACTGCCCGAGTTTCAGGCGGCGCCGCTGGTCGCATCGGGGCAATTGGTCAGGGTGCTGGAAGGCTGGCAAATGTCCGCGCTGAAAGTCCAACTGGTCTACCCCCTGCAACGCCATCAATCGCCAACAGTTCGGGCACTGATGGCGTTTCTCGCGGAACAGATCCCCAAAAAGTTGAAGACACTGTCGATCTGAGTTGCCTCGGGTTGTAGACACTTTTTAGCTGCCGAGACCGGGTTTTGGGAGAGCTGCCTGCCTCAAGCAGTCGTTCGTCAAGGTCAGCGGATGGCCGAGAGCAGTTTGTTATAAATTCTCCTGAATGCTCAGCGCCAATTTAATCGTTGGAGTCAACTTAAAAGTTTCTTCCGAATTCGGAAGCTCTTCTACTTTGCTGAATTTTATTTCGGCAATTTCATTTGTACTACGGGAGCATTCAAATATTCGCCGATCTCTTGTGACAATTATTGAATACTCCATTTCATCTTCGCTTTCCGCAAATGCGACAAGCAGTGTTTCCGCCGGATCATAGCCAAGCAGCTCAATGCATAGCCTGACATCAAGCCACTCATTCCTCATTAAATCGGTTAGCTCCTCTATTTCTTGAAGATGGCTGGACATTATTTCCCTCATTTGTATATGGTGGGCTTTCCCTGAAGGCGGCTCCAAAACTTAAAGTTATGTACTCTCAGCTGCACGGCTTCAACTCAAGCCCGTTTCTCCATCCTTCGAGATCGAAGCGGCGAAGTTCAAGCCCCTCTAGAAAATCACCGATTGAAGCAGCTATGAGCACGTATTCAGATGAGCAGCGCGAATAAAATAGATCTTATTATCAGACGTTGGACAAGCATATTGGTTGCCACCGTCATCCTGAGCAGATGACACACCCAGCCAACTTTCCACGATCAATCAGGTGCATCCACTCTGCGCGGAAGCTCAGTACTTCAGCGATATCGCCGTAGCCGGTCGCGGTAAGGAACGCCTCGGCGCTCTCAGGAACTGGCACTTCCCCGCCGGTACCTGGGCTTGGGCGGCGGTACGGCTCAAACTGTTGGAACAACGGATGCAGTCGCCGCAACGTCGTTCGCTGGCCGGTCATCAGACGAACGATAAAGTCATTGATCTGTGTTGTAGCCATGCTCCTCCAATGTCTCCTTCTGGCCGATAGTACGCGCTCGACTTCAAAACACGGTTGAATGCAATCGCTGCTGAGCCGTCATTGGCAATGCTCGGCATTGCAGCCGCAACGACCGCATCACACGTCAGAATGGAAATTGCACAGCACTGGTCGGATAAGGAAGTCGGAAAGCGGGAATCGCGGCCACGCATGATCCGGCAGCGCTCAACGATAGTTGCAGAAATTCGCAGCTTCCGCGAGGCCAAAGGCATGTCGCGTCACTTACCCATCGCTGCTTGCTCAGCGATCTGGATTGCTGGCACAGGCATAGCCAACCGCAAGCTTTCCCGGTACTGCTCTGCTGGAGCCGCATGAACCACTTCCACTACCGCGTCGTAATTGACCCGGATCACGGCCTCGATCTCTTGGAGATCAGCACGGAAAAACTCTTTGCGTCCATTGACCTTGTTCAGTCTGCCGGCTGCGAAATGCGTATGCAGCTTGGCCTCCAATGCCGGGGCATTGTCCGAGAAGACGAGTGCATGCACGTCAAACCGAAAGGGCACTGAGGCGTCACCCAGCTCGTCGACCCGGTCCATGGGCTCCAGTCTTCTCGTCATACCGACCTTGAAGATGCCTTCGCCGAAGGCTCCGATGTTGGAAATGACGTAGACGTAGCCAGCACGTGCGTTCTGCTCGCGGTAGTCCAGCAGCCGCTCCTCATCATCGAGCTTGACGCTCTGGCCTGTGATCTCTTCGATGCGCGTCTGCAGCTCAGCACGCTCTTGAGAGTCAGTCGATGCAGTGAGGCGCAACTGAAGTTTCTGGATGGCGCCGGTGAAATGGCGGCGCTCTTTGTCGATCTTCGCGCGGGCTTCCCGGATCTCTTTCTCAAGCTTTTCCTGCTCGCGCTGGTCCTCGCGGGCTTGGCGGATCGCCTCTTTTTCCTCTTGACGCTTCATCTGGTACTCGTGCGCAAGGTAGAGCTCTTCCAGCTTGCGCTCCAAAACGATGTCTTTCCAGAAAGCGTCGATCGCCTTCACCAAGGTGTTGCATGTGGCGAAGGACCGGCGAATGCGCTCCTCCATCTTGTCCAAATTGCTGAATTTGACGTTGTCAACGCAATAGTCACTCTCGCTGTTGAAGGACCTCAACGCCAGTTTCATCACATCCTTGCGCATCTTCTTCCACTGCGCCTTCGTAAATTCAACAGCGTAGTTGTCGAACGCATCGATCGCGGCGCTCAAGCCCCGAGCAGTGCTCTTTTGGTCTTCCCGGTTTTCGTCCAGTCTCTTTTTGTACTCAGCACTGTTCGTGAACTGGAACTTAGGCTCATAGAGGGCGAATGATTCCAACTGGATTGCATCCTCAGCGCCGAGAATTTGTGCCTGGAGGTTTTGAAGCTGCCGCTGCGCAGCGGCCAGGTCAGCCTCGTGCGAGGCGATCTGAGCGCGAGTGTTGTCGAGAAGGGCTTTTTGTGCAGCGGCCAGCTCCGACTCTTTTTTGGCGTTCTGAGCGCGAGTGTTGATAAGGAGCGCCTGTTCGCTGCGAATTTGATCCTGAACTGCTGCGCGAGTGTTGACGAGGAGGGCCTGCTCGGTGCGAATTTGGTCCTGAACTGCCAGTAAATCGAACAGTCCGAGCGCCTTATTCTGGGCCACAAGCTCATCGTATTTGGCCTGCAGCACCTCATGGTCTTTTTGTGACTGCAGCCGGAGAGCCACAAGCTCATCTTGTTTGGCTTGCAGCACCTCTTGGTCTCTGTGTGACTGCAGCCGGTGCGACTGAAGCTCGGTCTCCAGCCGCGTTGCGGCCGCCCTGTGCTCGGGCCCCTTGAAATAGTCGCTCAATGCCATCGCGCACCTCCCCTTATTTCATTTTTTGTTCTGAACCCGGCCCGTTTCCGCCCGCCTTGCGAGAAGCAATGATGGGCGCACGCGGGTCTGCGTCAAGTGTAGTTTTACAAAGCAGGATACTTCATGTCTGATAGCAAGCAGAGCACTGGACAGGACCGCAAGCTCACCTCAGCTAGTGTGCTGTCCCGCAGATAACTGGCATTAGTCGTGCATACCTTTTCGGTATCTTGCAACGGAGATACCGCAATGAGAACAGGCAGACCCAAGGCCGAGTTGGTGCTGACGGACGAAGAGCGTTTGCAGCTTCAGTCTTTCGCGCGCAGTCGCTCGCTGTCGGCAGCATTGAGCAACCGCGCGCGCCTTGTGCTGGCCAGCGCCGAAGGCGAGGCCAACAACGCAATCGCCGCGCGACTGGGGCTGGCCAAGCAGACGGTGGGCAAGTGGCGCACGCGCTTCATCGAGCGTCGTATCGCCGGCCTGTACGACGACATTCGCCCTGGCCCGGCGCGCACTATCGACGACGAGCGGGTGGCGCACCTGATCAAGACGACGCTGCACACCAAGCCTGCCAACGGCTCGACGCACTGGAGCGTGCGCACAGTGGCCGCTGAAACTGGCATCTCCAAGACCAGCGTGCAGCGCTACTTGCAGCTCTTCGGGCTGCAGCCGCATCGCACCGAGAGCTTCAAGCTGTCCAACGACCCGTTCTTCATCGAGAAGCTGCGCGACGTGGTCGGTCTTTACCTGAGTCCGCCGGACAACGCGCTGGTGATCTGCGTGGACGAGAAAAGCCAATGCCAGGCGCTGGAGCGCACGCAGCCGATGCTGCCCATGGGGTTTGGCTACATCGAAGGGGTCACCCACGACTACAAGCGCCACGGCACGACCACGCTGTTCGCAGCGCTGAATGTGCTCAACGGCGCGGTGCTGGCCGCATGCAAGCCGCGCCACCGGCATCAGGAGTTCCTCGCATTCCTGCGCGAGATCGACAAGGCCGTTCCAGCCCAGCTGGATGTCCACTGCATCGTTGACAACTACGCCACCCACAGCCACCCAAAGATCAAGGCGTGGCTGGCGAGTCGGCCACGCTGGCACATGCACTTCATCCCGACCTACAGCTCATGGCTCAATCAGGTCGAGCGCTTCTTCGCGTTGATCACCGACAAGGCGATCCGCCGCGGCTCCTTCACCAGTGTCAAACAACTCGTGCAGCGCATCGATCAATTCGTCGCAGCCCACAATGTTGACTGCCAGCCTTTCAAGTGGACCGCCACCGCTGATTCGATTCTCGAAAAGCTGCATCGACTTTGCTCACGTATCAGCGGGACAGCACACTAGCCACCCTGGTGGATGGCCTGCCTCCTGACCCTGGAGCATGGTTTTACGAACTCAAACTCGATGGCTACAGTGTCCTGGCGCATATTGAAAGCGGGCTGACTGGATCAAGCTCAAGTGCAGCGACGGGCAGGAGTCAACGGTGCCGAACTTGGTGTCCAGGAACTCCGAAATACGCAGGAGCTTTCGGCATCGAACGTGGTGTCCTCACGATGGTGCCGGTGACGAATCCCTACGCCTATCAGCAGCGCACCCGGCAAGGGGACCGCAACCTCAACCGCAATCTGCGTGTCGGTGCCCAACCTGCCGACTACGAGGACCAGATTGCGAATGTCCTATGCCCCTTGCTGGACGCGCATGACGTGCTGCTCGACCTGCACTCGTTTCACACCCCGGGGCAGCCCTTCACCATGGTCGGCCCCACCAACAACACCGGCACCCTGGAGCCTTTCTAGCATTCGCAGGAAGAGGAGCGTCTGGTCGCGCACCTCGAGCCTCGGCGCGTGGTGGAGGGCTGGATGGATGTGTATGCCCGGGGCGTTCAGCGGCGCCAGCGGGCCCAGCAGTCTGCCAATGCCGCTCTGCTGGACACTGGGTACGGCATCGGCACGTCCGAGTACATGCGCTCGCGTGGCGGCTACGGCGTGACGCTGGAATGCGGACAGCATCGACCCGGAGGCGGTCGCGGTGTGGCCTACCGTGCGATCCGGCAGACACTGGCCGTGCTGGGGTTGACAGCGCTTGCGCTCAAGCCGCCAGCGTCCAAGTTCCAGGTCCTGCGACTTGAGGACGTGGTGGATCGCGAGCATGGCGATGACCGCTTTGCCCAACCGTGGAAAAGCTTCGATCCCGTGGTGGCCGGGCAAGTCATCGGGCTGCGGCACGATGGCCGCGAAGTGAAAGCTCCTGCCGATGGCTTTGTGGTCTTCCCGAATCCGGGGGCGCTGCCTGGCAACGAGTGGTTCTACTTTGCGCAGAAGAGCGCTCGAACGATTGGCTGATCCTTGCCCAAGAAGACTGGGCTCGTGCTCAATTCCAGCCAGGTATCGTCGCGCTGCCCGGCGCCCTTGGGTCTCGTAAGCGGGTTATCAACATTCGATGGGCCGCGGGGAGTTTTCCACAGGGTAGAGGAAAACTTGCTGCTTTTAAGCTTCACACAGAACACCCCAAGGCGCTCTTTGTCGGTGAGCTGATAGTCCAAGATTGGTTTAGCTGATCAGATTCATCGGTGCGCGCAGCCTGCAGGGCCGAACGGTAGTTCGCATCGGTCCAGACCTTGGTCACCACATCTATCGGTAGATTGCTGGGCGCAGTCGCGGCGCCGGTACCCACGGCCGACACGCCGGTTCCCACAGAGGCCACAAGGGTGGCCAGAAGCATCGAAACACCAACTTTTGTTTTCATGGTGCTTTCAAATAAAGATCGTAACGAGATTGATGCGCATTTGCGTTGCATCAACTGCAGTGTCGGAAAGCTTCGATACGATGCGAATCGCCCAAAGGTCGGGTTGTTGTTACGGCTTGTAAGGAGGGCCTTAATGTTCGAGAAGGATGCGTATGAAGCGAACGGTTTTGCCGTCACGGGATCTGCGTTCAGCGCCAAGGCGCTGGGTGTCATGGGCGCAGAGTTGCGGCGCGTTCTTGACTTGACGAGCGACATGAAAGAGTCCGAACTGCAGGCGGACTTCGTGTTCGAGAAGGACTTGTCGGACGCGGGACGGAACGGTGTGGGGGCCGCGAACGTCGGAGACGCCGTCTTCATTGCCGGCAACCTGGCGCGGTATTCCTCCCTGTTCGGCGATTTGTTCAACGACTCCAGCATCGGCGCGGCCCGGCATGCGCTCGGAACGGACGAACTGGTCGCCCACCTCATCAACGCGACCATCAAGCACCCAGGATGGGGAAGGCGCATCAGTTGGCATCGCGATTTTCCGAACCAGTACCTCTCCGCCAAGACGTCCCGCCAACTGCGCATCATGGTGTGCCTGGACGGGATGAAAGAAGAGGGCGGTGCGACACGCTTTGTTCCGGGCTCGCACCTGATCACGGATGAGGCCGCCATCGCAGAGCAGGCGTCGGCGATACGACCGAGCTTGGACGAAAGGTCGGGCGTTTGTGCGGAATGTGCGCCTGGCTCGCTCGTGTTGATACACCCTAAGGTGTTGCACGCGAGCCCTGTCAATACATTGGACAGGGCGCGCCGCAACATCGTGATGCAGATAGGTGTAGCCGGTGAGGAACTCCGGGGAACCCACGAGTACGTCACGGGAGCGCGCCTTGCTTGGAACAGCCTGAGTTGAACCAAATGTCGCACGCAATGGTTGCTGATGACTGCAGTGTCTGCTCCGCTTCGCGATCGGGCGTTCCCTTTGCTAGCTGGAAATGCGCTGGCGCGGCGGATCCGTGGCTTCAATCTCTTTCACGATCACGTGCAGCTATCCTTTCCCGATGATCGAGAGATCGGCGACGCGCCTGATCGCCGTGGCCTTCGACAGCGGCGACGGCGTGCTGGAGTCGAGGCTGCATCGCGGGCTCCTTTGCGCGCCCCTGCGGAAAGCGTCATCAAAGGTTCCTGGGTCGAGACGGTTTTGGAGTCCTGTCGAGCCCGCAACTCGCCACGCCATGCCCCAAAGCGCGTGTTCCCCCGCACTGGCGCAGACCGGCAGCGTGGTCACAGTGTAGGCGTGCTATCGCCTGTATTTTCAATGCTGCGGCGCTCTCACAATCGCGTTTAGCAGCCCTTGCAGGCGATCGTGAGGTCGGCCGTTCGCTCGACGGTGGCCGCATCCGGCCGCACCGGAGCCGTGCTGTCGGACAGGATGCACATCGATGCACCCTTGCGCGCCTGGATCGCCGGCGTGACCACGGGGCAGGGACCGTCCAGGTGCCCCTGAAGGCGGTGGTCGCAAATTGCCAGAAGATCCTGGCAACTGCTCGATCTGAAGGTGCGCAATTGCGCTTGACGGCGGATGCGGACCGTCGACGGCAAGAGTTCAATGAGGCAAAGCCCCAGGCCGAACGCGCGCGCCTGGATGAGCGCGTCCAGGCTCAGGAGCGCCGGCTGAACGCGGAAGTGTATCGGGCGCGCCAGGATTCAAATCGCCTAGCGCTTCAGTCGGAGAGTCAGAGCCGAAAATCCGCAAAGTCCTCGTCTGATTCGCTGGAGAGAGTTCGAGTTCCATGTAGGCACCCTGCAGGCGGAGAAGGCAGGTCTAAGTCAAAGACCTGCAAGCCGCCCGGGACGAGGAAAGATCCGCTCAGGCAAAGTTTGACGAGCGCAGCAATGACATGGTCGCTGTCTCAACGAACTGCGAGATCGATTGCCGCCGAGCCAAACCCGTAATGCTGTATCGCCTACTGCAAAGAACCGGAAAACAAGGAGCTAGCACGATCAGCCAGCTACCGTGGCGCAGACGATAGGCTGCTGCTTCGCACCATATGCGGGCTGCGCAGCCGAGAGGCTCACACCATCCGAACGCCAAGGCTTTATGCATACTCCATGCAGTCACGCAAGCGACCGCCCTTATTGCAGGAGCCAGCTTCGAGTGCTGATTTGGGAGGTATGTTGGTTACCAGACGAACAAGCGGAAGTCATGTTGGTTAGCGTGCGAAGAATCGGAAAAGAAGTTGGAGAACTTCATATCGGCAGAAAAGTTGCTGAGGAGACGGTCAGATCGCTGGCAAACCGCCTTGCTGAGCGGCGTTTCTTCCGTTTGACTGAACAAGTTCTCTGCCGTCGAACAGCTGACGGGGCGCTAGCCCGCTATTAGCGGAGCAGCACAAAAATCGTCGGTGTATCGCGAGGTGCCACCGTTTCGCTGCATGTTCCGCGCGGAACATTACGACCCATGAGCGGTCTCGGCACTAGATACGATCGTTCTTATGTTAACTAGTTAGCTAATTAACTAAATATCATATCTGGTTCGTTCTCAGATTTCAAGTGTCCGTCGGTGGCAACTTCGCAAGCCTCTTAGGTTCCAGCGTCCCAGGCGAGCCTGCTGACTGCTGAGCGATCGCCGAATAGCTGAGTGCCACAGCCTTCGGCTACATGTGGCTGAAATGCCAGGCCCAACAAGGCGCCGAGACCACCCGCCCCCAATGAACTCCGCTTTCCGACGCTACGGGAATAGCCCATTCAGGTCTACCGCAGTGCGTCAAGCAAAGCTATGCTCTGCGTTACAAGATCTCACATCCAATCCACATCCAGCGGCCATGACCCAGCACAGCAAGTCGATTCGACCGGTCGACCATGAGAACGGCAGCGTTTTCACCTTCTCGCGGATGTTCGGTACACATGGCCCACACCTCATCGACGGCAAACGTCTTGACCAGCTCACCGGCGTGGATCTCCTTCTTGATTCGAGCACTTCAGTGGTGTCCCAGACCAGCTACGCTACGACAACATCGAATGCGACTGGTGTCCTCGGCCGAGCGGTTGTAGGCGGATTAGTGGCTGGCGGCGTCGGTGCGTTAGTCGGCGGCACTACAGGAGCAAAAACGACAACGTCTGCAGGATCTTCTGTCGAATCTATAAACACGCAGCTCACTGTCAAGCTAACGTTCGAGGCGGGACAAACCATACACGCCGTGGTAACTGACTTGGCTGCTTACCACTGGCTACTCAGCTTTCCAGGCAAGCCCCCCGCCACAAGCGAGGAGCTGGAAATCGCCAAGGCCCAATCTGTCGTCACAGGCGCCGCCAAAGTGCTGGATGAAAGGGCTGAGCGCTACCTCCCCAACGCCACGTTCCAAGGGTCGAGCGCGATGTTGCCCATTGGGGTTACTGGTTTGGTACTCGTGGCGATATACATGCTTGCATTTCCGTCAGGGATATTTTGGTTCGTAGCATTTTTGATAATTGCATTCATTTCCTGTGTTCTGGTGAGTGCGATGATTGAGAGCGGAGATGAAAAGAGGCGTGCAGCTTTCAACGCCGATAGAGCAAGGCATAAAGAGCATATTATTGCAGAGCTCACCAGGGGGCGTTCTCCAGGCGCTCCAGGTTACGCCGAGTTCACACCCGACCGTCCTTAATGAGAGCAAATTAGGGATGATGTTTCCCTTTCTACGAGTTGTGCAATCTGACACTTGCACCTCTCGAAAAGTATCCATAAGCAAGTTGCTAAGCCCCTTTTCATGAAGTTTTCCATCAGATTTGAAGCCCCTCACAAGCGGATAGTTAGCGCACCAATGCTTGTTCTTCCACTGCTCGCGTTAACAGCGTGTCAAACGCCGCTCGAGCGGGATGAGCGCCAGAAGGCAGCTGTATGTAAGCGCCAAGTCGAGTGGGCAATGCAGAAGATTGCCGCCCACGGCCACGACAAGCCGTCTCTGTTCGTCGACTCTTATGAGGCGGCTGTACACGCGTCACGTGTTCCGCTTCACCAACGCTATGTGTCAGTAGTTAGCGATCTCGCCGCCGCTCTGGCGGAGCCACCCACACGACTTCCAGAGGCACGCGGCCATATCGCCAACAAAGAGCTGTGCAACTCAGCAGGTGATGTTGCAATTGACAACCCTACTCACCCTGACATTCGTTTGTGGGAAAGTAAGAAGAGCGCGGAACGTGCGACTGCCGTGCAGGCTTTGCGAACGACTGCTCTTGAAAAATGGGATTCGACCATTCGGGACGACGCTCAGCAGCGGCTGAGCGAACTTATGCAGGCCTCTACGTCAATTAAAACTACCAATAGCAATGGAGTGAAGGTCGATCAATTTATTCTGAAAAGAGGTGGCGTCATTTCCTGCACGACCACCGTCCCGGATAATTCAGCCCCTGTATTCAAATGCGATGGAAAGCTTTGAGATCAACGCCGCTGTAGTTTCGTTTGAAAATTGGAATATGGTTTACTTGATTAAAAACTAAAGATGCTGAAATTTTCCTCATTGATTCTACTGGCACCATTGAGCTTCGTGTTGTCGTCCTGTTCAGATAGTGCATCCATTGAGGCCCCTGCCGCAGCTGCGGCAAACAAGTCCTTCGTGGACAAACCTATTGCGTTGAAGGATCTCGTGATTGGCACGAACATCTCAAAGATAAAGAATGCCAAAAAGATTTCAGGGCAAACCTACATGTTCGACATGGAATACTATGGGGGAAAGCGAACTTTCATGGCGTCTGTCAACGACAAGGGCGATGTGTTTAACTTTAAGACCAACGTCGATGGCTCCTTTAACTCCCTGCAATCTGCGCTAGAAGAAAAGCTCACCGCTGACAATGACAAACCAGTTGCCTTCGACTGCAAGTCGAACACGTTCAAGCCGGACAGTAGCGCCGATATCAGTATCAAAACCTGTAAGGTGGCTGGTCCTTCGGAGTCTTTGAAGATCGAGGAAATGCGCATGCAGCCCACCGCCAAAGTTGCTGGCCTGAATCAGCTGCCGACGGTCGTACTTTCGGTTGAACTAGAAGGCACCCAGCTCGCGGCCGATGTGAACGCGGCACAAGAAAAAGCGAAGGGTGATGCCAGGCGTTCGCAAGACACCGCAAGGAAACAAGACCTTTAGGGCGATTTCGCACACCCGAAGGTCAACGAGGGCTGTTTTGCCGACGCGTGACTAGCTTTGCTGCTGTTTCCGCCGATACCTTGTCAGCTTGCCAACCGGGAAGTCTGTAGCTAGCTTTCCAACATTTGTTCGACACCTCGCCAAGATTACTGCGGCTTGTACGACAGCTCGCTACCTTTATTCCCGGTTATGCGACTGGGCCCCAATTTGCCTGCAGTCCCTCATGTCCAGCCCTCACTTGGTCGGGCACGGCGGACCTAGCAGGAGGGTGCAGTAGAGGTTCCGTGATAGCACTACCTAGACGCTAACCACCATGATCCATCAGAACCGAAACCCCGTGAGGCACGAGGCAGACAACCACTCCATGCGCTTGGCGGTACTGATCGACGCCGACAATGCCCAGGCTGCCGTCATCGAGAGCCTGCTCACGGAGGTGGCCGGCCTTGGCGAGGCGGTCGTAAAGCGGATCTACGGCGACTTCACCTCCCCGCACAGCGCTGCCTGGAAGAAAGTGCTGCAGCGCCACGCGATCAAGCCGGTGCAACAGTTCGCATACACCACCGGGAAAAACGCCACCGACAGCACGCTGATCATTGACGCGATGGATCTGCTGTATACGCGCAGTTTCGATGGCTTCTGCCTGGTGACTAGCGACAGCGACTTCACCGGCCTGGCCATGCGCATCAGGGAAGAAGGCCTGCAGGTGATCGGTTTTGGTGAGAGCAAGACACCGGAGGCCTTCCGGAACGCCTGCCACCGCTTCGTGCTGACCGAGATCCTGCGGCCCGGCAATGACCTGGTACCGCCGGCTGCGGCCGCGGAGAGCGAGGCCCCGTCCGTGCCCGCCACCAAGCCCATCGTGGTCGACCAGGTCGTGCCAAAGCCCGAGGTGCCCAAGCAATTCCTCCTGACTGCCCTTGAGCAGACCAGCGACGACGCTGGATGGGCTCACCTGGGCGCTTTTGGGGGATATCTTTCGAAACTGCAGCCGGACTTCGACTCGCGCCTGTATGGTTTCAAGAAGCTCTCCGATTTGGTCCGATCCATGAGCGACGTTCTCGAGCTGGAGGATCGTCCACCGTCGGGCCCCGGGCTCAAGCAGCTCTACGTCAGAGCCAAACGCGGGTAACGGCGCCCTGGCCTGGCATACCTGGCGCCCCTGTTCGGGGTGCCTTCTGCCGGCGCCAGTGAAGGTGATCGTGCTGCTCCGCTAGTACCTTTGATGGCGGTGTCGGCGGCAGCAGCCGCCGTCGGGACAAGCTGGAGTTGCCGAAAAAAAAGCCCGGGACTGCGAGAGTCCCGGGCATTTCTGATCTGGCTTGTCAGCCAAAGAGCGCCAGCTGATCGGCTGGCTCGAAGCGGAGAGCGGTGGTCACCTTCGCCGAGGCGTGGGCCGTTTCTTTCGGCCGCTTGAGCAGCACAAGCATGGTCGGCACATCCGTGCCGGCCGCAGAGAACTCCCCTGCAGGCCGTTCCTCGACGTGGACAGCATGCTCCTCGACGAACTGTGCAAACGCCCTGCTCGGTGCGTCCTTGGCCTTGACCCAGTGCGTTGACGTGATGCCCGCGAACAGGCCGCCCGGCTCCAAGAACTGGAAGGCATGCCGCATGTGGACCGTGTCTCTCCCTCCTGAAAACGGGGGGTTCGCTGCGATCCTGCTGTAGAGCTTGCCTGGCTTGACCTCCAGGAAGTCCGCCGGGCCTTTAATGCTGAAGCCCAGGCGCTGCAAGTGCGACACGTTCTCCGGCATGAGCTCGTAGCAGGTGATCGCATCCTTGCCCAAGACTTCGGCAGCGGCCATGGCCAGAGCACCCTGCCCTGCGTGCGGTTCAAGCATGGTCATGCCAGGCTTGAGGTCCAGCAGCTGGATCAGGCGTGATGAGAGCTCCGGCGGCGTCCAGAAGAACTCGTAGCACTTGCGTGTGAGCACCGTGCCTGTCTCTGCAATGCCGGCAAGCTTGTCCTTCGGCGAATGGTCGAAGACGTGCGCTTGCCTGCCGGTATGCCAACGTCCACCGAGTTCGATGAGCAAGGCATTGACCTTGGCGTAGAGCCGGCTGTCCAGTTGCTCAGCGAGTCGGACTTCTGTGCCATCGATGCTCGCGTCCGCCATAGCTTCGCGAACAGCGGGGTCGACCTTGGTCGGCCGCACTGCGTACTTGGAAGCGCGCACCTTCGGCACGCCACGCTTTTCTGCGGTGGTCGCAGTCGGGGCCATAGGCGGCTTCCTGCCCACCGACCAGCTGCGCCCAAGCGCCCTCACCTCTGCTGGGTGTTCGACGCTTTCCACCTCGATGGTGAAAGCCGAGCCGCGGGGGTCCGGATGCAGAATGACCTTGGTCAGCCCGCGCCCGCTGCTCACCAGTTTGCTTAGGCGCCGCTCAAGCGCGATCATGAGGACTGCGCCATTGGCCGAGCCATTGAAGCAGGCCAGGCGGGCGCGATCCCACTCTTGCGCGAGTGCGAGCACCTCTGATGTGAGCGCGGTCGCCTCTCCCGGCCGTGCGCGGTTGAAGCGTGACCAAGCGCACCAGATTCCATCGAGGCCGGATGTTCGATGGTCGAACTCCTCTTCGGTCAGGGTGAGCTGATGCGATTCCTGGCCCAGGGCCTGCAGCACCAGGGCAATGTCGGGCGGCAGGTCCGCCAAGACCGAGACGGTCATGCTGTCCACGCCAGCGCGAATGGTGCGGAGCACTGCTTGGCCGTCGACCAGCAGCGTTCTGGATTCGACGCCTGGCTCAGCTTCGACGAGCCAGCCAACGTCATCGTTTTCGTAGCCGTAGCTGCCAGGAACCAAAGACTCGACCGCAAGAATCGCGGAAATGCCGTGGGTCGCTTGAGAAATGAGGTCCAACTGAGGACGCATGCAGGTTCTCCAAAAAATGGAGGGACCTGGCCCATGGGACAGGTCCCAATGGGTGGTGGTTTGCCGCGCGCCTGGAGACAGGGGCAGCTCGGGAACGTGAAAGGACCAGCTTGCGGCGGGCCAGTCAGAACGACGTGGGGATGGGATATCCGGCGGGGTCAGATCTGGCCAAAGGGCAGCAGTGTTGACTGCGACTTGGTGGCCCAGGTGCGGTCGGGGTGCGCAAACATGCGCTACTTCACGGGGTACGTGACGCTGAGCAGTATTCTACGATCGAGGCAGGGGACTGTGCTAGCGCATGAGGTGCGCATGCAGCACATGCCCGGCTAGAGCAAGTAGTTCTGGGGAACCATCTAAGCCTCATCGCAAATCATGTTGCGCTCAGCCCAGTAGAGGCTTCCAAATGCCACAAGCGCAGTCAGCAGTACAGTGGCCGGCGCCTCCAAAGCAAGTTCCGACCAGCGTTGCCAAGATGCAAGAGCGATGCCCGCGCAGCCAAGAAGCGCTGGGACTCTGAAAAGCTTCATGAGCGCTACAAGCAAGTCGGCCCGAAGAGGGTGTCTGGTGCCAATCTGGCGGTACACGGTCCGCGCTGCCCAATAAGCCAACAGATTCGAGGTAATCCAATAGCCCATGAAGACTATGCACACTTGGACCCAGAATCCGAACGGGCCCAGCTGATACGGCGAGACGAGTGCGGCCGCTGCGATGAAGCCTGTGACCGCATAGCCGGTGTGAAGCATCGCTCGCAGAGCGGCCAGACGGAGAAGTGTGCGGTCCATGGGCCGATACTTGGTGGGCATAGATGTCACTTTGGTCGGCGCGGCTGTTGGTACCTTCGGTCAGGCTGCGGCCAGCTGATAGCCGACGTTGTTGATTGCGTGGTCGTTCAATCCTCTCATCTGGATCAGGCCTGGGAGCGAGTTGGCCAGCGCGGAGCAGGCCCTCGACACGCTGACTGCATGTTCGAGGGCGGCCACGTGGCTCACGCCCTTCCCCAACGCAAGGGTTGCGCGTGCGATGGTCAGTGGGCCGTGCTTTCCAGCACTGAGGCTGCCCAGTAACAGGCCGGCCTGGGAGCGCGAAAGCGGCGCGAATTCACCGACCTCCCTGAACGCTACTTGCCGAGGCAAGTTCTCCGAGATGTCGCCGAAGATCGCGAGCGATGTCACGATGCCGCCGGCATCGTTCAGCACCACCAGCGTGGCGCCGTCGCTCTGGTGAATGCACACGAGAACACGTTCCATGGCTCCGGCAGGGCCCACGGGGAGGCTCACGAGCGCTGCCCTGCCCTCAAGTTCGTAGTCGGTGCTCAGCATGCCTTGCGCCCCTTGGTCAACACCACGCGCTGCGCGCCGTACAGGCCTGCGATGACGAGGACCGATGCGATCAGCACCACTGCGGGCATGTCCACCACCGGATCCGACCACGTGCGCCGGGTAGCCACTGCAAACAGGATGCAGCCGATCAGCGTGGGCACGCGCAGCAGCGCCATGTAGGCGAACAGCAGGTTTGCGCGTTGCCGCGCGAGCCCCCCTTCCTGCCCTGCGCCGGTCTTGGCCGTCAAAAGGGTCCAGAGCAGCCCAGCTCCCGCGAAACCATTCACGACCACCGCGATCTGCGTCTTGAACGCATACAAATCGGCGCCTGCGAGAGATGCGGATGCGGTGGCAGCGGCTACGATCGCGACCGCGTAGGCGGTGCGGATGGACTCGCGCTTTGCAGCGGTGAGAAAGGTCGGCGAATGCCAGATGCGATTGTGGAATGGGCTTCGTACGGAGGGCATGGATTGCCTTGTGGGAGATGACGTTTCCACCTTATCGCGCCAGGCCTCCCCGTTGGCCCCCTAAACGACCCGACCGGGGGAGCATCTCCCATTTTTCGCGACTTGACGCCTTCTCGTTCGGGCGTAGGCTTGTACGAAAGATCACCAGGAATTGACACCATGACCGAAGAAATCAGCACCTCTCCCGACGGCACCGTGACCCTCACACCAAAAGGCCTGCGGATTCTCAAGCTCACCTGGGCCACTGCGCTTTTCGGAGCCGGCGCAACTGAGGAGACCCAGTACCCAAGTCTCGATGCGGCAAAGACCGCTGTGGATCTGATGTTGGCTGGTGTCCTGGAAGCGGACGGCACGGTGGCGACCGCAGCAGACGCGACGATGGGCACGACGCTTCGGCACTAGGCTGCCCCTTGCTCATACCGCGATGCGGCCGGCACCGATCCATCGGGATCGTGCTGCTCCGCTAGTAGTCGCGCCTTTTCAGGACGACCACGCCCTACGGATCGATTCCCGGGCGATCTCATCCAGGATAATGCTGCAAATGCCCGCGAGCGATTGATTGAAGGCGACGGCCAGGCTTTCCAGATGTCGCCAGCCCTTGGTACGAGATGCCACCATACAGTAGCAATTTGTTTTCATCAAATCAGATCAATTACTTATAATTACGCAGATGACCGGTATTTCGAGTGAGCAAAATTCAGACAATTTAATTGGGAGAATCTCATGGGCGCACTTCAAATAATTGCCTGCCTTTTGATCCTAGCTGTCATCGTTGGGCTGATCGTGCTGCTGAATGTCGAGGAGACTAAGGACCAAACGGCGGCTTCCGATGGGGTGGAGGACGATGATGTTGCAGGCACCTATAAACCAATCCCCGGCCCCGACCAGTTAGATGCAGGTGATGGGCAACTGATTGATTGGGGCCCCAACACCAAACACTTCTAACTCTTAAACGCCTCACTGCCGCTATTAGGACCTCTCAAAACCCACCTACTCAAGCTGAGTCCTCTGCTACAGCCCGAGCCACCGCATGCTCGCGGCCGCAGCAGCTTGAAGTTCGACCTCTCTGCCGACGCCTCGCGCAAACGCAAGATCGACGGAGTGACCCACCCGCTGCAGCTCATCGCCCCGCACATCGACTTCAGCGCCCACTGGAATCGATTCGACAACTGAATGTGCATGTCCCGGCGCTGTGCACCGCCTGCGTCGTGCTTCTCGGTTCCAATGGCGCCTGCGTTGTTCATTAATAGCAAAGCAAATCAATGTGGCTACGGCCGGGGTTTTTGAATGAGCACCTTGAAATGGTCGCCCGAGGGGCTATTGGCGACGGCGTCGATTGCGATATAATTGGATTATCGAAGGGGGATTTAATGAAGTTCTTAATTTACGTCTTGGCAGTTGCGGCAATAGCCGCCTGTGGTCAGAGTTCAAAAGATGGTTCGGCATCGAAGGGCGGCGATATTCAAGCCGATCTCCGCAAAAAGTTGGTCAATCCGGAGTCCACCAAATTTGGTGACGTAATCGAGTCAGCCGATGGTAAGTCGGCATGCTTGATGTTCGATTCGAAGGGTACGACCGGCCAATATATGGGGTGGGGGTCGGCACTTCTTCACAAGCAGGGCGACAAGTGGGTAATAACTGCCGTCAATGGCAACCCAGCCGAGTGCCGCCTGAAGAAGTGAGCCACCTGCGGCTTGCGCTTGGCACCTCCAACTTTTACGCCGCCGGAGGCGTGTGCACGTGAAGGTGGGTGCTGGCCGCCAGCTACTTGGCTGCGGCCTTTTGAAGGCGAGCCAGCGCACCAGCTGAAGGAGCTGTTGCGCCAGCCGGTGGCATGAACGTCACTGCATTCAACGGGTAGGGCATGTCGACGGTCGAGGGGAACGGCCAACCTGGCGGCGTGGCGCGCAGGCGCACCAGGGTGGGCTTGGTGGGGTGGGTAAGGAAAGCCACAAACGAATAGGCCCAACCATCGAACTTGCCGCCATGGATAGTCCCGTACGCCGGCAGCGGCGTGTCCGTTGATGGTGTCTTGGACATCTTCGTAGCCTACCAGCCAGATGAGGCATGGCCTCGGCGCTGCGCGCGCCATTCCCATGGAGCCACTGGATTGGGGTCGGCCCACAGCCCTACCCTGCCCTTGCGCGCCTTGGCTTCAACATCCAGCAGTGATTGATCGGTGAGGTACTGGCGGTACACCCAGGCCATCCCCTGCGCCACCATGAGGCGGTTGATGTCCTGGCCATCGACCAGGACGGTTCCTATGGTGCGACCGTAACGGTCGGTGCCGCTGGTCTTCACGTGCACCACCTTCGCGAACACTGCCTTGGACAGGGCCTGCTTGGCGCGCGTGCCGAACTCAGCGCGGGACTCGGGGGCGTCGACCTGGCCCAGCCTCACGCGGACAGGCTTGTGGTCGACCAGCACGTCGATGGTGTCGCCATCAAGCACGCCAACGACCCGGCCGGTGATGTCAGCATAGGCGGTGCCCAGTACGGCCCATGCGGCGAGGACGACGAGGAAGCGGTGAAGTTTCATGAGTGTCTGTAGTGTGTGATGTGAGGCGGGGTTGTTGAAGATGAATTTGCCATATTCGCCTCACTGGTCAAGCCCATTCGCGGACTGTGTCAGCTCTTTCCAAAGGCGCCCTATCCACCATGGGCAGCTTTGGAAAGCGCTGTGGGCCGCTGGCCCACAGTTCTCTCGCATGTTGGTCAGACGCGCACCGGCGCGCGAGTAGACCTTGTTGGTTGGATGCGTGAGTCAGCTCGGCGCCCGAGCCCACTGGCCGCACGGGCGCACGCCCTGGGCATCGTAGGCCGCGGTGAGCGCGTCGCCATCGACGCCCCGGGTGAGCGCGACCTTTGTGTGAGCGTCGGGATACTCGTGGCCGCATTCAATCAGCGAGTTGAGGGCCTTGAGCGCCGCCTCGAGTTGTGCGGCCGAGGTACGCGGCTGGGCCGAGCACTTGCGGCCTGCCTTCGGCTGAGACAGTTGGTGTTTCATTTGAATTCCAATCGGTGTTGCCGTAGGAGCCCCCGCCGGGGCGTCCCCGGCAGGGGTTGAAGAATGTGGCAGCTCGATCAGGGCGTTGGCGGTGATCGCCCGGCCCAGGCGTCCGCCACTGCCTCTTCGCTCATCAGCGCCGGCATGAGTTTTGTGGTCACCTCGTGGCTCTCCACGGTCGCGAAGGTGCCCCCTGTAAGCATTCCGTCCCCGATGGCCTGTTCGCACAGTCTTGGGAGCAGCGCTGCCATGGTGGCAGCAGTCTCCCCATTGAGCGAGTAGGTCACGTCGACGGTCAATCGGATTTGCACTTCGGCTTGTTCTGCCTGCATATCGGCTCCAGAAATGTGGTCGGAGCCTCCCTATCGGGTAGAGCCCCGATCGGGTTGAAGATGTTGGTTCACCAAGGCGGCATGGCCGGTGCTGGGCACGCAGGCATAGGCCGCTTGGCGAATCTGAGGTGCGTGCCGATGGACGGCAGCAGTTGGCGATGGTCAGAAGACCTGTGTTGGGCAGAGCAGTGTCAGCACCATGGGTGCAACCTCGTGCACCTGCTGAGGGTGTGATCCTCGAAGCATCGCGGCAGCATATTCGAGATGCTGGCAGGCAGCAAGCATCTGCGTCGCGGAAGGCGCCGGCTCAGAAGTAGTGCCGGTAATTGCAGCTGTGACCGAAGGCTGGCAGCTAGAAGCGGTGGGTTGCCACTGGGGCCATTCCTACTGATGGGCTGCCGGGTCAGGTGCCACTTGCGGCGTGGACGAAAGCCCGCAGCTTCTCGTAGTCGAACCGATGTTCGTCGAGCGAGACTCCAGTGGCCACTAGCACGTCGCTGAGCAATCCTCTGTAGCTCGCGATGTTCTCCGGGCTCATGCCGCTTGCCACGGCAAGGCCCTGGGAGCTTGTACCGCGCATCAGTTGGATCTTCTCCACCGTTGGCGGCTGGCCGGTGGCTTTACCGCTTGTGGTTGGTGTGAAACCGAGCGCACGGGCGGCACGGGCTGACTTGGCGGGGGTGGGATCCTCGGCCTGGTACTTGAAGGCCACGCTCGCGAAGACCCTCGGCTTCGCGCTGCCCGGGAAGACATCGCGCGCCCGGGCCAGCTTGAGCGCGGGCGCCCTCGCCTCTCCTGCGACGATGCCGGGCTCATCGATCCACACTGCGTCCAGTGCATTGGCTGCTGCCAGCTCGAATGCAGCGGTGGGGTCCTTCTCGGTGAGCAGGTTGATCCCGACACACAGAGAGCGTCCATCGGTACTGCGCACGCTCTTGATGGCCGTGGCCAGTGACGGCAGCTCGTGGTCAGCGCCTTCGTGGCTGATGAGGAAGACGCCGTACACGCCCGCATCGAGGGCGAGGTCTGCTTGTTCGAGGGTGAGCGGTCCATTCAAGTGATGGATGACCGCCCAGACTTTGACTGTATTCATGGTGAGATTCTTCTTGATTGGTGGTCCAAGCGCAGCGACAACCGGACGCGCCGATGCTACTGCGGTCCGGCCGGTTGTTGGAGCCCAGGGCCGGCCCAGCTACAGACATGCGACCAAAATCCCCGGCGCCGCTGGCGCGCGGGGATTCAGTTCATGGCGGTGGCACGTTCCCCGCAGGCCGGAGGCTCTGGGGTGATGTGCATGCCGAGGCATCAGTCATGTGCGCGATCAGCTCCAGTTCCAGCGCGGTGCGCAGCCATGACCCCTTCAACGTAGCGGAAGTCCGCGGTCAGCTGAGACTTCAGTTGAGGACCCAGGAACCGCATCAGCGTCTCCACGTGCGTATTTCGGCTCTCCTGGACATCCGGTTCGGCACCGTTGCCACCGAGTTCGGCACTGTGGTCATAGGCCAGATGGCAGGCTAGACCATCGCGGAGGAACAATTGGGGCGGTGGGCTAGACTTCCGCTATCGGCCAGGAGCAGTCATCGTGATGCCTACGATTTCTGTCACCCCGTCGCGCTGCTCGTCCATCTGAACAGTCCACCGAGCGCCTACCAGGGAGGTATCCCCGTCGACGAGGTCTTGCTGGCGGGCTTAACCAGCCCAGCTCGCTTTAGACGGGAGCGTTTCCGTAGTTCCAGGCATCCCTGTGGCGCCCACGGTGAATGAAGTTGTTTTGGCAGACCGGGCATCCGATTCGCCAGACGTGTAACGAATGGATGGCGCAATATGGCCCATTGGGAGTAGAGCTAGAAACCGTCAGTTGCGCACTACCGATCTCTACGAACGGGGGGAGCTGCTTCAACTCAAGCTGTGCATCTTCCCAGCCAAGCCTCATGAAAAGCTCCACAGGGCTGCCTTCATCGACAGAGGGGCCCAACAATCGAAACACATCGATTTCGCGCCATCCGGTTTGGCCGGCCATCCACTTCCTGAACTCCCGTTTGTGGGTGGGGCGCACCTTGGCCCAAATTGAAAAGTCAGCGATTTCACTCAAACAAGTACCCTCCGCTGCATCTATAGCCCTATTGTCATGCCAATCCGCGTTGGCGTACTTCGCCCCGCGTACCCTAAAAGAGCGTAGATTGCTGGGATACGAAAGACCGCTTCGGGCCCAAAGCTGCCGTTCGCTCTTGCCTAAAGCCGCCTTAAGCAGCAAACCGGTAGCCAACTTCACCGCAATAGTTAGCGAGAGCACTTTGCGGTGCACCTCTCTCTAAAATATCAGCCAATTTGGGTCATCCCCATAATTTTGGTTCCAGCATCGAGTTGTCCACTCTTTGGTAAA
The DNA here is from genome assembly GCF_964253305.1 of Acidovorax sp. LjRoot66. Classification (NCBI taxonomy): domain Bacteria; kingdom Pseudomonadati; phylum Pseudomonadota; class Betaproteobacteria; order Burkholderiales; family Comamonadaceae; genus Acidovorax; species Acidovorax sp. LjRoot66. Next base: position 232,545 of record NZ_CAXUQU020000002.1, read on the forward strand.
AATCTCCATGCAGAACCCTGCCCGCCGGTGCCATTCAAAACTCACCATAGCCTTTGCAACTTGAAGTTTTGTGAGTTCGCCATTGATGATGCGGTACGTGCCGGTTTCATAGCAGCCCGCAGCAGTCCACACCACTTGGGAGTTCCAAGGAGTGATTGCGCAGTAGCCGACAGTGGCTGTTGGGTAGATTTGATTGACAGCTGGACCTGTCACATACGTTACGGTTAGCCGCTCATTTTCAAAAGTGGCATCAATAGCCAGGGGGCAATCAGGAGCCTCTGGACCTATGCAAGAAAACTTTAGTTGCCCAGCACTTGCTAACAACGGGGCACAAAGGGCGAATGCAAAAAGAAGGCGTTTCATAGGTTCCTGCGGGGGGCCATGCTGAAAGACCGCTTCTGGCCGATAGCCGAAGTTTAGCTGGTGGCTCCAGCGCCCATATCACCCAAGAAGGCGACTGGACAAAGCTGCACAGATGCTCACGTCCGCGATCTGGAAATGACCACGAGAGCCGAACTGAGTGTCCAGCTCCGGCCATTCCAGCTGTACAACTCAGTTCGTCCCCATTGTCCAGCAGCGACCGAAATACGCACCACGTAGGCCTTGCGGTCTGCTGGCTGATAGATCGACATGGGGTCCACGCCGGTGTATTGCCGAGCCAGTGTCAGCATGTGCAGCTCGAGGACATATCGTTGATGATCGCTTTCTGTCTTCGGACAATTGCCCGGGATCCTGGTTGCCAGGCCTGCCGCAGCGGCTTGGGCCGCGCACTGTGTCTGGAAGGTCTTCGCGTCCTCTTCCTCGAGGAGGTAGCTGAGCTTCGGATCCAGGATGACGGGCCTTTCCTCGCCCGGATCCACGAAGGCCTGCGCCATCAACCACTGGCCCTTGGCGAGCAGCTGGCGCTGGTAGGCTTCGACGATCGGCGTCTTGACGGCCACATCTGCCATGCAGAAAGCCACGGCGTTGGCAGCCGCGATCATCTCTGGTGCGTCCGCCATGGCCTGCACGCTTTCGCGGGTGAGCATGGTGTTGTCGGTGGACGCGCTGCTGCGCCCCCCTGTTGAGTTGGAGAGTTCCATGTGTTCTTTCTGAATAGGACATCGCCATGTGGTGGCGAGGCATGCAGCCACGTGGTGGCTTGCGTTTGATAGAGCGCTACCGCGCTGAGCAGTCGCTGGGGCGCAGTCAGGCCAGGCGCCAGCCGGTACTGGTGGACACCAGGTTGCCAGCCTTGGTGAGCGCCTTGAGGCGTTCGTTGACCGCAGCCCATGTCATGAGGCGCAGGCTTTCGATGGCCATGAGCTGCGCGCGGCTGGCGTGGCCAGCGCGCACGGCAGCGAGGATCTGATCGTCGAGGGAGTTGGTCATTTCCGGTACACGTGAAAACGCCCACTCACTGGCAAGCAGTGAATGGGCGCAAGGAGTTGGCCCGGCTGGGGGCCAGCTGCCGCCTATTGCGCGAGGGCGCGTCGACCAGCGGCGGTTGGGCGGCCGGTCGAATCGACCAGGCCGTTGGCTTGGAAGAGCTGCTTGAGCCCTTCGTACTGTGTGTCAGGCGGGACCTGATGGCCGGACTTGATCGGGCCGGGAGTTGTCTTTGGGATTTTGGTGCTCCGTTTAGGCATGTGCGTTCTCCTGTCAGCTATTGGGGATAGCTTACCAAGATGCACGGGTTTTTCAAGGTCAGATGAGCTTGCAGTGGACTGCGGCTCGGTAGAGTTTGGGCATCTCGGTCGCCGGCAGGCGGCCCAAGACGTGCCTCTGGGTTGCAAACATCTGAGCCCTGATCGCGAGGTCGAAGCGTGTGGGCCGGTTCAGGCCGCAAGCGGCCAGTGAAACAGGATCAGACACAACGACTTCGTTTGCTGGAGGGCTGCTTTTGTCCACGCGCTGGGAGCTTCCATACGCGAGGACGTAGCGGCTCTCGCCAAGGACTTCGAGGACCATGGCTGGGTGCAGTGAATCGGCCAATTTCTCGGCGAATGGAAACCGTACCATGACTATGTCGCCAGGGGTAGGCATTGCCGGCTCCTTTGGAATGGAGCCATCCCACTGGGGATGGCCCAGTGGGTGAATGCACGCGAGAACGGTGCGGTTGTTTGATGAGTGCGAACACTCTATTGCGCGCGAGGCGAAATCAGGCTGGAGCCTACCTCAAGGCCTGCTCAAGCGCCAGTAGATGCGGTGTGAGCCTATGCCCCGCGCTTGCCCTTGGCAGCGGCCGCCACTTCAGCCCGGAGGTCAGATGAGGCTCGGGTCCAACTACCGTCGTTGGTGCCTGTCCAGATCTCGCCCGATTCCAAGTCCACGGCCATCCACTTCGTGGGGCACTTGGTGGTCAAAGTGAGGTTCACATTGTCGGCGAGCTCAGCGACCTGGCGACCTGACAGTAGCTTGCGCTCTGCGCTCAATTTGACCCAGTGCAAGTGCCCGTGTCGCGCGACAGTTCCTGCCTTCGCGGCTTCCTGGATCAGTAGGTCGGCGATATCGTTCGCGCGGTCCCTGCTCCTCGGGCTCGTCATTGGGTAAACCAGGGGCATCAGGTCCGTGCGACGGAACGGCTCCTGCCCCTTGCTGTCAAAGAGGCTCTGGAGGGCTGTGCGGTGCCGCGGGGTCAATTCAATCTTCATGGTGGGTGATCCCAAGGGTGGAGTCTGTCACAGGCTGCAGGGTGCCACGCCGTAGCCCCCGATATCGGAGAGCGTGAAGCGCCTGCGCTTCCAGCGGCGCAGCGTGGCATCAAGCCAGGCTTCAAGCCTGTCCAAGACCTCCGCTTGCGAGCGCCGGGCATACTCACGTGCAATCTTGTCGGAGCACCAGCGGGCCTTTGCCGCATCGGTCTTGCCGGGCACAAAATACCAGTCGGCCATGTACTGCATCAGTTTGCCGGAGTAGGTCGTGAACTCCCTGTCCGACACCTTGATGCCTGCTGCGCGCATCAGGTGCAACTGACAAGCGAAGGCCTCAAGCTCCCTCACGGTGGCACGGTTGGTTCGAGGCTCGTCGTATGGCACATCGTTGAACACCACCTTCCGCATCTTGAAGTGGTATCCCTCGTCTGTCGCTCGCGTGCGAAAGGACTCAGGCCCGAACTGGCTCGCGTGGCCAAGTTCATGAAACAGCGTTGACACCGACATGCACGGGCCTGCCCTCGCGCCAAAGAGGTAGTGCCGATAGCCTTCAAGCCAGGGGTCGAATCGCAGAGCAGGATGGCCAGCGAACGGCAAGCGCGAGAGCCTGCCCCTGCATGCGGCAACGATGCGCCGATCGGTGGGGGTGCTCAGATCGCGCATAGGGGTGGTTTGCAGAAGCACAACGTGCGCCGTGAGCCTGGAAGCAGGCTTGATGGCCAAGGGGAGCGGTTCGCTGGCATTGCTTGGAGAGTTGCTTTGATCAATTCAAGGTAGCACGGGAACGCGATCACGCAAGGTTCTTTGACCTGCACTCAATTGGCGTTGTCGTCACTGCTGTCCAGGCCATGCGGCGAGGCGAGCCGCTAGTCTGGTGCACCGAGCCCCGGCGAGCCCCAGGGGCGTCACTCCCAGTTCCGCACATTGCTTGACCGCCGTGTCGCAGATCCCTCGCTGCCGCGCAAGGGCGGACTTTGGTGTCCGCACCGCACGCTCCAGCTGCTCGAGGGATTCAAGCTGCTGTTCGGTCAGCCAGGCCAGGACGGTGCCGAGTTGTACTGCCGCCGCCTCTGGGGTGCGGTCCCTGAAAAGTTGGCCCCGCTGGTCATGCAGGCCAGTATCTCGTGACGCCCGGAGTGTTGCTTGGTGGGCGGCTACCGCGAATTCTGATAGCTTCGCGTCGCCTTGGAAGTGGCCGATGCGAAGGCTCTCCCCTGTTGTGTTGTCGATGTGAATCTCACTGCCGCAGTTGCTCACCCACTCCACGTCGCGCACCTCGGGTGCGAGCGCCGAATGTGCCTGGATCACCATATCCCAGATACTCGTATTCATGCGCGGGTCCCCTGCTCAGAAAGTGCACAAGATGCCGTCGCCAACGTCCATCCAATGGGTGGGCTGGTAGCCAAGTGCCTCGGCAGCACGTCGGGCACCTACTGGGGTCGCTTCGTTGTCTAAGCGCACGGTTTCAACGTGCCCTTGAGGCGTACCGATCCTGAGGTAGAAGCCCTTTGCTGGGTGACGCCGTGCTAAGGCGCGATCCATGATGACTACCTGGGCCGGTAAATCTGGCGGAGGCGTTCCGTCGAAGGTCTGGTTCGCTGCATTGGAAGTAGACAGCACGCATCGCCCGCTGAGATCCATGGACAGGTGTCCGGCCTTGAGGAGCGATTGAACCGTGTTCGGGAAGACGGTGCGCTCGCGCGCCTCTTCCTTTAGACGGTACAGACCGGACTCGCCCACGAAACGCAGCTGTGCGCCGCCAGTGACCTTGTCCAGGAGACTTTGCTGTGCCTCGCTCAGTTTGCGAATTCCCATCCGTGGCCTTTCCTCATTCTTCGATGCGCGCCGGTTAGGCACGCGGTTCAATGGCTACTGTACGGGAGCTCGCATCCGCGTCAATGGCCCCCGAGTAGCTGCAGGTGACGCCGGTGGCGGTCGCCACAGGAGTTTGGCGCTGATGTGGGGGCTTTGGTATGGGACCGCAGCGAGGCTTAGAAGCGAGGCTCCCCTTCCCTGCCGGGCGCAGGCGTCGCACGGACATCTACATCGATCAAGGCGCTTGCGCGAGCGGCCAGCACCTGGTGCAGCAACTCTGCGTCTTTTGCTGCATCAACTGCGTCCCGGTTGACTGCGGATGCCAAGGCGGACTTCAGCCATTTTGATACATCAAAGGCCCCGAGCAGCTGCGCGATGGTTGGAAGCGCCTGTTCTCGCTTAAGGCTCTTGAGAGACTTGGCCGCCTCATTTTCCACGGCGAGAAGTTCAGCTCTGGCAGTGCTGCCCAGCCCGCCGCCTTCGATGTGCGCCAGGCTGGATAGTGCGCTCAACGATCTGAAGGCAGTGAGGGCGTCCTCGTGGTCCTCGGCTGTGGAGATCGGCGCGCGCAGGCGCTTCAATTCTCTGTGCGCGGCCGCGACGATCGTTCTTTCGAGTGTGTTCATGTAGGGCACTTTGGGGTGGCGGAGACAGAGAGGAAAGGAGGCATCGCGCCGGCTGGTTCAGTGCGGCGTTGCCGATCTGCTCGTTGTGTGTCCGGTGCCTTTGGTGTAGCCGCTCAGCAGCTGCACTGTACGTACTCCCCCCGCGCGAAGCACCGGCTTTACGTCCCGTAGCGGGCGCATTGGGCCCTTGGTCATTCAGCTCGCTATGAAATCATCCAGACACCGCTTCCCGTAGGGGTGAAGAGGCAGGTACGACGCAATACAAGGAACACACGAAATGCTACGTAAGGTCTTGGCCCTATTCCGGCCGGAAGCTCAACACGGTCTTGTGATGGTGCTCGAAAAAGTAGGTGGAGGAGTGCACAAGCGAGTGGATGAGAACCGTGAACTGGTGGAGTTGCTGCGTAAGAAGGCTCCTGCGCTGCTTCAGGAGTTTCCCTGGGCCGAAGACTGGCTGCGCAGCAACGACGAGGTTTTCACCGCGTTAGGACGCCTGGCCACGTCACTGGGTGCAAACAACCCGCAATTTGCTGCGGGCCCGGGATTTCCCCGCTCTTGGCCTGAAAGCTGCACTTCATCTGCGAAGGACAGTATGCCAATCGTGCCAGCTACGCCGAGCCAGCGATGGATCGACAACGCCTACCCACTTCAAAAGGTGACCGTGCACCTTCAAGGTACCAGGCACAGCAACCGTGAAGACATCATCAGCCAGCTTGAAGGGGTGCTGGAACGGCTGCGCGCCGGCGACCTGGTGGGCGAGGACCACGATGATGATTACGGCTACCGTTTCGCCGTTGAACCTGCAAGTGCCGGCCCATCGTTCTTCGATACGCCAGCAGGGTACGTCTGATCTGGCTGGATCGAAAAAGGGCCCCATGCGCTGGCATGGGGCCCTTCTTGATTGCCCGCCCCCCAAGGGGTGGCGCAGATTCCTCCGGTGTGAACTAGTGCGCTTTCACTGGATAGCTCCTCCCGACGCCTTTTCGCTCTGCGCCGCGAGGACGTATTCAGCGCGGGCAGCTTCGAGCTGCGAGCCAAACGTGAAGTCACCCGGAGAGCCCAGGGACTCCCTTCGAGGATCGCAGACGATTCGCCATCTGCGGTCTTCATAGTTCCTGCTCACGCACCCGATCGCACCGCTGGCGTACTGCACGTTGTCGACGTACCACCCGCCATGTCGCCACGGGCTGAAGGACGGCGTCCAGTCCTGCGGCGGGCCAGCAGGTGGCTGGCTGGCGGCCGCCTGCAGGTCGACGAGCCCTGGGTGGTGGCGCCCAAAGTGCCGTGTGAGTCTGGTGACGAGTTCCACCTGGAAGGCGGCTGCGTCGGCGAGGTGGTTGCACCGGAGCCAGACTCCCATTCCCTCGCTGATCTCGTATTCGAAGACGGTAGGGCCTTCGAGTCCAAGGCCTTGCGCCCGCGTCGCCGCAGTGCTGAGGTAGCGAGTGAACGTTGCCACCTCCGCCAATGCGCTGAGCTCGCCGCCGTAGTGCGCGAGCTCCTGATGGCTCAGCGGGCCCGTTTGCAAGAAGCCCTTGGCCAAGTAGGCGGCATGGACCAACTGGCCCAGCTTCTGTTGTTCGGAAAGTCCGTTGTGCATTCTGTTCAGTCTCCAGTTTGAAGAGGACAGGCACCGCCCCAGTGGGCATCTTGTGCCCATCTGGGGTTGTTTGTTGGACCAGGTCGGCAAGTGCCGGACCTTGTTATGCGTTGGGCGTTACAGCTCCAGGGTCGCCTGCGCTCTGAGGCGTTTCAGCAGTTCGATCCGACTTCGCTCCTCGCGCTGGCGGAACAGCACTGATCTCGCTTCGTAGACTCCCGTGTGTAGGTCCACCACATATCGCAGATAGGACGCAGTGGTGGGTCCTCTCCATTCGGCCCAGGCCTTCCAGATGAGTTCCTTCTGTTCCTCGGTAGCCGCGAAGAAGTCGCGCCTGCAGTCCCTCCAGAGGCGCGCCAGGCGCGCGCGCTGATCAATTTCTGTCTTGCGATTGCGCTCGCGGCGCCGGGTGAGCTCACCTTCCTCGTCAAAGGAAGGCGGCGGTGGCAGCAAAGCGGCCAGAAGCGGGAACTGCTCCTCGACCTTCTTCTTCAGCCGCTGAGGCTTCGACCGCGCCATTGCAAGCTTGCGTGGCGTCCAGTCAAAGTCCTCGTAGCGTGCGTAGCGAGTGAATCTCATGGCGTCGTCAGCTCCGTCCACTCGATGGCGAGCTGGAGCGCCTGGTCGTTCGGCGGATCGACGAGTTCACCGCTCGCGAGTTCGAACAGGGCATCGCCATCGCCATCGATGCTCGCAAGCGAGCCCTGGATGCCAAGGCCCATGCCGGCCAGCTCAGCCTCGACTTCTCGCAGGCGCTGGGTGTTCTGTGGATTCAATTGAGTCTCCCAGGTAATGGGTGGAACTCCCCGCCGGTGGGCAAGGAGCCCGACCGTGTGGTTGGATGCGCGCTGAAGCGCTTGAATTGACCAGTCTGGGTCCGCCGCAAGCGGGTGGTCCTTGTGACTGGCCTATGAGGTCGTCGCCGTAAAGGCGTTTGATGGGTGCCGGCAATCGCCGGGTTGGCAGCACTGAGGCCGAACCAGGCCATGCTAGCCGCGGGGATCTAGCCTGGCAAGCCGATGAAGTGTTGGGCTGCCTGTCGCCGGTCTGAGCCGTCCACCGAAGACGAAAACGCCCCGGCGATGGCCAGGGCGTTTCGGTTTCCTAAATGTTCAGGAGACGCAGCGTGCGCAGCGCCTCCCGGTCGCGTTCGGAGTCGGCGGAATCGATCCGCTGTTCCAGGTGGGCGATAGCGCCAGCGATGCTGCAGAAGTCGCTCTCGCTACCGTCGCCCTTTGCCTGGCTGATGGCTTGGGCCACGTCCAGGGTGGCGCCGGGTGGACACACGTTTGCGTGTCCGAACGTGTGCTTCAGGTCGAGGTCGACTAGACGTGCATCCTCAGGCATGCCGGGCGGCAGTGAGGGGAGGAAGTGGTAGGTGCCCTCCTCTCCGAGCCACTCACGAACCGACTGGTTCCAGAAGCCGTCCTTGGATTCGGAGTGGATCAGCCTGCAAGCAAGTGCGCCGGTTGGCTGGAGCTGCTTGAGGGTACTTTCGAGGAGCGCGGCAACGCTATCGATAGCGTCGATGGGAATGTGCCCATCGGTACCGAATCCCAAGTTCGCGAGGCCCTGCAGTAGGTGCAACAGGGCATCTCTACGGGCTTGTTCCGCCTCGTACTCGGGGTCGGTAAACGACAGGGCGTATTCGGCATGGTGCTCATTGAACAACAGGCTGTAGGCGGCGTCCAGGACGGCCTCCTCAATCTCAGACTCGCTGGCGCCGATCGGCACCTCCGCTGTCACGTCCTTGTGGGCATAGGCTGTACGGCATACGGACAGGGTGACCGCGCAGGTCTTGGACGCTTCTTGTTGGGTAGGTGTCATGTGTGTCTTTCGATTGCCTTTCCAGTCCAAGCTGGGGTGCGGCGGTGTTGGTGGTTGCGGTCAGCAAACAGCTGGGTAGGTCTGGCAGGCGTTGGCCCGTTCTTGGTCGTAGCGCGGGGCGTACGTGGAGTCGAGGCGGGCTATCGTGAAACAGAGGTACCGCTGTACAAACCAGGTCTTGATCTCTGCTTCCTTCCTTTCGGTGAGGTCGCATTTCCACGGGTTCGCGGCTGTGAAGTCCGGATCCCGCCTTGACCAATGAACGGAGTCGATGCGGTGCCCGTCCAGGCAGATCTCCAAGTAGTGCTGTGTCGTGCTCATGGATTTCTCCCGGAGCGTGATCAGGTCCGCCATTGGGCGGTCGGATTGGGGAAGGATGATTCGAGTCATGGCTGCGAGCGTTGTCGCGTCAGGACAGACTTCCCGTGCTGGGACGTCGAGTCCCAGCGTGCTGGTGTTGGATGGGTAACAGGTTTGCCGCAAGGGCGTGGCCGACGGCTGACCTGCACTGGTGGTTCGGACAGATTGCCGATACCGCTGATTCCGTGGGAGGCGGTGCGGGTGCTGGCCATCCACGGAGGGGTTGCACCAAGAGGTGCGCGAATCGCAGAAGCGAACGTGGACGCATGGTAGCCGGCACCCTCGGGGCGGGCAAGCGCATGCGGTGTCGCCAAAAGAAAATCCCCGGGGCGCCGTCAGGCGCACCGGGGATGGTATGGGTTGGCCGAAAGAGCGGCCGCGGCGGCTAGGCTACCGCGGTTCGTGTGGCCATGGCGCGGATCTGCGCCTGGATCACCTCTACACCGGCAGTGCCGAGCACCGGATGGAGCTCAACTGCGCAAAGTGCCAGCGCGATCTCCAGTTCATCGTTCGCGGCTTCCTTCCCTGCTGGGGCCAGGTAGACGCGGCTGACGGACTCTGCATTGGACGCGCTGATGTCGTGGTCGACGATTTCGATCACGCCGCCGGCCTGGATGAGCGGGCGCAGGCCGTCGCAGAGTTCGTCGAACTTCTCGGGCTTGTCACCATGGCCGCCCCCTTCGCAGGAGACGTTGAAGATGATCTTGCCATCGGATTCCAGGGTGACGTGGGACTCGCCCATGTCTTCCGAGGCCTCGCCGGTGGCGTCACCAGGTGCAGCTTCCGCGAGCACCACACCGAATTCGATGAGGAACGGTGCGAAGGCGCAGAGGATCTGCTGCAGTGTCACGCCTTCCTTCACTTGAAGGTTGGTGTGGGTGCGAATGGACATGTCGTGACTGCTCATGTTTAGCTTTCTTGCTGCGTTCCGCCTTAGGGCAGGAACAGTGGATAGTGGTGCGAGGTCCCGAAGGGGACTCGCGCGGTGTTGGGTGGCTGTGGCCCTGTCCGTCTATGCGGTACAGAGGCTCAGATGGCCCAGCGGAAACAGTTCGTTCAGTGCGGCTAGGAATGCCAGGTCGGTCGTCTCCTTCGAGGCCCCGATAGGCGTTTCAAAATCAACTTGAAATCGCTGTCCGGCGATGACAATCCAGCCCGTGTGAATGCACTTGGTGTGTGCCTTATTTCACGGAAATGCAGCCTTCGCTGCGTTGTGGCCTTGCGGCCGATTTCTTGCGCTTGCAAGCTCGACCGAGTGGCGGCGGTGCCGTCAGATCAGCTGCTGCTGGCGCTGGTACAAGACCGTGCATCGAGCGATGAGGTCCTGCAGGTTCTGCTGGCCATGGAGGCCGTGCTGCTGGCGCCACTGGGTGCGGCGCATGATTTCGTCGGTTGACCGGCTCTGGCCCTTCGCGACGGTGATGATCCCCATGCGCAGGTATGTCTTGAACCCTTCGGTCCAATCTCCATTCGCGATGTGGCAGTAGCGCTCGATGTAATCCTCGGCCAGAACGCCAATGAAGTCGCCTGCGCCTTGCGCGTCGACACTGAATCGATCACCGTCCTCATAGTCGGCGACGAGAGCTCCGTTGGCCAGTGCCCTGAGGGCTACCCCGCAGGATTCATGGAAGAGCTCCATTCCGATGTCCCGCAGCCCTGCAACGCTATTGAGACCAGTGGCCTCATACCAGCTTGTCCCCACGTGGATCCTTCCGACCTTTGGGACGTCAGACTTGGGTACGCGCTCGATGATTGGCGCTTCCTTTAATCCGCCCTCCTCCACTCCGGCGAGGAGTTTGAGCGCGTAAAAGGGTGGCCATAGTCCGTACATTGACCATCGTGCGTCGATCGCGATGATCTGCTCAAGGCTCATGATCTGGACACCCGACAGCCTTTCAGCGGTCAGGGTGTAGACGAACAGGTCCTGGAGCATCTCTGGCGAATAGGTATCCGCGCCCACTTCGATGTGTCCATCTGGCGAGATCGAGCGCCCAACGAATTGCCTGCGTGACCAGTCGTACTGCGAATTGCTGATGAAGTCCCTGAGGCGCGCTAGTGGTCGCATGTACGAGTAGCGTGCAGGCTCCGAATCGATCATCTGGTGCATTGACCGATCGTCTTGGACGCGGGTACAACTCCAGCAGCCTGTGCGAGCTCCGCACGGCTTGCGGATAGCCGCAGAACGCATGTCGGCGACGATGACGCAGCTGGTGCCAGAGGCAGCTGCATAGAGCTCCAGTGTCATCTTGAAATCGCTGTAGCTCTCAATGGCCCCAGAAGAACAGTAGGCCAAGTAGGCGAACACGTCGTCGGATTCAAAGTCAAGGATGGGGGATGCCCGCATCTCACCATAGTCGTTCAGCCAGATGCCCTCGGCCACTTCGCCACGGGCTGCAATCTTGGTGTCTCTGACTGCGGACTCGTCGCTTCGAACACCTGTCATCAGAACCGGGTCCTTCCAGATTCCACCCGCGGCCAGGACTTGTTGCTTGGCCGAAGCGATCAGCCGATTTGAGACCGCGATCTTGAGGTCCGTCGTGCAGTCCGCGCGTGTTGACCCGAACGAAGGAAGCGCGCGGCCACCCAATGTACGCACGGGCCAGCTTTCATTCAGTGCTGGTTGCCCGAGCAGGATGGTTACATCCAGTCCATGCTTCTGCGCGTACTGGCGCATCTTTTTGATCTCGCTGTACGCGAGTGCAGAGACTTCTGGGTTCTCCACACCTGTTTGGCTGTGGAGGATGTAGATAGGTGGGACGTTGCCCCCTGAAGCCTTGAAATCTCGTGCCGCATTGAGCACCAGGCTCAAAAGTACGGACGAGTCTTTCCCGCCCGAAAATAGGCAGTTTGCCGGCCTTCCGGCGCGAAAAATCTCAGTAATCCTCCTCGTCGCTCGAGCCTCTGGCTCTTCCTGGGCGAAGCGGATTGGGGTGAGTAGATTCTGTACCTCCGGCCTTTCGGTCAGATGTGCACTGAACAACTCCATGGTTTCCATTTGGGCTCCTGACGGAGCACCACCACAAGGGGCAGTGCCCCTGTGGGTGAATGGATGGCAGCGATTCTTTCGAGCTGCCGTGATAGATGCCGACTGGCGGCATGCGAACGCAAAGCGTCAACCTGCGAATTGTGGACAAAAACCGAACACCAATGCAAGCAGGTGCGGTGCTGGGGCCCGCTGGGCGGCCCATTCCGTTGTCACCTTGCCGGCCGGCGCCACAGCTGGCGGCTTAGGTGCCGCCTCGCACGAGTACCTCTGCTGCCAGAGCCAGGTCTTGGCTGTCCGGAAAGCGCCGGTAAATCGCGGCAATCTTGGCTAGGTGCGCTTCCCTGCCTTCCCATGGGGCAGCGGCTTGGGCGCGAATGGCAGCGTGAAGCCGCTCGGTGGCATGGGGTGGAATCGAAAGCGCCCTTATCGCCTTGAGAATCCCTGTGGCCGCATCTACCAGCAGCACGGTGAGTAGCGCTCGCTCTTCGCCGGTGGTTGCGTCGGGTATTGCCCTCGATGCCTCCGGAACCTGGTGGATCGAGAAGGGTGTGTCGGACCAGCCACCGGCGCCTTCGATGCGCCACACCAGGTCAATGACCGATCCATCCACAAAAAGGCCCAAGTGCATTGGCCCGCGCCGGACCGCTTCGATCTCTGCCTCAGTAGGCGAAGCCCAGAAGATGCGCAGCTCGTGTCCGGTGGAAAGGTAGTTGTACTCCGCATTGCCGTCAGGCCAGGAGGTGATGCCGTTGATGTAGGAGGCTCCGATGTTGAGGGCGTGCATGCTGCTGTAGGTTTCTCCGCCGACTTGGACGATGTGGAATTGGGCTGAACTGGCGTTGGTTGTCCACGCGGTCTAGGAAGGCGATCCGTCGTAACCAGTCTCGTCGATGGCATTGCGTGCCGCGAGCAAGATGGCATGGACCTTAGACCATGTCCGCTCCATGTGCGCTCGGGCCCTGTCCTGGGCTGACCGGCGTTCCTGCCAGATGGCGTCCTGTGGATACTCGGCGCTTGCCAGCGCGAGCATTTCAGTGAAATCAGCCGGATTCTCCGAAATGCCAGCGGTCTGGTTCAGCTCGCCGGTCCGCTGCTCGAGCATGAGCGTTTTGGTAGCGAAATCGTCGGACGCCCACAGCCAGGACCGGGCAATTTCTTCGTGGCCGATTGTGCCCAAGGCACCAAGCACCTGGAGCCTGATTCCCTCACCCAGTGCGGCAAGGTACTGTGCTCCTGCGAATGGGAGCGTGACCGTGCCGTTGGTCGTTTCGAAGGAGACTGTCTTGGGTAGCGGGCCGGTTGTCATATCGCTGGTGGTTCCTGAGCAGATTGGCACCAGTATTCGCTACTTGAGTGATCCGTCAAGCCCGTGCCGCGCTGCGTTGACGCCCTTGGAACGACGGGGACACGGTGAACTGAGGGCTGAGAGCCATGGGTGAGACACGCTGCATCCGCTTGTGCGCGGCCGGCGCGAGTTTCCATCACAGGGAGTGGCCGTTGGAGGGCTAGGCAGCTATCCGGTGCTCGTAGTAAGGCCGTATCGCTTCCTTCTCGCGCAGGATGCGATAGCTCTCTGCCAGGTTGTTGCGGTCTGGCTGCAGCCAAGCGTCCAGATTGGAAGGATCGATGGGGATCACGCACCGATCGTGCCCCGCCTGGCTGACCTCCGGTGGCGGATCGTCGGTTACCAGCGCCACAGAGTAGAGGTCCTCTTTTCCAGGGGCCGTCCAGTGTGCCCACACGCAGGCCAGCAGCATGTTGTGCTCAGGCCGTGGCTTGAACTCCAGGATCACGTCCTCAACCTTCTCGCCCTCTGCGAGTGCGCGCTGCTCTGCGCGGTGCCTGTTGACGTGTTCGTAGAAGGCGCTGGCGAGAACGACTCCATGGGTGATGCCGAATACGCCGGACCAGTAGCCTTCCAGGGAGGTCATTCTTGCGTTGTACGTACCAGGAAAGCGGTGATCGTTCGCCTCTGGCTTTCCCGGCGGCCGGCACAAGTACCGCATCGGCCTCAGCACACGCCGTCCGTCTTCCCAGATCATCACAGGGAGGTAGTAGCCGGGGTAGATCCGTGAGTCGCTATCGCGTGGCTGGGCCCGGTTCAAGTGCGCGAGCTTCTGCAGGGCTCCCTCGATTTTGTCCGTGGCGATGCGCCGCTCTTCGCTCCACTTCTTGGTGAGCTTCTGGACCAGCTGGCGATCGGCCTCGACAAGACGCGCCTTTTGCTCAAACACCAGCTGCTGGAGCCGCACCGCCTCTGCCTCGCGGTGCTGACGGACTAGGGCAGCGATTTCCGCCATCTTCGGATCAGGGTCGTTGAGAAAAGCGTCCTCGAGCGCTTTGGGCACTGGTAGTTTGGCACCCCCGTTCCTACGGACGAAAAGTCGGTAGAACTCACGGATATCGATGTCGACGCCGTAAGCTCTCGTGTACCGCCTGAAATCCGCCCAGGTTTGAGCGCTGTAACACACGACCGAACTCCTATCGTTGCTGGTGGTCCTAGGGTATTGATTTCCTATGTTATCGCGTTTGCTCCACCAAGCGCTTCGCGGGCAACCTCTGCATGCCAATGGCGTCTGCCTCGTACCCCACGGTGCCCTGCCGAGTTTTCGTGGTCGGCGCTAGAATTGGTGTAGCACGGCACTTGCTGAGCCGCTGGGCATCTCCCGGCCTTTCCACTGGCCTCCCGAGGCCAGACCATCGGGGCGCAACGGTTTCCGTCTGCTGACCTTGATTCCCAACATCCCCCACGGGCAAGCCATTGCCCATTGCGGCATGGAGCCTGTTCCAATCCCAAGGAAGAATTCCATGCACATTGCAACCAGGGCTGAGCCGCGCTCGCCTAGCGGTGCCGGGCGGTCCATCAGCGACGACGACCTGTGCTCCGAATGCTCAGCTTGCTCCTATCGCCCCGGCGAAACGAGCTCCTGTGCCAAGGGATGGCCCACGTCGCCATCACCTGACGGCTACATCACATCCTGCGCGTTCTACGCTTCGCAGGAACGCCGGTCCCAGTAGGACCGGCACCATCAACCCGGTCGGGCAGCACAGCCCGACCGGGGCAGCTGCTCGCCACACTCTGGAGACTTCCAATATGGCTCAACAGCAGATGAGTTTTGAGATCGCGGCGGACGAACCACCACTCATGGCCGAAGGTGAGATTCGCAACGCCGGTGAATGGCAAGTGCGCAATTTCCGCGGCTTTCAACAGGCCCGTGAAGGGCGTTCAGGTCGTTGGCGCTTCTATGTCTGCGGCTTCGTGCCGACGAGCTCCGGCGTCGCCGGCAGTTGCACTGTGCTCCGGGCCGACGGGACCAAGGAGTCTGTGAAGATCGACGCACGCGACCGGATACTGGTCGCTGGGCAGTGGTATGGCCGTGGGCATTGGAATCACTGAATGGTCACCACCATTACTCAGGCCCAAGCCGGGTACCCTGGACCCAAGAGCCATGCGCTTGGTACCGCTGCCACTGAATACGTGATCGGCTATGCCTTTTCTACGAGCGAGGCAGCGGTGCTTCACGGCTATAGCGCAGCAGGGTGCTTTACCGTGTCTGTGGGCACGAATACTGCTGCCTTCGCTACGCCTGCAGCTGCCTCGCATGCTGCATCGCTGACTGGGCTCAAGCCCGGCCGGTGGTCGATAGACCACCCTGACAACCGGTCGTTGGCATGCGCCTCGGCCTTCTTACCGATGCCTTCTGCTTCGTCTCTGACGCCGCAGTAGGCCGTAAAGACCCGGTCGAATAGGCGACCTTCAAATGAGCCTCGGGCGCGATCTATCGATCGTGCCCGGGGCTTTTTGCGTTTCGAGCGGCGGTTCTGCGCCCGAGGCTGATCAGCGAGAATCTGGCACTCGGGCAGCTTGAACGGAACAGATATGCACGCATCCCCCTCTTCCCCCCGCCTTCTGGCCATAGTGGCGGTGGAGCCGTCTCAGCGTGTGCAGTGTCAGCAACCAGCCTGCAATCACGGGGTCTATGCGGCCATCCACGTTGTCAGGGATGAGGGGCGCGTTCTGGTGTTGGGCTCCACGTGCTTTGAGAAACGATACGGATCGTCCTCTGCCCTGGGCAGGCCAGCGTATGACAATGCCGGTGGATCAGGCCGTCGGCTCACTGCGGAGGAGCGGCGCCTGCTGGTGGAAAACACCGCAGCATTGATCGCCAGGTTTGAGGACGAGACTGAACGTGAAAGACAGGCCGCGCTTGAGCAGGAAAAGCTTCTCAGAGAAGCCGCTGCCGCGAGGCAGCCGCCTGCCCCGTCCCCTGCCCTTCGATTCTCTGATGACTTGGGCCCGCCAGGCCGGCGCTGGCCTTGGCCGTGGCACTCGGGCAGCTCGGTCGCGTTGCTCACTTCACCCACTGGGCAGCAGTGGGTGCGGCAGGAGCACCGAGACATGTTCCAGACGTTGGCGCCCTGGCCAGCATTCCGGGGGTGGCAGACTGAGTTGCCGACCTCGGTGGGTACCCCCGACGAGTACCTAGGCGCGCTTGTTGTGAGCGACATTGTTTCGGCGCTGAAGACACTCAAGGGGATGGGCTACGCAGGACCGATTCCGGGGTCGTGGCAGGTCATCCAGCCAAGTCTCGATGGCTTTGCTCGATCAAGGGGGCGCTGGTAAATGGCGACCGTGCTCGCACCCCATCCTGGTCGGGCTGGGGCCCCCACTGGGCTGTTACGCGCTGCTTTGGCAACGTCGAGGCGCGACCTCTGTTCTCCGCGTTGCCCACACATCACCTACCCCTGCAAGTAGCAGCGTGAAACTCAGTCACCCTTCGAACAGTCGGCATCACCAACAGGGTCTGCTGCCTCGTTCTCGTAGGGCTGACCCTCTGCGGCCGCCAGTGCCAAAGTGCCAGCGTCGAGTGCCGACGCCCAGCTGTCGAAATCGCATTCCGATGCCGAGTGGGGCTTGAAGACCAGCGCCTCGTTCGCCTCCTGCTCTAGGACAATCCAGCGGAACGTCTCGTCTTGATCGGGGTCTGGGATGATCTGCAGACAGTAGGAGGCCATAGCCGTCTCCAAATGATTGAATGCGAGTGTACGACGTGCTGCGGGCTAGCCACCGAGGATGAAGTTCGGGCAAGCCTCAGCTCACCGAAGTCCAAGCCGAGGTGGGTGGGACCACTCTGGTAGGGGTAACCTCGGTTTCTATGCAAAACCGGAATTCGAACGAAAAAACCCCTCTGACTACAACTACTTAGCGCTTCGAAGACGCCTTTCGCGAGGCAGGAAGTCTTCAAGTGTTTTGCCGTGCTCCAAGGCTTCGGTCAGCCACTTGGGACGGCGGCCCCTGCCGGCCCATGTGTTTCCATGCGCGTCTCGGTACATGCCCGTCTCGGTGCCTGACGGCTGATCCACTCGGGACGTCTTGCGCGGAGCCACTTTTGATTCTGGCGTACCTGTATGAAACAGGTCGTCCGGCACCAGTTCGAACCTGGCGATCACCTCTTTCATCAGCGGAATGATCTCCTCGGCTTCATGGGCTTCATTCATCGCCTCTTCAAGGCGTTTCTTCATCTGAGTGAGTGACTTGGGCAACGCTATCTCCATAGAGAGTGCTTGGGCGCAACTCCGGACATTGTGACGCTCTGCAAGCACCTGTTCCGGGTGAAGGGCTGCGCAGCGATTTGGTGGCGCTGTGCTTTGATCTGGTGCACGGGCTGGGGTTCTCGGGAGGCTGGGCGAGGACGGCGTCTCTGGCGGCCAGCTGGTCTGGGGCTGGCGGGGTTCAACCTGGGGGTGGAGCCCGGCCAGCTCATGGTGGTGGCGTATCCCTGCTGCTGGCCCGCGGGTCGGGCTACCGCACCGTGGTTGTCAAGGGCGGTTCGGTGGCGCTGATCGTGTGGACGGTGCAGCGCGTGGCGTTCTCAGGCTGAGCGGCGCTTGGCCTACCAGGGCCATGTTTGCTGGCACGTCCATGGTAGTGATCTAGGCCGAGCGCGTCGTTCACACTCACGCTGGTGTTGACGGATTTCAAGGCGGCACAGACGCCAAAGACATAAGGGGCGGCATCGATGTACCCAGCGCATCGCTCAACGGGCGCTGGTGTATGTAGTCAGACCTGTACGCTTGCGACGGCGGTGATTCGACTTAATAACCGTACTCTGATCCGATTTCTTCTCGACGCTCACGGGTACAAGATTCTTGGGGCACTCACGGGGCCTGATGGAAGGGTAAATGGAACAGGGATACTTGCCACGCTGTTTACCCAGCTAACGAAATCGGCCACGGTTGCTGTTGGCATGGTTGATTTATATAACGCTGCAAATCCAGATACATGGGCAGCAGCCTGAGATGTTCCATAATAGTAAAAAATGTCTACATCATCAACTCGCCCTGCACTCAGAATTCGGACCCCAGGTGAAGGTTCCCCACCAGGGGCAAAAATTGTGGGGCTGCTATAGTTTGAAGGAATTCCGAGATTCGAATAACTGGCCTTCATCACTCCAGCTCCGTCGTTAGGTACGGCAGCAACCTTGATGACGAACTCTGAGCACGCCGGCCAGTTGACTCCGTTCTGGATATTGTGATTTCCGGTTGAACTAAAGACAGGAATGTTCGCCCACCTCAGCGTTTGAAGCGCGATGAGGCTAGGGACGCTAACTGCTGCATCGCAATCATTTTGATATGTCGCTACTGAACCAATGCTCATATTGACCACCATCTGTGCAACTGGTGCAGAAGGACCGACACTTCCACCAGACAACTGAGCAACCCATTGAAGAGCTTTTGTTATATCTGTAAGAAAGGCTTGCTCCGTATTGGCGTTCATGTTGTACGAAAAAACGTTAATAGAATGAAGCGATGCATCGGGAGCAACTCCTTGCAAATTTCCATTGTCGACAAGCGGGGTTGAACGCCCCGCTGCAATGGCAGCCATATGTGTTCCATGCCCACACTTGATATTTAAGTTGATCTGCTGGCATTTGATGGCGTTGGAAAGTGGTTCGCCGGAATTGGGGGTGGTAGCAGGACTGTCACCATTGAGCGTGATGTTTTTTCCGGGGCATATGGATGTGTACCCGCCGCTATCTGACCCAAAGCAGTCCTGGGCTACTACCCGCTTCGCCGAGCCATTCATTAGCATCTTGTGATCACTGCGCACCCCATGATCTATGATGACGATCGTTTGGCCTGCACCCCGTACCCCCGCTGTCCAAGCGGCTGGGGCATTTATCTGCGGAGCACTTGCACTCAACTTCGTCGTGGCAATAGGTCGGTTTGCCTGTGCGTCCAGAATTCGAGGGTCGGCATTCAACTTCAGTCGCTCATACTGATCGGGCAGCAGGGCCACCTCAAAAATTCCCTGGAAGTCGCTGACCGGATCTTCCTTCGAAAGCGATATCCCAACAGCCTCAAATATTTCCTTTGCAGCTGCTCTGTTTGCCTGGGCCTGGTAGCGAGCTGCAGTCGCCTTGTAGAGCATATTGGGTGAAAATAGAATTCCACCACGAAGGGTAACTAGAAACTCCAGCCGCCCATCAGGCCGCGTGTTGCTCTTGTCAAAGTCTGACCAAGTCGTCTTCCTCGCATCTTTGAAGCCTTTTGGTCTTAGGTTCCGTACCAGATCACTTTCCTGCAAAAAGAGCAACGCGGCCTTATCCACCTTCGCTGAAATTATCATCGGATAAATGGGGTCAACGCGAACGCTGTTGGCGAACTCCGTCCTGTCGGCGACGAGCGCTTTCAGTTTATGGACAACCTCGGGAGCTTGCGATGAGAGTTCCGCGGAAGGGTCAATTGATACGGAGCCATCCGGCAAAAGTCGGTAACTTGTTCCATCGGTACTGAGTACGATATCCGCAACCACCGTGCCTTCGCGATTGATTGCATTGTGCAAGGCAGACAATCCACCATCGAGATCCGAGATTTTTATTCTCATTTTGTCAGAAATATCTCGCGTGAAGGAAATCGCATTCTGACTGTTCTGGAGAATCTGCAATCCTCCGCGTTTTACATAGAGGCCGATTTGGCCTGTGGCATTGCTCCAAAATCCGCCGGAATAAGCTTGATCGCCAAGCTCTGCCTTGAGATTTTCGGTTTTCATCAAAACTCTTTTTGCATGCTCCGACTTTTCCTCCGCCGAGGCGTTTAGTTTGCGAAGCGGATCTATGTTGATAGCAACCCTGACAGCCCCCTGTTCGGAAGCGACAGCGGAGAGGAACGAAAGATCGTTCTGGTCAACCTGTGCGGCGAAGCCATAGGGAGAGGCCGCGAAGAGTGCGAACGGAATCAGTGCACCAATTTTCATTTGAATTCCCATCAATAGCGGATTTCACCAAGCTGCAATGTGAGTGAAGCACCACTCGCCGTGCTGGACGCTGCAGCGAGTGGCGTTCTTGGCTGAGGGTGGGTCGGCCAGTGTGATACCCCCGTGCCGTGCGGCGCAGCGGCCTTTCAGAGTTTTATTTGCTGGCAACGCATGCTGGTTGAGCGGGCAACTCTAAAAGCGTCAATGGCAGTGCCGCAAGCCCGTCTTGTGGTCGACGTGGCAACCTTGTTTGTCTGTTCCTCCCGAGTGCGCTTGCGCAAAACCAGCGCACAGAAGTACCGCGACGAAGATGGCTGTTTTCATGATGTCTCCAAATTGGCCGGTACGTGGCTGGGCCGGTCTACCAGTGCTTTGCAGTTTGTTCAAAAAACGTGGCCAGAGACAGCGGCATCAGGGCAGAAGCCGATAGCAAGGATCAACTCGCACTACACCACGCGTGGTACACCCTGGCAATTTAAATTTGGCATCCAGGGCAGGCCGCACGGCTGCCAATACTGGTGCTCCAGTCCTTTGGGTAACGCTGTGGCGGCGCTGGCCTATGGAAAGGACACCCTTGCACTACCGCGCCAGCAGCTTCCAAAGTGCGACGGTGATCTTCAAAGCCTCCTGGCGACATCCACCAAGACAGCAGACCACAGGGCTTTTCTTCTGGCGCTGGCTCCGATACACTGCCCGCTGGTGTTTGTCGACGCCTGCTGCTCACCACGGCATAACCGGTTCGCCGGCACGACTTGAAGACCTTTTTATCTGAGCTTCCCATGTTCGCGGAGCTCGGCAGTGAGCACCGGGTACATCCGCAGAAACATGCAGGAACGCTTATGCAATTTATCTCTACCACGGCAACCGCCGTCGAAAATCTCAAGCGCGAAGCCAAGGCGTTGAGCAAAACCCCAGGTGTAACCCTTACAGCCGCGCGAGAAGTCGTTGCCAAGGAGCACGGCTATCTGCACTGGAAGCACGTGACCGTTTGCCATGCCCAAACGGGTACCCGCCCGCGCGCCATGGCGCTTCCTCAATCGCTGAAGGACCTGCTGGCTCGGGTCAATGAGCGGCACCCGGCGGTGAGCGACTCGCAAGAGGCCTTCGCGCGCGGGTTTGTGTTCGCCATGGACGTCAAGGATGCTCAGGAGTTTGCCCCCGGCGCTGCTTATGCCGAGTGCAGCGACGGGTGGTACCTCGCGGCCAAGGACCTCTGGCCCGGCTTGGTCCACGCCCGTGATGGGGCCGGGTCCACGTTTGCGGCATCGCAGTCGCCTGAGGATCTGGCCCGGACAGCCATGGACCACGTCCAGAACTACCGGCTTTTCCGCCATCTGGGCCCCACCATCCCGGCCTCCCCCGCCGAGGCCCTTCAATGGGTTGGTGTGCTGACTTCCTATGCGCCCACGCACATCTGGATTGGCGGGAAATTCACGGACTTCGGCGGTGGTTCTCAAACCCAGGGGGCGGGGGCACAATCCGCTACTCTGGGAGCTGCCGTGCATCCCTCCAAGAAGCGCACCCGCTTCGAAAAGTTTGGCCATCTGCTGAACGACAAAGAGCGCGAGTTGTTCAAGGGAATGTCGGCACAGGACCAGGACTTCTGGCTGTTCCAGTTGGCCAAGAAGACCCCGCTCGGCCAGGCTCGATACAAGCCGGTAGACGTGTCGATCACGGTGCCTTGGGGTGCCACGGAGAGTGCTCAGCCCTGAGGCGCGTCGTTGGGGCGCGATTGGCCTGAGCAGGCACTTCAACGCCCCGGCAAGACCCTGCGGCTCCACGGCCCTTCGGCCCTTTATCGGGGCTGAAGGGTGGTTCAATCGGCGGCGTTTCTATTTTCGACGCCGTACGTGAATCTTCCCCTCTCCTGGCCGCGCAGTCTGCGCCTGGCCACCGCCTTGGTGCTGGCGCTTGCTAGCCCCGTCTCAGCCCGAACACCCCACCCGATCTACGACAGCTCGGCGCTGCTCACGCCGCAGCCCACCAGCTTCGCGCAATGTCCACAGTTCTTCGCGCGTGGCATCCCACCTGCAGCGCCACCAGCGCACCGCCGCCGGGAGCTGTGCTATGAAGCATTTGCCGTGCTGCATGACGGCGGTTCCCGTACGCCGCTGTTCGTTGCGCAACGGTTGACCCGAAAGAGCATCGAGGATGCCGACGAGCGCCGGGCAGACAGGTTCTTTTCGGACGCCCGGCTTCCAGCCGATGAGCGCGCGGAACTGGAAGACTACAAACGCTCGGGCTACTCGCGCGGGCACATGGCACCGGCTGGGGATATGCCGACACCGACAGCCATGGCGCAGAGCTTCAGCCTGGCCAACATGGTTCCGCAGAACATCCAGCACAACGGTGGGCCATGGGCCAAGATTGAGCAGGACACGCGGCAATACGTGCTGCGCGCAAAGGGCGAGGTATACGTGATCACGGGACCCGTCTTCACTGCCACCAGCCCGACTATTGGTCGCAACGGCGTTAAGGTGCCCGCCTACCTCTACAAGCTGGTGTACGACGCCAGCACGCAGCGCGCCTGGGCACACTGGCAGGCCAACCGCGAGGGGGAGCGTGTCAGCGCACCGATCAGCTACCAGGAACTGGTCAGGCGAACCGGCATTGAGTTCCTGCCAAAGGCTTCGCCCCAGCACTGAGCGAACCCCATGAACCATCGGGCGTGCGCTGACCATGTCGCGGCGGCAGCACAAGCCCTGTCCACTGGTGCCGCTGCGCAATGCTTGCGCGGCGGCACGGATCCAAGGCCTTAGAAGCCCTCTGCCTCGACCACAGGGAGGAAGTCCCCGTGGAAGCCGACATCCACAACGGTGCCGTCAGGATTGACCAATTCCAGACGTCCGGCCAGGATCCGCACGCACAGGTTGCCTGCATAGCACCTGCCCAGGGCCGTTCCGTTGAAGGTGGTGCCGGTGCCTCCCACGGCATGGTCGGGGAATTTGTGCTCCACCCAGTCAAAGATCCGGTCGTGCACGGCGGCTGTGGTCGGCGCGCTTACATTGACCGCAGGTACTCCGTTCGCCGCGGTCACCGGCCCCACCGCAGCGCGGTACTGCCATGGCGGCATGATGCCTGCAATCGCCCACAGGCCGAGCCTGGCCGCTTGCGCATTGGCCTGCACCGCTGGCAAGTTGCTTCCCGCTTCGAGGTACTTGGTGTAGGCCAAGGCACACCCCTGCGCCACCATGGCGGTGCCGACGTTGCCGGCTGGGGTGGAGACGGAGGCCACCGTTCGTCCGTAACGGTCGGTGCCGTCTCTGCACATGGACACCGACTGGTTCTGCACCAGGTTCGCCAGGCACTGCGTGGCCTGCAGGCCATAGGCCTGGCTGCGCTCAGGTGCGTCGATCTGGTTGATGCGCACGCGCTCCGGACCGGTGGGCGTATTCACCTGCAGCGTGTCGCCATCGATCACCCTGGTGACCGTGGCGGTCACGCAGGACAGTGGTGAGGGCGCAGGCTTGATCGCAGACTCGGGCGGGCCACTTGGCTGCGGAACCGGGGCAGGAGCCGGCACGGGGGCAGGCACTGGTACCGGAGCTGGGACGGGGACAGGTGCGGGCGCCGGTGGTGGCTTGGGCGCTGGAGGGGGGGGTGGTGGCGGAGGTGGCGGCGGGACGTGGCAGTGGCGCAGGCCGGTCTTGCTCTCCACATGGCAGCCATTTGCGTCTGTGCCTCCTGAATGGGCCAGTGCCAATGCGGGGGCAAGGCTGACGGCCGTGAAAAGCAATTGCAGTTTGAGTCGAGATGTCATGGCTCGTGGGAAGTTGTCGTTGGAGACCGCATACCTGCCGGTCTGAGACGCGAAATGTAACTCTCAAGATACAATTCACAAACGATGCAATTACCCATTGGGAATCACGGTGTTTTGCCCGGCGAGATTCGGCCGGCCAGCACGCCCCGAGACGGGTCGAATCTTTGCGCAGGGGACTTGAGCGGTCTCCCCGAAAAGAAAGACAAACGCCTTGGGCATGCGATCAATCCTGCTTTCGCTTGACAAGCGCAGCAGCACAATCCCAACCGTTCACGTAGACGCTTTCCCCGGCAGCGACTGTGACATCGGCAGGGATCGGAGCAGTTTGCCAGCGCAGACGCCCCACTTGTCTCCATTCCACGACTGCGACCTGGGATGGCGCGACCTCAGGACGTTTCGAGCAACGTCGGCTGTAGAACGCCGAGTCGTCCTTCAATGTTTCAACCCTGCTGACTTTGCCCAATCGCCAGCCATCCGCCCAAGGCAGGCGATCCTCGTAAACAGGTGCAGCGCAACCTGCTGTCAGCGCGCACGCAAGCAGCAGGCAGCGCACGAGCAGGCGGCTCATGGCGGATGGCATGGGGAGCATTCGAATGATCAGCATGATGGGATTTCCGGCAATTGTGTTGAGAGGGCCACACTAGAAACAGCAAGGCGTGCTCGCAACACGCGGTGTTGAGATAGCTTTGTGAGCTCATCCTTGATTCATGCGACCGCGCGCGCGCTTTCGCGCGTTTCTGCGTGTCCGAGTTGTGCGCTGCGCCACCCTGCGTAGCCTCAGACGCTCAGCCAGTCTTCGGCTGTACTTGATGCGAATGTCCTGCTCTGGATGGTGCATGAGCCACCAATGCCGCAGCTTCCAGACCACGAACGCTGCCACCAGCATTCCGACCATGACCCATACCAGCTTGCCTGGCATGCCACCAATTATGCGAACCAACATAGGCAAACCCGCTCTTTGGCGGTGACTGCGGCCCAGGCAAGAACAGGGTAGACAAAGTCCCCCATTCGCGCCGCCATGGACGCAGATGTGCCGCACGGTGAACCCGTGCGGCAGCACCGCAGTCCGAGTTCAAATTGGTGCCTGGACATGTCGAATATTCAGAACACCCGGTGAACCCGGGCGCGTGCATGGCATGCGGCGCGCATGCCAGCGCTGGCGCAGCATCAATCTTCCTCCAGCCCCCAGACAAAATGGGCGTCGATCATCAGCCGGCCCTGCGCACGCAGGGCTTCGATGCGGGCCTGCTCGGCAGCCATGGTGGCATCCAGGCCTTGCTTACGGGCCAGCAGCAGGCCTTGTAAGTCCACCTCTCCAAGGCTGTAGGCTCGCTGGGTCAAACGGGCGCTGCTCTGGGTCGCCGACAGCCCTTGCGAGGTCAGGCGCCAGCGCTCGAAGCTGCCCATGGCGGCGATGTAGGTCTCAGCGACCTCCATCTCCATCTCGCGACGCTTGCCATCTAGCCGTGCGCGGGCGGCTTCCGCCTCCTGCAGGGCTTGCAGCATGCGTTCGTTGCGGTAGGTGCCGGCCAAGGGGATGCTGACACTCACGCCGTAGATGCGCTCGCTGCGCCTGGCCTCCGAAGCGACAAAGACCCCCACCGTGGGATCCGGCGTTCGGTCGGCTCGCATGCGGTCCGCTGACAGAGCGGCTTTGCGGGCTTGCCCTTCGGCGATGCGGATCGGATCGCTCTCGGCCAGGATGCGCTCACGCCATTGCGCTTGCCCAGTCTCCAGCGGCCGGGGATCAACAGTGAGTTTTGGAAGCTCCGTGATCAGAGGAAACCGCGAGTTCAGCTTGGCCTGTGCCTTTGCCTCGGCTGTCCCTGCAGCACTGAGCTGACGGTCCATCTCAACCAGATCGGTCGTGGCCAGGTTGACGTCCAGCAACGAGGCATCCCCCGCTTTGCGGCGGCTTTCTACGGCCTTGAGGCTTTCCTGTGCAAAGCCCCTTTGCTCACCGATCACCTCCTTGAGCCGGCGAGCGGCGATAACATCCATCCACAGGTCGGCAAGCGCCCTCGCGGACTCATGGATCGCTTCGCCCAATTTTGCCTGCGCAATTGCGATCTCTACTTCGCCGATGTCGCCGTCCAGCCTGGCTTTGCCGCCTATCCGCAAAGCACGCTCAAGGCCGGCCTCCCATTCGTTGGAGCGCCCGCCGGCGTCATACCGTCGGCTTTGCACGATGGCCCGGGTAGTCCATTCGTGCGAGCCGGACCGCAACGCCGCGGCGCCATGCCCAGCCGCAGCGAGGGCACGGCGCGCTTCGACTACGTAAGGGTCCTGGTCAATCGCCTGGCGGACCAGGGGTGTTGGCAGCAACTCGGGCGCGGAGTCGGTCACCCACGCACCGGCAGGTACGCTCAGAATCATCAGTACGGCCGTTCCCGCAATAGCAATCCACTGTTTCATTCCACTACCCCTTCAGCGCTCAGTTCATAAGCCCAGTAGCACAACCCCGTGCCCTTGAATTTCAGGTGCACCATTACCAGCGTGTTGTTCAATTGCTCCTCCGTGACGATGAGCTGGATCTGCACGGAACTGCTGCGTCCCATGACCTGTTCCACCCCAGAAAGGCGGCCGTGCGGCGTGCCATGACTGAAGGTGGGGGTGCTCGTGAAGACCTGGTCTGACACAGCCGTCAGCAAAGCATCGAGCAGCTTCTCGGCAATATCCGGGCTGCATACCAGTGAAAGACAATGCTTAGGCATGTGCTGCCTCCTGTGCAGGCGCTTCGTTTGGCCTCTTGGGATGGGCGAAGCGCAGGTAAAGAATCGGCAAGAGAATCAGCGTCAGCGCGGTGGCGGTGATGAGGCCTCCGATCACCACGATGGCCAGCGGCCGCTGGATCTCGGAGCCGGGGCCAGATGCGAACAACAAGGGGATGAGCCCAAACGCTGTAATCGCTGCGGTCATTAGCACCGGCCTCAGTCTTCGGCGTGAGCCCTGGGTCACGCACTCCACAAGCGACAAGCCTTCCGCATGCAGCTGATTGAAGTAGCTGACCAGCACCACGCCGTTGAGCACTGCGATGCCCAGCAGTGCAATGAAGCCCACGGATGCCGGCACTGAAAGGTACTCGCCCGTCAGCCACAACGCGAAAATGCCCCCGACCAACGCAAAAGGGATGTTGCTGAGCACCAGCAAGGCCTGCCGCACCGAACCGAAGGTGGAGAACAGCACCAGAAAGATCACTCCGAGCGACAGCGGAATCACCAGCGTCAGTCGTTCGGCCGCGCGCTGCTGGTTCTCGAACTGGCCGCCCCAGGCAATGCGGTAACCGGTGGGCAACTGCACTGCCTGACCGATCTTCGCCTTGGCTTCTTCGACGAAGCCGACCAGGTCGCGCCCCGTTACGTTGGCGATCACGACGCTGTAGCGGCTGCCCATCTCCCGGTCGATCTTGACTGGGCCGCTGTCGCGCTCCAGTTTCGCCAGCTCCTGAAGAGGTACGTTGATGCCGTCCGGCGTGGTGATCGTGAGGGCGGCGAACTCCGACGGCGAGACCTTCACGCCATCGGCTCCGCGCAGGACGATGGGAATGCGCTGGTTCCCGTCAATCACCGTTCCCGCACGCTGGCCTTCGACCTGCACCCTGAGCGCGTCCTGGACATCCTCGATGGACAGGCCATAGCGCCCCACGGCTGAGCGATCCACGATGACACGCAGGTACTGCACACCATCGTTCTCCACGGTGTAAACGTCCTGGTTGCCCGGAACCTGCTTCATGAGGCCTTCGATCTGCCCAGCCAGCTCATTGAGCTTGTCCAGATCGGAGCCGAACACCTTGATGGCGATGTCGCCACGCACGCCGATGATCATCTCCGAGACGCGCATGTCGATGGGCTGCGTGAAGCTGTAGCTGATTCCGGGAAGCTGGTCCAGGACGCCGCGAATCTTCTCGATCAGCGCCTCCTTGTTCGCAACCTTCCATTCCGAACGTGGCTTGAGCACCAGGAAGGTATCGGTCTGGTTCAGGCCCATCGGGTCGAGCCCGATTTCGTCGGATCCCGCACGCGCCACCACGCCCGTGATCTCAGGGATGTTGTTCATCAGCGCCTGGTGGATCTTGAGGTCCAGCGCAGCCGTTTCTTCCAGGCTCACCGAAGGCAGCTTCTCGATCCCTACGATGATGTCGCCCTCGTCCATCGATGGCATGAAGGTCTTGCCCACGAACGAGTACACCACCGCAGCGGCCACCAGCATCAGGCATGCCACCACGTACACGACACGCTCACGGCGCAACGCGAACGACAGCGTCGGCTCATAGGCCTTGAGCAGTTGGCGCGGCAGCCATGGCTCGTGGTGGGCCACCTTGGTCAGCAGGAAGGAAGAAAGCACCGGAATGATGGTCAGCGACAGCACCAATGAGCTGGCCAGCGCAAAGACGATGGTCATGGCCACGGGAACGAAGAACTTGCCTTCCAGGCCTTGCAACGTGAGCAGCGGCAGGAACACCAGCACGATGATCAGGATGCCCGCAGCAACAGGGGCCGCCACTTCACGCACGGCTCGGAACACAATGTGCAGCCGGGGCAGCTTGCCTTTGGATTCATCTGCGGCCTGGTGCTGGACGATGTTCTCGACCACTACGACGGCAGCGTCCACCAGCATGCCCAACGCAATGGCGAGGCCCCCTAGGCTCATGAGGTTTGCGGACATGCCGGCGGCACGCATCAGCAGGAAGGTGGCCAGCGCGGAGAGGGGAAGTACCACAGCGACCGACACGGCTGCCCGGATGTTCCCAAGAAAGGCGCCCAGAAGCACCAGTACCAACACGGTCGCCTCCAGCAGTGCGCGCGATACGGTGCCCACGGCCTTTTCGACCAACTGTGCGCGGTTGTAGAAGACCTTGAGCTCGACGCCTGCGGGCAGGGTCGGCTTGATCTCCTCGATCTTGCGGGTAACGCCTTCCACCACCTTTTGCGCGTTCGCACCGGCCAAGCCCAGCACAAGGCCCTGCACGGCCTCCGCCTTGCCGTCCATGGTCACCACGCCATAGCGCGTGACGCTGCCGTCCCGCACCTGCGCCACGTCCTGCAGCCGTGTGCTGCCATTCTTGTCGTACTTGACGACGATGGCCATCAGGTCGTCCTTGGTGCGGATGCTGCCTTCGCTGCGCACCAGCAGCACCTCGTCGCCTTCTCCAAGCCGGCCAGCGCCATCGTTGCGGTTGTTGGCCTCGATGGACGCCTTGATCTTCGCGGCGGACAGGCCAAGCGCGGACATTTTCACGGGGTCAAGGACCACCTCGAAACTGTGGACCTTTCCGCCCAGCGCGTTCACATCGGCGACGCCGGGGACCGAGCGCAGCGCGGGCCGGATCACCCAATCGAGCAGACTACGCCGCTCTTCCAGCGTCATGTTGGGGGCCTCGATGGTGAACATGAACATCTCGCCCAGCGGCGTCGTCACGGGGGCCATGCCGCCGGTGATGCCAGGCGGCAGGTCGGCGCTGATGTTGGCCAAGCGTTCGGACACTTGCTGGCGGGCCCAGTAGATGTCGGTCCCGTCCTCGAAATCGACGGTCACATCGACCAGGCCGTACTTGGTGACGGAGCGCAGGATGCGCTGTTTGGGGATGCCCAGCATCTCCACTTCGATCGGTATGGCCACGCGGCTTTCGATCTCTCCCGGCGTCATGCCGGGCGCTTTCATGATGATCTTCACCTGCGTGCTGGACACGTCAGGAAAGGCGTCGATGGGCAGGTTCTTGAAGGCGAACCAGCCCGCTCCGGCCAGGAGGGCCCCTGCCAGCAGCACGAAAAGCCGCTGTGCAAGGGCAAATTGAACGATGCGTGTCAACATCTCAGTTGCTCCCGCCCTTGCCTTGCCATGCCGCCTTGAGCGCGATCACGGATGCGGTAGCGATCTCCTGACCGACCTGCAGCCCGCCCCTCACGCGCATCGTCTGCCTGGCGCTGGCCAGTACGGTGACTGGCGTTGCCACGAAGCCCTTGTCCGTGCGCACGAAGACGTAGGCCTTGTCCCCCTGTCGTACTACCGACTGCAGGGGAACGGACCAGCCTTCGTTAGCGCCAGCGAACGGTACCTGCACCTGCACGACCTCCCCGGGCCGAAGCTGCTCAGCCCCCTTGGTGATCGCCGCCTTCAGGGTCAGTACCTGGTTGTCGCTGACCATTGGGCTCACGCTGAGCGCCTCGCCTTGCACTCCGGTTCGCCCCATCACCGTGATCGGTGCGCCCTTCACCGTGGCCATCTGCGCATTGCGGGCCGATGGAATCTGGATTTCTAACCCCAGCTTGCTGAGATTGGAGATGCGCAAAAGCATGTCCGCTTGCTGTACACGCTGGCCAGGCTTGACGGACACGTCTCCCACCAGACCCGCAGCCTTGGCGCGAACGGTAATGGTCGACTCGACGTTGCCCCCTTCAGCAATGCTGCGGATCCGCCCACTGTCCAGGCCCGCCAGCCGAAGCGCTGCCTCGGCCTGGCGCTTGCGCGCTGCGTCCTGTGCTGCGGTGGCTTCAGCCTCCTGCACACGCCTCTCAGGAATGATGCCTTCCGAGAAAAGCTGGCGCTCGCGCTGCAAGGCCTTTTGCGACAGGCGGCTACTCGAATTGACCTCCATCAGCTTGAGTTGCAACTCGCCGAGTTCGGGGCTGATCAGGCGCATCAGCGGCTGTCCGGCCTTGACGGCATCGTTCTCGGCGACCAGCAACTGGTCGACCACGCCGGCAAGGGGAGCGCTGGCTATTTGCTCCTGGCCCGGTGCCAGAACCACACGGGCGGAATAGGCCTGGCCCGACGAGTCGCCGGACTTTTCGAGGCGCTGCACTTGCACGCCCAGGGACTGCATCTGGGCGGCGCTGACGGGAAACTCGTCAGCCGCGAGGGCCGCCAGCGGCGCAGCGATCAGACAAGGGAAGACGAAAACGGCCAGGCGGCCAAGCGCCAGCCGGGAATAACGGTACAGCATCGGAAAACTCCACAAACGACCACAGCCTTGGAACCAGGCGCGCGGTCAGGAAAAGCAAAAGAAAGGGCTTTTCAGGTGTGGAGCGGGGGCGCACGACCCCCTGGAGGCAGACTTCGGAAGGATGGATAGATCGGCGCGACGTAGGTCGGCCAAACGTCCGGTTCCCGCACCTGACCGGAGTCGAAGACCTCGGCGAAGGCAAAGAACAGAGCGACCGGTTCGCTGGCGGCACTCAGTTGACCGGAAGCGGCTTGCAACTGAACGGCCATGGTGGCGTGGGCGAAGAGCGCCAAGTTGTCGCCATCGTCCACATGCAGCGCCTCGGCGCCGGCGCCATCCTGCATCGCACCGATCCAGGAACCGTCGATTCCTGAGTCGTGATGGTGCTGGTGCAGGGGCGAGGCAATCTGGTCCCAGGCAAGAACCAGCACCAGCAGCCACTTGGCAATCCACAATGCGCGCGCCAGCGAGACCGGGGATCGGTTCATCTGGAGGGGGATTTGGCGCAAAGGGGTAGACATAGGGAGCCGTGTTTAGCAGCGGCAATCATTGTGCCCCAGCTGGTGAATTTTCGATCCTGTTGCGGGACAAATATGTGGGGCCTGGACGCGCTTTCGGTGCCTGCTCCCGCGTCTAGCAAGGCCACGTCATCGGAAAAACCTGCGTGGTAGTCTGCATCGCCACCCACTGATTTGCGCCCCTTCGCTCGCTCGCACTGGCGGTTACTGCGGCCAGCGCTGGTGCTCGTCGTCAATGACATAGGCGTGGGAGTGTTTTCGCCCTCCGGTTTGCCCTGCTCCGGCAAGGTGCGGATGGTCTGGCGGCAGGTCATAGTGAGCATGGGGCAGTTCGGAGGGCTCCCGGTCGGGCCATAGCCAGGCAGACGCGGCGATGGCGGCCACCGCGACGATCCCCAGCGATGCAAAGCTTGCGTCCACACCGAATCGGGCGCCCACCCATCCTGCCAGCGGGTAGGTGATGAGCCAGCAGGCGTGCGAGAGCGCAAATTGGGCGGCAAACAGCGCAGGCCGGTCTTCTTCGCTTGACGAGCGGCGCAACAGGCGCCCCGAGGGAGTCTGGGCCAGCGAGTAGCCCAGGCCCATCACAAACCACAGAGGCAGCAACACCTCGTACCGGTTCGCAAGCGCCCAGCCGAGCACGAGGCCCGCCGCGACCACCGATGCGCCGGCGAGCATGGCCGGACGTTCGCGCACGCGGTCGAGCAACCGGGGCAACAGCAAGGCCATGATCATGGAGCCGGCGCCAAAGCAAGCGAGCGCGATGGCAGTGGAAGTCTGCGTCATGCCCATTTGCGACTGCACCAGAACCACAGTGTTCACGATGACCATCGCGCTGCCTGCGGCCACGGCGAGATTGAGTGCCAGGAGCCCACGCAGGCGCGGCGTCGCCAGATAGATCCGCAGGCCCCGCGTAGTGCGCTCATAAATGCTGCGCTTTGGTGGCAGTTTGGCCTTCGGCAGCACGGCCGATATCACCAGAGCGGCCGATGCGATGAAGCCAACTACCGTGCCACCAAACAGGCTGTGGTAGCTCACAAAGGTCAGCAGCAACGCCGCCAGGATAGGGCTGGCCAGCGATTCGAGGTCGTAGGCCAGTCGGGACAGTGAAAGCGCCTTCGTGTAGTCGTTCTCTTCGGGCAGCACGTCCGGAATGGTGGCCTGGAAGGTGGGCGTGAATGCGGCGGATGCAGACTGCAGTACGAAGATCAGCACGTACACCTGCCAGATCTGGGTCACGAATGGAAGCATGAGGGCCACGCCTGCCCGGATCAGATCGAGCGCAACCAGAACCGCGCGGCGGGGCAAGCGTTCTGCCATGGCCGACGCGACCGGCGCGACGCCGATATAGGCCAGCATCTTGATGGCGAGTGCCGTACCCAGCACCGCGCCCGCATTTGCTCCAGCCAGATCGAATGCGAGCAGGCCGAGCGCCACAGTGGCCAGTCCCGTGCCCAACAAGGCGATCACCTGCGCGAAAAACAGGTGCCGATAGGTTCTGTTTGCAAGCACTTCCAACATGGGGGACCTTTCTGGGGAAGTCGTTGGCTACTAATCCTCCAGCGAATCGTTGGAATGGAGCAAAATTGACCGTATCGTATCCTAGGGGATAGGATATGGCATGACAGAGAAACACCTACATGCCAGTCATCCCGACGTGGTCAAGCGATTGAAGCGGGCCAACGGCCACTTGGCGAATGTCATCGCCATGATCGAGAGCCACCGGCCGTGCAACGAAATCGCCCAGCAGCTGCATGCGGTGGAACGCGCGATCAGCGCCGCCAAGAAGGTGGTGATCCATGACCATCTCGACAACTGCCTGGACCAAGTCGTGGGCGCAAGCGCAGCTTCCGCGCGGGCATCGATAGCCGAATTCAAGGACTTGACCAAGTACCTTTGATCCCGCGAGAACGCCTGGAAGGTTTCCGTCCAGGCATCCCGTGGGCGGGCCCCGCATCTGCTGCAGGGGCGGCCATGCATTACTGGCCAGTGAAGTTCGACGCTATGAAGTTGCCTGCCGGCGTGAAGAACATGTAGAGCGTTGCCTTGCTCTTGTCCTGTTCAGCGGGGTTGCTGAACGTCACACGCCATTCCTTGCCCTTCTTTCCGTCGACCATCTCGACCTTGTCGTGTTTCACGGCCTGCCACGGCTTGTTCAGCTTGCCGCTGCCTACCAGCGCATCCCTGCGCTGATTGGCGCATCCCACCACAACCGTGTCGGTGGTGGGCTTGTTGCCATGGAAGTGGCAGCTGCCCCCCTCGGAGGCTAGCGCGGGGGTCGCAAAGGTGAAGCCGGAGACGATGGTTGCGGCGGCGATCAGATATTTCATGGTGATGTCCTTTCGGTTGGTAAAGCGGTTCAAAGGGTGTTGCGACTGTCATCAGTCGATTTCTGAATGTCCATGTCTTCATGGACGTGCTGATGCTCGGAGGCGGGGAAACGGAAACTGTCTGGATCGACGTCATGCTGGTAGCCGTGCAACTGCATGAAGAGCAGGTACACCCCGGCATAGAAAAGGCCCAGGTTGGCCATGTAGCTGAACCGCTTGAAGGACGGTCGGTGGCGCCACAGCGCAAGCAAGGCAACCATGGCGGTGAGAGCCGCGATCTGGCCCAGCTCTACTCCCAGGTTGAAGCTGAGGATGCGAAGCAGCATGGAGCCGCTGTCGTCGCCCAGCGGCAACTGCTGCAAGCGCGTTGACAGCCCGAAGCCATGCAGCAGGCCGAATCCGAACACTGCAGCAAGAAGGTTCGGCGACTTGATATCAAAGTGCTTCTGGAACCCGCCGTTGTTGTCGAACGCCTTGTACATCACGCTCAGCGCGATGATGGCGTCGATCAGGTAGTAGTTCCAGGTGATCTTGAAATACGTGGCGAAGATCAGCGTGATGCAGTGCCCAATCGTGAACACGGTGACGAATTTCGCTACGTCCTTGAAGGACGAGAGAAAAAACACCACCCCGAAGAGAAAGAGCAAGTGGTCGTAGCCCGTGAGCATGTGGCTTGCGCCAAGACCGATGTACTGAAGATAGCCACCGTCCAGCATGCGCTGTCGATCCTCCTCGGAGATGCCGTGCGCGACGGCCACCAGGGGAATCAGCAGGAGCAAGACTGGAGCGAGCCGCTTCAACCAGAGCGGTAGGTTCATGAAGTGCCTTCCAAAAATATGAGCGAACGAATGCCCGATGTCGCGCGTAGCCGCGACATTGAATAGGCCCCGGCGAACGCAAGCGGGCGCGCTGCGCCTGATGCCATTGGGCGAAAGAAGTCAGGGAGGGAATGGATGAACGCTCAGCGCCCCTTCAGGCGCAGCAGACGTTCATGCTCAGGCGAGCGCTGTGGGAGGGCGCAAAAGCCCGTCCAAAGAGGGAGGGATGTACCGCTGCAATATGAGCGCGGCAGGGCTTGCAGGGGGAAGGCTGGGAACCTTCAACGAGGCACTGGGCAACAAACAGGCCGGGGTGACCCCCGTGTCTGCGTGCTCGTGGCTGTCGAGCCCACCAGATGCCTCAACATGCGCTGAGAGATCCTCGTGGTGGTGGTGGTCGACATCCTGGGTATGGACCACCATGTGGGCCATCTGGTCAGCGCGTTGCGCTACTGCGAACGGCGTGGCCATGCCAACGGATTGCCACAACAAGGCAAATACCAGCAGCAAGGATCGCAAGCGGTTCGACATGCGAAGAATTGTAGGTCACAGCTCGGAGCGAGCGAGGGTTGTCATCGAGATCCAATGTCAAATTGTTGATTCCCGCGCAAACCTCCTGGGGGTCAGTGGATCAGTTCCGGGTGGAAATCAACAGGGAACGCTTCCGCTGAGTCCTTTGACTCCTCCCAATCGGTTGGCAGCTACTTCCAGGATCCGTGGATCATCGTTGTCCTTCAGCCGCTTGTATTGCGCAGGCGTCAAGCGAACATGTGCCGAACCTATGGTGTCGCGCGCTGGCTGTTCCGGTTGGGCTTTGATGCCAGCGTTCGCCAAAACCTCGGTAAGAGCCTGGCGGTTTGCCTTTGCATTATTCCTGCCTGCCGGCGGATTCCATCGAATCTTTGTGGTGTAGAAGAGCCCACCCCGGATCAAGATGGTGACTTCGACGGTCCCCTCTCGCTCGGCATCCTCCAACGCCCATGACGACCAAGTAGCGACGCGCGGATCCTTGTATCCCAGGGGGCGAAGGGACCGAACTGCAGGGTGGCTCTGCAGCGTTATCAGCGTTGCCAAGTCGATTTCGGCCAAGACCAACGCAGGATTCGATGGGCTTTTTCTGATCGAGTCGACGAAGCGACTGGGTTGGAGATCTGCCGCTTTTATCTGACCGATCAAACGCTCTGACTCCTCATCCAGCTCCTTGGACGGGAGGATCTTCGTGGTTGCGTCTGGCAGTATTTGATACTGCACTGTCGCGCTATTCAATACCACCTCAGCAGCCGCACTTCCATTCTGCTTGATGAGTTTTTTTAGCGCACTCAAACTGCCATCAAGGTCATGTGCGGTGCTACGTGTCTTTTCAGAGGTATCCCGCCGAAACGAGATGACGTTCGGACTGCTTTCCAAAATGGCCAGTCCTTCTGCTTTCAATGTCAAACCGAACTGCCCTGTGGGGCTGCTCCAAGAGCCTCCACGGTACATGTAGTCTCCCAGTTCCGCTTTGATGGAATCGGTTATAGTTTTGAGATCCCTGGACAGGACCGGATAGTCGTTCGCGGTGGCTGGGGGAAGCGCTGACTTTGAAGCCACAATGGCCACACGCACCGCTCCTTCCTCCATTGCGATCTTCTTCATCTCTGCGAGCTCGCTCGGGTCCACATTCGAGGCGTTGACGGATATGCAGGCTGTAGCCTGCGCGAGCAGAACGACCCATTGGTTCAATTTCATGGGATCTCCCTTGAAATAATGACGCTCTCATCAGCCGCAGCGTGCGGGGGGCGAAGCAGCAGCGCACTTTGCTCCGAAGGGGCTGAGCAAGCAAGGAATTCTTTGCGACGCGACTGGGAGTCGTCCGGCAATCGCACTGACCAGGCGCGTACTTCACTGGCCGTCCGGGGCCTCCTGGAGACTCTTCCTGCGCACGGGGTTGGATGGCGCGTCTGGACTTGACTGCCAGGGTGCAATGTGTTCGCTTACCCTTCAGTTCCCGGTGCTGGATGCAGAAAAATCCACTTTGCTTTCCTCCTGAAATTCACTATGGTTTCGCCCGGCGGGGCGAACCGCAAGTGAGTTCTTTCCGTCGCTGTCGCCACAGCTCTGATCCCAGATCGAAGGCCGTCGCGTTGGCGTCCAAACATGGGCGTGATAGCTAACATGGGCGTGTTTACGGGTTACGCATCATGTTTTTTTGGCGATGAGCGGCTCCGGCTTCGCCTGAAGAGCGTCCAGGCGGCGCATCAGTTCCGCTGTCAGCTGCTGGCGTGCCGAATCCGCCGCAGCGGTCGCGGCGAGCAGCCGCTCCAGCTCCAAGTTCCGCTGGGTGGCCTGCTGAAGATCGGTGTGCAAGCGGGCAAGGTCCTGCTCCCGGCCCTGAGCCTTGGCGGACATTTCCTCCAACTGCTGGGACATGCCCGCGAAGCCCTCGGCAGCCTGCTGTGCAGCCAGCGACTGCGCCTGTAGCTGCTGAAGCTGCGACTTGAGCTGCGCCTGTTCGCGCGCGAGCGCCTGGTTCTGCTGGTGGTCGTTGCGCATCTGCTGCTGGTTGGCCGAAACGGCCGCATTGGCCTTGGTCAGTTCCGTCTGCAGGTACTGCAGCTGGTGCTCGTGCTGGCGTAGCTCGCGCTCGCGCTGCTCCTTGGACGCTTCGCGGAAGTGCTCCAGCGCCTCCCTGGCGTGGGAGTGCTTTTCTTCCAGGGACTGGCTGTGTGCTTGGGCACTCGCAGGCCGGGTCTGCAGCTGAGTCGTTTGCTCGACCAGTTGGGCCTGCTCGATCGCCTTGGCGGCCAACTGCCTGCCGGCGTGCTCGAGAGATTCGCGTTCCCTGGCCAACTCAAGCTGGGTTTGTTCCAGCTGCCGCCTGGCCGCGGCCGTTTCGCTCTTGGAGGCCTCCAGGCTGGCCTTGTACTGCGCCTCCTTGGCGTTGAACTCCTCCATCAGTGCAACGACCCGTGCGTTGGCATCGAGCTCCAACCTTGCGGACAGGCGGCCGACCAGTTCGGCAAGCTCGTCGCTGATGCTGATTTTGGGTGCCGTGGCGGTGGCTTCCTCGTCTTCGATTTCCTTGAGGTACCTGTGGATGGTCACCTTGGAGCCGGTGTTGCCCAGCTCGACCCGCACCGCATCGATGGACGGGTACTTGCCTTGGCTGATCAGCCTATCCCTGGCTCGCAACACCTCAGACTTGTAGATCCCCGCTCTGGCCATGGCTTCCTCCGATTTTTTCGTACTGTATTACATACCATGATATTACATACCATTCATTGCGAGAAAAACGGGAAAATTTCTAGAAAACTCGGAGCAGTTAATAAGGGTTTATCTGTTGTGATGCCAGAAAAAGCCCGGCAAACCCCCAACCACGGCATGTAATGCGCTGGGAGGGGGTGTTTTAGTGGGAGTGACGTCCGCCTCATCGGCTGGCGGTACGGCGAGAAGGCGCAAGGCCAGCGTACCAGCATTCAAAACAGCGCTCAGAGTGCTTTCCAAGATGCGCAGAGGCGTATCGCCCCAGTCTTCATGCGCGCAACTTGGGCCAAAAATCGAATCAAAATGACCAGAAGTCGACTCAATTTTGCACTAAACTGGATCATTAACGATACAGCCTGTGGA
Source organism: Acidovorax sp. LjRoot66 (assembly GCF_964253305.1). NCBI lineage: Bacteria > Pseudomonadati > Pseudomonadota > Betaproteobacteria > Burkholderiales > Comamonadaceae > Acidovorax > Acidovorax sp. LjRoot66. The sequence continues at coordinate 270,624 of NZ_CAXUQU020000002.1, forward strand.
ACACCTTTCCGAAGTCCTCAAGATCCTCGACGGCGCTCTTAAATCCAACCAGAGCATGGCGGCCAATTACGCGGGCCTTCTGGCAGATAAGCTCGAGCGCGATGGTAGCCGTCGTGAAGCCTCTGCAATTCGCGAGCGGCTCGCGCGTGTGCCCGCGGCGCTTGCGTCGGCGCAGCTCGGGACGCATGTTGCACCTCTTGGAACCCTTCCGGTGGACGGGGACAGTCGGTTGAATACCGTGGACGTGAGTCGTCCTGCACCGGGTTCTGTGCAACTGCTATTGCCCAGCGGGCTGCAAGCAAGGCTGCAAGACTTCTTGTCCTCGATCCAGCACCGCGACAAGCTTTTGGCCGCTGGCGTCTCTCAGCCCAATCGCTTGGTCATGCACGGTCCACCGGGGACAGGCAAGACGCAAACGGCGCGGTGGATCGCTGGCCAATTGCAGCTTCCACTGCTGACCGTCAGATGTGACACTCTGATCAGCAGCTTGCTGGGCCAGACCAGCCGCAACCTGCGGCGCGTTTTCGATTACGCTCAGGAGGTCCCATGCGTCTTGTTTCTCGATGAGTTCGATGCTCTGGCCACCGCCCGCGGCAACGAACGCGATGTCGGTGAACTGCAGCGCGTGGTGATAGCACTGCTGCAGAACATCGATGCCTTGCCGGATGAGACGATTCTGCTGGCTGCGACGAACCATGACCAGTTGGTGGATTACGCCATCTGGCGGCGGTTCACCTACCGCCTAGCCATGCCTTTGCCGGATCAAGAACTGCGTGAGCAACTGTGGGCCCAGTTCCTGGGTGCCTACGCCCCATCGCCAATGAATCTCTCGGACTTGGCTCAGCGATCCGAAGGGCTTTCCGGCGCTGCGATTGAGCAAGTGTGCCTGGATGCCAAGCGCACTGCCATCTTGTCTGCCAAACCGAAAGTCGAGGAAACTGAGGTTTTCCGCCGCCTTGGGCTGACAGTCGCAATGAACAACGGGCAGAGGCTGCACAGCTTGCAGTCCGAGATCCAATGGCTGCGCCACTGGCATCCCAAATTCTTTTCTCAGAGGGTATTGGCCGCTGCATACGGGGTGTCGCAGCGACAGATCAGAAACGCGATCGAGGAGGAGAACATCTATGGCAACCGAGGAGATGAGAGCGCGTAGCGCGCGCAGCAACAATCCGTTCCATCGGATTCCCTTTCAACGCGCGGACCTGTCCGCACCAGAAAATGGTGGCGGGGGCATCAAGGAACTAGTGCCTGTGACGCCGCAGTACAGGGCGGCGCTGATCGAAACACTGGTGACGGCAGCCACTGCATTGCATCCCGAGATTGCGCTTTACCCAAACTCACCGGGAGTGTTGGTTTTCAAGCTGCGTGACACTGCCATCGCCAAGTCGCACCGGCCCAACACACTCGTGGCAGAAGCTGAGCTTCAACCTGCCGGAGTTGGGCGCATCGAAGAGATGCTGGTGGCAGCCAACGCTGCAAGCCTCGACACTCTCTCTGTGGTCATCCTCAGTAGAAATACACAGCAGATCCGGGCCAATCTGTCTGCCATCGAGAAAATCCAAGCTTGGGACAAGAGCCGGCGTCTACTAGCACCAGTGCCCGAACTGCGCAGGCGCGGTAGAGCGTTACTCAGCCTTTTCCGATACCACGCTCCGGATGCTACCGCCTGCAATGTCGATGCCCTGCGCGCCGTGTTTCAGAAGTTCAAAATTGCTGCTACTCCGATCCCGCAGCGCTGGGGGCCACCAGTATTTTTGGTTGACCTGGGGACGATCAAAGATGAGGCTCTGGAAGCTCTGAGCATGTTTCCAGGTCTTCGCTCGATTTTTCCGGAGCCGAGGGTGCAGTCCACAGCTGCTATACCAGGCTTCGTGCCGGGACCATTCTTGCCGCCGCTTCCCGGAGACGTCCTTCCCATCGTTGGCGTATTCGATACAGGCACTGCGGCGAGCGCGACCAGCTTGCGGCCATGGATTTCTTCCTCGGACCCATACGTTCTACCGCCCGAAACCGATCATGTGCATGGAACGGCAGTTGCCTCCCTCGTGGCTGGCGCCAAACTGCTGAATGATGGTCACATCTTGCTTCCCCCAACGCGGTGCAGAGTTCACGACACCTGCGGCCTTGAGGCGGCAGGAGGCAATGTCACAGATTTGATCATTCGCCTCTCCGATGCCGTGGGCAAGGCGCCCCATGTGAAGATTTGGAACCTGTCCCTTGGCGCCGGCCAAATCGGGGATCAGGACTTCAGCTACTTCGCACAGCAATTGGACGCGCTGAGCGACCAACACAAAGTGCTTTTTGTCGTCGCTGCGGGCAACTACGTTGGCTTGCCACGTCGAGGATGGCCGGTCTCTGACCCAAACCTCCAGGATCGCCTGAGCAGTCCTGGAGATTCTGTACGCGCCCTGACAGTCGGGGCCGTTGCTCACCTGGATTCGCCCGGAGCCGTAGTGGCTGCAGGGCATCCCGCACCGTATTCCCGGAGAGGGCCAGGTCCCGTTTTTACGCCCAAGCCAGACTTGGTGCACGCGGGTGGAGGCGTGCACTCAGAATGGAATGTGGGACCCAGCAGCCTGCAGATGCTCAACCCCACGGATGCGCTATATGGGAGCTTTGGCACGAGCTTCGCAACCCCTATCGTAAGTTCGGTTGCCGGGCATGTCTGGCAAAGCCTCGACGGGCGCCCAGATCTCGCCGTTGCGCCCCACATGGTCAAGGCGCTCCTGGTCCACGCAGCGCGGCTGGCCTCCCCGGACTATGGAGCACAGGAAAGGCGCTACTACGGCTCTGGCATCCCCAAGGATGCGCTCTCGGCGCTGTATGACAGCGATGATTGCTTCACGATGATGTTCGAGGCCTTGGTCGTGCCGGGTTTCAAATGGCGCAAGGCTCCATATCCCATTCCAGCGTCTCTGTTGCACAACGGCAAACTGCGGGCCGAAGTGATCATCACGGCCGCCTATTCGCCGCCACTCGATCCCAGTGCCGGTGCCGAGTACGTGCGCGCCAACGCGAATGTCAGCTTTGGCGTGCTAAATGGCAACAGGATTGCCGGAAAGGTGCCGATGGAGGGTGAGGCGGGAACCACAGGTTATGAAGCTGCGCAGATCGAGCATGGCGGCAAGTGGTCCCCTGTCAAGCTGCACCGAAAGAGGTTCCCAAACGGAGTCGCAGGAGACCAATGGGCAATCCAGGTGGATGCACTGTTGCGTGCCAACGAACCGCCTCTGGCAGAGCCACTGAACGTCGCGTTGATCGTGAGCTTGCGATCACTGGATGGGAATGCTCAGGTCCATGCGGACGGCGTGCGCTCGCTGGTAAGTTCTAACTGGGTGCGGCAGCAGCTGCCGGTGCGTGTCCCAGTTCATGTGTGACCGAGCGAGAGTAGATGAGGAAAAAAATCAATCCTACGCTTCGGTACGAATCACCCTGACGATCAGGACTCAAGGTAGCCCGTCCGTTACTCACCCGCAACAGCGGTTTGGTATGGGCGCTGCGGACTTCTCCACCAGGTCGGCGTCGCTGAGACGCAAGTCCTGAAGAATGTTGCACTTGGGCGCTGGGCCTCCAACGCATTCCTCAGTGCACGCCGTCACGAACTTGCTCAGGCTGCGCTCCAGTGCCTGCAGGTCGACCAGCTTAGCCCGCACGGAGTCGAGGTGGACCTGGGCCACTTCGCGTGCTTCCACGCAGTCCCTGTCAGCGCTGGAGGCCAGGGACACCAGCGTCTTCGTGTCGTCCACGGAGAACCCGAAGTCACGGCAGTGACGGATCAGCGTTAGCAGCTCCTGCGCATCCGCGCCGTATACCCGGTGCCCGCTCGGCCGGCGCACTGCCTCAGGAATCAGGCCGACCTCCTCGTAATAGCGGATCGCTGAAACGTTCAGCCCGGTGCGCTCGGCCAGCGCTCCGATGGTCAGTTGGGCGGCAGGGTTATTCATCGAAGGTCCTTGCATCTCAAGCTACTTGAGGTTCTAGAGTCAGTCTATCCGAACTGCTCTTTGCAAGGAATCCCGATGAAAAAACCCCTTCTCACCACCATCGGCCTGGCCGGCGCTTGCGCAGCATGCTGCGCCGTGCCGCTTCTCGTCCCCATCATCTCTGGTTTGTCGGTGGCCGGACTGGTTGGGCTGGACTGGAACCGGCTTGCGGCCAGCCAAGAGTATCTGGCCATCGTGCTTGGAGTCGCTGTTGCATTGGCGGTGGCCCTGGGACTTTGGCTGGCCCGGCGCCGGCGCACGGCAAGCGCTTGTGCGGCTCCCATTACGCCCAACGGTGGTGAGTCGCAGCTCGCATCCTCCTGTGGATGCAGCGGGCCTTCCAAGTCCGCTTCGAACGGGAGGGCGCTGTGAGTTCTACCACGACAGCCCAGGCCGGTGCGGTCTGCAGCCTCGATGCCGATGGCCTCTCCAGCAGGCTCATTCGCATTGCGTTCCTGGCACAGCGCTATCTGAGGTCCGACCGCCAGGAGGGCCGCACTTTGCACCTGACTTACGCCAAGGAAGCGGGTCCCGAACTACGGAGCATCCTGGAGCTCGAGCGCCAGTGCTGCCCGTTTCTGGTTTTCGATCTGAAGGAGGAAGACGCTGCGATCAAGCTGGCCATCTTGGCCCCCGACACAGACGGCTTCACAGCATCGCTCTACGACCACTTCCGCGGCACTGCCATCTCCAAACCCTCGCGAGGCTGCGCCGGCAGCGGGTGCGGTTGTGCTGCGTAGGATCTTCGCAGTCATGTCCACATTTCGACACCTACTGCTCTGGCTTCTCCTGCTTGTCGGTGTGCCCGTGACCGCTGCGCCGGGAGCCACCGTATCCACGCCCCAGGTGCGCGCGCAGTTGGTGGTGCATGCGCCCCAAGGGCTCGGTGCGGGGAAGACGGCCTGGCTCGGTCTCGTGATCAGGCACGAGCCGGACTGGCACACCTACTGGAAGAACTCGGGCGACTCCGGCCTGCCCACCCAGCTCACCTGGCAATTGCCTGCAGGTGCTACGGCGGGCGAGATCCAGTGGCCTACGCCCAAACGCATGGTCGTCGGGTCGCTGGCCAACTATGGCTACGAAGGCACGGTACTGCTGCCCGTGCCGCTCACCATGTCCGAGGGATTCTCTGGGCAGGCGCTACGGGTGAAGCTCCAGGCGGACTGGCTGGTGTGCAAACAGGAGTGCATCCCACAAACGTGCGAGTTCGAGCTGATCGTGCCTGCGAATGCGGCATCCACATCCGATGCCGCGCTGTTCGAAAGAGCATTCGCGGCCCAGCCGAAAGCGCTGGCTGGCGTGGACGCGCAGGGAGCCATTGATGGCGAAATGCTGGCCGTCACCCTGCGTGGATTGCCATCCGCATGGACCGGTGATGCCTTTGAGTTCTTCCCAGAGGATCCTGCTGTCGTGGAGCCTGCGGGAACCATCTCAGCGTCCCGGCGAGGACATGATCTGGTGCTTCGCATGCCTCTGTCAGCGCAGCGCAGCGAAAGCCCTGCAGTCATGAAAGCGGTTCTGGCTCGCCCCGGAGACCATGCGGGTATTGCCCTCAACTTCGCTGTGTCGGGTTGGCCGGCACCGGGTGAGCAGGCAGTCGCCGCGAGCGTCGCCGCATCGCCGGAGCCAGGGCTCGCAGGGGGAACCGGGTTGTTGGTCGCACTGGCGTTGGCTTTCGGCGGGGGCCTGCTTCTGAACCTGATGCCCTGCGTGTTTCCAATCCTGTCGCTCAAGGTGCTTTCGTTTGCCCGGCATGCCGGCGACCGCAAGGCTCTGGTTGCCGGCGGCCTGGCCTATACCGCGGGTGTTGTCGCTTCCTTCGTAGGGTTGGCCGGCCTGCTGCTTGTACTCCGCGCGGGTGGAGAGGCCCTGGGCTGGGGTTTCCAGCTGCAGTCGCCACTGGTGGTAACGGTACTCGCCATCCTGTTCACGCTGATCGCTTTGAACCTGCTGGGAGTGTTCGAGTTTGGCTCCTTCATGCCCAGCGGTATCGCCACCATGCGTGCGCGCAGTCCCTTGCTGGACCATGGCCTGACCGGGGTGTTGGCTGTCGGTGTGGCTTCACCATGCACGGCGCCCTTCATGGGCGCGGCGCTGGGGGCAGCTCTCACCATGCCTTTGCCGCAGGCGCTCGCAATCTTCACATCACTGGGCCTGGGCATGGCGGCGCCGTACCTGCTGGCCAGCGCCTGGCCTGGGTTCTCCGATTTGCTACCCAGGCCAGGCGCATGGATGGGCCGGTTCAAGGTGCTCATGGCCTTCCCGATGTTCGCCACCGTCGTCTGGCTCGTCTGGGTACTAGCGCAGCAAATCGGTGTGGACGGTGCAGCTGCTGTGCTGGCGCTGCTGGTTGCCATCTCGTTTGGTGCGTGGACCTATGGCCTCTCCGGGGTCGGCCCCAAGAGTGGGCGGCGCTACAGACTGGCGGGTGGGTTGGTGGTTGCAACGGCGCTGGTATGGGCATGGCCGCTTATGGGCACAAAGCAAGATGTCGTCGCCGCTACCACCAGTACCTTGAAAGCACCACCCTCGGCATCCGCTTGGCAGACCTGGAGTCCGCAAGCCGTGGCCAACGCGCGGGCGGCGGGGCAGCCTGTCTTCGTGGACTTCACGGCCGCCTGGTGCGTGACCTGCCAGGTCAACAAGCGCACCACGCTCAACGATGCAGCGCTACAGGCCGAACTCGCAGCCAAGGGCGTGCGCCTCTTGCGCGCCGACTGGACCAACCGGGACCCGGTGATCACCCAGGAACTGGCTCGGCTGGGGCGCAGCGGGGTTCCTGTGTACGCGCTGTATGGCCCCGGGGCAGCGCAGGCCGACTTGCTCCCCGAGATCCTGACCATAGCCAAGGTGCGCGAGGCCATCGCCCACTGGCCCGCCGTTTCATCAACCTCCAAGGATTCCTTATGAAAAACCTGATTGCCACCGCCGCTGTTCTCACGGCGGTCTTCGCCACTCCCGTCACCCATGCACAGGCGGTCGTCGGGCAAGCCGCTCCTACCTTCCAGGCGACCGACGTGAACGGCAAGACCGTGCAGCTGTCCGACTACGCGGGCAAGCATGTCGTCCTCGAGTGGTTCAACCCGGGTTGCCCGTTCGTGCAGAAGCACTACAACAGCGGCAACATGGCCGCCACCCAGAAAGCGGCCGTATCCAAGGGGGTGGTCTGGATCTCCATCAACTCCGACGCGCGCGAACCAGGCGACAAGAAGGCGGCCGCCTCTTTCCCCTCCTGGCTTAAAGACAGGGGTGCATCACCCACAGCCGTGGTGCTCGATGGTGCAGGCACCATCGGCAAGGCCTACGGCGCTCGCGCAACGCCGCACATGTACGTGATCGACCCGCAGGGCAAGCTGGTCTACGCCGGAGCCATCGACAGCAAGCCCAGCACCAACCCCGAAGACATCAAGACGGCGACCAACTACGTGAGCCAGGCCCTGGACGAGTCACTGGCCGGCAAGCCCGTCAGCAAGCCCAAGTCCCAGGCCTACGGCTGCAGCATTCACTATGGGTTGGGTGACACCTTGAAGAACCTTTTCAAACCGGCTGGCTGACGCCATCCATGCAGGATCGGGGTTGCGCGTACGGGCATTGCACAAAGGCTTTGCCTGGCATTGCGATACTACGGCCGCTGCGCGAACGCCTGTCCTGCAGCAGACACCTTTGCCAAGCTTGACCCGAGAGCCATTGCGTATGCAGAACACCAGAGATGCCCTTGAGAGGCACCAGATTTCGATGTACTTCGTGGCCGTGGTCGTTGCCACGGTCGTCGCCTTGGTGATTCCCGGCACGGCAGTGCTCGAAGGTGCCATCAACCCGGCCCTCGCGCTGATGCTGTACGTCACCTTCCTGCAGGTCCCGGTCGCAGAGCTGCGGCATGCGTTTGGCCAGGTGCGGTTTCTTGGCGCACTGCTGGTCGCCAATTTCGTCGTCATCCCGCTGCTGGTCGCAGGGCTGATCCAGTTCCTGCCGGCCGATCCTATGCTTCGGCTGGGCGTGCTGCTGGTGCTGCTCACGCCGTGCATTGACTACGTGGTGACGTTTGCCCATCTGGGCAGAGCCGACTCTCGCCTGCTGCTGGCTGCGACACCCACCTTGCTCATCGCGCAGATGATTCTGCTGCCCGGGTACCTGGGCTTGTTCCTGGGTGAAGACGCTGCGCGCCTCGTCAATGCGGGTCCTTTCATCCACGCGTTCCTGTGGCTGATTGCTGTGCCGCTCGTGCTGGCCGCCCTGACCCAGGTGTGGGCAGCAAAGACCGAACGTGGGGCGCGCGCCTCGGCGCTTCTTGGTTTGCTGCCCGTCCCATCGACCGCGCTGGTGTTGTTCATCGTGATCGCGGCTGTCTTTCCGCAGCTGGGACCAGCGACCGGGTCTGCGCTTGCCGTTGTGCCTGTCTACGTCGCGTTTGCGATCCTGTCGCCGCTGATTGGCTGGTTGATAGCGCGGGCCTTCAAACTGGCCCCTGAACCCGGCCGCGCGGTGGCCTTCAGCGCCAGCACCCGCAACTCACTGGTGGTGCTGCCACTCGCATTGGCGGTGCCTGGTGCGATACCGATCCTGCCGGCGGTCATCGTCACGCAGACACTGGTGGAGTTGTTGGGCGAACTTGTCTACGTACGGCTGATACCAGCCTGGGGGCACAAGACTGCAGCTATCGAAACGACTGCCGCATCGCCAGCGCCACCAGAGCGCCGATCAAAGCCGGCACCGTGATGGCGGCCCCCAACCAGAAGTAGGCACCTGCGGACGCGGATGCCTTTTCCCCTCGCCTGGGCTGGCAGCAGCATGTCCATCCAAAGCCGAACTGAGGCTCGTCGGTGCGCGGCCTCTACTTTTGACTGCACTTAGACACCGTGCTGACAAAACTGTAATGCAGCGGTCAGCGCCGCGAGGGGGCCAGCTTTTTAGACTTGTCTCCGTGGTGCAGGAAAGATTGCATCTCCTGAATTCCCAACCGGGCTTCCCTCTAACCATTGACCTCAAGGACCATCATGAAACTCAAGACCACCATCATCATCCTCGCGCTGAGCGCAGCCCCTGCATTCGCCTTCGATGCAAACCATGGCGCCAAATCCAAGACCCGCGATGAAGTCAAAGCCGAACTCTCGCAAGCACTGCGCAGCGGCGACATCATGGCAGGCGGGGAAATCGGCGCCAAAGTCAGCGAGCTCAACTCCGGCCGCTATCAGTTGACGACCCCAGCACTGGGTAAGACCCGGGAACAGGTGCGGGCTGAACTGGAACAGGCCGTTCGTGCCGGCGACATGCTTGCCGCCGGCGAGTCCGGATCGAAGCTCAACGAACTGCAGCCCGAGTTGTATCCAGCCAAGGTGGCGCAGGCCGGCAAGACCCGTGAGCAGGTCAAAGAGGAGCTCGCACAGGCCATCCATACCGGCGACCTGATGGCCGCAGGCGAGGATGGTCGCAAACTCAACGAAATCTTCCCTGGCCAATACCACCCGCACCACGCTGGCTCGACGGCCGCGCATTCGGGCCACCGCAATGGCCAAGATCTCTGAACATCCGATTCAGAATCCCGCGAGTTGGCTTGGCGCTCATTCCACGCCCTGTTGGGGTGGGCGCCAGGGTCGTTCAAGGGTTGAGGGCCTGGTGCCGCCGGTAAGGTATGGAGTGCTTGCGCTGGACCCGCATCGGTACTGTCTCGACTGCCCAATTGAGCCGCATCGCTGTTCTAGCTTTTCTCACGCTTTACCAGGTCCGCTGAGCAATCCCAGACCTTGACGTAGACCGATTCTCCAGCAACCACGCTCACGTCTGCAGGGAGACGCGCAACGGTCCAGCGTGACCGACCCACCTCTCTCCACTGGACGATGGCAAAGCGCTCTGGCGCGCGCCCAAGCTGTGTGGGCATACATCGGCGCTTATTGAAAGCCAAGTCCTGCGCCGTGGCTTCAATCCTGCTGACCTTACCAACTCGCCAACCATCTGCCCATGGCAGGGAGCCCTCGTACACCGGCGTCGCGCAGCCAGCGACCAGCACGGTCACTACGCACGGCGCCAGCAAGCGCAACAGGCGTGCGCTGACCTCTGGCAAGCAGGAACTGGCGGTGGACATCCGCGCGGGGATCACACAGAAGCCCTCCAGTGATCCGCACCGGCATTCGACGCGTCGGCCACAGCCGTACCGCAGGCTTCAGTTTCCAATTGGATGGTGGTGTGGGTGATTTCGAACTGCTTTTCCAGCATCTGATTGATGGCCGCCAGCATGGCCTCTGGGTGTGCCGCGTCGGGGTTGTACACAATGTGTGCGCTCAGGCTTGTCTTGGCGCTGCTCACTGCCCAAACATGCAGTTCATGTACGGAAGACACCCCTGGCATATCCGCCAGTGCCTGCTTTAGCTGAGGCAGGTCGATGCCGTCGGGGACTCCTTCCAACAGGATGTTGAGCGTCTCCTTCAGAAGGATCCAGGTGCGTGGCAGCACCCACAGGCCGATAGCTACCGCAATGACGGTGTCCACCCAGTTCCATCCCGTGAACAGAATGACCAACGCTCCCACGATGACGCCAATCGAGCCGAGCAGGTCGCTCCACACTTCAAGATACGCGCCTTTGACGTTGAGGCTGGAATCCTTGCCAGAGGTTAGGAGGCGCATGCTCACGAGGTTGACGATCGTGCCGAGGACAGCGATCACCAGGACTCCCGTGGTTTGAACAGCAGGCGGGTTGCTCCAGCGTTGCCACGCCTCGTAGAGGATGTAGGCCGCGACGCCAAACAGGAGCAAAGCGTTGAACGCGGCAGCCAGGATCTCGAATCGGTGATAGCCGAAGGTGCGACGGTCGTCTACAGCCCGGCGGCCGACGCGAATGGCTGCCAGCGCAATGGCCAGAGCCGCCACGTCGGTGAACATGTGTGCGGCATCGGATAGCAGAGCCAGGCTATTGAGCATGACGCCGCCAATGACTTCGGCCAGCATGAAGCCGCCGGTGAGCATCAGCGCGTAGCGCAATGCCTTTTCGTTTCCCGCCGCCGGCAAAGCGTGATCGGAACCTTTACCCATGGTCTGTCTCCTGAGATTGAATCCGGTTGCTCCGTTGACTGGGCTTGTCCGCGGTCGCGTTCGGGCCCTTCGTGCTCAATGTCGGCGCCGGTTCTGCGGTTTTCCAGTAGTTCGGCATTTCAATCGGACTGCCTGCCGCTCCCTCAGTCGCTTGGCCAGGCGTCGGCTGTACTTGGTTCGAATTTCCATCGGGGGATGGCGTTTGAGCCACATGTGCCGCAGTCGCCAAAACACAAACACCGAGATCAACAAGCCGATCCAGATCCAGAACAGCTTGGCAAAGAGCCCGCCTTGAGCCGCTTGCATTGACATGGATCGCTCCTTTTGCCCCTCGGGATGGGAACATACAAGCGCCGAGGGGCGGTCCAAGCCCGCCACTACGGTGACGTCGCCTGGACGAGAATCGTTGACCGCAGACAGCTCTATCGCCCGCTCTGAGTGCTGGGGGGCAATGGTCCAGACAGCGTTCGTGTTACTTCAGCGTGAAGCGGACGGAAGCGACCGACTTGCCGGCCTTCGAGACAGCGACGACTGCTTTGGTACCGGCGGGGACTTTGAAGCTGCCCGTGGCTTCCAGCTTGCCATCACCGGCTTGGAGCTGGACATCCTGCTTGTCGCTGCCTGCCAGCAGAGTGACCTTGGCGGTCATTCCCGCCACTGCAACTGGCTTCCCGTGGTCGCGCATATAGAGCTGCAGCTTGTCGGCGCTGGCAACGAATTCGTACTCGACGTCCTTGGCTTCCGCAACGGCACCACCGTGCATCGGCTTTACGTCGTGGCCGTGGTTGTCGGCAGCGATGGACGCGCCCGAGATCGACACTGTGAGGGCGAGGATGAGATGGGAGAGCTTCATGACAGTTCCTTTGGGGTTGGAGAAAAGGGAAGGTCCCGCGATCAGCGGGACCGTCTACGGCTACACGGGCTTCGGTGCTTCAGGGTGAGAGGGCTCAGCGGACACGTCCTCAGCTTCTTCATCGGGCCTGTGGGCCAGCCGATAAAGAATCGGCAGCACGAGAAGCGTGAGCAGCGTGGATGAAAGAATTCCGCCAATCACCACGGTTGCCAGGGGACGCTGGACTTCAGCGCCGGTGCCTGTAGCGATGGCCATGGGAATGAAGCCCAGTGAGGCCACCAAGGCGGTCATCAGAACGGGCCGCAAACGGGTCAGAGCGCCTTCACGGATCGCCTCGTCAAGGCCCACACCGCCTTCTCTCAAGCTTCGGATGTAGGAAATCATCACCAGCCCGTTGAGAACGGCCACCCCCGACAGCGCAATAAATCCTACCGCCGCTGAGATAGACATCGGAATATCGCGAAGCCAAAGCGCCAAGATGCCGCCCGTCAGCGCGAATGGAATACCAGTGAAGACCAGCAATCCATCCTTGACGTTTCCGAACATCGCGAACAAAAGGACGAAGACCAGCAGCAAGGACACGGGCACGACGATCTGCAAGCGCTTCGTAGCCGATTGCAGGTTCTCGAAGGTTCCACCCCAGCTCGTCCAGTAGCCCGTAGGGATCTTGATTTGAGCGAGGCCTTGCTCGGCGTCAGCCACGAAAGATCCCACATCGCGTCCGCGCACGTTGGTGCTCACCACAATGCGCCGCTTTCCGTTCTCGCGGCTGACCTGGTTGGGCCCTGGTGCCAGATCGAACGAAGCAACCTCACCCAGCGGAATGAAGTTGGTCTTGCCCTCCGTGCCCGTTCCGGAGCGTGGGAGCGCAATGGGCAGCCGCTTCATTCCCTCCAGGTCGTTGCGCAGGGCTTCGGGCAGTCGAACCAGGATGTCGAATCGGCGGTCGCCCTCGAACATGGTGCCAGCCTCACGTCCGCCGATGGCCGTGGCCACGGTGTCCTGGATGTCGGCGACGTTCAGGCCATAGCGTGCGGCCTTCTGGCGGTCGATGTTGACCGTGAGCATCGGAAGGCCTGTTGTCTGCTCGACCTTCACCTCGGATGACCCCTGGATCTTCTGCAGCATGGCGGAAACCTCTTCGGCGGACTTGTTCAACACGTCCATGTCGTCACCGAAAATCTTCACCGCCACGTCGCTTCGCACACCCGAGATCAGCTCGTTGAAGCGCAACTGAATGGGCTGGGAGAACTCGTAGTTGTTGCCAGGAATTTTGCCAAGGACTTCCTGAATCGCGGCAAGCAACTCGTCTCGGGTCTTGCGAGGCTCAGGCCATTCATCCACCGGCTTGAGCATGATGTACCCGTCCGAAATGTTCGGCGGCATGGGGTCCGACGCAATTTCGGCAGTACCGGTTCTCGCAAAGATGCGCTCAATCTCCGGAAACTTCGCTTTCAGTGTCCGCTCGATCTGCTGCTGCATAGCCACCGACTGGGACAGGCTAGTGCCCGGAATGCGCAGCGCCTGGATGGCAAGGTCACCCTCATTGAGGTTGGGAACGAATTCGCTGCCCATGCGGGTGGCGATCAATCCGCACAAGACCACAGCGACTGCAGCGATGGTGAGAACGAGCGTTTTGGCGCCCATCACGCGATCGAGCAGCGGGGCGTACATGCGCTTGGCATAGCCAAGGAGAAAGTTCTCCTTCTCGCTGACCCGGTTGCCGATGAAAAGGGCAACCGCTGCCGGAATGAACGTCACCGACAAAATCATCGCGCCGAGCAGTGCGGCGACCACGGTGAATGCCATCGGGTGGAACATCTTTCCTTCAACACCCGTGAGCGCGAAGATGGGCAGGTACACCACCATGATGATCAGTTGCCCGAACAGCAAGGGGCGGCGCGATTCCTGGGACGCGAGGAACACCTCATGGAAGCGCTCTGCCCGGGTCAGCGGCCGCCCGTGATGCGCTTGCGCGTGGGCAAGACGCCGAACACAGTTTTCAACGATCACGACAGCACCGTCAATGATGATGCCGAAGTCCAGGGCCCCGAGGCTCATCAGGTTGGCACTCACCTTGTACTGGACCATGCCCGTGAACGTGAAGAGCATCGACAAGGGAATGACCATTGCGGTGATGATCGCTGCGCGGATGTTCCCCAGGAAAAGGAACAGGATCACGATCACGAGAACCGCGCCTTCGAGCAGGTTTTTCTTCACCGTGCCGATGGCCTTGTCGACGAGCACCGTGCGGTCATAGACCGTCACCGCATGCACACCCTCTGGAAGGCTCTTGTTGACCTCCACCATCTTCTTGTCTACCGCCTGGGAGACGGTCCGGCTGTTTTCTCCAATCAGCATGAACACGGTGCCGAGAACCACTTCCCGTCCGTTGTCCGTGGCAGCTCCGGTTCGAAGCTCCCGGCCAATTCCCACTTCGGCCACGTCCTTGACGCGCACGGGCACGCCGTTGGCGCTGCTGAGGATCACGTTGCCGATGTCCTCCAGGGATTTCACCTGGCCAGGCGCGCGGATGAGGTACTGCTCGCCGCGCTTTTCGATGTAGCCCGCGCCCACGTTGCCGTTGTTGCGATCCAGAGCGGTCACTACGTCCTGCAGCGTCACGCCCAGCGAAGCCAGGCGCTCGGGGATGGGCGCGATCTGGTATTCCTTGGCGAAGCCGCCGATGGAGTTGATTTCCGTCACGCCAGGAACGTTGCGCAGCTGCGGCTTGATGATCCAGTCCTGGATCTCGCGCAGGTCGGTCGGGGTGTAGGGTGAGCCGTCGGGCTTCTTCGCGCCGTCCTTGGTTTCGACGGTCCAAAGGTAGATTTCCCCCAGCCCGGTCGAGATGGGCCCCAGCGCTGGCGTGATGCCAGCCGGTAGTTTGTCCCGGGCCTCCTGGATACGCTCGTTGACGAGTTGGCGAGCGAAATAGATGTCGGTGCCGTCCTTGAAAATGACGGTGACCTGCGACAGTCCATACCGTGAAAGCGACCGCGTCTGATCCAGGTTCGGCAGGCCGGCCATGACCGTCTCAATCGGGTATGTGACCCGCTGCTCGGTCTCAAGGGGCGAGTACCCGGCCGCCTGCGTGTTGATCTGGACCTGGACGTTCGTGATGTCGGGCACGGCGTCAATAGGCAGCTTCTGGTAGCTGAAGACGCCGAAGGCCGCCATGGCGAAGGCCGCAAGCAGCACCAGCCATCGCTGCTCGATCGAGAATCGGATGAGTTTTTCAAACATGTATAGGCTCCAGGATCAGTGCGTGTGTTCGGCAGATCCCTTGCCGAGCTCAGACTTCACGACGAAGCTGCCAGTCGAGGCGTAAGGCATGCCGGCCTTGAGGCCCCCAAGGACCTCGATCCGCTTGCCATCGCTGCGGCCCAGCTTCACTGGCTGAGCAATAAACCCACCGTTGACCTTCAGGAAGACAACGGGCTTGTCTCCAAGGGTCTGTACCGCGTCAGCCGAAATCGTCACGGGTGCCGCTGTTTCTTCAGAAATAACCTCGACATTCACGAACAGGCCGGGGCGCCAGGCGCCTTTGGGGTTGTCCAGAACCACGCGGGCTTTGGCTGTACGGGTTTGCTCGCCGATCAGCGCGCCTACAAAAGCGACAGTCCCCGTGGCCGATGCGTCAAACGCTGTGGCCTTGATGGTGACTTTCTCGCCCACCCGCACCGACGGCAGATCCTTCGCTGGAAGGTTGATTTCCGCCCACACGGTGGAGAGGTCGGAGATGGTGAACACCGCAGCATCTTCCTTGACGGCTTCGCCCAGGCTCAGATGCTTCTCGATGACGATCCCGTCAAAGGGCGCACGCAGCTCGATGCGATTGAGACCGGAAGCGGACGAGGTGGACAGGCCCAGCGCACTCAGCTTTTGATTGGCGTTGGCCACAGCCACCTCTGCTTCGCTCAGGGCTTGCCTGGCCTGCAGGTAGTCCTGTTCGGCAGATACCTTCTGCTCCCACAGCTTCTTTTCTCGCTCGTAAGTCGTCTTGGCCAGCGCGAGGCGCTTGTGGGCCGTCTGCAGCTCGCTGCGTTGCTCCGAGGCAGTGGGGCTGGCAATGGCAGCCAGGACTTGTCCCTTCTTGACGACTTGGCCAAGGCTGGCACTGACGCTTTCCACCACACCGGCGAGCCGTGGAACCACATGCGAGGTGCGGTCTTCGTTGAGCTTGATTTCACCAGGCAGCAAGAGTGCCGTCTTGATGTTGGCGGCGGATGTCGTATCCACCGTAATCGAGGCAGCCTTGATCTGGGCGTCTGCCAATTCAACCTTGCCTTCTTCCTTGCTCATCACGAACATGAAGGGCTCGGTGGCCGTCTGCGCGATGATCTCGATCTCGAATGCATGGGGTTCGGGAACGATTTCCTTACTGACCAGGCTGTCTTTTTCCTGAACGAAAGTCAGCTTCTGCTTTTCGTCTGTCAGGCGGGTCACCGTTGCGGTGACCGTCGCGGCATTCAGCGGCAGCGCCTTGTCTTTGTCGAACAACCAGATGCGCAGCCGCGGCTCTCCACCGTCCTCGGACAGCAGCGCCTCCAGGCTGAAGTCGCCTTCCTTGAACACAGTGCCGCCGTGAGGGCCCTTGGCTTCGCTCTTTTCGTGGTGCTCGCCGTCCGCATGGCCCTTGTCATCGTCGTGGCCCTTTTCTCCTGCCTTGCCGTGGTGCTCACCGTCGCCGTGGCCCTTGGCTTCAGTGTGGCCGCCGTGCCCGTGGCCATCGCCTTCGGCAGCTGCCGCCTTGGGCTTTCCGCCGCCCTGCAAGATGAAGGCGCCGGCCCCGACCCCCAATGCGAGGACGACGGCAATGGCGATCAGGTGCTTTTTGCTGATGGTGGATTTGCTGGTGTTCATGGTCATTCTCAGTTCTGCGTTGCGATCAGGCGGGAAGCGGTAGTGCCGCCGAGCAAGCGGTCAACATCAGCCGCTGCGCGGTGCGCCTCGCCAAGTGCTTTGAGGTATTGGGCTTTGGCTGTGAAGTAGGTACGCTGCGCATCCAGCACCTCCAGGAAATTGAACTTGCCGTTTTCAAACCCAATGGTGGCTGCGTCATACGCCGACTTCGCCCCCGGAAGGACGTCCTGCTGCAGGGCCCGGATCTCCGATGCGATCGTTGCGAGTCGCTCCCGGGCCTGCGCTACTTCGCTGTGCAGGCGCACAGTGGCAACCTGCAATTCGTCGCGTGCCTTGTCCTCCAGCTTCAGTGCCTCCAGCAGATTGCCCTCGTTGCGGTCGAACACCGGCAAAGGCACGGAGACACCGAACAGAAGCACGTTTCGCTGCGTCTCGTTGCTGCGCTGCATGCCAACGCTGACGGTGACATCCGGCACTCGCTTGCTCTGCTCCAGGTCGGTCAGGGCCTTGCGCCGATCCACCTCGATCCGCGCCAGGACAACCGCTGGAGAAGAAGAAATCAGTGGCTGCAGATCGGCGAGCTGTGGCACCGCAGGGATGTTTTCTGCCTTGCCCTCCAGTGCCGTGAAAGGCGCCTCGATCTTTCCCAGGAGCGCGAACAGCCGCGACAAGGCATTGCGTTCTTCGCTGGCTGCCTGAGAGAGTTCAACCCGGATTCCCGCTTCCGCCACGCGGGCCTTTGACTCTTCGACGGGCGAGACTTTGCCTGCGGCTACGCGCTTGGCAACGGCGTCCGTTGACGACTTGGCCAGTGCCACGCTGTCCCGGGCAAGCGCCAGGCGTTCTTGTGCAGTCAGCACATCGAAATAGGCTGCAGCCACATTGGCTCGCACGGTCGCCTTCAATTCGTCGAGTTGGGCCTGCGCTTGCTCGCGCGATTTCTCGGCCGCCTTGGTGCGGGCCGCGCGCTTGCCGCCCAACTCCACGGGAAGGTTGAGTTGCCAGCTTTGGGTGCGCGTTTTCGAGCGCGCGTCCTCCAGCGAATAGGCAAGCTCGGGATTTGGGCGAGTGCGTCCTTGCAGAACTTGCCCCTCGGTGGACTCGAACTGGCGAGTCGCAGCAGCCACCTCTGGGTTTCCCTCCAGCGCCAGTTCAATGGCCCTGGCCAGCGACAGCGGCGCTACGGGTGCTGCAACGTCCGCAGGGGCATTCGAGCCGGCCACGGGTCGTTGTGCCATGCCTTGGGACAAGGCACCGGTGGACGTGGCGAGCAGTATGACTGCGGCAGCCGTTGCGAGCTTGATTTTCTTGCGGCCGCGCCATGCGTCCGGCTTTCCTTGAAAGCAAATACCCTTGAACATCCGATTCTCCAGTGATTTCAAAACACGAAGGATCAGCGGGGGGCAACCGTGCAGTTGCTGGCAACTCGTCATTCGTCACAGTCGCGGCATGCGCAACTGCATCCGCCCTTGGGGCGGACACGGACAACTGAGAGAAGGAGAGAGGCCCCGCCGATTAGGCGAGGACAGACCACCGGGGGCGGTCTGGGGGAGTGGGCGTTACACCAGCGATTCGTACATGGGGCTGGGCACCGACACTGCCATCGTGAGAGGCACCCCGGCTGGCATAAGGGAAATTGAGGGCGCCGATGCCGGCACCATGACAGACGGAGCAGTCGATATCAAAACCAGCGCTTTGATCGCCCTTGTCGGCTTGGTGGTCCGCCTTGTCAGCATCATGTTTGTGCTCATGATGTCCCACATGCTGCGCCTGCGCCGTCGTACTCTCATGCATGCAATAGGCAGCTACCGCAGACCAGCTGAACTGGAACGGTAGCAGTGCAAGCATAAAAACAGCTATCAAGCGGCGCATTTTTTGAAGTCTAGCATGCGTCCATGAAGTGACCGCGTGAGGATTGATGGCCGCTCTGGCGCAATTGTGTCGAAAAATCAGCCGCCCGCGCCGTGCAGTTCCTGCAGGCGCTGCTTGTCGGCGGCAGACATGTTCAGGTATTCCTGTTGCACCTGCTCACGGGTCTTTGCCGCTCCGGTCGCCTTGACGGGCACCGCACCACCGCGCGAAAGGATCGCCAAGGTCCCATCCTGGCGAGCCGTCGCGACCGACTGAATTACGTCGCCGCGCGACAACGAGCCCTGGACGTGGTCGGGATGGGTGGTGAAACCGACCTCACCTCCTGCGGGGTGGTACAGCGACGACGCCGATGCCAGGCCGGGAGCGGCAATGGCCAGGGCGATCAAGGAAAGTGCGAGAGGTTTGCGGATGATCATGGTGTTGTCCCTTGCTTGTGGTGAGCCTTCGGCGACCTGCCTGGGCTATGCCTTGCGACATGGGGTGAACTGTAGAAAACGGCCCCCGACAAGGCACCAACAGCCAGATGACAAATTCGTAATCTACGAAGGGCCTGCATTCTTCGAGAATGGCACCATGAAAATTCTGCTCATCGAAGACGAAGTCAAGCTGGCCGAGTACCTGCGCAAGGGCCTGGGTGAGGTCGGCTACGTGGTGGACGTGGCGCACAACGGGGTGGATGGCCTGCACATGGCGCTGGAAGGTGGGCACGATTTGCTGGTCTTGGACGCGATGCTCCCAGGGATCGACGGCTTCAGCCTTCTAACGGCCTTTCGCAAATCCAGGCAGACCCCAGTGCTGATGCTGACGGCCAGGGTCAGTGTGGAGGACCGCGTGCTGGGACTGCAAACTGGCGCCGATGATTACCTGGTCAAGCCCTTCGCCTTTTCCGAGTTGAGCGCCCGCATCCAGGTTCTGCTCAGGCGCACCCAAGGTGCGCGGGACGCGGCAGAGCCCACGCAACTGCGTCTGGCCGACCTGGAAGTCGACCTGGTGCGGCGCAAGGCGTCCCGAGGCGGTCAGCGCTTGGAGTTGACTGCCAAAGAGTTCCTGCTGTTGACCCTTTTTCTGAGAAGGAAGGGAGAAGTGCTGTCCCGCACAGAGATCGCCGAGCAGGTCTGGGACATGAACTTCGACAGCGATACCAACGTGGTGGAGGTCGCAATACGGCGCCTGCGCACCAAGATCGATGTGCCCTTTGATACTGCGCTGCTGCACACCATCCGCGGCATGGGCTACGTCATGGAAGAGCGCAACGGATGAAGGCGCTGATCCAACATCGCTCATTGCGCCAGCGGTTGTCGTGGTGGCTGGCACTGCAGAGCTTTGCCGGGCTCGGGCTGGTCTGCCTGGCCGTCTACCTGGTGACCGAATTCAACTTCCGAGACCGGCAAGAGGAAACGCTGGCGCAAAAAGAAACCGTCATTCGGCACTTGCTGCTGGATGGCAAGGAGCATGGGGATTCGGAAGACCTTGCTCACAAGCTCGATGACTTCCTAGTGGGGCACGGGGATCTGTCGCTCGAAGTAGCGCAAGCCGACGGGTTCGTTCTCTACGCCCATACCCGCAACCAGAATGCGAAGACGGTGTGGCGTCAACGGCAGTTCGAAGTGGCACAGACTGCGGGCCAGACTCCCTCGAAGCATTTGCGCGTCCAGCTGTCTCTGGACATCCAAAACGACAACCAGTTGCTTCACCGGCTTGCACTCACCTTGCTGGTGGCAGCCGTTGGTGGGGCCATCGTGGTTTCGCTGGGTGGATTCTCGCTGGTGAACCTGGGCCTGGCGCCCGTTCGAAGACTGGCCAGTCAGACGCGCGCAGTGTCGGCCGACAATTTGCACCAGCGGCTCGACGGCGCAGAGCAGCCACTTGAACTCGTGCCTCTGATCGACCAGTTCAACGCGCTCCTGGCCCGCATTGAGAAGGCCTACTCACAGATGGAGGGCTTCAATGCGGACGTGGCGCACGAGCTGTGCACGCCTTTGGCCACGCTCATTGCCAACAATGAACTGGCGCTGCGGCGCCCTGATCAGGCGGACATTCGCGAGGTGCTGGCGTCTAATCTGGAGGAACTGCATCGCCTGACCGGCATCGTCAATGACATGCTCTTCCTTTCCCAGGCGGATCGGGGAGTGGGAGCGCGTCGCGTATCCGTGGCGAGCCTTGCATCGATGGCTGCTGACGTACTGGACTACCACGAGGCCGCGCTAGCCGAGGCCGGTCTCACTGCGAAAGTCGTCGGCGATGCGCACGGCTCCTTCGACGTGCCGTTGTTGCGCCGGGCCTTGTCGAACTTGCTGGGAAACGCCACTCGCTACGCGAGCACTGGCTCAATCGTCCAGATCAACCTGAGAGCGGTTGACGAGGACCGCGCGCTGATCAGTGTCACCAACTACGGCGACACGATCGATCCCGAGATTCTTCCGCAGTTGTTTGACCGATTCTTCAGAGCGGATCCTGCTCGCAGCCATGCACAGAGCAACCATGGCCTGGGCCTGGCAATCGTGGGCGCGATTGCCCGCATGCACCAGGGCAAGCCCGTGGCCAGGTCAGAGAACGGAGTGACAAGTGTCGGGATAGAAATTCGCGCTCACTGATAGTCAGCATCGTTTATTGGCCCGCTGCCTGGGAGCCACGCCGATATCACGATGGGCACCTGGCGGGTGGGCCTCGCTGGGCTGCATGTGATTGTGTTGCAGTGCCGCATTGGCCAACCCGCCTAAGATGCCGCACTCACCGGCGAGGTGGCCTGGTGAGCACTGCTGTTGCAAGCTGCGCAATTCGGACTCCAGTGCTTGGAGTTCCCGGATGCGAGAGACCACGTGCCCGATGTGCTCCTGAAGAAGCGCGTCCACCGAGCCGCAGTTTTCATCCGGAGCGTCCTTGAAATGCAACAACACCCGGATCTCGTCGAGCGTCATGTCCAGGCAGCGGCAATGGCGAATGAAGGCCAGGCGCTCGACATGGCTGCTGTCGTAGACCCTGTAATTGCTTTCTGTGCGCATCGCGGTCGGCAGCAGGTTCTCGCGCTCGTAATAGCGGATGGTCTCGGTCTGCGTGCCGGTGGCCTTGGCAAGTTCGCCGATTTTCATGAAGCGTCCTTTGCAAAATCTGTTTTACGTAGGACAAGGCAGCGACATCTGGCTTGTCGCTTGACTTTAAGGTCACTACAGGGTTTCCAATTAGGCCATGAAATCAGAAACCAGCACTCCTCCCAGCGTTGTTGACACCTGCTGCTCCTCGGGCTGTTCCAGTCCCGCAGCAGCGGCCCCTGCAGCCGCAAGCAGCCCGGGCCAAGGCAAGCTGTTCCGAATCGCCACCATGGACTGCAGCGCTGAGGAGTCGGAGATCCGGCGGGCGCTGGAACCTCTGGAGGGAATCCGCTCTTTGGGCTTCCAGCTGGGCGCGCGCACGCTGAAGATCGATGCGGAGGATCGCGCCTTGTCCCTGGCGCTCGATGCCATCCGCAAGGCGGGCTTCGATCCACAGCCGGTGGTCGCTGCGGCAAACACCCAGGGTAGCCAGGGCCGGGTGTTTCGCATTGCGACCATGGACTGCAGCGCCGAGGAGGCGGAGATTCGCCGAGCGCTGGAGCCTCTGGATGGGATTCGCTCTCTGGGCTTTCAGCTCGGTGCGCGGACGCTGAAGATCGATGCCGACGAAGGCACCTACCCGCTGGCCCTCGACGCAATCCGCAAAGCGGGCTTCGATCCGCAGCCAGTGGCCGGCGCCAATGGCTCCGAGGGCGGACAGGCGGGCGAACCAGCCGAAGGCGACGACCATGGACATGGTTTTGCAGGCGGCATCTCCCGACTGGTAGCCGCGCTCGTGTTCGCCACGGGGGCTGAGGTCCTCTCGTTCTTTGCTCCCGATCAAATGGCCTGGAAGGTGGCGGGCATGGCCATCGCCGCGCTGGCTATCTGGCTTGCCGGGATCGACACCTACAAGAAAGGCCTTGCAGCGCTGCTGCGCGGCAAGCTGAACATCAATGCGCTGATGTCGGTGGCCGTCACAGGAGCCTTCCTCATCGGCCAGTGGCCGGAGGCCGCCATGGTGATGGCCCTGTACGCGATTGCCGAGTTGATCGAGGCCAAGGCGGTGGACCGGGCCCGAAACGCTATCAAGGGCTTGCTGGAACTGGCGCCCGAAGAGGCTTTGGTACTGGGCACCAACGGAGCATGGACCGCTACACCGGTGGCTTTGGTGGCCATCGGAGCGACCGTGCGCATCAAGCCGGGCGAACGCGTGCCGCTGGACGGTAAGGTGACCAAGGGCAATGGCGCCATCAACCAGGCCCCCGTGACTGGCGAGAGCATCCCCGTGGACAAGGCACCTGGCGACCAGGTGTTCGCCGGCACGATCAACGAGACTGGTGAGCTGGAGTTCGAGGTCACAGCCTTGTCGAGCAACACCACCCTGGCCAGGATCATCCAAGCCGTTGAGCAGGCGCAGGGCACGCGCGCTCCGACGCAGCGCTTTGTGGATCGGTTCGCCTCCATCTACACCCCCGCAGTCTTCGCCATTGCCGTGGCGGTGGCGGTCCTCACTCCTTTCCTGATGGGACTTACCTGGCTGGAGGCGCTCTACAAGGCCCTGGTCCTGCTGGTGATCGCCTGCCCATGCGCTCTGGTCATTTCCACGCCGGTCACGGTGGTCAGCGGATTGGCCGCAGGAGCGCGCCGCGGGATTCTGATCAAGGGCGGCACCTACCTGGAAGATGCCCGGCTCCTGAAGGCGGTGGCGCTGGACAAGACCGGCACCATCACCGAAGGCAAACCCAAGCTGGTGAAGTGGCAGGTGTGGGGTGCCGGTGACGAGGCAGCAGTCCAGCAAATGGCTGCCAGCCTGGCGGCTCGCTCCGATCACCCGGTTTCAAAGGCGATTGTCCAGGGCTTGGACGTAAAGGGCCCAGAAGCAGAAAGCTTCAAGGCCTTGCCTGGGCGCGGTGTCGAAGGCATGGTCAATGGTATGCGCTTGATGCTGGGCAATCACCGTCTGATCCATGAGCAAGGACTGTGCGGTCCGGAGCTGGAGGCGGAGCTGGCGACCCACGAAAAACAAGGCCGCACGGTCACCCTCCTGGCGGACGAATCGCGCGTCCTGGCGCTGTTTGCGGTAGCGGACACCATCCGCGAGACGTCGAGGCAGGCCATCGTCGACCTCAAGGCGCTGGGAGTGACGTCGGTGATGCTGACGGGTGACAACACGGCCACGGCAAAGGCCATCGCTGCCCAGGCCGGCATTGATGATGCCCGTGGCGATCTGCTGCCCGAAGCCAAACTCGATGCCATCAAGGAAATGCAAAAGCGCTATGGCGCTACCGGCATGACCGGCGACGGCATCAACGATGCGCCGGCGCTGGCGCAGGCCGACATCGGTTTTGCCATGGGTGCAGCGGGAACTGACACGGCCATGGAAGCCGCCGATGTAGTCATCATGAACGATGACCTGCAGCGCGTCGCCGAGACAGTGCGTCTATCCAAGCGCACCCACGCCATTCTCTGGCAGAACATCACCCTGGCACTGGGCATCAAGAGCGTCTTCCTGGTGATGGCTGTCGTTGGCACGGCCACCATGTGGATGGCGGTCTTCGCGGACATGGGAGCGAGCTTGCTGGTGGTTGCCAACGGGCTGCGTCTGCTTCGCGGTACACGGGTGGAGCCAGCCGCCAAGCCAAGCCGCTCGGAAACCAAGGAGCATGCGCATTCGCACTGAGCGTTCGTCAGCGCGCGCCAAGTCCACCGGTGGGCTTGCGGAGCGCTTGCTGAATGTCCCGCTTTCATTTCTTGGTTTTGGAGACCTCCTGCGCCACTAAGTCGGCCAGCTGTTTGTGGCCAAAGCTGGGTAGCGGGCGCCCGTTGACGAAGAAGGTCGGGGTCTTTTCGACCTTGAGGGCGGTCAGGTCCTGCACGTCCTGTAGCACCACGGCGTCCAATGCAGGGGCTTCGATGTCCGCCCGCGCCCGTTGCATGTCCAGCCCCGCCTGTTCAGCCGCCTTGTAGGCCAACTCCAGGTTGGGGTTTCCATGGTCCGCCCACTGCGGCTGTGCGGCCAGCACCGCCTCCAGCACGGCCAGGTACTTGTCCTGCCGCCGGGCCGATTCCAGTAGCTTGACCACCTGCTCCGACCCTCGGTGGAAAGGCGCGTAGCGGATGACCAGCCGCACTTCGGTGGGGTACTGCTGCATCAATTCCTTGACCACCGGATAAAAGGCGCGGCAGGTCTCGCATGCGGGATCGAAGAACTCGACGATGGTCACTGGTGCCTCACGGGGCCCGATCACGGGTGAATGCATGCGGACCAGGCGTTCGGCTTGTCCTGCCACCTGCAGCTCCTGTGCACTTTGCACGCGACTCTGGTACAGATTCACGCCGACAAGGAATGCCACAAAGGCCATGCCCAGCACGAGGAAGATGATGAGTTTTCGGTGTTTCATTTGTCTGTTTTTCGCAGATAGAGGGAGAGCGAGACGGCGATGGCAATGAACGCCGCCAGTGAAAGCCAGGGCAACTCAATGCCGTAGAGGATATCGAGCTTCTGATCGGCGCATGACACGCCGGCGCCGCAGGGGACCCAAGCCTTGGGCACCAGGCCTGCCGCCAAGAGGCTGTGGTAACCAGCCACGACCGCACCCGCCAGCGCCAGAGGCAAGGCATAGACAGCGCCCCGGCGGTCGTCGCTGTAAAAGGCCATTCCCAGAAGCAAGACCAGCGGGAACATGGCAATGCGCTGGTACCAGCACAAGACGCAAGGAGCCATGCCCATGACTTCGCCGATGAACAATGCACTGCCGGTGGCGGACACAGCCAGCAGCCAGGCGATCAGGAGCAGCACCGAGGGTCGGCTCATCGACACCTCCTTGAACAACGGTTCTGGCAGGAGGCACCGATCAAGGCACAACTGCGTGTGAAGATTCCAGAGCCATTCGGCCCGACAGTGGAGGACATGGAAAGATCCCGAAGGCATGCAAATGAGGCCAGCACACGCTGTGCTGGCACGCTTGGCGGGGATCGGAGACGGTGGTGACCGATGCCCTGGTCAGGCCAGGGCGGGCCACTGCGGGCGTTCGGGGCGACTGGCGGACTCTGAAGACGGCCACCCGCGCGTGTCGATGTAATAGCGCCCCAGGGGAAAGGCCGGCAGTAGATCGCGTTGCGCCTGAACGGCTTCGGTGCCCTGCAGATGGCAGGAACCACAGTCCACACTGGGCGCTGCATCGCCAGCTCGGGTGGATTCGTCCATTGCTACGTCCCGCAGTTGGGCGTGCTCGCAGCAATGCATTGACACAGGAGGTAAGGAACCCGGTCCGTCATCGTTGCAGTACGCGCCCACCACCGCCCAGCACAATTGCAGCGGCAACAGTACCAATAGGAATACAAGCAGACGGGTGCGGGAGTGCATCCGGAAAATTGTAGTGGCATCCGAGGCGGAACGACCACTTTGGAGCGCCGGCCGATCCAATGCCCGGCAGTGTCGAATCGATCACACAGACAGGCGCGGCAACATAACAAACTTGTAATCTTGCGGTGCGCAAGCTGTCGGCATACGGTCAGCAAACTGTCACACGTGACTCGTCGGCTGGCCAGACATTGGTGCAGTTTCCGGGGCACGTGCATTCAAACCCAAGGAGATACACATGACAGTTCGCACCTTCCTGGCCGCCTTGTCGCTTTCTGCGGCAGTTGCCCCAGCCATGGCCAGCAGCGTGATCCATCCTGCGACCACCGAGATGGGATACACGACGCACCCAGAACACGCGCAAGCGGGCAAATCGCGTGATCAGGTCCTGGCGGAGATGGATCAGTCCAAGAAGGACGGCCTGTGGCAGTACCACCGCTTTGGAGCTCCCGTACCGGTCAAGGGCAAGGTCGCGAGCCGCGGTGAAGTGCTGGCTGACCTGGAACGCTCCCAGAAGCATCCAAGCTGGGCACTTCGCCGTGTCGGTGCGCCAGTGGCGGCAATACTCGCGCCCTGACACGACTTACATTCAGCATCGCCCCCCGTCCTTGCAGTGCAAACTGCATAAGCCGAAGGGGGCAAGTCATGGCGCCGCTTCGGATGTGCGGACCGATCCCGTTGTTGTCCCGCACGAATTACGAGAATCAGACGTGATGCAGGGTGACTGCGCAGTGACCAAGAACAACTATTGCGTTCGATCCGCAGGCTGGTCAGTGAAGCGGTGGCACGCCTGAACGGCCTGTTCAACACCATCGACGCGGCCATGGGCCAGGCTTTCATTGCATGGCGCTCAACAAACAAGCGGTCCGCTGATCGCCCGCTTCTGAAAGTGAATGCTCCTGTCTCGCATACGTTGAGTGCGACAGCCTATTAGCTCTCGAACTGCTATTGCTGTCATGTTTTTGGAACCCCGGAACTCGTGAGCGATGTGTGCCTGGGCTTGATGCGAGAAAAGAAGCCCGGACACGCCACATGGATCGCGGCCGAAGACTGACTGTGGCTGTACCAACCTCTGCTCCGAGCTCCTCCTAATCCCCGGCAAGACATGGCTGGATGCCGGTTGCTCAAACGGCTTCAGCGCCTGTAGTGAAAGTAGGCGGTCGCGACGGCTGCATGGCGGGTGAAGTTGATGACTATCTGCAAACTGAAATGTGTCGTTTCTGCCTTTGCTGGTCGACGTTGCATCGCTGTTCAGCACCCCTTGTCGTTTGTCGCTACGTAGGGGTTCCATGAAGCCCAAGTCAGTCCGGGACGGCTTTCGATGCTTCCTGCAGTATTTCGCGTCCCCCGTTCGCTGCAATGGCAGCTACGACGATTCCCAATATCAGGTCCGGGATATTTGATCCCAGCCACATGACCAGGGCCCCGGACAGAACAATGGCGCCGTTAACCATGGAATCGTTATTCGTGAAAATTGCTGAGGCCTTGAAGTTCACGTCTTCACCGTGGTGACCGCGCAGCAGCCTCAGGCACACCAAGTTCAAAGCTGCATTCGCCGCAGCTATAACCATCATTGCTGGGCCCACAGGCTCCTCGTCACCGGAAAAGCGGCGCAAGACCTCCACCATCAGCAGCACGGCAAGGCCAATGAGCAAGAAGCCCGACAAACGCGCTGCGCGGACTTTGACCATAGCTGCTCGACCGACCGCGTACAAGCTGACCGCATAGACTGAAGCATCGGCAAGGTTGTCTAGGCCGGAACCCATCAGTGCGGTCGAGGCAGCCCACAGTCCAAGGCCAATACCGGCGGTGGACTGCGCCAGGTTAATCAGCAACACGGTCCACAAGATCTTGCGGTCAGCTGCATTGTTTACGTCGCGCCCGCCGAGTTCGTCGTCTTCGTCGTTTTCAGCCATGCTTGTTCCTTTCGAGTACGCACATATTCAGACCTCCAGCAACTAGAGGGTCAAGGTCGCAAGCCAAGGAACTGCTGCGGAGCATGTGGAACTGGCAGCGACGGAATCGAGGGCAAAGCCGAAAGCGTTGCGCGAAGTTCGGATGCGCTCAACATCTCTGACAAAACTTGCGCAGGCCCATTTCCGCTGTAGAGCACGTACAAAGGTACGCCACTTCGCCCAAATTTTCCCAGTTCGGCGGTAATCTCCGGGTCGCGGATCGTCCAGTCAGCGCGTAACAAAGCGACGTCCTTAGATGCAAATGCTGCCAGCACTTGCGGGTCCTGCAGCACCGTCTTCTTGTTGTACTGGCAAGTGACGCACCACGCAGCGGTGAAATCGACAAACACGGGGCGGCCGCTGGCCAGCAGTAGCTCCGCCCGGCCCGGTGCCCAGTTCTGCCAGACGCTATCACTCACCGCCGCTGCCTGCGGCGGTCGGACGGTGCTGATCTGGCCGACGAGCAGCCAGGCGCATCCTGCCGTCCATGCAACGGCGATACCCCCGACTATCAAGCGCGTGCGTCCCAACAAGCTCAGGCTCCAGGCCAGCATGCTGGTGGCAACCAACACCGCGAGCAAGGCGCCGGCCGCGTCGATCCCGGTTTGCTGCCCAAGCACCCAAATCAGCCAAGCCACCGCCGCAAACATCGGATAGGCCATCAGTTTGCGGAAGGTAACCGTCCACTCACCGGGGCGAGGCAGCAGTTGCGTAAAGGCCGGGATCCAGCTTGCGACGAGATACGGCAGCGCCATGCCAGCGCCAAGCGTCGCAAAGATCAAGATGGCCTGAGCGGCGGGCAGTGCCACCGCGAGCCCAAGCGCGGCGCCCATGAAAGGGGCCGTGCAGGGGGAGGCGACGACCACCGCCAGCACGCCGGATAAGAAAGCGTTAGCGACTGGATTGTTGCTCTGCAGAGACGCCAAACGGGCTGGAATGCACTGGCGGACCTCAAACAGTCCCGCCAGGTTCAGGCCGATCAGCGCGAACAAGACAGCCAGCGCGGCGACCACCCCGGGCACTTGCAATTGAAACCCCCAGCCGAGCTGTTGCCCCGCTCCGCGTAGCGCGACGAGTATCAGGCCCAGCGCCATAAAAGACGCGACTACCCCAGCGGAGTATGCCGCCCCGTCGAGCCGCCGAGCCCGCTGGTTTGCGGCATGCTGCGTAAAGCCGACAACCTTGATCGCAAGCACCGGGAAGACGCAAGGCATCAGGTTCAGGATCAGCCCACCGAGCAATGCGCCCAGCAAGGCAACCATGAGTGACAGCCCGGAGCCCGATTCAGTCCCGGCTGCGATCACGTTCTTGCGAAGCGCTTCCTGCAGCGCCGGCGACATAGTGACCGGCGCCGCCATTGCAGGCCAGGGCCCTTGCACCAGAGCGTCGACCCGCCATCCTTTGTTGCCTTGGGTCAGAACGATCGGCATCACATCCGGGCTCTGACTTCGCTGAGGCGAGAGCGGGACCCGTGCGGTCCAGATCTTGCCTTCCCATGCCTGGCTCCATGGCGCGGAAGTCTCGATCACTTCCTGCGACTCGGGGAAGAATTCCAACGGCGTTTCCCGAAGGTCCGCGGGCAGCCCGCTGACGCGAAGTCGCAAGGAATTTTCATCAATCGTGGCGGTGGCCTTGCCTGCTAGTTGCTTGGGCTGTGCCGCAAAGCTCGCCTGGAAGACGGGTCCATGCAGGGCTATCGCGCTCCTAGCGGGAATCGCCAGCAAAAACTCGCCTTCCTCGGGGATGCACTCCTTGCGGCACACCAACCACTGAGCCTTGAGCTTGACTTCCAGCGCGCCACCCAGAAGCGAAGGCTTGAATTCCGGCGTGATGGTCAGCGGGACCGGCAACAGCACGGTGTGCTCGTAGCCGTAGTTGATTAACGTGCCGATGGGATATTTGCGAGGCATGGGCCACGCAATCTCACCCGCCAGCACGCCGACGGGTAGTTTCCATTCCAGCTTGGTGGGAAGTCCGGAGTCCCCGGGATTTTTCCAGTACGAGTGCCACTCAGGCTGATGCGCAAGTTGCAGGCCAACCCAGACTGGTTTGCCCGGCTCCAGGCCATCGGGCGCATGGGCCAGCAGTTCGGCTCGGGTGCGCTCGGTCGCCACCACGCTCTTGCCGCCAAGCTGCGCTGATGCCGCGCCTCCCCACAGCGTGAGCAGCAGCATGAGGAGATAAGCAGTGAGGGAGGTAGGTGGCTTGAACATGGGGCGGCAATGCACTTTTGGGGCGCGCGATGCACGCCATCGCAAGGGACTATAGGTGCAATGAGGGCGCGGGTTGCCCGCAGCCCGGGCCTGCCGAGGGTCTCTGATCGGGTCTGCTTGACTCTACTGCAACTAGAGGGTTTCCAATTCCTGCCAGACCTTTGTGAGGAGAGATGATGAGTACAAAAGAAACCCCGTTCCTGGAGACTGTCATCCGGTATGGCAGCTACCCGCTGATCCTTGGTGCCACCGCGCTGGTGCTTTTCGGTGCACTCGCTGGCGGCTGGCCGTATTTCCCCACGGTGCCGCTCACGGTGGCTGCAGCCCTCGCGTGCGTCGCCCTACTGGAGCGGCGGCTGCCCTTTCACACCGAATGGGCTCGCGACCACCGGGACACCGTCTGCGATGCGATCCACACGGTGGTCAATCTCGTCGTGCTCCTCGCGGTCCACGGCGTTATTGCTGCGCTGGCGCCGCTGTGGTCCGCCGGGACGTGGTGGCCGGATCAGTGGCCATTTTGGGCACAGGCCCTTGCCGTCGGTGCGGTACTCGACCTGAGCCTCTACAGTGTCCATTGGCTTAGCCACCGCGTTACCTGGCTCTGGGGTTTCCACGCAATCCATCACAGCTCGGAGCGCCTCTACTGGCTCAACGGCGAGCGCCGGCACCCCCTGCATGCGGGAATAATGGCCGCACCCGGCTTGCTTGCCGTAGTGTTGATGGGGGCGCCAGCATTGGCCATCGGAGCATGGCTCGGCCTGCTGGCAGTGCACCTGGCCTTCCAGCACTCCAACCTGGATTACCGGGTCGGGGCGCTGCGCTTCGTGATCGGGGCCGCTGAAGTCCACCGCTGGCACCACAAGCGCGAATACGAAGACGCCCAAGTCAACTATGGCGAGTTCTGGATGCTTTGGGATCACCTCTTCGGCACCTTCCGGCTGCCCAAGCACAAGCTCGGACCCAGCGAAGTGGGGCTGAAGGAAACCGACTTTCCGATGGACTACGGGTCGCAACTGGTCCACCCCTTCCGCAGCCAGCCAAAGGCGCACGGCGCTTCCGATAAAGACTATGGGCTCGCCCGCGCCGCATTCCTGCGTGAGAAGGGTCTCGCAGCTTCTCGCGAAGCTGCCGGCGACCGGCTCGCGGCGTGGCGGGCGCTTGAGTTGGGCCATATCGTTTCGCAGCCGTATCTTGGCCTGCACTTGCGCAGTCATGCAGCGATGCTCGGTCTGGCGTGGAGAACTCACTTTTGTTCCGAGATGCTGGTCCAAGTCGTCCGTCTCGCGTTGGCTCCCTTGGGTCATGCCCTTGGCTGTATCCCTCCCCGGAACGTTGGCACCGGGCGCTTTGGTGTGATGGAGCATGGACCGTGGCCATCGGAGTTGGACCCGGTCACCTTGCACCGCCGATAGGATACCTGGCCATGACGAACGAACAAAATCGCATTGCCGCTGAGCTGGGCGTCGATCCGCACTTCGATGTGTCAGCAGAGATCACCAAGCGCACGCAATTCCTCATGGAGTACGCGCGCGGCGCCGCCGCAGGATCGCTTGTGCTCGGGATCAGCGGCGGGGTGGATTCCAGCGTCGCCGGGCGGCTGTGCCAACTCGCTGCAGAGCAGTCGCGCTCCTCGGGCATGCCGGTTCGCTTCATCGCGATGCGGCTTCCATATGGAGTGCAGGCCGACCAGGCTGACGCCCAGCGCGCGGTGGCCTTCATCGATCCAGATGAAACGCTGGCCATCGACATCAAGCCGGCTGCCGACGCAATGCTCGCGCAGCTGAAGGCCGGTGGCCTCAAGTTCAACGACCAGTGGCAGACGGACTTCGTGCTTGGCAACGTCAAGGCGCGCCAGCGAATGATCGCGCAGTACGCCGTTGCAGGCACAAACAGCGGACTTGTGGTCGGTACGGACCATGCCGCCGAGGCTGTGATGGGTTTCTTCACCAAGTTCGGCGACGGCGGGTTCGACCTGAGTCCGCTGGGCGGTCTCACCAAGCGTCGGGTTCGGGCCATGGCCTTGGCACTCGGAGGTGACGAGGAGCTAGCGCACAAAACTCCCACCGCCGATCTGGAAACCATGCGACCACTGCGCCCCGATGAGGTAGCGCTGGGCGTTAGCTACGATGCGATCGACGACTTCCTGGAAGGCAGGCAAGTGGACCCCGTCAGCGCCGAGGTCATCCTGCTGACCTACCGCCGCACGGCCCACAAGCGGGCGCTACCTGCAGTACCGGCTCCCCAGTGCGCCGCCTGAGCCTCAGGCGGGCTCGGCCAAGCCGTTAAGAATGCCGCACTCGCGCGCCGTGCGGGCGGTATCGCAGGAACGCCGCAGGTCGGTCAACTCGCGCTCCAACTCCCGCAACTCCTTGATCTTGGCCCGCACCTGGACGATATGGGAGTCCACCAGCGAATTCACCTCACCGCAGTCCAGCTCAGGCCGATCCCGGAAACTCAGCAGTTGCCGGATTTCATCGAGGGTCATGTCCTTGGCCCGACAGCGGCGGATGAACAGCAAGCGCTGCAGGTGGACGTCGTCGTACAGTCTGAAATTGCCCTCGCTGCGCGCCGGCTCAAGCAGCAAGCCCTCGGATTCGTAAAAGCGCACCGTTTGCACCAGACAGTCCGCCCTTTTGGCCAGTTCACCGATCCGCAGCATGGTTGTTCTCCGTAAAGCTTGACTCTATATCAACTAGAGATTGTCCAATCATGACACGCGGGGAAACACTTTGCAACGAAGAATGAGCGACCTATGACCAAAGACTCCTCCAATTCATGCGGCTGCTCTGGCGACAATGGCCAACAGGCGACTTGTGCCGGAGAGAAAACCGGCACGGATACCACTATTTTCCATGTGAGCAACATGGACTGCC
This sequence comes from Acidovorax sp. LjRoot66, assembly GCF_964253305.1. Classification (NCBI taxonomy): domain Bacteria; kingdom Pseudomonadati; phylum Pseudomonadota; class Betaproteobacteria; order Burkholderiales; family Comamonadaceae; genus Acidovorax; species Acidovorax sp. LjRoot66. Next base: position 303,657 of record NZ_CAXUQU020000002.1, read on the forward strand.
GCCGCGAAGAAGGACTGGTGAGGTATACGCTGGAGGGGATACCCGGCGTGGAGCGGCTGGAATTCGATCTTCCTCAGCGCAAGCTGACCGTTGCGCACAGCCAGGTGACGGCCGATGTCCTGGAGCAGGCATTGAACGCAGTGGGCATGAAGGCGCAGGCCGTCCGAGATGCGGCGGTGTCGACCACCTACCGCATCGAAAACATGGACTGCCCGAGCGAGGAGAAGGTCATCCGCTCGCACCTGGGCGCGGTTGAGGGGGTCCAGGACCTGAAATTTGACCTGGCGGGGCGCACACTGTCGGTCAAGCACCTCGCCGAGGCGCGCGCGCAGATGGAGCAGGTTCTGGCTTCCATTGGCATGCATGCCAAGGAACAGACCGCCCTTCCCGGGGGGGCGGTGGCAGCCGTGCCACTTGTCGAGTCCCCGACGTCTCAGCTTCGGCCAACCGAGCCAGTTTCCCCGACGCCGGCCGGCGAGCGCGTGACGTACCGGATCCAGAACATGGATTGCCCAACGGAGGAGGCTCTGATCCGCAACCGCTTGGGCAAGGAGCCAGGCGTGACTGCCCTGGACTTCAACCTGATGCAACGGGTACTGGGCGTCCAGCACACCCTTGCTTCGACAGCGCCGATCGAGAAGGCGCTCGATTCGATAGGCATGCGGGCCGAGCGGCTGGATCTGCACACCGTCACCACACTGCTGCGCATCGCCAAGATGGACTGCCCGACCGAGGAAAGCCTGATCCGAGGCAAGCTGCAAGGCATGCCAGGCGTGCAAGGCCTGGACTTCAACCTGATGCAGCGCATGCTCACAGTCCGACACGCGCCTGAAGCAATCAAGCCAGTGATCGAAGCGATTGAGTCACTGGGCATGGAAACCGAGGTGCACAAGACCGATGAGCCGCGCGTTTCTGAGGCGCCCGCGCACAAGGCCAGCTGGTGGCCAATGGCAGTCTCCGGCATCACGGCGGTGGTCGCCGAAGGCGTCTATTGGGCCAACGACGGATTTCACTGGGCGGTGGTCGTGCTCGCCCTGGTCTCGATCTTCACTGGCGGCCTGAGCACCTACAAGAAGGGCTGGATCGCCCTGAAAAACCGCAACCTGAACATGAACGCGCTGATGTCCATCGCAGTCACAGGCGGTATGGCGATCGGCCACTGGCCCGAGGCGGCCATGGTCATGTTCCTCTTTGCGCTGGCCGAAGTGATCGAGGCGAAGTCGCTGGACCGCGCCCGCAATGCGATTCGCGGTCTGATGGACCTGGCACCAGAGACCGCGACCATGCGGCAGGCCGACGGCTCGTGGAAGGAAATGCCGGCCAAGGAGATCGCCAAGGGCGCAGTGGTTCGCGTGCGTCCCGGCGAGCGCATCGCGCTGGACGGCCTCATCACCGCAGGCCGTTCGGCCATCAACCAGGCTCCCATCACCGGCGAGAGCCTTCCCGTTGAGAAAGCGGAAGGCGACCAGGTGTTCGCGGGCACCATCAACGAGACCGGCTCCTTTGAGTACAAGGTGACCGCTGGCGCAAGCGACTCGACGCTCGCACGCATCATCCACGCAGTGGAGTCCGCGCAGGGCAGCCGCGCGCCCACGCAGCGCTTCGTCGACCAGTTCGCGCGGGTCTACACCCCGGCTGTGTTCCTAGTGGCCTTGCTGGTTGCCGTCGTTCCACCGCTGGCCTTCGGCGGCGTCTGGTTCGACTGGATCTACAAGGCACTGGTGCTGCTGGTGATCGCGTGCCCCTGCGCTTTAGTGATTTCCACTCCCGTCACTATTGTCAGCGGTCTTGCCGCCGCCGCCAGGCGCGGCATCCTGATCAAGGGCGGCGTTTATCTGGAGGGCGGGCGCAAAATCAAGGCCTTGGCGCTGGACAAGACCGGCACGCTCACCAACGGAAAGCCTGAGCAGACCGACTTCCTGGCGCTGATCGGCGATGCCCAGCAGGTGGCGGCCTGGGCTGCGAGCCTCGCTGCGCGATCAGACCACCCAGTGTCTCAAGCCATTGCCCGCAAGGCGAAATGGGACGGCGTCTCGCTGCACGAAGTTGAAGATTTCGCGGCGTTGCCGGGGCGCGGTGTGCGCGGCCGCATTGCCGGCCGGATGCTGCAGATGGGCAATCACCGTCTCGCGAAAGAGCTCGGCCTCAGCGAGGTCGCGTTGCAATCCCAGCTGCAAGCCCTGGAGCGCCAGGGCAAGACAGCCGTCCTGCTGATGAACGACACCACGGTGCTCGGCATCTTCGCCGTCGCTGACACAGTGAAGGAAACCAGCCGCGAAGCCGTGGCCGACCTGCAGTCGCTCGGCGTGCGCACGCTGATGCTCACCGGGGACAACCAGTACACGGCGGACGCCATCGCGGCCCAGGTCGGGATCTCCGAAGCCCGTGGCGACCAGCTGCCCGAAGACAAGCTCAAGACTATTGAGAGCCTCATCGGCGGTGGGGGCCAGGTCGGCATGGTGGGGGACGGCATCAACGACTCGCCCGCCCTTGCGCGTTCCGACATTGGTTTCGCCATGGGTGCGGCCGGCACCGACACCGCTATCGAGACGGCCGACGTCGCCCTGATGGACGACGACCTGCGCAAGATTCCGACGTTCATCCGCCTGTCTCGCACCACGGCCTCGATACTGACGCAAAACATCGTTCTGGCTCTGGGCATCAAGGCGGTTTTCCTCGCGCTGACATTCACGGGTGATGCCACCATGTGGATGGCAGTGTTCGCAGACATGGGAGCTAGCATGCTCGTCGTCTTCAATGGCTTGCGCCTACTCAAGCTCAAGACGGCCTGACAGGGATGCAAGTGCCGGACTCCGCAGCACAGTGGACGAAACGCTGGCTGTATGACTGGGGTGGTGCCAACGTGGACCTCTTCCTTGCCACCCGGGGCGCCGTGTCTGACGGTTGGCTCTGGGCGCCCGAAATCCTGAGCGTGCTAGGTAGCTACTGGGGAGCGCCGGCGGTCGTGCTCCTGATGCTGGTTTGGCGGCGAGCACTGGTTCGGGAGAAGTCAAAACCGCTTGACGTGCCGTTGTGCAGATTTGTGCTCGGCCTGGCCCTTGCGATGGCCGTTGCAGCGATCTTCAAGGCGGTTTTCGCGCTGCCGCGTCCGTTCGTGGTCCTGGGAGATGCGGTGTACCGGGCCCACTCTGCACCTGACAGCCGGTACACGATGCCCAGCGGCCACTCGGTCTACGTCGGCGTCCTGGCGGCAGCACTTTGGCCTGCACTGGGCAGGGTGGGCAGGGTCGGCTCGCTGGTGTTTGCCGCCGCAGTGGGCTGGTCGCGCATCGTACTGGGTGCGCATTTTCCAATGGACGTGATCGCCGGCCTTGCCCTGGGTTGGGCTTGCGCTGCGGGTGCGGGCTCTTGGGCCCAACGCATGGCCCGAGAGGTGCCGATCACAGGGCGGAGCTTGTGATTGTCGCTGTGAGGCCGAGCTGGGCTCCGTCGTTTGCGTCTACCTGTGCTGCGCGAATTCGGGCGATCTGGTTCGGTTTCGGATCTTTCCTCCTTCAGGCTCTACTCGCGCTAGTGAAGAAAACATCAGGCTCCGTTTTACGCCTTGTCAGCGCCGAGCGTGAAGTCCCCAAATCGAAGTGAAACCATATGAATCATCTCTCCAGAAAATTGCAGTGGTATGCACTCGCGATCATTGCTTTTCTCGCCGATCAGGGTACCAAGAGTTATATCGATGCGACGACACCCTTGGGATGGTCGCGCGAGGTCACCCCCTTTTTTAACCTCGTTCACGTGCTCAACCCTGGCGCGGCTTTCAGCTTCCTCGCTGGCGCAGGTGGCTGGCAACGGTGGTTCTTCCTCGTGATCGCTCTTGTGGTCTCAGCCTGGCTGGTGCGACAGCTGTACAGCCCACTGCGCAAGCTGGAAGGTCTTTCTTACAGTCTCATCTTGGGCGGCGCCTTGGGCAACGCATTCGACCGGGCGGTGCGCGGTCAAGTCATTGACTACCTCGACCTTCACCTGCGCGGATGGCACTGGCCTGCCTTCAACGTCGCCGACATGACCATCGTGGGCGGAGCGATGGCGCTGGTGCTTGCATCGCTGATGAGCGGGGAGAGTCCTACCGCAGCGAATGAGCCTCAGTGAACCAAGGGTGCCACCGGAAGCTCCAATCGGATATGCCCCCCGTCCCCACCCCAAACAGGTGCACACATGAAACCTCTTCGACACCTGCTTGCTTTCGCAGCAGCCTCCCTGACGCTCGCCGGTTGCATGAATTCCTCGGCCGCCCCAGAAAGTTCTTTCACGCTGCTGGACGGATCGTCGGTGTCCACTTCCGACCTCAGGGGAAAGGTGACGTTGATCAACTTCTGGGCGACCAGTTGCACCACATGCGTGGCCGAGATGCCCATGCTGTCGGCCACCTACGAGAAGTTCCGCAGCCGCGGCTACGAGACCATTGCTGTGGCTATGAACTATGACCCCCCGGTCTATGTGGTCAACTTCGCCCAAACACGCAAGCTGCCGTTCCCTGTAGCCATTGACAATACCGGAGTGGTGGCCAAGGCGTGGGGAGATGTCAATGTCACCCCTACAACCTTCCTCGTCAACAAGCGGGGTGTGGTGGTGAAACGCATTGTGGGCAAGCCGGACTTCGCTGAGCTCAATCAACTCATCGATAAATTGCTCGCTGAAAGCTGAGCCCAGCCTTTTTTATCTCCTTTAATCATGATCAAAAGACGCCTTTTCTGCAGCTTTGCACTTCCCTTGACGCTTGGCATGCATACCGCCTCTCGCTCCCAGGAGACACGGCGCCTTGGAGCTTGGTTCAGTGTCGTGGGTAGGCGCCGCAGCATGGCTCGTGACGTGAGAGCTCTCAGAGGAAGACAGTTGCCCGCCATGATCAGGAGCTTCCAACAGGCAAGCATTCGCGAAGCCCGACACCAGCACGAACAGCCATACGGCCAGCATCAACGATGCGGCATTGCGGCTAGTGGTGAATCGTGAGAGGAGCTTCATGACAAGGTTCAGATCGATTCATGTTACGAGGTCAAGCGCCGATGCGAGTTGACCTATGTCAAAGCGGCGTCTATGCAGTAAACCAGAGTGCTCCCGAGTCGGTGGGGTGGTCGGTGCGTTGGCGAACATAGCGGCGTAAGGCAATGCGCCGAGTTCAGAAGCAATGCAGTTCTTCAGCTGAGCAGCAGCGCGACGGGCGTACCATGCCGCAATGCCCCAATTCCTTTCCTCTCGTTTAACCAGAAGTCGATCCTCATGATCACGGCAGCACCATTTACGTCCGTGGAGCCTGTTGTCAGCGCGCAAGAGTCCCTCAACAACGGATGCTTCTGCCTCACCTTGGACAAGGACGCGTTGGCGCGAGCATTGAGCTTTGAGCTCGCGGGAGTGCAGCTTTCCGAGCTCGTGCGGGAGCGCTGTCCTTATGTGTTCGCAGCGAGGCCAGTGTTTGTTGAAGCCGCCCAGGCCCGTCGCATTGCCGAGGTGATCCGCGCGGTCGAGTCGGTTGTGGCCCTGCCGGCGTATCGTGATCAGGTGCTGGGAGCGGCTCCCGCCATTGCCCGTCTCGGTGCGGCAGGCCCGAAAGGAGTTTTCTTCGGGTACGATTTTCACGTCGGGAAGGATCGGCTGGGGCTGATTGAGATCAACACGAACGCCGGGGGCGCCATGCTGAACGCGGTCCTCGCACGTGCGCAGCGCGCTTGCTGTTCAGTGATGGACGGGATGGCGCCGACGCTCCTGGATGTTGACGCTTTCGAAGAGCGGATCGCGGCCATGTTTGTTCGGGAATGGGAACTCGCCGGCCGGGGAAGACCGCTTGCGAGCGTCGCGATCGTCGACGAGGCGCCGGAGCAGCAATATCTCTACCCTGAGTTCCTGCTATTTCAGCGGCTATTTGAACAGCACGGCCTGCGGACCGTCATCGTCGGCCCGACTGACTTGCAGTGGCGCGGTGGTGTGCTTTGGGCCGGGGAGCTTGCGATCGACCTCGTCTATAACCGCCTGACTGACTTTTACCTCGAGGAGTCGGGCAGCTCGGCCTTGCGCGAGGCATATCTCCAGGACGGAGTGGTCTTGACGCCGAACCCACGGGCTCACGCGTTGTACGCGGACAAGCGCAACCTCGCGCTCTTTAGCGATCCATCACGGATGAGTGCGCTTGGTGTCCCTGATGGCTTGCAAAAGGTGCTGTTGGAGCATGTGCCCCACACGGAGATCGTCGTGGCTGGAGACGCACAACGCCTCTGGGACGCGCGGCGAAGTTTGTTCTTCAAGCCGGTTGCCGGGTTTGGCAGCCGTGCGGCCTATCGTGGCGACAAGCTGACCAAGCGCGTCTGGCAGGAGATCCTGGCCGGGGAATATGTTGCCCAGGCGTTCGTGACTCCAGGTGAGCGCAAGGTCAGCGGGGATGACTCAGGGCAAGCCATGAAGTTCGACATGCGGGCGTACACATACGAGGGATCTGTCATGTGGTTGGCCGCCCGGTTGTATCAGGGACAGACCACCAACTTTCGTACCTTGGGCGGAGGCTTTGCGCCGGTGTTCAGCGGCTCGATGGAGGGCGGCCTCAGCGCATCGTCGAGTTCAGGCGCCTGCGGGCCGGCCATGGACCACTGCAGTCCGGCTAGCTGCTGATGGCTCCGAGCACCTGCGTGAAATAGGCCAGTCTTCTTGAACAAGGGTCCCGTCAATCCCGAGGCAGGGGCACCGGGGTCAACGCTGATCCGGTCAATCGGGCCATTCCAGCTGACGCTGTATGGACTCGGGAGCATGCTTGGCTTGGACATCTACGGGCTGACCTGCGATGGTCATCGGCGCGCAGATCTCTGTGGCGGTGGCCGTCTTGGCCGTTTCCGTCGTGCCTTGGCGCGAATTGTCGAAAGCACCCGGGCCGTTAACGGAGGTGATCGCGCGTGCCGCGCCAGCCATCACGCCCTGGGTCTTTACCGTGATGACGCTGTTCGCGGTCGCCAACACGGCGCTGGTCAACTACGTCACGAGTTCCCGCCTGGTCTATGGCATGGCGTAGCAGGGGCTTTTGCCGCGGGCGCTGGGCAATGTGCACCAGCGCTCGCGCACTCCGCACCTGGCAGCCATTATGCTGATGTCGCTCCTGCTGCCTCTCGGAATGTTCGGCAGCATCGCCAACTTGGCCTCGGCCTCTGTGCTACTGCTGCTCGCCGTCTTCGCCGTCCTCGCCGTTGTGAACGGTGCCCTGTTTATCCTCAATGGGCGCCGGAGCGAGCCGGTCGGCCGGTTTGAAATTCCACGCTGGGTGCCAGCTGCGGGAACCGTCATATGCCTGTTACTGGTCGGCTCCGGGTTTCCAGCAGTGACTGGCACGCCTCTGCTTTGGCTGGGGGGCTCCTGGCGGGAATCCTGGCCTTGTATGCACTGCTGCGTTCGAAGTCGGTTTAGATTGCTCGCTGGTAGCCGTCCTTTAACGCTGAGTGTTCCCTCGCTCGGCAGAGCCGCCAGGCAACGGTAGCGCACCTCCGGTGTTGAGCCCAAATCGACCGCCAGTTCGATTCGTGACCTGACATTGATCGCGAGCCTGCGGTCGCTGGATGGCGATGCGCAGGTCCGTAGTGATGGCCTGCGCTCACTGGTCAGTTTCAACTGGGTACGCCAACAGCTGAACGTCCGCATCCCGGTCCATGCGTGATCCCCCAAGCGTTCGCCCCCCCACGGCTTGGACGTTTCCCGGGTCAGCCCGATTGCGAAGCGACCGCATGAAGCGTTCGTTCACGACTCAATGGCCTTCACCTGCCTGCGTGCTCGCGGCTTTCGCATCAGCACGTAGGCAGCGGGAATCACAAACAAGGACAGAAGCGGCGCCGTCACCATGCCGCCCAGCATGGGGGCCGCGATGCGGCTCATGACTTCCGAGCCGGTCCCGCTGCTCCAAACGATCGGAACCAGGCCTGCCAGGATCACTGCCACGGTCATGGCCTTGGGCCGCACGCGCAGTACGGCGCCCTCCCGGATGGCGTCCAGTAACTCTTCAAGCGTGGGCTCCCGACCGTCCGGGCACCTCTCGGCCAATGCCTGCTTGAGGTAGATGAGCATTACCACACCGAACTCCGCTGCAACCCCTGCCAGCGCAATGAAACCTACCCCCGTCGCGATCGACAGGTTGTAGTTCATCAGGTACAGAAACCAGATTCCGCCGGTGAGCGCAAACGGCAGCGTGGCCATGATCAAGGCCGCCTCACCCAGGCGGGAGAAGGTCAGGAAGAGCAGCACAAAAATGATCAACAGCGTTGCGGGCACCACCACTTTCAGGCGTGCATTGGCCCGCTCCAGGTATTCAAACTGGCCCGAATACGTGATGCTGACACCGGGTTCGAGCTTGATCTGGCGGCCCACCGCGTCGCGCAGATCATTCGCAACCGAGGCCAGGTCGCGCCCTCGCACATCGACATACACCCAGCCCGATGGGCGGGCATTCTCGCTCTTGAGCATCGGTGGGCCATCGGTGATGGACACCGTGGCCACGCTGCCCAGCGTGACCTGCTGCCCCGTGGGCGTTGAGAAAGGCAACTGGGCCAGGCGTTCGGGAGAGTCCCTCCATTCGCGCGGGTAGCGCAAACTGATGGGGAACCGGGCCAGCCCTTCGACGGTTTCGGAGATGTTTTCTCCCCCGATGGCCCCCGAGACCACGGCCTGGACGTCGGACACATTCAGGCCATACCGTCCCGCCGCTGCGCGATCAATGCGCACATCTACATAGCGCCCACCCGTCAGGCGCTCCGCGAGCGCCGATGACACACCAGGAATCCCCTTGGCCACTTGCTCGACCTGAGCGGCGATCCCATCGATCACGCGCAGGTCACTTCCGGTGACTTTGACTCCGATCGGGCTCTTGATGCCCGTGGCCAGCATGTCGATGCGGTTGCGGATGGGAGGGATCCAGATGTTGGACAGGCCCGGGATTTTGACGGCCTTGTCCAACTCCTCGATGAGGCTTTCGGGCGTCATGCCTGGGCGCCACTGGTCCCTGGGCTTGAGTTTCACCGTGGTTTCGAACATCTCCAGCGGCGCGGGGTCGGTCGCTGTCTCCGCGCGTCCCGCTTTGCCAAACACCCGCTCGACCTCGGGCACCGTCTTGATCATGCGATTGCTCAGCTGCAGCAGTTCGGTTGCCCGCTGGGCCGAGAGTCCCGGCAGCGCTGAAGGCATGTACAGCAGATCCCCCTCGTCCAGACGCGGCAGGAACTCGCCGCCCAGTCGGGACAAGGGCCAGATCGTTGTTGCCAATGCCAGTACGGCAATGACGAGGGTCGACTTGGGGCGAGAGAGAACCCATTCGAGGCATGGCCGGTACACCGTGATCAGCACCCGCGTGATGGGGTTCTTCTGCTCGTCGGGGATGCGACCCCGTATCCAATAGCCCATGAGCACGGGAATCAGGGTGACGGAAAGACCCGCCGCCGCCGCCATGGCGTAGGTCTTGGTGAAGGCCAGTGGCCCGAACAGGCGCCCCTCCTGCGCTTCGAGGGTGAAGACCGGGACGAAGGATAAGGTGATGATCAGCAGCGAGAAGAACAGCGCAGGCCCGACCTCTTCGGCAGCCTCGGTGATGACGGTCCATCGCTCCTGCCCGACAAGTGCTCGGTCCGGATGGGCGTGCTGCCAGGCCTCCAGCTTCTTGTGGGCGTTCTCGATCATCACCACGGCGGCGTCCACCATGGCACCTATGGCGATCGCGATCCCACCCAGGGACATGATGTTGGCGTTGATGCCCTGGTAGTGCATGACCAGGAAAGCGGTCATGACCCCCAGCGGCAGCGAGATGATGGCCACCAGCGCGGATCGCAGGTGCCACAGGAAAACGACGCAGACCAGTGCGACCACGGCAAACTCCTCCAGCAGCTTGACCGTGAGGTTCTGGATGGCCCGCTCGATGAGTGCGCTGCGGTCGTACGTGGTGACGATCTCAACCCCCTTGGGCAGGCTGCTTTGCAGCTGCGCCAGCTTGGCCTTGACGGCCGCGATGGTCTCCTGGGCGTTCTTGCCGGAGCGCAGGATCACCACCCCTCCCGCGACCTCTCCTTCACCGTCGAGCTCTGCGATACCGCGGCGCATTTCCGGGCCTGTCTGGACCGTCGCTACATCTCCAAGGCGTACCGTGATTCCGCCGCGCGCCGCCAAGGGGACTGCGCGAAAATCGTCCAGGGTCTTGAGGTAGCCGTTTGCACGCACCATGTACTCCGCGCCGGCCAGTTCCAGCACCGACCCGCCGGTTTCCTGGTTCGCATTCATGACCGCTTCGCGCACCTGTCCTTGGCTGATCCCGTAGGAGGCGAGCTTGATGGGGTCGAGAACGACCTGGTACTGCTTGACCATCCCTCCCACCGAAGCCACTTCGGCGACGTTGGGCAAGCTCTTGAGTTCGAACTTCAGGAACCAGTCCTGCAGGGCGCGCAGTTGGGCCAGATCATTCTTACCAGTGCGATCCACCAGCGCGTACTGGTAGATCCAGCCCACACCTGTCGCATCCGGTCCCAGAGACGACTTGGCCGTGGCTGGCAATCGGCCCTGCACCTGGTTCATGTACTCCAGCACCCTCGAACGTGCCCAATAGAGATCGGTTCCGTCCTCGAACAGGATGTAGACGAACGAGTCCCCGAAGAACGAAAAGCCGCGCACCGTCTTCGCCCCTGGCACGGACAGCATCGTGGTCGACAGCGGGTAGGTCACCTGGTTTTCAACAATCTGAGGTGCCTGGCCGGGATAGCTGGTGCGAATGATGACCTGGACGTCCGAGAGGTCCGGTAGCGCATCCACAGGGGTCATGCGCACAGCCCACCCGCCCCAGGCCGTGAGCATCAGAGTGGCCAGGAGAACCAGAAAGCGGTTCGCGACCGACCAGCGGATCAGTCGCGCGATCATGGCTTGATCCTTTCCACCGCGGTGATCACAAAGTCCTTGCCTTGTTGCCGAAACGTGAACCGCACCAGCTGCTCAGGTTTCAAACCCTTGGCCAACTCGGGCGCCGCCAGCTTGAATGGCATGGTCATGCCGGGCCATTTCAGCTCGGGGACGGCATCGTGGGTGAGCGTCATCTCGGTCGGCGTCACCTCATCGACCACCCCTCGCACGGTAAAACTCTTGGGCGCTGAGGGGGCTGGTGAAACCTGCGCACTGGCAGCTTGCGTGCCAGTGGCCTGCGCTTGGGCAGGCATGATCCCCCGCAGGCTTGCTTCCGAATCAATCAGGAACTGCGCGGACGCTACCACCTGCTGCCCTGCGATCAATCCGCCTTGCACGACCAGGCGATCATCGATTTCGGCACCGAGTTGCACTTGGACGGGGTGGTATTTGCCCGGGCCATCGACCACGTAGACCAGCGCCCGCTTGCCGGTCCGGATCACTGCCTCGCTGGGCACGAGCAGCGCAGGCTGCTTGCGTCCTGCAAGTAGGATCTGCCCGGACATGCCCGCTTTAAGGCGCTGGCCGGGATTTGGAAGCTCCAGGCGCACGCGCACCGTGCGGGTGTCGCGGTTGGCTTCGGGCAGGATGCTCACTATGCGGGCCTTGAGGGTTTCACCGGGAAACGCCGCCAAGCGAACCTGGGCATCCTGTCCCAACTGCAAGGGCCCGCTTTGCGCCTCGGGAACAGCGGCCTCGATCCAGACACTGGCCAGCCCGTTCACGCGCACCAGGCTGGCACCCGCGGAAACCGTCATTCCCTGGCGCACCATGAGTTCCGCCACCAGGCCCCCTTGCGGAAAGGTCACGGTGTAGCGGCCCTGGGGTTCGCCCGTGCGTTCCACCTGGGCCACGAGCGCAGCCGGCATGCCCAGCAGCGCCAGTCGCTGGCGCGCGGCCGCCGTCAGCGTGTCGTCCTTGAGGGCCCGAACCGCGAGGAATTCGCGTTGCGCAGCGACCCATTCGGGCAGCAGCAGGTCGGCAAGCGGCGCGCCTGCGGCTACCACGTCGCCCGGCGCCCTGGCGTACACCCGCTCTACAAACCCGGCCGAGCGGGCCTGGACGATACTCACATCGCGGTCATTGAGCTGCACCGAGCCCAGCGCAACAACGTCGGCGCCAATGTCACGTTGTTCCACCACAGCGGTGCGCAGACCCAGGGCCTGCACCGCCTGTGCGGACACATTCAGCCCGCTGCCTTGCTGCATGTCTTCATCCGCATACTTGGGGACCAAGGCCATGTCCATGAAGGGCGACTTGCCCGGTTTTTCGAACTTCTGTGTCGGCACCATGGGGTCGTACCAGTACAAGACCTTGCGGTCGGACTTCGTGGCTCCTGTCTCTGCTGTGGAGACACCAGCCCCGGTGCCACCAGAGATGCGCCATTGGGCCAGGCCCCATCCCAGCGCGATGCCTGCGCAGAGCAACGCCACCGCCACAGCGGTTTTTTTGAAACTAGAATTTGTCATGTCGTTCTCCGCTCAATCGGCAATCAGGCTGTTCAGCCGGGCAGTCACTGCATCGCGCTGCACCTGCAGGTCGATCAAGCGCCATTGCGCCTCGAGCACCTGTGCGCGGGCACCCAGCACTGCACTGAGGTCGCCCTTGGCGGCCTGGTAGTTGGCAAGCGCGAGTTGGGCACGTCCCTGCGCCAGGCCGATGCCGGCGGACTGCAGTCGCTCGATCTGGCTTTGCAGCGCAGCTAGCTCGGCGGCGCTGTCGTCAAGCTCCTGCAAGCGCCTGCGGGTCACGTCTTCCTGCTCGGCCTCCAGACGCTGCAGCTCCAGTTGCTTGGCCTTGATCTGGGGACCCTGGCGCCGCTCTTGTTGCCACGGAAGATCAAACGTCACCTGGAAAGACACCATGTCGCCCCACCGGCGCGCACGGCGGCTGTAGGCGACCTCCCAGGACCAGTCTCCGCGCGTTTGTGCCTGCGCCTCGAGCGACTCGGCCGCGGCCATGGCCTGCATGGCTGGATACTGGGCGAGCTCGGCGTGGCGCTGCACCTGCGCGCGAAGTTCTTCCACAGGGCGGCTGAGTGGACCAGCCGTACCGTGCAGCGCTTCATCGGAACGGGAACCCACCCAGCGGCGCAGCATCGCGCGCGCCTTGACGCGATCCCTGCGAAGGTCATCTCGCCGATCCGACAGAGCAAGCGCCTCCTGCCGGGCCGCCAGCAGGTCACCCGCCTGGGCGGTGCCTCCTGCGATGCGCGAGGGAAGACTGTCCTGCAGGCGCTGGTTCTCCGCCAGCAAATCCGTGAGGACCAGATCGCGCCGCTCAATGGCCTGGGCCATGATCCAGGCTTGGCTCAATTCTTGGCGGATCTGCACCCGCTGAACAGCCAAGGCGGCGCGTTCGCGCTCTACCTTGGCCTGGGCGCCGGCGATCTGCGCATCGCGCTTGGCCCGGTTGGGGACTTCCTGCATCAGCGCCAGGCGTTGCATGGTCATGGATTCGCGCGAGAGGCTTCCGCGGTCCATGCCGGTGATGGGGAAGTTTTCGATGCCCACCGATAGTTTGGGGTCGGGCAGCCTTCCGGCCGCCTTCTGGGTGCTGCCGGCAGCGTCAATCTGCAGCCGCTGGGCTGCGATGCGGGGACTTTGCTGCTCAGCCAGCTCCAGCGCTTCGGTGAAGCCCAAGGCGTGGACTGGGGGGCTGAAGGTACCTGCGGCTGCCAGCAAGACACCCAGCACGCCAAGGCGAAGTCGGCTCAGGTGGTGGCGCACCAGGGTGTGCTGCAGGGCGCGTGAAGACGCGGCCATGCGCCCGCATGGGGCGCCGGTAAAGACATTTGACATGATGGTCCTCGAAATGAATGGGCACGAAGTCAGACTTGCGCACACGCTGCAGGGCAGCATGCACACCGTGCGCGATCAATTCCGAAAGACCTTGTGTGTCAGATAGAGGGGTGGAGATCCCGCTCGGCTATCGAACTCTGCGTAGAAAGCCCGGGTGTCAGCGCGTTGCAACTCGTCCAGCACTGCGGGCAGCAAATAGGCAACCCAGATGGCGTGCGCCGCGAGGGCCTGCAGGTCGAAGCTGTGTAGCGAAGGAGCAGACTGGTTGTCACCTTCGCAATGGGCTCGGCACAACTGCGGATCCTGTTCATCCATGGTCGTCGCCATGGCATGGCACTCCGGCATGGACGCCATCGGGACCGCTTCCTCCATGGCCATGCCCGCCTTTTGCATCGACGAAGCATGGGCTGCGGAGTCGAGCCTCGGGCAGGCATAGGCAGCCAGGGCGAATTGCATAAGAAGCAACGCCGCTACCAGGAGGCTGGCAATCCAGCGTCCTTGGCGCGACACGATGCTTCTGACGTTTGTCATGGTGCGATGGTACCCAAGTCGGGGGGCTGGGACTGAACGCAGATCACATTCTGGTTGCGATAACTGCCTAGCCCTTGCGCAAACGCAATGCATTGGCGATCACGGATGCCGAACTCAGGCTCATCGCCAGGGCGGCGATCATCGGCGACAGTAGCCAGCCGGTAAACGGGTAAAGCAGACCCGCGGCGATTGGGATGCCCAGGGCGTTGTACAAGAAGGCGAACATCAGGTTCTGTTTCATGTTCCCCACCGTAGCCTCCGACAGTTCGCGCGCCGTGGATATTCCGCGAAGATCCCCTTTGACGAGGGTAACCTGGGCGCTGTTCATTGCCACGTCGGTGCCGGTGCCCATTGCGATTCCCACATCCGCCTTGGCCAGAGCAGGCGCGTCGTTGATCCCGTCGCCAGCCATGGCAACAACACGGCCTTCTGCCTGCAGCCGGGACACCAGCGCCAGCTTGTCTGCCGGCTTGACCTCGCCGTGGACCTCATCGATGCCGAGCTTCGCGCCCACCGCTTTGGCGGTGGTCATGCCGTCACCGGTGGCCATGATGATGCGCAGCCCCGCCGCATGCAAGGTTGCCAGTGCTTCGGGCGTACTAGCCTTGACCGCATCGGAGACCGCCAGCAGGCCTTGCAGTTGTCCATCTGCCGCCAGGTACATCACGCTGGCGCCCGTGGCACGCAGCGCCTCGGCTTGGGCGAGCAGCGGATCGATCGCAACCCCCATTTGCTCCATGAGGACGGTGTTACCCAGGGCCAAGTGGCGGCCTGCAACCCGGCCGCGTACACCGATGCCCGATCCGGATTCGAAGTCTTCCGGTTTGTCCAATGCCATGCCCTTGGCACGGGCCGCCTGGACAATCGCGTCTGCCAGGGGATGCTCGCTGCCTTGGTCCAGGCTGGCCGCCAGGCGCAGCACTTCGTCCTCGGACAGGCCGGGCATGGCCACCACCCGCTCGAACGACGGCTTGCCCTCGGTAAGCGTACCGGTCTTGTCCACGATCAGCGTGTCTACTTTGCGCAGGTTCTCGATGGCGGCGGCATCCCTGAACAGGACGCCGCTGGTCGCGCCCCGGCCCGTCGCCACCATGATGGACATGGGCGTTGCCAGGCCCAGAGCACAGGGACACGCGATGATTAGCACAGCAACCGCGTTGACCAGGCCATAGACCCAGCGTGGTTCCGGCCCGAACAGGCCCCATGCGAACAGTGTCAGCAACGCGATACCGACCACGGCCATCACGAAGTACCCCGCCACCTGGTCTGCCATGCGCTGCATGGGCGCCCTTGAGCGCTGCGCCTGCGAGACCATCTGCACGATCTGGGACAGCATGGTGGCAGATCCCACACGCTCCGATCGGATGATCAGCGCACCGTTGGTGTTGAGCGTGGCGCCAATCACGGCATCCCCTGGCCCTTTGACGATGGGCAAGGGCTCGCCTGTAAGCATGGCTTCGTCCACAGCGCTGCTGCCTTCGACCACCACGCCGTCCACAGGCACTTTCTCGCCGGGGCGCACACGCAGAAGGTCTCCCACATGCACATGAGACAGGGGCACGTCGCTTTCCTGCCCGTCGGGGTCGATGCGCCGCGCGGTCTTGGGCGCCAGGCCCAGAAGCGACTTGATGGCAGCGGAAGTCTGGGAGCGCGCCTTGAGCTCCAGCATCTGGCCGAGCAGCGTCAGCGAAATGATGACGGCCGCGGCTTCAAAGTACACCGACACGCGCCCCATGGCCTGAAACGAAGCCGGAAAAACACCCGGAGCCACGGTGGCCACCACGCTGTACACGAAGGCAGCTCCTGTGCCCAGACTGATCAGAGTCCACATATTGGGACTGCGATTGATCACCGACTGGGCGCCACGCACGAAGAAAGGCCAACCGGCCCACAGCACGATGGGAACGGTCAGGACCAGCTCGATCCAGCTCTGAGTGGCCATCTCGAACCACTGCAGTTGGTGGCCAGCCATGGCCAGGACCGTAACCACGATGGTCAGGGGCAGTGTCCACCAGAAACGGTGACGAAAATCCACCAGCTCGGCGTTCTCGCCTTCCTCCATCGTCGGAAGCATCGGCTCCAGGCTCATGCCGCACTTGGGGCAGTTTCCTGGGTGGTCCAGCTGCACCTCCGGGTGCATGGGGCAGGTATAGATCGTGCCGGGCTGGACCGCTTCGGGTTCGCGCGAAGCGGGTGCGTTGCTCCCGGGAACGTACTTCTCGGGAGCATCGACGAATTTGGTGCGGCACTTGGCGCTGCAAAAGTAGAAGTGATGCCCTTCATGCTCAGCTGAATGAAGGGACTGATTCGTCACATCCATGCCGCAGACAGGATCCTTGAGACCCGTCGGTGGATGGGGCGCATGTGCGTCATGGCCCTCATGGGCGTGGTGGCTGTGCGGCGTTGCGGTTGACATGTAGAGAACTCCTGTCTATCGGCTTGGCGGTAGGTCGCGTGCGAACAATAGGCCCTGACACGGTGGCAATGTCAAGCCTGAACATGGGCAACACTGATCTATCGCAAGTCCTGCCTCAGCTCTGCGCAAATTCCATTGCAGGGAGCCCATAAGCTACTGCCCCTGGATCTGGATGGGCTCCAGGTCCAGGGGCAGCGGCTGGGGGCGCTGGCAGGCTACTTGGCGCCTGCAGGCGCTTTGCCGCTTCGTGCCAAGAATGCGTCCAGGACCGCAATCTCTTTTTTCTGCGCCGAGATGATCTCCTTGGCCATCTTCAGCAACTGCGGATCCTTGCCATCGCGCAGTTGGCCCTGGGCCATGTCGATAGCGCCCTGATGATGGATGCGCATCATCTGCGCAAAGTCCACATCGGGGTTTCCGGTCATCGCCATGGACGACATCTTCTCGTTGTTCTCCTTCATCATGGACTTCATGTCCATCTTGCCGGCGGACATCGAGGAGTCCATGCCGGAGCCTTTCATCCCCGCGTGCGGTGCTTGCTGGGCCTGCGCGATCAAGGGGCACACCAAGGCGCTGACCGCAAGTGCGGCAGCGGGGATCATTTTCAGGACAGAGTGGGAAGTATTCATTGCATTTCTCCAGACAGGGGTGACGCGGTAGTTCAGTGGGCGCTGGCCATGGAGCGGCACTCCTGAGCGCACTTGTGGCACGCTGCGGCGCAGGCCTTGCAATGCGCGGCTTCGTGCTTGGCGCACTCATCGCCACAGGCCTGGCAAATCTCGGCGCACAGGGCGCAAATGGCTTTCGCGTGCTCGCTGTTGCGCGCCATCGCAGCGGCAGCGAAACTGCATGCGGCTGCGCAGTCTGCATCCAGGGCGATGCAGCGCGCCATCATCTTCACGTCTTCTTCTTGCAAGCACGCTGTAAGGCATTGGTTGCAAGACGTTGCGCACGACAGGCAAGCCTGAATACAACTTTGGTAAGGGGTCTGGGCGTGGTTCATTGGAAGCTCCTTGATTTCGTTGGCAGGGGTCGGGTTTTTTGTGAAATCCAGCGCAATGGGCTGCGAGGAAGGACCATCTTCTGCCGCTGCGTGCCCTCAGCGCTGTAGGTCGGCGCCGACGATTTGCCCCACAACGGACAGCTTTGCGCCCGTACCGGGTCGAAGATTACAGGGAGCTTTCAGAACGGTAATTGGGAAGACAGATTGACGGGAATCAGGCGGCGCTGCTTCCGAGGGCGACCAGCATTTGCATGATGCTGTTGAACGCTTCAAAGCCTTTCCTCCGTGCCATGGGAAGAAACTCATGTTGATTAACAGTGACGCGGCAGCCGGGCGAATTGAAAGCAGTCAATAGGACGGGCGTTACTTTCGAGCTCGTTCAACAGCATAGAGAATTTGTCAGCACCCTATGTGACATAGGAACACACGGCCGAGCCGAGACGCGCCGCTCTCAACAAGCATAGGCCGTCTTACTGGTCGCTCAAATTTACAGCTGCGGCTCAAAGCCCGTCCGCGTTTCCGAGCGCCGACGCGTCTCTAGCAACTTGGCGAACCGCATCTACGTGCGCGGGCAGAAGGATCCCCGGAAGGGGCTGCGGATCGTGCAACGTCATCCGTGGCTGAGGGGGGTGTGAGCATGCGGCCGCCAGCGTCCACCTTCACCATGCCGAGCCTAGGATGACTCCAGTAGCGTGTCTTCCCTTCGTCGCCCTGCACCTTGGCCGGCGACACTTGGTCGCGCGCTTCATGGCCGGTGGGTGCAGCGTATGGAGTCGCAGAGCCCAGTGATAGTGCCGTTGCAAGGAGAGAAGCAAATAGTTTGTTGGCCATGGTCTTAGCCCTCACCGTTGGTCATTGAAACGCCAGCCAGGCTGGCTGCCCCACACGGCACGTAGGAGTCGGTGCATACCGTGATGAGGAGAAGCTTGCAGTACGGCAACCAACTAGAAGATGATGAGCTGATGATTTTTTTGCAATGCAGGGCCGCACCGTTTTGGTAGCGGCTGCAAAGCCGTCAAACGCCCGGAACAAGTCACGCTGGAGAATGGGCGCAGCAGCATTTTCTTCGCTGAGCTGAGCGTCGCTTGGGTGGCCGGTACGGCTTGTTTCGCGCTATTGATCGGCCATGAACTTGACAATGGTGAGCAGCCCGTTACCAGATTGACGTTGCCGATAATGTCGCGCGCGCTGCACCACCGCGTCCTGACTTCCAGAGCCGATGCTTATTGACATGACCTTGCCTTGGGCGTCGCTTATTGCCGGTTTCCATAGGGGGCCGCATGACCCGCATTCGGATGCGCCAACAACGTCGCAACAGCGGGGTGCAGCCAGCGCTCGAAGGCAAGGCTACCTGCCATCCCCAGGCTGACCCAGAACGACAGCGACAACCACGTGGTGGCCCAGAAAAACGCACTGCTTAGTTGGTGCAACGCCGCCCGTGTCTCACCGGTGAAGTTGGTCGCCAAGTCTGCAACGATGTCCGGTGCGCCCACTACATAGGGCAACGCTAGACCACCGGCAGCGACTACCCAGCGAAAAGGACCGCGCATTAGCGCTACCGACGCGCAGGCCAGCGCTGCACAGCCCGCAGCTAGCATCCACCAACCCTGGCGCGAGGCTAGTCGGCCAGCGTCCATGCCGGGGATCTCCGCGGGTAACCCCAGCGAGGGCCAGAAATGCAGGCTGAACCAGCCCGCGGCGGTCACACATGCGGCTAGCGGGAAAGCGCCCAAGGAGCTTCCGCGCCATTGGCACACAGCCATTACAGCCAGCATTAGCAGCGCCATGCTGAACGCGTGAAGCACGTTGGCCACGAATGTCCAGACCTGACGCTCAATCCCGTCGGCGGGCTCCCATGCTTCTGCGCCGCCATGATCATGTTTGCTTTCGTAGGCAAGAACGTCTGTGGCCGCAGTCACCGGCGACGGGGCAGCCGCCTTCTGGTTCTCAAACTTTTCGGCGGCCCTGATGATGGGCAAAGTCTGAAGTTGCTGCAAACTCGACTGCAAAATGCCAACTAGCAGGGCCATGGCCAGCGCAGCAAGGATCAAGCGTCGAAAAATCATGGCGCGCTCCAGTCAGTGACATGGCTTGACCGTGACGTGACGGACATCGTGCGCAGCATTGTGTACGATGGGGCTTGTGGAGAAGGTTACGCCGTACATAACGACAAGGCCCAATACGGCGCCGGCTGATAGCTGGAGCAGCAGGCTACGAGCGCCGCCTGCGAGTCCTGCAGTGCTGTCTTGGGCGATGGGGGAGGAATGCATAGCGTGCTCCGTTCAGGGTTGGAGAAATGGAAAGCTGTCACAGCGTGCGATGGTAGCCGTGGCGTGGCGCCTATCGGTGCCAGAGTGTCTGAATCTATCGACCGACACGGCAGTATGTGAAAGGCCCACTCGCGGCTCAACACGAGGGCCCAAGATATCAAGTCAGCAGCTTCGCTGACCAAGCCAGCTACCAGTGTACCGGCGCGATGTGTCCGACAGGTTCTGCTCTGGCACATTAGCGAGCTGAGTAGGAGTGGCGATCAGCGCCCCCTTCCTGGCCCGACTGCCAGAGCCAGCTTACCCGACCCGTAGCAGCTTCCCGGGGGCTATGCTGGGGCGGCCACCCTTGATGCCTGCTTCATACATGCGCAAGAAAAGGGGCATCCATCTTGGGCAAGGCCGCGTTGACCATCTTGCTCGGGGGTACAGAGGGTTCGAGGCTGGGACACAGTCTTGGAGCTTGCGCCCAGAAAACAGGCTCTCGGTGAAGGTGCAGCGCCCCACTTGGAATCTGGAAAATGCGGGAGGGAGCAGCAAGTTGATGGCTTGGACGGCAGGACAGACTATACGAAAAGTATTCCTTCGGCCTGTTAGATGCATGTCAAAAGCGTAATCCGCAGGTCAGCCCTATGTTGGGGTGAGATTTATAGACTTCTCTTCGTGGTGCACAAAACGCCACCTGGATGGACCATATCGGGCATCCGGCGCCACAGGAGACCATCATGAAAATCCGTACCGCCGTCCTCGTTGCCAGCCTCGCAACATCCGCCACGGCATCCTTCGCCACTTCCGTGTACCACGCCAGCCCGAGCCAGGAGGAAGGCGTGACCTTTGCCCCTGACCACATGGGCAACGCCGTGAGCCGCCAGGCTGTCGAAAGCACCGTGCTGGCCGCCCAGAAGGACGGTTCTCTGTACTGGATCAGCCGCGGCTATCCCGCCACCTATCCGCTGGTGAAGGGCCCGCAGTTGACGAAGACTCGCCAGCAAGTCCTTGACGAGCTGCAGGCCGCCAAACGCAACCCTATAGGCCGCGACGGTGTGCGTGACATGGGCGGCGAGGCCGGCTGGGTCGATGCCCGCCAATTGCCCTGATCGTGTATTCAGACGAAGCACTGCCAGCGGGCCGCTCGTACACGGCTCACGGTAGTGCCCACTTTTCTCATTCATTCAGCTAAGAAAACCACCATGAAACTCAAATCCACTCTCATCGTTCTTTCCCTCATCGCCGCCCCCGCGTTCGCTTCGGACCAGAGTGCCAGCAAGACGCGCGAGCAGGTGCAGGCGGAGCTGGTGCAGGCCATGCGAAGCGGCGACATGCTCGCCTCTGGCGAGTCGGGCCTGACGCTCAAGCAACTTAACCCCCATGCCTACCCCGTGACCGTGTCTGCGCTCGGCGCAAAGACACGCGACCAAGTGCGGGCTGAACTGGAGCAGGCAATCCGTACGGGCGACATCATGGCCGGCGGCGAGTCGGGAGCGAAGCTCAATGAACTTGATCCTGCACGTTATCCTGCAGTCGCCTCGGCACCTTCCAAGACCCGCGATCAGGTCAAGAACGAACTGGCGCGCGCCATCAGTAGTGGTGAACTCGTGGCGGTCGGTGAAGACGGCCGCAAGCTCAACGAGATCTATCCTGATCGCTACCATGCGGCGCACCACGCGGCAGTGGCGGGCAACTCGCTGGAATCCGCCCAGGATCCCCGGTTCTGACGCGGGCTCCTGACTCCAGGGCCCGAGCATTCGGCGTCACGCCATAGAGCACAACGGTGGCCAGCTCGGCTGGCCAGCGCGTCAGCCGCTCATGATCTGGATGAGGCTCATAACGCGATTGCGCGGCCATCTTCAGCTGAACTCCTTGCGGCATAGGCAGTAGATGAACTTCTGCACGGTACCGGAAGGCGTGCGATGTTCTTCCCCTTCCTGCTGCAAGAGGGTAAATGACGCGCCGAACTGCGCATGCAGGCCCTGAGCGCTGTAGCGCATCACAGGCAAGCCACTGCATTTTTCTGGGCCGTCCTCGGCAAACGTCGCGACGATGACATGCCCGCCAGGCTTGACGGCACGCAGGACTGCCTGCAGGTAGGCCTCTCTCTCCCGTTGCGAGGTGAGGAAGTGAAAGACCGCTCGGTCATGCCACACGTCATAGGCATGCCGAGGAAGCTCGACACGCGTGATGTCGCCCACCAGCCAAGACACAGCGGCCGCACGCTGGCCCAGTCTGGACTGCGACGTGGCCAAGGCGGATTCTGACAAGTCCAGAACTGCCACCCTTGCGTACCCCTCATTGAGCAGGTCGTCGACCAGCGTCGAAGCACCGCCTCCGACGTCGATGATGGAGGCGTCTCGGGTGACGCCGGCCTGCCGGACGAACTCGACGGACTGTTGAGCATGATCCTGGAACCAACTCACTCCCGAGCTGGATTTGGTCGTGTAGACCTGCTCCCAATGATCTTTGGACTGCAAGATATTCTCCTGAACAGATGGTAAGGCGTCGACATCGCTGCAATGTACCCGGCTCGCGTCTGGATTGCCGAGTGTCTGGCCACGGCCGATGCTTGCAGCTTGGTCAATGGCCCTGCGTGACATCACACCTGCATGTTCATCACATCCGTGTAGGCCTGAACAATTCGGTTGCGAGTCTGAAGCGTTGCCTGAAACGCGATGTTGGACTTGACTCCCGCGAGCATGGTTTCTTCCAAGCCGACGGTGGGGTTTCCAAAGGTCACCTCCCGACTCAAGCGACCCGACTCGCTTTGCAGCTTGGTGGTGGTGGTCAATGCCTGTTTCATCGCGTCCAGGAAGCCGCCTTCCACCGCTTCTGGTGCTTTGGACGCGGACTTTCCCAGCGCACCGACAGGCAGCAGCGCATCCAAAGGCTTTGTCGTGACGTTCATGGCGAGGCTTTCGTGGTTGCGAAGAAGACGTTATCGAGTGCTCTCTCGGAGCTCACTGCCAACGCGAAACCACATGGTAGAAGCCGGAGCCGAAGCCGTAGCGTGCATGACGCGAGGCTCTACCCGCCAATCCCTAAGGTTGGGATTACAGGAATCTCATCTTCCCGACAGCGCAGCAAACTGCAGCCGCCGTGTGGCCCGACGACACGCGCTCTCGCTGAGGCACAGGCGCAGGCTCACAGCCGCTGCGAGATCTCCAGCAGCGGTTTGATGCTGGAGCCGAAGCGGCTGATGGACGTGTGGTGCAGTTCAAGTTGGCTGTAGGGCAAGTAGCGGATGCCCAGTTCTGACACGCGGGAGAAGGCGGGTCTCTTGAGCTGTTCAGCTACCTTGTCTCGGCGGTTGTCCGGGGCCACCAGAAAGAGCGCGCACTTGTCGGCGACAGGCGTTCCAAGGGCCAGGTCCAGCATCCGCACGATGCCCGAATAGATCGATGTCGTATGCTCAACCTCAAATGCGGCCGCAACCAGTGAGGACTGGGGATCAAGCCACACGACGTCAATCAGGCGCACCGACTCCAATCCTCCGCCCGCAATCGCTGGCAATTGCACCAGGCATCCGTCCCCCAAAAGACCGCTGCCATGCACACGCCCTCGGTCGTTGGCTGCGATCCATACATCGAACCCCAAAGCCTTGCCCAAGTCGCGTAGCAACGCCTGGACACTGGTATGGGTTGCATCGCTCTCGCTAGCCAAGGACAGCTCTTTTTGCAATGCAGTGGATTCCTGCCGAACACGCAGGAGATCTTCCTGCCAGAGCGCAGCTGCCGCCGCATCCATCGCCGCCGGGGGCGCGGCATACCTGCCGCTGCCGATGTCGAACATGAGTCCCGCAATCGCACCGAGATCGTTGGAGAGTTTCAAGCGGTACTGCTCGTTCAGGCGCAGCAGGCCTTCCCGCATCGAAAGGTAGTGGTCCCAGCGTCCCAGCTTCACGCGCCCTGCGGTGACGGCATTGAAGCCGTTGACAATGGCGGTGTTGAACGGAGTCGCCAACGTGGGGTGAATGAAGTACAGCAGGTTCGCGACTGCAGGGCCCAGGCCCTTGATGCCCATCGCATCAATGCGCTGAATGGCCGCCACCACGTCTTCGGCGCAATCGCACTGGTCGCAGGTATGAAGCAGATCAGCGAACGCGCGTTGGTTGCTGACGTTCTCGTAGATGTCCGGAATGCGCAGCTTGGGCTTCCACAGAAACGCATGGTCCGCGCCCTTGAAGATCTGGCGCTGTTCCGCGACTGAGCCTACGATGGTCTCCAGGGAGGAGCCGCGATAAGCATTTCCGAACGTCCCCGCACGGATATCCTGCACGACCTGTGAAATGCCACGGCGGATAGAGCGGAAATTCTTGACCCGCTGGTCCCATAGAAACCAGGTGTTGTACGTGCTGCTTGGGTCTTCCTTCCAGCAGTCGATGAGTGTGCCAAGCGAATCATGCATTGGTGGTCTGGTGCTTGCCAATGCTGTTGGCACTGGGGAAATACATGGAAAAGCAGGTCTTGCCGCTATCCGAGCTCACGGAGATTCGGCCGCGGTGTGCATGCACGATCGCCTGGGTAATGGACAAGCCCAGACCCGACCCTTCGGAGTCCAGTTGCTTGCGCGACTTGTCTGCCCTGAAGAACCGATCAAACAGGCGAGGAACCATCTGCTCATCGATGGCCGGCCCGCGATTGGTGACATTCACCGTGGTTCCGTGAAGGTCTGCGGTGATTTCAACGAACACGGTTTCACCGGGCGGCGTGTACCTGACCGCATTGGACAGAAGGTTGCTCAGGGCCCGCCGCAGCATCAGCCTGTCACCAGAGATTTCCGCCGCACCGAGCAGCTTCAGATGCACCTGCTTTTCTTCGGCCAACGCCTCATAGAAATCGAAAAGCGCCTGCACCTCCGCGTGCACGGCGATCTTCTCCGTCGTGGGTAGGATCAGTCCGTGGTCGGCCTTCGCAAGGAACAGCATGTCCGCGACCATCCGCCCAAGGCGCTGGTATTCCTCTGCGTTGGAGGCAAGGATGTCGCGGTACTGCTCGGGTGTGCGGGACTGGCCCAGCGTGACTTGCGTTTGCGTCATCAGGTTGTTGATGGGCGTGCGCAGCTCGTGGGCCAGGTCCGAGGAAAATTCAGAGAGGCGATCGAAGTCTTCCTTCAAGCGGCGCAGCATTTCATTCAAGGTCGTCGCAAGATCAGCCATCTCGATGGGGAATTCCTGGCTGGGCATGCGCTCATCGAGCCGCTTGGCCGTGATAGCCATGGCGCGCGAGCGCATGGCGCGCAAGGGTGCCAGCCCGTTCTTGGCAGCCCACCATCCCAGGATGCCCGCCACCAGGGTGGCCAAGGCCACGTAGACCGCCAGGACACGGATCAAGTCGTGCATGAAGTGCTTGTGGTGGGCCGTATCCAGCGCCACACTGACCTGCAGCGGCGCATCACCGCTCCCAGAGGCAGACACTGAGTCGTACATCCCACGAACATTTCTGGTTCCTGCCTGCCAAGCCGCAACGCCCAGGCGCGCGCCACGGGTCATCTCCGCAAGGTTGTCGGGAAACTCAAACCCGGGTGTTGAATAAAGCGCTTCGCTGCCGCGTGTCACGCTGACAAAGAGACCCTCGTGGCTGTGCAGCACCTCGTCCAGACGAGTCTGCAGGTCCTGGGGGGATTTGGACTTGCCGATCACTTCCCGCATGAGATGGATCTTGTCGCGCAGGGCGTCGCGATCCAGCTCCACGAAGTGCCGGTCAATGGAGACGGCGACCAAGGCTCCCAGGCCGATGAGAACGAATGCGGAGGCGAGTGTAAAAAAGACCGTCAGTCGCGTCGTCAACGAGTACGGTGCGCTCACGGGCTCTCCTCAGGCGCCTCAAGCACGTAGCCCATGCCCCGCACCGTCTGGATGAGCTTGGTTTCGTAAGCGTCATCGATTTTGGCCCGCAGCCTGCGCATCGCCACCTCGATCACATTGGAATCGCTGTCAAAGTTCATGTCCCACACCTGTGAGGCGATAAGCGAGCGAGGCAGGACCTCTCCATGGCGGCGCATAAGCAACTCCAGCAGCCCGAACTCCTTGGCGGTGAGGTCAATGCGCTTGCTGGAACGGCTCACGCGCCGGCGCAGCAGATCGAGCTCCAGATCCGCGACCTGCAGCACGGTTACCTCGGTCCCGCTGCGCCCGCGCCTGAGGATGGTTCGCACCCGCGCGAGCAGTTCGGCAAACGAGAACGGCTTGACCAGGTAGTCGTCCGCGCCCAGCTCCAGGCCCTTGATGCGGTCATCCACATGGTCTTTGGCGGTCAGGAAAAGGACGGGCATCTCCAGGCCGTGGCGCCGCAGGCTCTTCAGGACCTGCCAACCATCCATACCCGGGAGCATGACATCCAGGATGACCAGGTCGTAGTCGCCTTCCTGCGCCATGTGAAGGCCATCGACCCCGTTATGCACCAGATCGGCATTGAAGCCCGCCTCGCGCAAGCCCTGGCGCAGGTATTCGCCGGTTTTGATTTCATCCTCTACGACCAATATCTTCACGGGAGGCTCCCTTGACCTGTTGAGGCGAGTGTGCCCGCTGATTCCCGCCTTTCCTGAACCTAACAAAGATGTAATCCACTTGTTATGTCGGCGGCAGCAAGATGTTCGCACAATGCATCCATCACGAAACGCATTGGTGAATGTATGAAAAATCCTTGGCTTTCACGAACTACCTCAAGCCGCTGGCTGGCTGCCGCGCTTGTAGTGCCCTCGCTGGCATTCGCACAGATGCCAGAGTCGGGGGCCACGAAGGTGGACTACCAACTCTCCTACCGATCGGCCTTGTCGGGCTACGAGGCCTACAAGGAGCAGCCTGTCCAGTCCTGGAGGGAGGCGAACGACAAGGTTGGCGAGATCGGTGGATGGCGCGCCTATGCCAAAGAGATGCGCCAGACGGCGCCTGAAGCCAGTCAGTCCCAGCCTGCGCAGGGCCATGGCGCCCATGGTGGAGGCAAACAATGAGCCGCCCACTGCGTATGCCACGCGCCAAACTCGTTTTTACCGTGGCCGCCGTCGCGGTGTTGTCCGGGTGTGCCAGCGTGAACCTGGAGCAGAGCCTGTCCAGCGCCAACACGACTACGGCAGGTTTCACGGACGGCAAACTCACGCTGGCCCGCGACAAGTCGGAGCAGGATGCCTTGCGCCAGCGGGCCTCCGATCTGCTGAGCAAGCCGCTCGGACAGAAGGAAGCCGTGCAACTGGCGCTGGTCAATAGCCCGTCGATGCAGGCCATCGTGGCCCAAAGCTGGGCCGATGCCTCCACCGCGGCCCAGTCCGGCCGCATTGCAAATCCTATCCTCACTCTGGAGCGGGTTCGCCTGGGCAGTGAAACCGAGATCGGCCGGCTGCTGTCCTTTGGCCTGTTGGATCTGTTGACTCTGCCCATGCGCAAGGGAACTGCGGAACTTCGGATCAAGCAGGCCCAGTTGCGCCTGAGCAGCGACGTGGTGGACCAGGTTACGCAGGTACGCCAGGCCTGGGTGCGCGCTATCGCGGCCCAGCAGACACTCGCCTACACCCAGCAGGTCTTTGCCAGCGCCCAGGCGAGCGCCGAACTGGCCAAGCGCCTGCAGGCGGTCGGGAACTTTAACAAGCTCGATCGTGCGCGCCAGCAGGCGTTCTACGCGGACACCGCGACCCAGGTGGCCAGCGCCCAGCACCAGACCACGGCGGCCCGGGAAGAATTGGTCCGCCTGCTGGGCCTGGATGACAGCCAGGCTGCCATGCTCAAGCTGCCTGAGCGCTTGCCCACGCTGCCCAAGGAGCCGCTGTCGGCCCAGGATGCAGGCCGCCAGGCTTCCCAGGGCCGCCTGGACCTGCAGATCGCCAAGTCGGAATATGACGCGGCTGCTCGCTCGCAGGGCTGGAACACGGTCATGTCGTTCACTGACATTGAGCTGGGAGTGCGGCGCGATTCGGTGTTTGACGCGGCTGAGAACACGAAACAAACCCGGCGTGGATTCGAGATCAGCCTGAGCCTGCCCATTTTTGATTGGGGCGGCTTGCAGCGCAACGCGATGAGTGCCCAGACGCTGGCTGCGGCCAATCGCGTAGAGGCTACCGCCAGGGCGGCCGGCTCCAATCTCCGGGAAAGCTACTCCGCCTACCGCACGGCGTATGACGTCGCGCGCCACCACCGCGACGAGGTGATACCGCTGAGAAAAACCATTTCCGAAGAAAACCAGCTTCGCTACAACGGCATGCTGATCAGCGTGTTCGAGCTGCTGGCCGACTCCCGCGACCAGGTGAGCTCGGTGATGGCGGCGCTCAATGCCGAGCAGCAGTTCTGGCAGGCAGAAGCGGCCCTTCAAGCCTCCCTCATCGGCAAGCCCACGAGCGCTGGCGTTGCCAGCGGCGGCGGTGCAGCCGCCGCAGAGTCCGGTGCAGGCCACTGATCCCAAAAGGAAACCAACATGAGTTCGAGAAGAGATTTTTTTCGCTTTGCAGGTATCGCCGGCGGGGCAGTGGCGGCAGCGAGCGTGAGTCGGGTGGCAATGGCGGCTTTGCCGGAGCCGGTCTTTCAGACGAGTCCAGACACGATGGCGCCATTGGTGCCCAACTCCGGGCGCCCGTACAACCCCGTGGTCACCCTCAACGGCTGGACTTTGCCCTGGCGCATGAACCAGGGCGTCAAAGAGTTCCACCTGGTGGCCGAACCCGTGGTGCGAGAAATGGCGCCCGGCTTCAAGGCCCACTTGTGGGGCTACAACGGCCAAAGCCCTGGCCCCACCATCGAAGTGGTGGAAGGCGACCGCGTGCGCATCTTCGTGACCAACAAGCTGTCCGAGCACACCAGCATCCACTGGCACGGGCAACGACTGCCCAATGGCATGGATGGCGTGGCCGGCCTGAACCAGCCCGCCATCCAGCCGGGCAAGACCTTCGTCTACGAATTCGTTGCACGCCGCCCGGGCACGTTCATGTACCACCCGCACGCCGATGAAATGACGCAGATGGCCATGGGCATGATGGGTTTTTGGATCACCCACCCCAAGGCTAAGCATCCACTGATTGACGAGGTGCAGAGGGATTTCTGTTTCCTGCTCAGCGCCTATGACATCGAGCCTGGCGCAGCGACGCCCAAGGTTGCAGAGATGCTCAATTTCAATCTGTGGACATGGAACAGTCGCATCTTTCCGGGCATCGACTCTCTGAACGTGCGCCTGAACGACAAGGTGCGCATCCGGATCGGCAATCTGACGATGACCAATCACCCAATGCACCTTCACGGGCACGAATTTTTGGTTACAGGCACCGATGGTGGCCCCGCGCCAAAAAGCACCCGTCTCTATGAGGTGACCACGGACGTGGCGGTAGGCCAGATGCGCCAGATCGAATTCCTGGCGGACGAAGAAGGTGACTGGGCGTTCCACTGCCACAAAAGCCACCACACCATGAACGCGATGGGGCACGACATTCCCACCATGATTGGCGTGGACCACCGGGGGGTGGCCAAGAAGATCAACAACCTCATTCCCGACTACATGGTGATGGGTGAGCGCGGCATGGCGGACATGACGGAGATGGAGATGCCCATCCCCGACAACACCATTCCGATGATGACGGGCGAAGGCCCCTTCGGATCGGTCGAGATGGGCGGCATGTTCAGCGTCGTCAAGGTACGCCGCGACCAAAAGCCGGGCGACTACAAGAACCCCGGTTGGTACAAGCACCCCGAAGGCACGGTCGCCTATGAGTACACCGGCCCCGTGGCCGAGCCAGCCCGCTTCAAGGCCGAGGGCGGGCAGTCCATGCCACGCAAGGAAAAGTCCGCCTCCGACACCGTCGTCAAGGCCAGAAAGCCCTCGTCCCATAGCGGGCACTGAAAACCCATCTCCCTGATTCACTCCACGAGGTACTTATGAAACGCACCCTTTCCCTGATCGCAACCTCCGCCCTGGTGGCCCTGTCCTTCAACAGCTTTGCTGGCGGCAACCACGGTGGTGGCCACGCTGGCGGCGGCGCCCATGGAGACGCAGAGTCCGCCATCGGTCAGCCCGGCAAAGCCGCCAAGGTCAGCCGTACCGTCAACGTCGAGATGGCCGACACCATGCGCTTCACGCCGGCGACCATCGCCGCCAAGGAGGGCGAGACCATCCGCTTCGTGATCAAGAACTCCGGCCAGGTCAAGCACGAGTTCAGCCTGGGCACTGAGGCCGAGCTCAAGGAGCACTACGAGACCATGAAGAAGTTCCCCGAAATGGAGCATGACGAGCCGAGCAAGATTTCCCTCGCACCTGGCAAGCAGGGCGAAATCATCTGGCAATTCACCAAGGCCGGTGATGTGAATTTCGCATGCCTGTACCCAGGCCACTACGACGCAGGCATGAAGGGCCAGGTCAAGGTCTCCAAGAAGTAACCCCCGTGTTGGTGCGCCAACCCACTGAACAAGGAATATTTATGAAGCAAACCAACACCGCTGTGGCGGCCGTCCTGCTGTCTCTGGCCGCCTTGCTGCCTGTCTCGGCCATTGCCCAAGCTGCAACCGATGCCGCCAAGTCCTCCACCGCTGCGGCCTCGATGACCGATGGAGAAATCCGCAAGATCGACAAGGACACCAGCAAGATCACCATCAAGCACGGCGACATCAAGCACCTGGAGATGCCGGGCATGACCATGGTGTTCAACGCCAAGGACAAGAGCCTGCTCGACAAGGTGCAGGTGGGCGACAAGGTCCGCTTCATGGTGGTCAGCGAAGGCGGAAAAATGGTCGTCACGGACATTGAGGCCGCCAAGTAAGCCCTGCCCATTTGTATGGAGCCCCCACGACAGGGGGCGCAGTTTGGAACCCATGCGGCGATGCCGCGAAGGAAAACTCATGAAGACTGTTCTCATTGCTCTCGCCCTGACGGCCGCATCGTCCGCCTTCGCGGCCGGCGACACCCAGGAAGCCACACCGAACACCAACTCCAAGGCGCAAGCGCACGGAGAGGAACACAAGAAGGCCCGCCCTGCGACCCCTGTCAAGCGCACGAACGATGGCAGCACGGCGCGGGGTGAAGGCTCGGGAGTGGCCGCCACCAGCAAGTCGGAAGCCCGCGGCCAAGACAAGGCCAACGAACGTGAATCCAAGCCACACAAGGAAACGAGCCAAGGAACGACCCCCAAGTAATGCACGCGGAGCGCGGCAGGAGGGAGATGACCGTCCTCCTGCCGCTGTCCGATATAGCATCGGCCTGCGACTCGTGTCCAAAAACACCGCCTTTGAAATCCATCAGAATGAACAGATGAGGCGGACGTGACCTACGCGCTTTTTGCGAATCTGGCTGAGGACACGAGCGGTGGTTGGTGGGACCTGGTACTCCGAGGGACTCTGGAGCAGTGCCTCTGGGCTGGCAACTCTGTCAAGGCTGACTGGGCGCACATCGTTCACATGGAGACGGGCGAAATCGCCCGTTCGAAAAAGCGCATTGCAGAAGGCCCCCCGCTTGACCTGGTTGCGTGGAACATGGGTCCCGATGCCGAAATCCCAGTTGCCTTCAACATGCTGCTTTCCTGGCAGGAGCTTTGCAAGCTGTCGGCCCTTGGAGGCACTCGATGGGTGCGCGCGCAGTTGGCCAAGGCCACTGCTTCGCCCGCACTAAATGAGGTAGCTACGGCTTCGGCAATGCTGCGATCTCTACAGGACTGCCCGTTGCCAGTGCTTGTGTGCGGTTCGCAAGCGAGCCTGGTTGAAGAACTGCAGCACAGCGGACTTGTGCGAGCTGAATTTACTTACGCGGACTCGCCTGAGGAAGACACGGCAATGGTGCTAGC
The DNA here is from genome assembly GCF_964253305.1 of Acidovorax sp. LjRoot66. NCBI lineage: Bacteria > Pseudomonadati > Pseudomonadota > Betaproteobacteria > Burkholderiales > Comamonadaceae > Acidovorax > Acidovorax sp. LjRoot66. Next base: position 335,325 of record NZ_CAXUQU020000002.1, read on the forward strand.
CGTCACAGATAAAGGTTACGATTTGGTAGCTGGGAACGTATCTCGGTAAATATCCTGCCTGGCATCTGGCTGTTTCTAAAAATCTTGAGAATTGAATGCTTTAACTGGACTGAGCTCTTTTTTGTCGTTGAAGTGTTACTACTATGTTTCATGGCGACTGCTACATGGATTGAACCTTCCTCGAATGGAGTATAGTGGAAAATGATTTTCTTTCACCTTTAGACTGTGTAGTTGTCGGCGGCGGTGCCGCCGGTCTCACAGCTGCGATTTATCTCAATCGCTTCTGCAGAACAGTCCTTGTGATCGACTCTGGCTGCAGCCGGCTATCCCTAATCCCCTCCACGCAGAATTACCCAGGCTTTCCGTCTGGTGTAAACGGACAAGAGCTACTGAAACGGCTACATCTTCAGGCTGGCAGATTTGGAGCTTCCATCAGGAACGGCGTGGTGAGTGAAATATCAAAGGGCAAAACTCAACCCTTTGAAATACGTTCAGACAGCGTCAGCTATTTCGCAAAAACAGTTATCCTCGCAACCGGCTCCACAGATGTTGTGCCTCAAATTGAAGGACATGAAAAGGCTTTAAAAAACGCTTTTCTTCGTTATTGCCCAATTTGCGACGGCTTCGAAGCTATTGGGAAAAAAGTTGCTGTCCTGGGAGCAGGTCGCCACGGGGTGAATGAGGCTATTTTTATCCATCACTATGCCAAAGATTTGACCTACATCAATTTCCCTGATGGCGTTGCTGCGGAAAACATGGAGTTGTTAGCCGAGAGAGATATAAAAATATTTGATGGAAGTCCTAATTCTCTGGTTTTCACCGAATACGGAGTTTCTGGTGTTTTTGGCGACGGTTCTCAAGCATCATTCGACGTTCTTTACTCCGCACTGGGGCTAAATCCGAACAACGAAATGGCGCGTCTTCTAAAGTTGCATCTTGACGTGGACGGGCAGGTTAAAGTTGATGATCATATGCAGTCTTCTTTAGAGGGATTTTTTGCCATCGGGGATGTTGCACATGGCCTAAACCAGATTAGCGTGGCAACAGGACACGCCGCAATAGCAGCAACTGCTGTTCACAATCTACTTTGCGGTCGCAAGTAGACGGGAATTTGCGGAAAATTCGGATTATTAGCCAGTAACGGCATACAGGTTGGAGCTTATTCCGAATTTTTACTTTTTTGGATTTACTTCAGTCAATGATTGCCATGATGGATGTGGACGCCACGCATCCAAGTCATGAGATCCAGGTGGCCGGTTGCGAGCGTTTCAAGCGCTGGGCTGCGGCTGTCATTAGAGTTCCGTCGCCGCAGTTTGACGAAATTTGCGCTGTGGCTTGGCTTCGTGGGGCTGCCGGCCGCCAGGTTGTCCAGGATCGCGCAGTCGGCATGGTCATCGCCTGCGCAGACAGCCACGAGCTGCTCCAGTGCCGACTTCATTTCCACAATCTCCAGCAGCTTCTCTTGGAGATCTGCCAGATGGCGCTCGGCAATGGCCTTGACCTGCCGGCTGCTGCGTTGCGTGTCGCCCCATTGGCCAATCAGCTGAGCGATCTGGGGCATCGAGAACCCCAGACGGCGTGACTGCCGGATGAAGCGCAGCACCGAGACTTCCCGCTCGCTGTATAGCCTGTAGCCAGATTCGCTGCGTTCCGCTTCGGGCAACAGGCCCGTTTGCTCGTAGTGGCGGATCATCTTGGGCGATACGCCTGCTGCTTTGGCAGCATCGCCAATATTCATGAGTGCGGTCATGGTCGCTCCTGCGCATTGGGTAAAACACGGTAGCCAGGACTTTGCACCTTGCCACCGTGTCAATGTCAATACCCGGGAAGGCTCTCTCGGGTACCGGCGGGAGATCAGGCGGGCGGGTAGCCAGCCTCGGTCAGTGCCTCTGCAAGCGTCTGGCGGTCTTCTGCGCTTTGCACTGTGACCGTGCGCTTGGGCATGTCCACCTGAATCTTGCATCCAGGGTCCGTCATCTGCAGCGTCTGGCTCACCATCCCTGCACAGTGGCCGCAGGTCATGTCGGGAAGCTGGAATTCATGCATGTTTCACCTCGGGGAGAAAGTTAAGAGGTGCCCAGTCTGTGGCTTGTCACGGGGGCAAGGTCAAGGCATTGCACGGTCTACGCTACGCGCAACTGGCCCGCTTGTGTCTGCCCCCGTGTCAACCCTGAAAGTTCGCCCTGTGCCGGCCAACGCCGGGTTTGAACTTCACTTGGAGACTGCCATGAATTCCGCTGCCCATGACGCGACGCTAGCTGCATCCCTACCAACAGCACTCCTGGACCTGCCTATCCTCGGCATGACCTGCGCCTCCTGCGTGGGGCGGGTCGAGAAGGCCCTCAAAGGCGTGCCTGGCGTCCAGGATGTAACTGTGAACATCGCTACCGAGCGGGCCAGCGTGGTGGCCGCGGCATCTGTTGCGGCTTCCACTCTGGCCGCAGCGGTGCACAAGGCGGGCTACTCGGTGGCCGATGAGTCAGTGGAGCTGTCCGTCGGTGGCATGACGTGCGCTTCCTGCGTCAGTCGCGTCGAAAAAGCCCTGAAGGCCGTGCCCGGTGTGACGCATGCCGAAGTCAATCTGGCCACCGAGCGCGCGCAAGTCCGCTTTGCTGCGGGATTGACGATTGATCGACTGGTAGCAGCCATCGAGAAGGCTGGCTACCAGGCCGAGGTGGTGGACGCGAATGCGCCTGCGGACCACAAGACCCATGCAGAGCCCTGGTGGCCCGTCGCGCTCGCCGCATTCCTGTCTGTGCCACTGGTGCTCCCCATGCTGGGCATGGTATTTGGTCAGGACTGGAGTCTGAGCGGATGGATTCAGCTGGCTTTGGCTACGCCGGTGCAGTTCTGGCTGGGTGCGCGGTTTTACCGGGCAGGCTGGAAGGCGCTGCGCGCAGGCGCGGGAAACATGGACTTGCTGGTGGCGCTGGGTACCTCGGCGGGCTACGGCCTGAGCCTGTATTTGCTCTTCAAGCATGCCGAGCATGGAACGCCCCACCTGTACTTCGAGGCTTCCGCCGTCATCGTCACGCTTGTTCTTCTGGGAAAGTGGCTGGAGGCAAGGGCCAAGAGGCAAACCACGGCGGCCATCCGGGCGCTGCATGCTCTGCGGCCCGAAGTGGCGCGTGTGCGCACACCAGAGGGCGACATCGACCAGCCGCTCGCGCGGGTGAGAGTGGGCGACACGGTGGTCGTTCGCCCAGGGGAAAGAGTTCCGGTGGACGGCACGGTGGTCGAAGGCTCCAGCCAGGTGGATGAATCGCTGATCACCGGTGAGAGCCTTCCTGTCGCGAAGCATGTAGGAGACAAGGTGACGGGAGGTGCCGTGAACGCGGAAGGCTTGCTGCTGGTCCAGACGACCGCCATCGGCGCCGAGTCAACGCTGTCGCGCATCGTGCGCATGGTCGAGTCGGCACAGGCCAAGAAGGCACCGATCCAGCGCATGGTGGACAAAGTCAGTGCCGTGTTCGTTCCTGTGGTACTTGGCCTTGCCGTGCTCACGCTGATGGGCTGGGGTGTTGCCACTGGCAACTGGGAACAAGCGATCCTCAATGCCGTAGCAGTGCTCGTCATCGCATGTCCTTGTGCCCTGGGGTTGGCGACCCCCACCGCGATCATGGCTGGCACTGGTGTAGCGGCGCGCCATGGCATTCTGATCAAGGATGCCGAAGCACTTGAAACGGCGCACCGTATCGACACCGTGGCATTCGACAAGACCGGTACGCTGACCGAGGGGAAGCCGACTCTGGCGGCCGCAGTCCCTGCCGAAGGCGGCAAGGAGCACCTGCTGCCGTTTGCTGCGGCCATCCAAAACGGCAGCGAGCATCCCTTGGCCAAGGCCGTGATGGACGCCGCGCGCAACCAGGGGATCGTGGTGCCCCGGGCCACAGAAGTAACCGCAGTGGCTGGCCGAGGGATGTCCGCTGTGATCAAGGGGCGTCAGATTCGCTTGGGCAGTACCCGGTACATGAATGAGTTGGGGGTCGACACGGAAAGCCTGGCGGTAGCCGCTGCGCAAATGCAGCAGCAAGGTCGTACCGTGTCATGGCTGGCCGATGTGACCGATTCGCCAGAGGTACTCGGGATGTTGGCGTTCGGTGACACCGTCAAGGCAACCTCCCAACAGGCCATTGCCCAATTGCAAGCGCTGGGCATCAAGACCGTCCTGGTGACTGGCGACAACCAGGGTAGCGCAGCGATGGTGGCGGGCGCTTTAGGTATCGACCAGGTTCGTGCTGATGTTTTGCCAGAGGGCAAGGCCGCAATCGTTGCGCAACTCAAGGGAGGAGGCAGGGTCGTCGCCATGGTGGGCGACGGCATCAACGACGCCCCGGCGCTGGCAGCTGCAGACGTGGGGATCGCCATGTCCACCGGCACGGACGTGGCAATGCACGCAGCGGGGATCACTCTGATGCGCGGCGACCCGGCACTGATCGCGGATGCCATTGATATCTCCCGGCGCACGTACGCCAAGATCCGGCAGAACCTGTTCTGGGCGTTTGCCTACAACGTGGTGGGTATCCCATTGGCAGCGTTTGGCTTGCTGAACCCGATGGTGGCTGGGGCTGCCATGGCGTTGAGCAGTGTGAGTGTTGTGACCAACGCCCTGACGTTGCGGTCTTGGAAGAAATAGGGGCCTTGCGCACCAGCATGCAGGCACGTGCAAACACCAGCAGACAAGCCAACCTTGCGTACGCCCGGTGAAATTCGGCGTCAGCTGCCTGAAGCCGATTGCCCTTGTGGCCTCGTGCCTTTAAGCGCTAGTTAATCGGCCTACCACAGGGATCTACACCGCCCTCGACGGCAGTAAGCTTCCATGGACCCGCATCCACTCGCTGAACTCCCACAGATTAGCGTGCAAGGAATGGATCTGGTCGAGCTCCGGTCCGACGTTGGGGCTTCCGTTCGGACCGCGGCAGATCAGTGCGCGATGGACGCGCAGAGCGATCCCACGAAAGTACGGCAGGAAGTCATCAACGAACGCCACTGGCCCAAGTTGTTCAATCGCATCAGCCTTCGGGCTTCGCGCCCCTGCAGCGACTCCCGTGGCGATCACACGCTCGATCGGAAACCCCGCATCCCGCAGATTCCTCAAGCGCGCCGCTTCAAACTTTGGGTCCAGAGCCGAGACACAGACCAGCTCGTAGCCCGCATCGTGAAGCCGATGGCAGGCTTCGACAGCCCGCTCCAGTGGTGGCACGCAAGACCAGAACTGCTCGTCCATGCAGGCCCGCAATGCCGCCAGGCGATCCCCGTCCAGAAACTCGACCGCCCAGCGGTGATACGGAAAGTACGCGTCCTTGTCCCCCTCGACGGGCCGCTGGCCAAACGCACGCTCCCAGACCGAGGCATAGGCCAGGCCATAGTCGAGCAGCACCCCATCCGCATCCAGGGCGATGATTGGCTTGGTGCTCATGTCGGTGATCCTCCAAAAAAATCTCTTTGCGATTGCGCACGTGGCGCCGGCGAGCATGCCATCGGTAAGTGGCCACCCGCGGGTTTTCAGACGCGTAGCAGCCGCGTTCAGTCCACATCCACACAGAAATCTGCCCGGAACTCCGGGTTCTGCATGCCACCGCCCCGGAGCCTGTACCCCCTGGGGTTGGTGACGATCCGGGTCCCCCGCACTTGGTAGTCCAGGCTCTCATGGACGTGCCCATGGATCCAGGTGCTGGCCTTTCCCATCAGCGCTTCCAGGTCGCTCGCGTAACAAGGTGACAGCGGGTGCCCTTCAAACTCCTGCGGGATTGATCGCGGATGCGGTGCATGGTGGGTGACCACCACCGTGTTCTCTGGATCACCCAGGCCCAGTTGCTCCTCCAGCCACTGTCGGCTCGCATCGTGCCGCCGCGCAGCCATCGCCGGAAACAGACGGTGTTTGCGCTCCTGCCAGTACATCTCCGGCGGCCGAGTGATCTTGATTTGCGGATAGTCGCTCATGCGCTGGCGCGCCGTACTCATCGCCATCAGCTTTTCATCGGCGCCGTGCAGCGCGTAGTCCGTCCAGAGCGTGCACCCCAGAAACCGCACACCGCCGATCAAAGCGGCATCGTTCTCCAGGTAGTGGACTTCGTGATCCTGGGCCAGCTTGCGCATCACATCAATGTGCTTATCCCAATGTTGGCTGTAGAACTCATGGTTGCCGTCCACGTAGATGATGGGCTTGTCCGGAAAGGCCTCACGCGCCCAGCGAAGCCCGCCCGTGCCTTCGGTTGTGTCACCTGCCAGCACGACCACGTCGACGGTTTTGAGAAAGTCCGGGTCCAGCTGCAGCTTGAAGGGACACAGGTCCAGGTGCAGGTCCGAGTAAACGAGCAGTTTCATGGAGGCTCCGTGTAGGCGTTGCGCGGACTCATGGCCAACTGCGGCGAGGCTTCTTGCGCGCCCTGGCCGTCGGCGCGAAGCCAGCGCGCTGAATGCGTGCGGAAACCAATCTCCCTTTCAGCAGCATCCTTGGTTTGGTTGTGATCACGAACTCTGGTGGTTCGTCCCCGTCAGCGCTACTCCTGGCCAGCGAGAAGTACACGCGGGCTCCCACCTTCCAACCCATGCCCGGCGGCAAGGGTATGCGGTTGCGACTGTCGATTTGCGCTCTGCGCTCGGGCTCGAATCGCTTACCGACGGATTGAGGGTTCAAAGGCATAGCAATCCTTGGGTGACATCCCAACCCACGTTTACGAAATGGGTGATTTCGGTGGGCGCCAGCACGTCGCGGTGCAAGTGGCCGTGGTAGTTCACGAGCCGCCGAAAGGGGTGGTCCACGGTCGCCGGGTAGTGGCTCGCAAACACGGTCCGGCCCAGCATGTCCCGCCAGAACAGAAAGGGGACCACTGCTTCGAACAGCGGCTGCCGTCCGTGCGGTGCGCGCTCCCTGGCGTAAAGGCATTTGCCATTGCGCTTGAGGTCATGGTTTCCAAGCACCAGGACCTTGCGACCCGGGAGGCGCCGGATCCATTCCATGGCCTCGTCGTGGTCGCCCATGGCGAGGTCGCCGAGAATCAACAGCCATTCGTCGTCCTTGACCTTCTGGATCTGGGTGACGAGGTAATCATTCATCTGCATGACGTCAAAAAAGGGGCTCTTGCGGTACTCGATCACATTGGTGTGGCCCAGGTGCAAATCCGACGTCATCCATACCCGCTCACCGCGGGTCAGGGCATTCACGACCTGAGAGCTGGCCTCGTTGATGGTGTCGGGCCTGGCCAGGTCCAGCATCGCTGCGTGCACATCCGGCCGGGATCGCTCCGTGGCCAGCGTGCGCTGAAATAGGTTCAGTGCGTCGTTGAAATGCATAGTGCGTAGCTAGGAAACGGAACTATTACCAGGGGGGCAGCAACCCGACACCATGGTCTGGCCACGAGCCGACAGATACCGCGTGCCAGACGCCATCGCTCACATCAGCCGAAACCTTCCCGATGGCAAGCTTGCCACGCAGCTCCATCAACATCCGCAGGTCCTCGTCTTCTTCGGGAGGTGCTGCGAGGTGATAATTGCGACCCGATTCCGTCTTGACCATTGCGCTCGCAAGATCGATGGCAGCCAAGGCCGAAGTAACTCGGAGTGTCATGGGGCCCAGCATCGCGACGATGTGCAGCGTCCCGGTTCCACGTTGAAGGATTCTCCAATGGTCCAGTTGGACCTCGGGCTGAACTTGAACATCGGGGGCAGGACGCTCATTGAGAAATTGAATCTGCACGATGTAGGACCTTGTTTTTGGTCAGAAGGGCAAACAGGCTCGGGGTCCCGTTTGCGGTGGATTCGCTGCAGTGCGATGTAGACGTGCTTGTCCAGATCGAGGATCAGGCCAAGGTTGAGCAGACACTGGCTTGAGGACTCTGCGGCAGCCATTCGGAAGTGGGAATCATCAAATTTCCACCAGAATGCGACTAGTTAGACGTGGTCTTTTAAGTCTCCATCGGCGGAAATCGAGTGAATGCCAACTCGAAAGTCAGATCCACCGAAAGCTGCTGTCGGTCGCGCGCTCAAGGAGCTGCGCACCGCACGCGGCTTCACGCAGGAGGATCTGACACCGGCGATCAGCCGGCGGCACATTGGGCGTCTCGAGCAGGGCGAGCAGCTCCCCAGCATTGGCATGGTGGAGCACCTCGCTGAAGGCCTGCAGGTTCATCCAATGACTCTCCTTGCGGTGGCATACGCGCGCAGATTCGATGCAGCATCGATTGAGAAGGTGCTGAAGTCCGTCCGAACCGATCTCTCTACACTGCTGCCTGAGGACGTCGCTTAGCCCTTCTTGGCTGCGATGGAGAACTTTCTCCGACCATGATGGCTTCAATTCCAGTCAGCATGGACAACGATTCGTCGTCGTTTGGGCGATTAAGCAGTCTGTTCACGATCTCGCGGTCTGCGGCCATGCTGAGCACCATCATCACGTCGCGTAACTGCTCCAGGCTGCCTTCAAAAATGAGTTCGCCATTTACGGGAGGCGACGGATGTGCCTTTGCTATCAACAGCAACGCCATCGCAATCGCTGCATTGGGTTCGCCGTCGGGCCCTCGTGTGCCTTCTCCCCACAGCATGGCCCGAAGTTGATCGGAAACACTCACCAATTGGCCGTCGCTAAGGCTTCTCGGCAGGATCGCGTCAAAGCCACCGGTTTGAAGGATTTCTTCCAGGTCCATCTCGCTGAAATGGCCGATCTGTTCTTTGTCTAACTGCAACATACTCGTCAAATATTTAGGGGACTAGTTGGTCCTGTTTGGGACTGAGCGTGCGAAGATAGCTGAACTTTCTCCGCGCAAAACCCGTTTCAAGGCGGTCCAGCGCAAATGGAAAGCTCCCACTTGCCTTGCGAAGACATCTGCGCAATCAGAGTGTTGTTTTGAACTTTCGCTACCACTCACCCTTTAAAAATCGATTGGATCTTTCCCGCTTGGTTGAACTCGACAGCCAGTTTCGCGAACTAGCGAAGCTGCAGGGTCCAGGCACGCCCAGGAGCGGGTGGGTGAAGACTGTGCGCCTGGCTCTGGGGATGAACTCTGAGACCTTGGGTCGACGCATCGGCATCTCTCCGCAAGGAGTCAGGCAGCTTGAAAAGTCGGAAGCTGATGGCTCAATTTCTCTCAACACCCTGGCCAAGATTGCAGATGGGTTGAACTGCGACGTGCGGTACGTTCTGGTGCCCAGGATCAGCTTGGTCGACCAGGTGATGGCGCGAGCCATGGAGCACTCCAAAGGCGCGGTTCCGATGGGGGCAGGCAGCACCCCGATGAACATTGACGGCCAGTCGCTGGTTGTGCTCGCCTCGCTTCTTTCACGCATCGACCAACGCGCATTTTGGTAGCCGGCGTTGTGGCTTGCTGCGTATTTCGGTCGCTGCTGGTCAGCGGGGGCGAATTGAGTTGGACAGCCGCAACGGCGGGAACTGGACACCGAGAACGGCTCTAGTGGCCATGCCCAGGTCGTCGCCGATGAGCAGCTTCGCCGAGTCGCCTTCTTGGGTGATACAGGACACTCGCGCGACCAGCTAGACTCCCGCTATCGGCCGAGGCTGTCCTTGCGCACGCTACCGCTCAGTGGCGGCTTTGCAGCGGTTGCTGTCGGTCGCGGCCGTGACCTGAGTTCACGGTGCCTGGCACAAAGCTGTCATTGGCTCACCCAGCAGCGCGGCAGCATCGATGACCGGTATCGAGGGAGCTGCAGTCATGGTCTAGCACACGTCTCCCCATGAACGGGCACGACCCTACGCCTACCTGCGCGATGTCATGGCACGCCTGCCCATGCAGCCCGCCACCCAGATCGGCGAGCTGCTGCCATACCGCTGGCAGTCAGCCTGACAGCGCATATTCAGATACACGACCGCGCCCCGCAGTCAAGATGGGATCGCCGCGCGATTACGGGCGTCCTACAACCCTTAACTTAAGTCGGCCTACAGGCGAACAGTTGCCCCTCGGTCCCATGCCCCACGGCTGCATGGAATCCAAGTTCCATACCTAGGCAATTTTCTGACTTACGCTATGCGCCAAACCCAGGAAGGTCGAGATCAGAGGAGCTTGATGCCGCTCCTTTCTACAGATGAAGTGCACCTGTGTCGCCATGCTGGTGTCTGAAATAGTTAACTTAACAAGGCGAGGATCTGGCCTGTAGGCTGTTTCCGCCACGACGCCTAGGCCCAGCCCCTCCGCCACCGCCTCTCGAACGGACTCGCGGCTGCCCATCTCCAGAGCCACCTGCACCTCGACGCCTCGCTCCTTTAGTTCTTGTTCAAACACGCGTCTGGTCGTCGATCCTTCCTCTCGGATGACGAACCTCTGACCCTGCAGATCACGCAGTTTGAGAGTGGCCCGTTGCGCGAGTGAGTGTTGGGTGTTGCCGAATATCACCAATCGCTGGGTACGGTAAGCCGCGCCAAATAGATCTGGGTGAGCGACGTGATTGAGCACCATGCCCACGTCTCCCTGGTAGTCAAGAATCTTTTCGGTGATGGTTCGCGAGTCGCCTACGCCAACAGCCACGTTGACCTGGGGGAACTGTTTCATGAACAGCTTCAACACGGGCAGCACGTTGTGCGGCCCGATGGCATGGATGACCAGTCGCCCTACGTATTGATTTTTCGCAGCAGCGAGCAGTGCGTGCGCATCTTCCTCGCCACTGAAGGTACGCCGGGTGTAGTTCAACAGAGTGCGTCCAAAGGACGTGAGTTCAAGCCGCCGCCCGCGCCGATGAAACAACTCTACGCCGAAGTCGACCTCCAGGCGCTGTATGTGTGAAGAAACAGTCGGTTGTTGAATAGCGAGCACTCTCGCGGCAGCGGTCATGCTGCCGGCTCGGGCCGTTGCGTCAAAGGCCTTCAAGGCTGCGAGGAGGCTGAGTCCAGACATTGATGTGATCTATGGGTGTCCTCATTTTTAGGGATGAAAGTTTCATATTCATGACACCTTGGTCACCCAGACTTGAGCTGTGCTTCCACTGAAGCTGTTTCTTCCAGAACCTCCTCTTTCCCGAGAGATACCTCTGACCACTTGAGTCCTGGTGTGCGTCTAGCGCACCACAACAAATGAAACCGAGCTATGAAAACTGCAATTCGCGAGAGCCATCTGAGCTTGCGGGGTATCACGGTGACCTATGCCGATGGTCACACAGCGCTTGCGCCCACCTCGCTGGAGGTACAGCATGGCGGGTTCCTTGTGCTGCTGGGCGCGTCGGGCGCGGGAAAGTCAACGCTGCTGCGCAGCATCAATGGCTTGGTTAGCCCCACAGACGGAGAGGTGTCGGTGGCCGATCTGCCGGGCGGCACCGTCTCAAAACGCAACCTTCTTGAGCATCGGCGCCACTGCGGCATGGTGTTCCAGCAGCACCACCTGATCGGGCGGCAAAGCGTGCTGGCCAATGTGTTGATGGGCAAGCTCGCCACCCGCGGATCTCTGGCGTCGTTGTGGCCTTGGAGCAAGGCTGACAAGCTGGAGGCGCTGGCGGCCATTGACCGCGTAGGCCTGCTTGAGAAAGCCCTAGCACGGGCAGACACCTTGTCTGGTGGGCAACAACAACGCATTGGCATTGCGCGTGCCTTGGTGCAAAAGCCCCGCCTGCTGCTGGCCGATGAGCCGGTGGCCAGCCTCGACCCGGCGACCGCGCAGAGTGTGTTGACCCTGCTTCACGACATCTGCAAGAAAGACCGACTCACGGCCATCGTGAGTCTGCATCAAGTCAACCTCGCGCGCATGTTCGCCGACCGCATTGTGGGCCTTCGCCAGGGCCAGGTGGTGTTCGACGGGACAGCAGCGCAGTTGACGGAAGAAGCCCAGTCTGCCCTGTACGCGAAGTCGTCACCTGCCAACATGGGCAGTCAATTTGATTCCCCCTCTCAATCCAAGGAGTTTTTACCGTGCTGAATCGTCGCCGTTTCCAATTTATCGCTGCCGTCACTTTGGCCGCCCTGTTGCCACTTGGCGCCCATGCCGAGGGCAAAAATCCTTCCAAGCTTCGCGTTGCACTGTTGCCGGACGAAAACGCCGCCACCATCATTCAGAACGCACAGCCTCTGAAGCGGTATCTGGAGCAGACCCTGAAGAAGGAAATCGAGGTCACGGTGACCACGGACTACTCGTCGATGATTGAAGCCATGCGCTTCGGCCGCATCGAGGTCGCCTACTTTGGACCGTTCTCTTACGTGCTTGCCAAGTCCAAGGCGCCCAACATTGAGCCATTTGCCGTTGGCGTGGAGCGCGGCTCGCCGACCTACCAGTCGGTTCTCATCGCCACGGCAGGCGGCCCGGTCAAGACCCTGGCTGACGTTCGTGGAAAGCCTTTTGGCTTTGGCGATCAGGCTTCGACGTCCAGTCACCTTGCACCGCGCGCGCACTTGCTTAAAAACCACCAACTGAACGGCGAGACTGACTACCGCCCCGTTCACCTGGGCACGCACGATGCCGTGGCCCGAGCTGTTCAGGCAGGGCAGGTTCCCGCCGGCGCTCTGTCAAAAACCATTCTGGACAACCTCATCGCAAAGGGCATGGTGGATGCCAACAAGATTGTGCAACTTGAACTGTCGGCACCCATTCCGAACTATCCCATTGCGATGCAAGGTAATCTCACGCCGGAGCTCAAGGAAGCCATCCGAGCCGCCTTTCTTCAGATGAAGGACGCCGAGATTCTCAAATCATTCCGTATCGAGGCCTTTGCCGCTACCGATGACAAGGCCTACGACATTCTTCGCGACACAGCACAGATTCTCAAGCTTGATCTGGGACGCATGAAATGACATCGGTAGCCTTGGAATCCATCATTGCCATTGACGGACAGCGGCGACTCAGACGGCTGGGCGCAGCCTGCGTAGTCCTGCTCGTTTGCACGCTGGCATTGTTTGTCACCGGTTTCTTTGACGCGCAGCGTTTCATCGAAGGGGCTCCTGCCATTCAGCAGTTGGCCTCTGAGATGGTGCCGCCGAATTTCGAGCGCTGGGAGCACTGGGTCATTCCATTGCGTGACACCTTAGCCATGTCGATCGCAGGCACGGCGCTGACCGTTCTGGCGTCGTTGCCGCTGGCCCTGGTGGCGGCGCCCAACACCGCGCCGAATGCGGTGGTTGGGCGAATCGTCAGAACCATCTTGGCTGCATTTCGGTCTGTGCCTGAAATCATCCTGGGCATTCTGTTCGTCGCGGCCGTGGGCTTTGGGGCATTGCCTGGTGTGCTGGCGTTGGCCCTGCATTCCACGGGCATGGTGGCCAAGTTCTACGCCGAAGCCATAGAGCACGTGGACCCGAAACCTCTGGAGGCCGCTAAGGCCGCGGGCGCAAGCCGGTTTCAGGTCATCACCCATGCTGTGTTACCGCAGGTTTTGCCCCAGTTGGCGGACATCACCATCTACCGATGGGAATATCACTTTCGCGCATCGGCAGTGATGGGCATCGTGGGTGCGGGCGGCATTGGCTTTGAACTCATGGCGGCTCTGCGCCTGATCAAGTACGACGAAGTCTCCGCCATTTTGCTGTCCATCCTCATATGCGTGCTCGTGGTCGACGGCATTGGGTCGGCGCTTCGCAAACATCTGAAATAGAAAGAGAGAGGAAGGTAATGATGCCGAAAATTGTGGTGACGCAGCCCATCCATGAAGCAGTTCTGGCGCGTCTTCGATCCGCCGGTGATGTAGTGATGAATCAAGGGCCTGAGCCCTGGAGCGAGGAAGAGCTTTACCTCCACCTGAAGGACGCCGACGCCATGATGGCGTTCATGCCTGACCGGGTAGATCAGCGAACCCTGTTGCACGCTCCCAGGCTCAAGACCATCGCTTGCGCCCTGAAGGGGTATGACAACTTTGACCTCAAGGCATGTGCGCAAGCCGGTGTCAGCGTGAGCTTCGTTCCTGACCTGCTCACAGAACCCACGGCAGAACTCGCCATTGGGCTGGCCATCGCCGCCGCGCGCCATGTGCTGGCAGGTGACGTCAGTGTTCGCAAGAGCTACGCAGGATGGCGTCCCCAGCTGTACGGAATGGGGTTGCACGGCTCGATAGTGGCGGTCGTCGGACTTGGCGCCGTTGGGCGGGCCATTGTGGACCGTCTCTGTGGCTTCGGGTGCGCTCAACTGCTGGGCGTGGACCCGCATGGTGATGACGAACGCCTGACCATGGTGAGCCTGGGTGAGGCCCTGTCGCAATCCGACTATGTCATTCTGGCCGTTCCGCTGCTGGACGTAACGCGTCACCTCGTCAATGACACCATGCTTGAAGGTGTTCGGCGGGGGCAGATCCTGGTCAACATTGGGCGAGGCTCGGTTGTGGACGAGGCTGCCGTGGCACGGGCGCTCAAGGACGAGCGCCTGGGTGCCTACGCCGCCGATGTGTACGAGATGGAAGACTGGCTGCTGGCAGACCGTCCACGCCAGATTCATCCGGAACTCTTGCAACACCCCTCCACGGTTTTCACACCCCACATTGGTTCGGCGGTGAAGAAGGTTCGCCGAGCCATCGAGTTGCAGGCTGCTGAAAATTTGCTCGTTGCGTTAAATGGTAATGAGCCGCTTGCACACTACGAGGCATCGCACCGAGCGGCTCATGTGGCAGCTTCGCACTGCTCGGTGCAGCCATGAGGTCACCACACCAGAGAATGCTTTTGGACGTTCTATGGTTCTGGCCGATCTAATTCTTTGAGAAGACCTTGGCTACGTGTTTCGGACCCGCGGGCCAACTGCGGATGCTCTTCGCAATGGTTCCGATAAGCCGTGCCGCCAAGTATCCGGGGTGGGATTCCCCCGGTTTCTCGGGGTCTCCTCGTTTTCAGTGCAATAAGTGACGGTACGAAAAGCTAGCACTGGCGCGGAGGTGGTGTTGGTAGATCGTTGATTTCATTGACTTTCCTGTTCACTTTCAAATCTGCGATTCGTGGCGTCAAACCGTGGTCGGTTTCATCCATTGGTGCCAGTTATCGATGCATTTGGCCGCGAAGGCAGGATTTGGTCAGCATAGCGGTCAACCGGGAAGCGAAACACACCCCGCAAGTTGATGCTCTCCAGCCTGGTGGGCGCAATCTTCTCGATCAGTTCCGGTGGAATGACCTGGCGGCGGTTCGACCAGCGATCCAGGACCGCCTGCATCTGTGAGGTATTCCACGCCATCACGATGTTGGCCATCAGGCTCAACGCATCGGCCACAGCCTGCATTTCATCGACACGTTTGGCCTGCGCCGGGCTGATCCGGCCGGTATAAATGGCGCGCTTGAGGGCGTTAACAGCCTCGCCCCGATTGAGCACCCGGCGCAACTCGTTCCTGAAAGCGTCCTTGACAAAGTAGTCAGCCAAAAACGCCGTACGCAGCAACCGCCCCAATTGCACGCCAGCCTCATAGATTGGATCGCCCTGGGCGGCAGAACCGAACCGCGCAAGAGCTGCCACCGCACTGGCATGTCCGCTCATGACCGAGGCTGCCAGGTGCACCAGACTATCCCAATGCTTTTCGATCAAAGCGACGTCGACATTGGCTTCGCACACCGCAGCGATTTCTGCGGGCACTTTGGTGCCGCGTGGCACAAAGAGGTGGCGCTGTTTGAGTTCCTTCAACCGCGGGCAAAGATCAAAACCAAGCAAACGGGCATGTGACATGGCAAAGTCGGTGTAGCCATGGGTATCCACAGCAAGCTGGCTGGTCTCCAGCTTTTCTTGGCGGATGACACCTTCAATGGCCACGCCCGCCTGGCGCTCATTGAGCACAAAGGGCTGCGCATGGAAGATGCCCCACCGGTCTTTTACATGGGAGTAGATTCCAATGGAAGGTGTGTTGCGCCGAGGATCAAGCCGGGCTTGCCACACCCGTTTGGTGGTCTCCATGCTCATCATGTCAGAAGATGCCAAATCGGACCGCCCCCAGGTGGCGGCAATCGGGTGTCGCTGCATGAATTCCAGCACAGCCTGGCAGGCCTGGCTCAGACGCCGTTCGTCCCGCGCCCAGCGCATGGCCTGGCGAATGCTGGTGGCAGACAATTGCGGAATCATGCGCGCGCATTCGACCGCAGTCAGACTGGTGCCGTGGGCCATGATGCCGGCATAGACCATCAGCAGCTCGTCGGTAGAGCGCGGCTCACGTCCGAGCATGATCCAGCTAAAGCGCACCTGGGCGTCAACGGCCAGAATCACTTCCGGCAATTGAACCTCACCGATGCGGTGATCCAAAGCCGCGCGCAGCTTGGTCACTTCTGGGTCTTCGTCCTCTGCGGGCAATGGCGACAAATGGAGTTCATCATCCACGCGCAGTACGCCACTGCGGGCTGCAGCGGCCACCGCATCGACACCGGCAGTTACTCTGGCCAGCAAAGGCTTCAAGAAAGTGGCAGCCTTGCTGGGTAACGATAGACGGGCATAGTGTTTCTTGGACTCTGCCTGCCAACGCTCGTCCGTGAAGAACAAGCGCGCACGACCCCGAAAGCTCAGGCTGTGCTCAATCCAGACCGAGCCATTGCGCACCGCGCGGCGCAGGGCAAACAGGGTGGCCACCTCCAACGCCTGAAACGCCCGTTCCCGGTCTGGGCTGGAGATCGAAACCTGCCAGATCATTCCCAGACTTGGTGCCACCACTTCAACTGGCAGCTTTCTGGATCCTTTGAGATATAAAGCTTGCAGCTTGGCAAGGTACTCGATGGCAGGATGCTCGCCGGTGGCCTGCCAGGGCAGCTTTGCAATGGCGACGAGCAACGACCGCACGGGGCGAATTCCATCAATCAATCCCTCGCGGACCAGGGAGGCCCTGCTCGGTGGTTTGCGTTTCTGGGTTTCGGTGATCAAGGCTTCAAGACGGGCACGCAACTCAGCATCTGGCACCGCACCTTGCGCGCTCAAGGCAACAAGTTCGCCGAGCAGCGTTTTGTACATTGCGGCCCAATTGACGGTAGCGGGGACATCGGCGGCAGCCTGACGCCACAGATCGGCGATCCGGCGCTGCACCATAAGGATCAACTGGTCTGTGGTGGTGAACAGGCAATACCGAAGAAAGCATGCGACCTCCACGGTGCGCGCTGGCTCTTTGATCTTGGCTCCGGCTGAGGGCGGCCTGGAGACAAGTCGGCGCGCGTAGCGGCGCAAGATGAGATCGGGGATGTCTGCCAGGTGCTTATGAACGTCCAGCGTGTAAAGCAGGTCGATGCGCTCCAGTACCTCGCTGATTTGGCGGGTTGAGTGTTTCGCCGGTGCAGCCCATAGCCAACTCTGCTGGGTTTGTCCATCTGGGCGCAGCTCTGAAACTGAGGCTCGCCAGCGATCAAGTGTTGCTGGATCAACGCTGGCGGCGATGGCGGTGCCTGTTTCAACTTCAAGCTGGGCAAGTGCCGCCGCAATCAGTGTCCGAATTGCCCGCTCGTGCACGATCACCAGCTTGTTCTTGTACAGCCATTGACGCGCCCGCACGAGTAGCTGATCGCGGTCGGCGCAGCGCGCCACTTCGTCGCGCAGTTCACGTACCAGTGAGCGGCGCTGGTGCTCGCTCATCCACTGGAATCCAAGGACCGTGCAGGCTACTTGTTGGTGATCGAATAGCGTGCGCCCGCGTTCATACATGGCTCTCAGCGAGGCGACTTCTGGTGCTGCAATGCCAAGCTCGTTGCCAAGGTGGCGCCACAAGGCTACTGGAATTACCCGAAAGGCACCGAGCAAACGCCCACTCATGCGCAGGAAACCAATATGGAGCGCCAGACCAAGCTTGTGGGAATCACCTCGGCGTGCATTGATTGCGTCGCGCTCGGCACCATCGAAGGTGAAAAATGCCTTCATCTCGAAGTCGCTGATATCGCGGGGGAGCCCACGCATCCCCAAAAACGTTGTGTGCCAACCCTGCATCGTGAACCTCAAAAGTGGGAGGCCACCATACCCGTTTACAAAGCGAACAGGAAAGTCAATGAAATCAACGGTCTACCCAGACCACCCCCGCGCCAGTGCTAGCTTTGCGTACCGTCACTTATTGCACTGAAAACGAGGAGACCCCGCGTCGCCGCATCGCAGCCATGGATAGATTTGTTGACGATGCGCGTCAGCGTGGTGCCAACATCCGGACAGGTGGTCATGCATTGCCAGGCGAGGGAAATTTTTATGCGCCCACCGTCATCACGGACTTGCCTGAAGACGCCCGCTTCTTGAATGAAGAGCCGTTCGGTCCGATGGCTGGAATTGTGCGCTTCGGGAACTTGGAGGATGCGTTGCAGCGCGCCAACCGACTGCCCTTTGGCTTGGCTTCCTATGCCTTCACAAGGTCAGCCAAAAACGCGCATGCCATCTCTCGTGGGCTGGAGGCCGGCATGGTGTCGATCAACCACATCGGATTGGCGCTGGCCGAGACACCGTTTGGGGGCCTCAAGGAGAGCGGCTACGGCAGCGAAGGCGGTAGCGAAACGTTCGATGGCTACCTGACCACCAAATTCATATCCCAACTCAACTGACGTTCTCGATGACCGCGGCTGCTGAACCCAGCCGCTTGGTTCGTTGAGTACGTGAACGAAAAAGGAGAAACATCGACACCCGATGAGTTCATATTTTTGCCCATGACTGTGCCGAACGCTCTTGGTCCAACGTGTCCTTGAGTATGTGATTCAAAAATATTTTCCAGGAGACAAGATGAATATTCAGTGCTTCCGCAGCTTGGCCGGGCTGCGTTCTGTGTTTGCGATGGTTCTTACTGCATCCGTGGTGAGCTCGGTCCATGCCATCGACACCGATCCAGGGGATTGGACCGCCCCGCCACCAGGCACCAACCTGTTTCTTCTCTACGCGCAGCACGCCAACAGGAACGCTCTCTACACCAACGGGCAACAAACCCCTAACGCAAAACTTGGCTCGGACGTGGCCATTCTTCGGTATGTTCGTCCAGTTGATGTCTCGGGCCTGATCGTTGCACCTCAGGTGTTGCTGCCTTGGGCGCGTTTGCGCACAGGTGGCGTGGTCGCAGGGCTTGGCAATGCGTCGAGTACCGGTGACTTGATCTTGGCCAGCCCGATCTGGTTTGCCAAGGCGGGCACGGCGTCGCGGAACTCTTTCTCGTTTGCTCCCTACCTGGTCCTGCCAACCGGTGATTACGACAAGGGTCAGACACTCAACATTGGTGAGAACCGATGGAAAGCTATTTTCCAGTTCGGTGGTACGTATCAACTGAGCAAGCAGATTGATGCAGAAGGGGCTATCGACGCAACCCTGTTCGGGAAGAATAAGGATTTTGGGGCCTCGGGTGCGGACACGCTTCAACAAAAACCGCTCTACCAACTGCAGGGTTCGCTGAACTGGCATCAAAGCCCGGGTACCTTGTTTGCAGTGGGCCTGTCACACACCTTTGGCGGCGTTCAGACGGTAAACGGCGTGTCCTTGAACAACGAGATGGCCACCACGAAAATGGCCCTGACAGCATCGACTTTTGTCAGTCCCTCCCTACAAGTGTTGGTGTCTGTCGGTCGCGATTTGAAGGTCGACAACGGATTCAAGGAATCCAGTCGTCTGAACGTCAGGATGCTCAAGGTATTCTGATTCGGTGGCCGACAACTGGCCATCGGTCCGGTAGGACCGATGGCCAAAGGTTGTCAGAACACCATTGGCGCATGCGTGGCAAAGCACCTTTCCCGTTACTCGCATCGCGAGCAGCAGGTACGTGTTTCTTCCCTGCCAACGCATCGCTCGGCGCTGAACGCACCCGTCTGGGCAAACCCTATAAACGCCATCGCTGGGAAGCTGTAAATTGATTGGTTAGTTTTCGGAGCTTGTTTCATGAACGCCTTGATCACGCCCGACGAAGTGCCGCGTTGGATCCCCGGCCGACTCACTCTGGATAGCACGCCTCTGGGGTGGGAAGAAACCGTTCTGAAGGGCTATCGCTACGACAGTCTCGATGTCGAAATACCCACGATGCGCGATTTCATGATCGTCGTCTATCGGGGTGGTGTGGCAGAAATGAGCCGACGAAGCGGTGGTCCTTGGCAGTCGGCAAGGGTCGAGCCGGGTGTTGTTTCCATCTTGACCCGCGCAGAACAGTCTCGGTGGCGATGGGACAAGGCGATCGATGTGTCCCATCTATACCTTTCCCAAAGCGCCGTTGCGCGTGTCGCTGGCGAAGTCTTCGACAAAGACATCAGGGATGTGGAGATGCAGGACATGATCCGGGCCGAAGATCCTGTTTTGCCTGCCTTGATCACCTTGTTTGAGAACGAACTCAACTGCGGCATGCTGGGCGGCCAACTCTATGTGGACGCCTTGAAGGCTCAACTGTGCATTCACATGTTGCGCCAATACGCCAAGGTCGTTTTTCGGGAATACCGCTCTTATGGCCGACTGTCTCCGGCGCAGTGTCGGCTGGTGGTGCAGTACATAGAAGAACACCTTGATCAGAATATTTCACTGCAGGATCTGGCAGGACTGGCCCAGTTGAGCGTCTTCGCTTTCATGCGTAAGTTTCGAGCCGAGTTTCAGTGTGCTCCACACGCCTATGTACTGGATCAACGGGTCAAGCACGCCCAGCGACAACTGGCGCGTCCGGACGTTCCGCTCAAGGTGGTGGCCGCCAACTGCGGGTTTTCAGATCAGAGCCACATGACCCGCGTTTTTAGACGTGTTCTCAACGTGACCCCTGCCGAGTTCAGGCGGTCTTGCGCCAGCACTTGAGGCGCTTGGGCCCAGCATCACGACCAGCGGGCAGCCTTGTTGATGATGAAGTCGATGAAGGTGCGCACCGCCAGTGTTTGATACCGCCCCGGCATCCGCAACAGGAATAGCCGGGTGCCAAAAATACTGAGGCGCCATGGATCCAGCGCGGTGACCACGCGTCCCGTTCTCACGTCTTCCTGAACGACATAGCTGGGGACCAGACCGATACCCAGTCCCGACAGAATCGCCTCGCGCAGGAACTGAAAGTTCTCGGACGCCAGCGTCGGGTTCAGCGTGACCTCCTGGCGCACTTCATCCCTGTAGGCCGCCAGGCGCAGTTCACGCCCCACCACCGACGATGTGATGAGCGGCAGGCGCCGCAGGGCTTCCAGATCTTCAGGCAGACCTGTCGTCCGGGCAAACCCGGTCGAAGCACAGGCCACGTAGCGCACCTGCGCCAGCTCTCGGGCCACCAAGGCCTCCGGCGGCTCTGACATGACGCGGATGGCGACGTCCACCTCGTCGCGCAGCAAGTCGTCCACACGGTTTTCAAACAGCAGCTCCAGGCTGATCTCGGGATACTGGCGCTTGAACTCCAGCAGCCAGTCGGTCATGACCAGTTGCCCGAAGCCGGTGGGCACGCTGACCCGGACGGCCCCATGGAGACCACGCCCCAGCATGGTGATGGCCTCCCTGGCTGCGGCGAGTTCGTCCCGGATGGCGCAGCCATGCCGGTAGAGCGTCTGGCCGATTTCGGTGGGTTCGATGCGCCGGGTCGTTCTGCGCACCAGTTGCACGCCCACCGACTTCTCCAGCTGCTGCAGGTGGTAGCTGACGTTGGCGCGGCTGACTTTCAGTTTGCGCGCAGCACTGCTCAGGTTGCCGGCATCCAGGATGTCCACCAGCAGCACCAGTCCGGTCAGGTCCATGGATTGATTGTCAAACATGATTTGACAGAGTGTTAAAGATTGGCCTGATTGTCAAACCAATCCGCGAACCACACAATCCCCCTGACCCCTACAAAGCCCCGTCTCAAGGGCACAACCCTGGAACTTCGAACGACATGGCTCTCGACTCAGAAACCTTTTCTCTGCTCAAGGACAGCGTGCAACGCTTCATCCGCGAGCGTCTGGTCCCCGCCGAAAACAGCGTGGAAGAACTGGACGACGTCCCCTCGGACATCGTCGATGACATGAAGGAACTGGGGCTGTTTGGCCTGTCGATTCCCGAGGAGTTTGGCGGCATCGGCCTGTCAATGGCACAGGAATGCGAAGTGGCTTACGAGCTGGGGCAGACCGCGCTAGCTTTCCGTTCCGTCGTGGGCACCAACATCGGCATTGGGTCCCAGGGCATCCTGATGGACGGCACCGTCGAACAGAAAGCTGAGTACCTGCCCCGCATCGCCAGTGGCGAACTGATCATCTCCTTTGCCCTCACCGAGCCCAACGCCGGGTCGGATGCCGCGGCGCTGCAGACCCGCGGCGTCCGGGACGGTGACGACTACCTGCTCAGTGGCAGCAAACGCTACATCACCAACGCGCCACGTGCTGGCGCCTTCACGCTGATGGCGCGCACCGACGGCCCTGGCGCGGGCGGTATCTCGGCCTTCATTGTTCCCTCGCACTTGCCCGGCATCACCCTGGGCAAGCCGGACAAGAAGATGGGTCAGCGCGGCACCAAGACCTGCGACGTGAACCTGGACAACGTGCGTGTGCCGGCGGCCAACATCATTGGCGGTGTGCCGGGCAAAGGTTTCAAGACGGCCATGAAGGTGCTGGACCGCGGCCGTCTCCACGTTTCCGCGCTGGCCTGCGGCATGGCGCAACGCATCCTGCAAGAGTCGATTGCCTATGCCCAGGAACGCAAGCAGTTTGGACAACGCATCGGAGACTTTCAGCTGGTGCAGGCCATGCTGGCCGATAGCCAGGCCGAGCTGCTGGCCGGGTGGTCCATGGTGAAGGCCGTGGCGCAGCGGTACGACGCCAAGCCGTTTGGTGTGACCGACCCCGAGGTGAGCATGCAGGCCTCGTGCACCAAGCTTTTCACGACCGAGATGGTCGGCCGTGTGGCGGACCGCGGCGTGCAGGTTCATGGTGGCGCGGGCTACATCAACGAATACAAGGTCGAGCGCTTTTACCGCGATGTGCGCCTGTTGCGCCTGTACGAGGGCACGACGCAGATCCAGCAACTGATCATCGGCAAACACCTCATGCGCCAAGACTGAACAGCCTCCACCCATCATCCACGTCCCAACCCTCGGAACAGCGCCATGTCAAAAAACCCATCCCCATTCATGAACCGTCGCCAACTCTTGTCCATGAGCGCACTGACCATCGTGCTGCCTGCGTGGGCACAGTCCGGCTATCCGAGCAAACCGATCACGATCCTGGTGCCTTTCCCCGCAGGCGGTACCACCGACATTCTTGGTCGTCTGGTGGGACGTCATCTGGCCACCCGTTTGGGTGGGACCGTGGTGGTGGACAACAAGCCCGGTGCGGGCGGCGCCATCGGTTCCGCGATGGTGGCCAAGGCAGTCGGTGATGGTCACACGCTGCTGATGGGAACGATCGGAACGCATTCCATCAACCAGTACCTCTACAAGAAGCTGGCCTACGATCCTTTCAAGGATTTCGCACCGATCGGTCTGGTCGCCATGGTCCCGAACGTGTTGGTCGTGAACCCGTCCCAGCCGATCAAGACGGTCAAGGACCTGATAGCGGCCGCCAAGGCCGCACCCGGCAAGCTGACCTACGCGTCAGCCGGCAACGGAACCTCGATTCATTTGTGCGGAGCCATGTTCGAGCAGATGGCCCAGGTTTCCATGGCGCACGTGCCTTATCGCGGCAGTGCACCGGCGATCACGGATTTGCTGGGTAACCAAACCACTTGCATGTTCGACAACCTGCCATCGGCCATGCCTCACATCAAGTCTGGTGCACTGCGTGCGGTTGCGGTGACAACGGCCAAGCGTTCCGCAGCGCTGCCGGATGTGCCCACGATTGCAGAGTCCGGCGTTGCGGGATACGACGCCAGCTCGTGGTTTGGGATGTGGGCTCCGGCGTCGACGCCGGCCAGCCTGGTCAGCCGCCTCAATGAAGAAATCAGGCAGATCCTGGCGCAGCCCGATGTCAAGCAAACGCTCAAGGAGCAGGGTGCGGAAGCCGCACCAGACAGTGCGGCGCAGTTTGCCGCCTTCATCCAGACCGAGGCCGCCAAATGGTCGAAGGTCGTTCAGACAGCCAACGTTCAACTGGACTGAACACATGGGCGCTCTCAGTCATGTGCGGGTCCTGGACCTGACGCGGATACTGGCCGGCCCCTGGTGCACGCAGACGCTGGCCGATCTGGGCGCGGATGTGATCAAGATCGAACGCCCCGGCCAGGGCGACGACACGCGGCAATGGGGCCCGCCGTATGCGCGCGATGCTTCGGGGCAAGACACGACCGAAGCCGCTTACTACCTAGCGGTCAACCGCAACAAGCGATCGGTCACGCTCGACATCTCCACAGCGGAAGGCCAAGGCCTGATCCGGCGCCTGTTGGCCGAATGCGATGTGCTGGTCGAGAACTTCAAGGTGGGTGACATGCAGCGCTACGGGCTTGACCACGAGAGCCTGCGCAGCGAACACCCGGGCCTCATCTATTGTTCGATCACGGGCTTCGGGCAGACCGGTCCGTACGCGCCACGTGCGGGCTACGACTTCATTGTGCAGGGCATGGGTGGATTCATGAGCGTCACCGGTGAGCGTGACGGCCTGCCCGGCGCTTCGCCCCAGAAGGCCGGGGTCGCGATCGCCGACCTGTTCACTGGCGCGCACGCCACCATTGCGATCCTGGCCGCGCTGAACCACAAGGAGCGCACCGGAGAAGGCCAGCACCTGGACATCTGCTTGCTGGACACGCAGGTGGCCATGATGGCGAATATGGCGACGAACTACCTGGCCACGGGATCGCCGCCGGTGCGCTGGGGCAATGCGCACCCCAACATCGTGCCTTACCAGGTGTTCAAGGTGGCGGATGGCTGGGTCATCGTGGCTTGTGGCAACGACGGGCAGTTCCGCAAATTGACACAGGTCGCAGGTCAGCCCGAACTGGCCGACGATCCGCGCTTTGCCAGCAATCCCGCTCGCGTGCGGCACCGGGATCAACTGGTGCCCTTGCTGGAGGCGCTGATGCTCCAGCGCGAGCGCGACGAATGGATCCGGCTGCTGGAGGCTGTGGGTGTGCCTTGCGGTCCCATCAACGACATGGCCGATGTGTTCAAGGACCCACAAGTGCTCGCACGGGGCATGCGCCAAGAGCTGCCCCATCCCACGGCCGACCAGGTCAGTGTTCCCGGCAGCGCCCTGAAGCTCTCGGCCACGCCGGTGAGCTACCGCAGAGCGCCACCCCTGCTGGGCCAACACACGCACGAAGTCCTCCAGTCGCTGGCCGCCTTGTCCGACGACGAACTGGACACGCTGAAGAATCGCCAGATCATCTGAATCCCTGACCTACCCCATGACCCAACCACCACTGACAGCTCAACGTGTAGCACGTGTTGAACTCAACGCCCCTCCCGTCAACAGCCTGGGCATCACGCTGCGCAAGCACATCGTTGAATCGATCCGCGCAGCCGAAGCCGATCCGCAAGTGGCGGCGATCGTGCTCATCGGCACGGACAAGGCCTTTTCGGCCGGCGCCGACGTGGCCGAGTTCGGCACGGCCCTGCAGTTTGAAGCGCCCATGTTGCGCGACGTCATCGCGGCCATCGAAGCCTGCCAGAAGCCGGTGGTTGCGGCCCTCTCCGGCGTGGCCCTGGGCGGTGGCCTGGAGCTGGCGCTGGGATGCCATGCGCGGGTGGCATTGGCCTCCGCCCGCCTGGGCACGCCTGAAATTCAGCTGGGCCTGATCCCCGGCTCGGGCGCCACCCAGAAACTGCCTCGGTTGATGGGCGCTGATCGTGCGCTCGCGATGATGAGCTCGGGGCAGGCCCAGACCGCAGAACAGCTGTCGGATTCGGGACTGCTGGACCTGGTGGTGCGGCAAGACCTGTGGGCCGCAGCCTCGACCCTGGCCCTAGAACTCGCAGAGCAAGCCCTGCCGTTGCCGCGCGCACGCGACCAGACCGTCGATGCCGCCACCGTCGATCAGGCGGCTGAAAAAGCGTCTGCGCGGTTCAACAAACGCCAGCGCGCACAGCCGGCCTACCTGGCCCTGATGGACGCTGTCAGGGCCAGCGCGCTGCCGTTTGACGAGGGCATGCTGCGTGAGCGCGAGCTGTTCCTGTCGCTGATGCAAAGCAGCGAAGCGGCCGCCTTGCGCTACCAGTTCCGGGTGCAGCGGGAGTCGGCCAAGCTGCCGACCAACCTTTCAGCAACACCGCGTGCTTTCGACCATGTCGCCGTGATCGGCGCCGGCACCATGGGAACGGGTATCGCCATTGCCGCCCTGGAAGCCGGGCTGCAGGTCAGCTTGCTGGAGCAGTCGGCGGATGCGTTGGAGCGAGGTTCGTCCCGCATCGCCGAGCACTTTGCGTCACGGGTGAAGGCTGGCAAGGTCGATGCGGCCACGGCCGAACGCCTGCTGGGCCTGCTGACGGCGACGCTGGACTGGCCTTCGTTGCAGGCAGCAGACGTGGTGATCGAGGCCGTGTTCGAGGACCTGGCGGTCAAACAATCGGTGTTTCGCCTGATCGACCAGCACGCCCGGGTGGGCGCTGTCCTGGCCACCAACACCTCTTACCTGGACACCGATGCGATCGCGTCGGTGACGTCCCGACCGCAGGATGTTCTGGGTCTGCACTTCTTCAGTCCGGCCAATGTCATGAAGCTGCTGGAAGTGGTTCAAGGCAAGGACAGTGCCGCGGATGCGATGGCCACGGCCATGGCCCTGGGCAAACAGCTGAAGAAGATTCCCATTCTCTGTGGCAACGCCTTCGGTTTCATCGGCAACCGCATCTACAACGCCTACCGCAAGCAGTGCGAGTTCATGCTGGAAGACGGGGCCTGGCCCGAGGACGTCGACCGGGCCCTGACCGACTTCGGTTTCGCCATGGGACCGTTCGCCGTGGCCGATCTCTCGGGTCTGGACATCGCCTGGCGCATGCGGCAGGCCGGCGCCGCCACCCGCGACCCGCGGGAACGCTATGTGCACATCCTCGACCGTTTGTGCGAGATGGGCCGCATGGGGCGCAAGACCCAGGCGGGCTACTACACCTACACCGACGGCAAGGCCAGCCCCGCCACCGACGAGGTGGTGCGTGGCGTCATCGCGCAGGCCTCTGCAGCGCGCGGCATTGAGCGCTCGCCACTGTCGGCCGAGACCATCCAGCGCCGAGCCCTGCTGGCCATGGTGAACGAAGCCGCGCTGCTGTTCAGCGAAGGGGTGGCGCACCGCGCGGGCGACATCGATGTGGTGCTGGTCAACGGCTACGGCTTCCCATCCTGGGTGGGCGGCCCCGTGCACTGGGCCCGGACCGAGCCCCGCGCCCGTCTGGATCAGGAACTGGATCGGCTCATCGCAGCGAACGGTTTTGGCGCGGCGCGCGCCACGCCGGCCATGCTGGACCGTCTGCTCGGCTGAACCGCGCACTTTTTTTTCTTGTCTTTTCTCTTCACTTGATTTCTGTCATGACCACTTCCCAAGCCTTCATCTGCGACGCCATCCGCACCCCTTTCGGTCGCTACGGTGGTGCACTGTCTTCTGTGCGAGCCGACGACCTGGGCGCCATCCCCTTGCGAGCACTGATGGTCCGCAACCCGAACGTGGACTGGGCGTCTGTTGTGGATGTGATCTACGGCTGTGCCAACCAGGCCGGCGAAGACAACCGCAACGTCGCCCGTATGAGCAGCCTGCTCGCAGGTCTGCCGCTGGAAGTACCCGGCGGTACCGTCAACCGCCTGTGTGGTTCGGGGCTGGACGCCATCGGCACAGCTGCACGCGCCATCAAGGCCGGTGAAGCCGGCCTGATGATCGCGGGCGGGGTGGAAAGCATGAGCCGCGCGCCCTTCGTGATGCCCAAAGCCGAGAGCGCCTTCAGTCGCAACAACGCCGTCTACGACACCACCATCGGCTGGCGCTTCGTCAACAAGCTCATGAAAGCCCAGTACGGTGTGGACTCCATGCCCGAGACGGCCGAGAACGTGGCGACCGATTTCAAGATCGAGCGCGAAGCCCAGGACCGCATGGCCCTAGCCAGCCAGATGAAGGCCGTGGCCGCGATCAAGGCCGGGCACCTGGCGCGCGAGATCTGTGCTGTGAGCATCCCGCAGAAGAAGGGCGACGCCCTGATCGTGGACACCGACGAACACCCGCGCGAAACCAGCCTGGAAACGCTGGCCAAACTGAAAGGTGTGGTGCGGCCCGACGGCACCGTGACGGCGGGCAACGCCAGCGGCGTGAACGACGGCGCCTGCGCGCTGCTGCTGGCCGACGAAGCCACCGCCGCGAAGAACGGATTGACCCCCAGGGCCCGCATCGTGGGCATGGCCACGGCGGGGGTGGCACCGCGCATCATGGGCATCGGCCCGGCGCCCGCGACGCAGAAGGTGCTGGCGCTCACCGGTCTGACGCTCGAACAGCTGGACGTGATCGAACTCAACGAAGCCTTCGCCGCGCAAGGCCTGGCGGTGCTGCGCACCTTGGGGTTGAAAGACGACGATGAGCGCGTGAACGCCTGGGGCGGCGCCATCGCGCTGGGTCACCCGCTGGGCGCCAGCGGCGCGCGCCTGGCCACCACGGCGGTCAACCGCCTGCACGCCACCGGCGGTCGCTACGCGCTGTGCACCATGTGCATCGGGGTGGGGCAGGGCATTGCATTGATCATCGAACGCATCTGAAGGGAATCAACACCATGAAGGTCATCGTCCCCGTCAAACGCGTGGTGGACTACAACGTCAAGGTGCGCGTCAAGGCCGACCAGTCCGGCATGGACCTGGCCAACGTCAAGATGAGCATGAACCCGTTTGACGAGATCGCGGTCGAAGAAGCCGTGCGCCTGAAAGAAAAGGGTGTCGTCACCGAAGTCATCGCCGTCTCCTGCGGCGTCACGCAGTGCCAGGAAACCCTGCGCACCGCCATGGCCATCGGCGCCGACCGCGCCATCCTGGTGGAAACGGCTGAAGAACTGCAGCCGCTGGCCGTGGCCAAGCTGCTCAAGGCCCTGATGGACAAGGAACAGCCCGGCCTGGTGATCCTGGGCAAGCAGGCGATCGACGACGACTGCAACCAGACCGGCCAGATGCTCGCCGCGCTGGCCGACCTGCCGCAGGGCACTTTTGCGTCCAAGGTCGAAGTGGTGGACGGGAAAGTCAATGTGACCCGTGAAGTCGACGGTGGCCTGGAAGTCCTGAGCCTCACGCTGCCGGCCATCGTCACCACCGACCTGCGCCTGAACGAGCCGCGTTATGTGACGTTGCCCAACATCATGAAGGCCAAGAAAAAGCAGATGGACATCGTCAAGCCCGAAGACCTCGGTGTGGACGTGAGCCCGCGCCTGAAGACCCTGAAGGTCTGCGAGCCGCCCAAACGCGGTGCGGGCATCAAGGTGGCCGATGTCGCCGCACTCGTCGACAAGCTGAAAAACGAAGCGAAGGTGATTTGACCCCCCCGCGTCGCCTGCGGCGTCACCCCCCAGGGGGCGCGCCTGGTGGCCCGGCAAAGCCGGTTCCACGGGCGCCTGGAATCAAGACACCTCGCTCATCGAACACTGTTTAAGGAATTCAAGTCATGACCGCACTCGTCATTGCCGAACACGACAACGCCAGCATCAAAGGCGCCACGCTCAACACCGTCACCGCCGCCGCCCAGTGCGGGGGTGAGGTGCACGTGCTCATCGCCGGCCACAACGCCGGCCCGGCCGCCGCAGCCGCGGCCCAGATCGCCGGCGTCGCCAAAGTCATCCACGCCGACGCCGAGTACCTGGCGCACGGCCTGTCCGAGAACATGGCCGCCCAGGTGCTGGCCATCGCATCGAACTACAGCCACCTCCTGTTCCCGGCCACGGCCAGTGGCAAGAACATCGCCCCGCGAGTGGCCGCCAAGCTCGACGTCGGCCAGATCAGCGACATCACCAAGGTGATCGCCGCCGACACGTTTGAACGCCCCATCTACGCTGGCAATGCCGTGGCCACGGTTCAGAGCATGGACGCCACCCACGTCATCACCGTGCGCACCACCGGTTTCGACCCGGCAGCAGCATCCGGTGGCAGCGCCGCGGTGGAAACCACCGCCGCTCTGGCCGACAGCGGCAAGAGCACCTTCCTGGGCAGCGAAATCGCCAAGAGCGACCGCCCCGAACTCACCGCCGCCAAGATCATCGTCAGCGGCGGCCGTGCCCTGGGCAGCGCCGAGAAGTTCAACGAGGTCATGACGCCGCTGGCCGACAAGCTCGGTGCGGCACTCGGCGCGAGCCGTGCTGCGGTGGACGCGGGCTATGCGCCCAACGACTGGCAGGTCGGCCAGACCGGCAAGATCGTGGCGCCGCAGCTGTATGTGGCCTGTGGCATCTCGGGTGCCATCCAGCACCTGGCCGGCATGAAGGACAGCAAGGTGATCGTGGCGATCAACAAGGACCCCGAGGCACCGATCTTCTCGGTGGCCGACTACGGCTTGGAGGCCGACTTGTTCACCGCTGTGCCGGAACTAGCGGGTGCGCTGTAAGTACCCTGAATATGAATAAAAAGCGGGCGCCTTGCAGGCGCCCGCTTTGCATGTGGGAGAGATCACTCAGTCCAGCGACCAGGTGGCCGCCATCTCCGGGCGCTGGCTGTATCCCGCATACCAGGAAGCCACATAGGGGTGTCGCTCACGCCAGCCCAAGTCAGCGAAGCGAAGATCCAGGTACCACAATGCACAGCCCACAGCGATCGTCCCAATGTCCACACGGTCGGCCAGCTTTTGCGGGTCATCATTGAGCGCCGCTAGCGACGTTTCCACCTTGTCCAGTTGCGCCGCCTTCCACTCGGCCCAGCGAAACGCCTCTGGACGTGCGGCGTCTTCGTAGCGCGCCAGCACGGCTGCGTCCAGCATACCGTCGGCCAATGACTGCAAGGTGAGCGTCTCCCAGCGTGCCAGGCCTGTTGCAGGGATCAGTGATCCGTGTGCCAGATCGTTGAGGTATTCGCAGATCACCCGGCTGTCGTACAGGACCTGTCCTTCGTCGGTGAAAAAGGTGGGCACCTTTCCCAGCGGATTGGACACGATGATGTCCTGGTCTCGGTTGATCGGGTGAGCACTGCAGGGCAGCAGCGTGATGCGTTCATTCAAGCCCAGCGACAGGCCTGTGATCAGGCACTTGCGAACAAAGGGGGAGAAAGGGGAGAAGAGAATTTTCATGGTGTTTTGCACGCGGACAGAAAACTTCGATGAGGTCAGGGGTGTCCCGGGCTTTTTGAGGGCTGTGTGCCTCGACGTTCACGACAACATGATTCTCGTTGAGTCCTCGGAAGTTCGCTGACGCGTCCCGGCGTACCGCCGTCGGGCTCTGCGGGCTTCGCCCCGCGCCCCGTACCGGGTCGCGGCCATGCGGCTTCGATCCCTGACGCTCCGGCCGTCCCGGCCTGCGCGCTGCGCTTGCCTGTTTCACGCCTGCAGGTGTGGTGGGGCTGGCTTGCTGATCCCTTCATCCTTGCACACCGTTCTCGCCGTCAAGGTCTGCGTGCCGAGGCCACGAAACGCGGCCTGATCCTGCTGACCTGCGGCACCTATGGCAACGTGATCCGCATCCTGGTGCCGCTGACGGCCAGCGACGCGCTGCTCGACGAAGGCCTGGCCATCATCGGAGCATCCCTGGAGGCCGCCATCGCCCCACGCTGAACCTGCCCCGATCCCGGCCTGCCCGCCAGGCCGCCGTCAGCCCGATGCAGCCTGCGCCGCATCGGGCTGCGGCCGTTTCGATGCGCCGACGCCGGCCGTATCAGCGGCTCCAGTGAATAGGTAGAAAACCCAATGCCCCGAAATTCTTCCGCCTTTAGAGTCGCCCCTACCCAACGGCAAGGTTCGGACCGCACATCGAAGCAGATGCCCGGCAGACAGGCTGTACGTCACTCCTGAGGCACGCGCCATGTACCAGCGCTTTTCCACGGCCGATGTCCCACGAAACCATGAATTCGGTTTCTGGCGCGATGTCATTGCCAATGCGTACTTCCATCTCCAGCTCAACTTCCGCGACCAGCACCGGTTCAGCGGCACCCTGGAGTCCTGGGATCTGGGGCTGGTATCCCTGTCGCGGCTCGATTGCAACGCTCTGCAATACCAGCGGCTGAACCAGCATTGCCGGGCCGCCGCGCCGCAAATTCTGGTCACCGTCCCCCTGCGCAGCGAGGTAGAGTTTTCCCAGTTGGGGCGTCAAACGCGCTGCGCGCCCGGGCAATTCATTCTGGAACACAGCGACGAACCCTATGAATTCAGCCACGCGGCGCACAACGACATGTGGGTGCTCAAGCTGCCGGACACTGCCCTCAAGGCGCGCGTGGGCAACACCAACCGTTTCTGCGCGCAGCACTTCGACACCACCACGGGCATGGGCAAGCTCTTCAGCGACTATCTGCAGCTGATCACACGGCACTGCACTCCCCAGCAAAGCCAGGGCGCCCTCGCGCTCATGGGCATGCAGCTGATCGAACTGCTCGGCGTCGCGCTCAAGGAAGCGCCCTCGGTGCTGCAGTCCTCGCTCTCCATCGTGCGCACGGCCCACCTGGCACGCATCGAGGCCTACACCCGGCAGCAGCTGGCCGATCCGCACCTGGACCCAGAAGCCATCGCCCGCGAAAGCGGCATCTCGCTGCGCTACCTGCACGACCTGTTCAAGGACACAGGCCAGACCGTATCGCAGTGGATCCGCGACCTGCGCCTGCAATCGGCCTACGAACAGCTCTCCCAGGCGCCCACGGGCAGCTCGGTCGCCCAGATCGCCTATGCCTGCGGCTTCAACGACCAGACCCAGTTCAGCCACGCCTTCAAGCGGCGCTATGGCGAAACACCCAGCGAAGTGCTGAAGCGGCGCCAGTAGTCAGGGCGCAAAGCCATACAGGCATCCCGGGGCGGTGGGTAGCCGCCTCCAGGTTCAACACCCCTGGTGCCATCACCCGGGCGGCATGCATCTCATTGATGCACGGATCCGCCCAGCTCCGGGAGCGCGCAGCGACGCGCTTGACTGCCAAACGCCGGTCAATCCTCCTGCAGACATGCCGCCAAGCGTGCGCTCATAGGGAAAGTCCCGACGCGCAGTGCACGCAGCCACAAGCCGTGGTGCACGCAAACACAAGCCAGAAACGGGTTCAAAACCCAGAATTTCTCCTGTACCGAGCTTCGTTTCAGTCCCTTGAAACGACCCATGGATCGCTCGCCGTTGGCTCGCGGCGCGCACAGGAGAGAACCGATGAAAAACCCGAGAAAAGTTGACCCGATCACGCTGGCCGTGGTGCGCGGCGCACTGGAGACGACGCAGCGCGAGATGACCCTGACCCTGGAGAAGACGGCACGCTCCAGCGTCTTCAACGTGGCGCACGACTACAGCAACGCGCTGTTCAACCACCGCGCCGAGATGATCCTGCAGGGCCAGGACATCCCGGTCCACCTCGGCGGCCTGATGCCCGCAATGAAGGCGGTGGCGAAGTACTTCGGGGACGACATCCACGAAGGCGATGTGATCTACCACAACGACCCCGTGATGATGGGCAGCCACATCCTGGACTGCTGCATGTACAAGCCCGTGTTCCACCAGGGCAAGCTGGTGTTCTGGAGCGTGTGCAAGGGCCATGTGACCGACATCGGCGGCCCCGTGCCGGCGGGCTACAACCCCGATGCCAAGGAAATCTACGCCGAAGGCCTGCGCATCCCGCCCGTGAAGCTGTGGGACAAGGGCCGGCCACGCGAGGATGTCATCAACTTCATCCTCTCCAACGTGCGCGCGCGCCGCGACTGGGAAGGCGACCTGCGCGCGCAATACGGTGCTGTGCAGATCGGCGAGCGCAACCTGCTCGCGCTACTCGACAAATACGGCGTCGAGGAAGTCCAGGCCTGCATCGACGAGCTGATGGACATGGCCGATCGCTCCATGCGCAACCTGTTCGCCAGCACCAAGGATGGCACCTACGAAGCCAGCGCCGTTCTCGAAGATGCCGGCCACGGCCTGGGTGAGCTGACCATCAAGGCCACGGTGACGATCGCCGGCGACACCTGCCATGTGCGCATCGACAGCCCGCCCCAGGTGCCCTACTTCATCAACTCCTATGAAGGCAATTCCTACTCGGGCGTGTACCTGGGACTGATGATGTTCGCCAAGGTGCCTCCCCCGTACAACGAAGGGCTGTACCGCTGCGTGACGGTGGACATGGGCCCCAAGGGCACGCTGTGCAACGCGGCCGAACCGGCGCCGCACGTCAACTGCACCACCACGCCCATGGAAACGCTGGCGGACGCCGTGCGCCTGGCGCTGGAGCAGGCCGCGCCCGAGCGCGCCGTGGGCTCCTGGTGCCATGCCAGCGGCATCAACATCGCCGGCCACGACCAGCGCACCGGAGAGCCCTACGTGACCATGATCCTGGCCTCGCTGATCGGCGGCGCGGGCGCCACGGCGCACCTCGACGGCTGGAACTCGGTGGGCCCGCAGTGCAGCTTCGGCGCGCTCAGCTCGGGCGACATCGAGATCATGGAGTACTCCTACCCCATCCAGATCCACCGCTACGGGCTGGTGCCCGACAGCGGCGGCGCCGGCTACCACCGCGGCGGCTGCGCCACGGTGTGGGAGGTCGAGCCCCTGGACCACGAAATGACCGCCATCAGCTTCGGCGAAGGGCGCCTGTACCCGGCCCTGGGCGCCAACGGCGCGCAGAGCGCCTGTCCGGACCTCAAGCTCGGGCGCGTCGAGCGCAAGCAGGGCGAGGAAATCACCGAGGTGATGCGCAGCAACGCCATCCTGACCGTGCAGCCCGGCGAGCGCGTGGCCACCATCAATCCGGGCGGCGGGGGCTGGGGCAACGCCTTCGAACGCGAAATCTCGCGCGTGGTCCACGACGTACGCAACGGCTATGTGTCGCTGGAGGCAGCGGCACGCGAATACGGCGTTGCGGTGGACACCGCCACCTGGACCGGCACCGCCTGCGGCGCGCGCCTCGCCAAGGCCTGAGCCCGCCCCTGAACCGACACGAACGACTGAGAGACACACATGACTACCTACCGACTGGGCGTGGACGCTGGCGGCACCTTCACCGACTTCGTCCTGGCCGATGACCAGGGCAACACCCACCTCTTCAAGGCCACCTCGACCCCCGAGGACGGCACCCGCGCCATCGCCGACGGCTTCGCGCAGATCTCGGAAAAGCTCGGCAAGCCGATGCACGAGATCCTCGCGCGCACCGACCTGTGCGTCAACGGCACCACCGTGGCGCTGAACGCGCTGATCCAGCACAAGGGCGTCAAGACCGGGCTGATCTGCACGGCCGGGCACGAGGACTCGCTGGAAATCCGCCTCGGCCACAAGGAGGAAGGCTACCGCTACGACGCCGAGTACCCGCCGGCGCGCCAGCTGGTGGAGCGCCACCTGCGCGTGCCGGTGCGCGAGCGCGTGCTGGCCGACGGCAGCATCCGCACCCCGCTGCACGAGGAAGACGTGCGCGCCGCCTGCGAGCTGTTCCGCCGGGAAGGCGTGCAGGCCGTGGCCATCTCCTTCCTGTGGTCGGTATCGAACGACGCCCATGAGCGGCGCGCCGCGCAGATCGTGCGCGAGCTGCTGCCCGATGTGTACGTCTCGGTCGGCATCGAGGTGTTCCCGCAGATGCGCGAATACACGCGCACCTCCACCGCCGTGGTCAACGCTTACCTGGGGCCGGTGCTGAAGAACTACGTCGAGCGCATCGACACCTTTTACCGCGAACAGGGCACCCAGGTGCCCGTGCGCTACTTCCAGTCCAACGGCGGCATGGCCGCGCGCGACGTGATGGTCTCGCGCGCCGTCAACGCCATCAACTCCGGCCCGGCATCGGCCCCCATGGCCGGGCGCTACATCACGCGGCCGCTGGACATCCGCAACTTCATCACCGTGGACATGGGCGGAACCTCGTTCGACATCACGCTCACGCACGAGGACAAGACCAACATCGACAAGGACATCGACTTCCTGCGCTACCGCATCGGCTCCCCGATGATCCAGGTGGAGACGCTGGGCGCGGGCGGTGGTTCCATCGCCTGGATCGACCAGATGGGCGTGCTCAACGTCGGCCCGCAGTCCGCCGGCGCCATGCCCGGGCCGGCCTGCTACCAGCGCGGCGGCACGCAGCCCACGGTGACCGACGCCAACGTTGTCCTGGGCTACCTGAACCCGGAATCGCTGCTGGGCGGTCGCCTGCCCATCGACGCGGCCGCGTCGCGCCAGGCCATTTCGCACCATCTGGCCGAGCCCCTGTACATCAGCGTGGAAAAGGCCGCCTACGGCATTTTCAGCATCGTCAACAACAACATGGTCAACGGCATCCGCCGCGTGTCCATCGAGCGCGGCTACGACCCGCGCGACTTCGCCCTCATCGGCGCGGGCGGCGCCACCGGCCTGCACCTGACGGCGCTGGCCCAGGAGATCGGCTGCCGCACGGTGCTGGTGCCCAAGCTGGCCTCGGGCCTGTGCGCCTTCGGCCAGTTGCTGTCTGACATCAAATACAACTACATGGCGGCCACCCCCATGCGGCTGGACGACCGCGCCCCGCTGGCGGACCTGGAAAACCGCTTCCGCTCGCTGGAGCATGACGGCATCACCGTCATGCAGGCCGAGGGCATTCCGCTGAGCCGCATCGCCTTCCGTCGCAGCATCGACATGCGCTATGTCGGCCAGGTGCACGAGTGCACGGTGGACATCGGTAACACCCCGGTGAACGCCGCCAACCTGCCGTACATCAAGCAGCTGTTCCACGACCTGCACAAGCAGCTGTTCACCTACAACGAGCCCGACAGCCTGGTCGAAGTGGTGAACATCGAGTCCACCGTGTTCGGCAAGAGCGCGCTGCTGCCCCCGCCCCGGATGCCAGCCGGCGGCAAGGCACAGGAAGCCGTCCGCACGCGCCGGCAGATGATCTTCAGCGCCGAGGGCAGCACCGTCCTGACCCCCGTGTACGACGGCGAGAAGCTGGGGGCTGACGACGTCGTCGAGGGCCCGGCCGTGATCGAGGAGCCCACCACCACCGTGGTCATCTCGCCCGGATGGACGGCACGGCTCGACGAGAGCGGCACCTACGTCATCACCCGGAACGCCCTCTGATGCCAAACGCCCACGCCCCATCCGCCCTGCCCCGGCAGTTGCGCGCCGAAGCGGTCAGCCTCACCTTCTCGGGGGTGCGCGCGCTCAAGTCCGTGAGCCTGTCGCTCGAACGCGGCAGGGTGCTGGGCCTGATCGGCCCCAACGGGGCCGGCAAGACCACGATGGTCAATGTGCTCAGCGGCTTCAACACGCCCGGCGCGGGCCGGGTGCTGCTGGACGACCGCCCGCTGCAAGGCCTGGGTGCTGACCGTTTCCGGCGCATCGGCGTGGCCCGCACCTTCCAGGGCGGTCGGCTGTTTCGCGACCTGTCGGTGCAGGACAACCTGGAGGCGGCCGGCGTCGGCCTGGGCATGTCGCGCCGCGACGCCGGCGTAGAGGCGCGGCGCATCCTGCACTGGCTGGGGCTGGCGCACCTGGCAAGCATGCCCGCCAGCGCCCTGCCCTATACCGACGAGCGCCGCGTGGGCATCGCCCGCGCCGTGGTCGGCGGCCCGGCCTTCCTGCTGCTGGACGAACCGGCCGCCGGCATGAACGACCACGAGGCCAGCGACCTGCGCGCCACCATCGCCCAGCTCGTCGAGCACATCGGTTGCGGCGTGCTGCTGATCGAGCACAACGTGCGCCTGGTGCTGAGCATCTGCAGCCACATCGTGGTGATGGACGCGGGCGAAGTGATCGTCCAGGGCGACCCGGACGCCATCCGTGGCAGCGAGCGCGTGCGCCACGCCTACATGGGCACGGCCGATGGCGGCGACGCCGCGCTGCCAGCACCCACCACCGAGGAGGCCTGCGCATGACCACCCCCCTGCTGAGCATCCAGGACCTGCACGTGCGCTACGGCGGCATCGCCGCGCTGCGCGGCCTCGACCTCACCATCCATGCTGGCGAGACCGTCATGGTCACCGGCCCCAACGGCGCGGGCAAGTCCACGCTGATGAAGGCCATCGCCGGCCTGGTCAAGCCGCGCCAGGGCCGCATCGTCTTCGACGGCCAGCTGACCACCGGCCGCGCGCCCGAGACCGTGGCCGCGAGCGGCTTCTCGCTGGTACCCGAGGGCCGGCAGGTCTTCGGCTCGATGACCGTGCTGGAGAACCTGCGCATCGGCACCGGCCTGCGCCGCAACGCCCTGGCCGTGGCCGCCGACCTGGAATACCTGCTCGACGTGTTCCCGCTGCTGCGCGAACGCGCCCACGGGCAGGCCGGGCTGCTCTCGGGCGGACAGCAGCAGATGCTGGTGATCGCCCGCGCCCTCATGGCCGCGCCGCGCCTGCTGGCCATCGACGAGCCTTCGCTCGGCCTGGCGCCGCGCGTGACCGACCAAGTATACGAGGCCCTGCTGCGCCTGCGCGCCGAGCGCGACCTGACACTGCTGATCGTCGAACAGAGCGCCAGCCGCGCCCTCCTGACCGGCGGCCGCATGGTGATGCTGCGCGAGGGCGGCATCGTCCTCGAAGGCGATCCGCGCCAGATCACGGCGCAGCAGATGCAGCAGGCCTATTTCGGCTACGACGCCGCGCCAGCGGCCATGCACGCCTGACGTTCCCCACCCCACGCCGCACCCTACCATGACCGCCGCACTCCAATACCTGTTCGACGCCCTGAGCCTGGGCAGCCTCTACGCGCTGGGCGCACTGGGCATCGCGCTGATCTTCGGCGTGATGCGCCTGGTCAATTTCGCCCATGGCGATGTGATGACCTTCGCCATCTTCGTGCTGATCGCGCCCACCACCGAAGCCGTGGCCCCCCTGTGGGTGGGCGCCTGGGCCACGCCGCTGATCGTGCTCACCGTGCTGGGCGTGGGCGCGGCCCTGGCGGTGCTGGCCGAGCTGGCCGTCTTCCGCCACCTGCGCCACGCCACGCCCGCCACCACCATGATGGCCGCGTTCGCCCTGGGCTTCGTCATCCAGAACACCTTGCTCGTGCTGCACAGCAGCCGCGCCAAGGCCGTGAACCTGTGGCCGCAGCTCAACCTGCCGGTGGACCTGTGGGGGGCGCGCGTGCCAGCACTGCAGATGCTGATGATCGGCATCACCATGGCCCTGCTGCTGGGCCTGGCCTGGATGCTGCGGCACACCCGCGCCGGGCTGGAGATGCGCGCCGCCGCCGAGGACTTCGACATGGCACGCATGCTGGGCGTGAAGGCCAACCGCGTCATCCTCGTGGCCTTCGGCATGAGCGGCGCGCTGGCCGCGCTCATCGGCCTGTTCATGGTGAACCAGACCGGGCTGGTGGACATCCGCATGGGCGCGCCCATGATGCTCGTGGCCTTCGTCTCCACCGTCATCGGCGGCCTGGGCAGCCTGATGGGCGCCGTGCTCGGCGGCTTCCTCATCGGTTTCGTCAGCACGGCCCTGCAGGCCTGGCTGCCGCTCGATGCCCGCGCCTTCCGCGACGCCTTCGTCTACCTCGGCGTCATCGCCCTGCTGCTTTGGCGGCCCAACGGCCTCTTCATCACCGGAGCCTCGCGCCAGCGTGTCTGACCCTTTCCTCCCGATCCTTCACCGACCCGCCATGAAAAACTTCCTGCTGCGCCACCGCCTTGAAACCCCCGTGCTGCTGTGCCTGGCCCTGGCGCTGCTGGCCGTGCTGTCCCTGGCCGGATCGAACAGCTTGCAGCGCACCACCACCGAGGTGCTGATCCGCGTCGTGATGGTGGTGGGCATGTTCATCTTCATCGGCCACTCGGGGCTGATCAGCTTCGGCCACATGGCCTTCGTCGGCATCGGCGCCTATGGCGTGGCCTGGACCACCATGGAGCCGTCCATCAAGCAGTACGTGCTGACGGGCCTGCCCGACCTCCTGCTGCACAGCAGCATGCCCTGGGTGCCCGCCTCGCTGCTGGCCGGCCTGCTGGCGGCCGCCGTGGCGCTGCTGGCGGGCGCGGTGATCCTGCGGCTGGGCGGCATTGCCGCCTCCATCGCCACGTTTTCGCTGCTGGCCATCTTCAACGTGGTGTATTCCAACTGGGACAGCGTCACCGCCGGCTCCAGCTCCATCGTCGGCATTCCCACGCCGGTGGGTGTCTGGCAGGCATTCCTTTTTGCCGCCGGGGCCATCGCGCTGGCGCACTGGCACGGCATCTCGCGCTTCGGGCTAGCCCTGCGCGCCGTGCGCGAGGAACCCGTGGCCGCGCGCAGCTGCGGCATCAACGCCTGGCGTCAGTTGCTCGTGGCCTTTGTGCTCAGCGCGCTCGTCTGCGGCCTGGGCGGCGCACTGGACGCGCAGTTCCTTGGCGTGGTCAACCCCGATGCGTACTACCTCGGCCGCACCTTCACCTGTCTGACCATGCTGGTGATCGGCGGCAGCGCGAGCCTGAGCGGCGCCGTCACCGGCGTGCTGGTGCTGTCGGCGCTGATGGAGCTGCTGATCCGCCTGGAAACCGGCGTTTCGCTCGGCGGCATGGCCATTCAGCTGCCCAGTGGCAGCCAGGAAGTCGTGACTGGCCTCGTCATGGTGCTGACACTGATCCGGCGACCCGCCGGACTCATGCAGGGGCGCGAATGGCAGTGGCCGCGCCTGACCCACCCATCAGCACCCCTGCCCGCCGCTTCCCTGGAGATGCAGCCCCGCTGAGCACTCCGCACCCTTTTCCACAACAACCACCAGGAGACCCTCCATGCCAAGAACCCATTTTCCATCCCCCCTGGGCCGCGCGCTGCCTGCCCTGTGCGCCGGCCTGCTGGCCAGCGGTCTGGCCTGCGCACAGGCCGGCAAGGACATCGTCGTCGGCTTCGCCAATGCCAAATCCGGCTGGCTGGAAGCCTACGACACACCGGCGCGCCGTGCTGCACTGATCCGCATCGACGAAATCAATGCCGCCGGCGGCCTGCTGGGACGCAAGCTCAAGGTCGTCGAGACCGACACCAAGTCCGACCGCGCGCAAAGCGCCAAGGCGGGCCTCGAGGCGCTGGACCAGGGCGCCGAGCTGCTGGTGGTGAGCTGCGACTACGACTTCGGCGCGCCGGCAGCCCTGGAAGCGCAGAAGAAGGGCAAGGTGTCCTTTTTCCTCTGCGCCGAAGACATCAAGGCGGGGGTGCAAGGCGTGGGCAAATACGCCTTCAGCTCTTCCGTCCTGGGTGCCGTACAGGGGGCCACCATGGCCGAATGGGCCTACCACAAGCGCAACATGCGCCAGGCCTATGTGCTGCTGGACACCACCATCGAGTACAACAAGGGCCTCTGCACCGGCTTCGACTGGATGGCGCCGCAGCTCAAGGGTGTAACCATCGTCGGGCGCGACAACTTCAAGAACGGCGACGCCTCGATCGCCGCGCAGATCTCGCGCATCAAGGCGCTGCCCAGGGAGCCCGACGCGATCATGCTGTGCTCCTACATTCCGGGCGCCGCCAGCGCCGTGCGCCAGTTGCGCGCGGCGGGCATCCAGTCGCTGATCCTCAACGGCGCCGCTGTCGACGGCAGCTACTGGCTGGACTCGGTGCCAGGGCTGTCGAACTTCGCCGTCCCGGTGCAGGGCTCGGTGTATGGCGATGACCCCAATCCCCAGGTCGAGGCCTTCAACAAGACCTTCGCCACACGCTACGGCGCCCGCCCGTCCAACACCTTCGCCTACCCCGGCTATGTGCTGATCGAAGTCTGGGCCAAGGCCGTGCAACGAGCCCAGAGCCTGGACGCCGACAAGGTCACCGCCGAACTGGAAAAGATGCGCGGCGAGCCCACGCTGGTCGGCCCGCGCACCTTCAGCAAGGACATCCACCACCAGAACCAGGCTCGCCTGCTGATCTCGGAAGTCAGGGCGGGTAAACCCGGCATCGTGGACGAGTGGACGATTTCCAACCCGGTGCCTCTGCCCGTCCTGCTCAAGCGCTGACCCCCAGACATACGTGCTCTGCACCTTCGCCTGCCGGATCGATGACGTCGCATGCGGCGTCCGTGCTTCGGCCATTCTGCTATCGGATTCATCTGCATGACCACCGCCCATTCACCCCTTCTCCAACTCAAGGACGCCAAGCTGCTGCGCACCTCGGCGCTGATCAACGGCCAGTGGCTGTCCGGGACCGCCCGGTTTGCCGTGACCGACCCTGCAACAGGTCAAAAGCTGGCCGATGTCGCCAACCTGGGGCCCGCTGACGCCGAGGCTGCGATCGCAGCGGCCGACGCGGCACTGGCAGCATGGAAGACGACCACGGCCAAAGAGCGCAGCAACGTCCTGCGGCGCTGGTACGACCTACTGATGGCCAACGTGGACGACCTGGCCCGCATCCTGACGGCCGAGCAAGGCAAGCCTTTCGCGGAAGCCAGGGGCGAAGTCATCTACGGCGCCAGCTTCGTCGAATGGTTCGCCGAAGAGGCCAAGCGCGTGTCCGGCGAAGTCCTGCCGCACTTCGACAACAACCGCAGGCTGTCGGTGCTGCGCCAGCCGATCGGCGTGTGTGCCGCGATCACGCCCTGGAACTTTCCGCTGGCCATGATCACGCGCAAGGTCGCGCCGGCCCTTGCGGCAGGCTGCACCGTGGTGATCAAGCCGGCCGAGTTCACGCCGTTGACGGCGCTGGCCGCGGCGGAACTGGCCGTGCGCGCAGGCATTCCTGCCGGCGTGCTGAACGTGCTGACGGCGGATGCCGACAACAGTGTCCAGGCCGGCAAGGTGTTCTGCGCGAGCGACACCGTGCGCCACATCAGCTTCACCGGCTCGACCGAGGTGGGGCGGATCCTGATGGCGCAGAGTGCACCGACCATCAAGAAGCTGGCTCTGGAGCTCGGCGGCAACGCCCCGTTCATCGTGTTCGATGACGCAGACCTCGAATCCGCAGTGGAGGGAGCCATCGCCAGCAAGTACCGCAATGCGGGTCAGACCTGCGTGTGCGCGAACCGGATCTACGTGCAGGAGGCGGTGTACGACGCCTTCGTCGAGAAGTTCAGCGCCAAGGTCAGCGCGTTCAAGATTGGTAACGGCTTCGACGAGGGGGTGGTCCAGGGGCCGCTGATCGAGCCGGCGGCAGTGGACAAGGTCCAGCGTCACCTGGACGACGCGAAGGCCAAGGGCGCGCGCGTCACGGTCGGCGGAAGCCGCTTGCAGGGGCAGTTCTTCCAGCCGACCGTGCTGGCCGAGGCCAGGGCCGACATGCTGTGCGCGAGCGAAGAAACCTTCGGCCCGCTGGCGCCAATTTTCAGGTTCAAGACCGAGGCTGATGCTATCGCTGCTGCCAACAGCACCGAGTTCGGGCTCGCCAGCTACTTCTACAGCCGCGACATCGGCCGCATTACCCGGGTGGCCGAAGCGCTGGAGTGCGGGATTCTGGGCGTCAATGCCGGGGTGATCGCCACCGAGCACGTGCCGTTCGGCGGTGTGAAGCAATCCGGGCTAGGTCGCGAAGGCTCGCGCCACGGCATGGACGAGTACCTGGAGATGAAATACATCTGCGTGGGCGATGTGCTCCGTTGATCCGAACTCATGACCATTTTGAAAGAGACACCATGAACAGCAGCATTGCGCAAAAGGATGTCGCAGCCCATCTGCATTCCTACACCAACCTGGCTCAGGCCGGTCAGGTCGAGCCCCTGGTCATCGTTCAGGGCGATGGCATCCATGTCGTCGACGATAGGGGTCGCCGCTATCTGGAGGGCATGTCCGGTCTGTGGTGCGCGTCCCTGGGATTCAACCACCCG
The DNA here is from genome assembly GCF_964253305.1 of Acidovorax sp. LjRoot66. Classification (NCBI taxonomy): domain Bacteria; kingdom Pseudomonadati; phylum Pseudomonadota; class Betaproteobacteria; order Burkholderiales; family Comamonadaceae; genus Acidovorax; species Acidovorax sp. LjRoot66. Next base: position 378,741 of record NZ_CAXUQU020000002.1, read on the forward strand.
CGGCTGATTGCGGCGGCGACGCAGGCCTTGAATACGCTGCCGTACTACCACACGTTCTATCACCGGACGAACAATGCAGTGGCCGAACTTGCCGAGCGCTTGTTGGCCGTTGCGCCCGCTCCGATGGGCAAGGTATTCTTCGCCAATTCAGGATCCGAAGCGAACGACAGCGCGGCGAAGATGGTGTGGTATTACCACAATGCCATTGGAAAGCCGCAGAAGAAGAAAATCATTGCCCGACGCAATGCCTACCATGGCGTCACGGCAGTGGCGGCTAGCATGGGCGGTTTGGCAAGCAACCACAATGACTTCGATTTGCCCATTTCCACCCGGTTCTTGCACACCGAATGTCCGCACCTGTATCGCAATGGGCTGCCGGGGGAAACGGAAGAAGCCTTCGCGACGCGCCTGGCCGGGCTACTGGAGCAGCAGATCCTGCAGGAGGGGCCCGAGACGGTCGCGGCATTCATCGCCGAGCCGGTAATGGGGGCCGGTGGCGTCATCGTTCCGCCGGCGGGGTATTTCGAGAAGGTGCAGGCCGTGCTCCGCAAGTACAACGTGCTGATGATTGCCGACGAGGTGATCTGCGGTTTCGGGCGCACTGGCAACATGTTCGGTTCGACGACATTCAACATCCAGCCCGACATCCTGACCTGCGCCAAAGGCCTGTCGTCGGCCTACATGCCGATCTCGGCGGTGATGGTGAGCGCGCAGGTTTACGAGGCCATCGCCCAGAACAGCGCCCGCCACGGCAGCTTCGGCCACGGCTACACGTACTCGGGCCATCCGGTCGCCGCCGCGGTGGCACTGGAAGTCCTCAAGGTCTACGAGGAGGACAACATCGTCGCGCGGACGCGGGACTTGGCTCCACAGTTCGGTGGAGCCCTGCGCCGCCTCGCGCAGCGCCGACACGTCGGGGAGGTGCGCACCATCGGCTTGATCGGCGCCATCGAACTGGTGCAGGACAAAGAGAAAAAGGTCGGGTTTACCGATCGCAAGTCAGGTGTCACAGTGGCGCAGTACGCGCAGGAAGAAGGCTTGATCGTTCGCGCGCTGGGCGATGCCGTTGCGTTCTGCCCGCCGTTGATCATCGAGCCGAAGCAGGTGGATGAACTGTTCTCACGATTCGATCGCGCATTGGATCGTTTCGAACGCGAGATTCACTAAACGACTGTTTCATTGATGGCGAAGAGGCCGGGTTGGATGCCCGGCTTCTTTTTTTTTGGGGTGGCGCTCCGCCTGTGACAGGAGGCGCACCCCTGCTCAATGGTGAAGCCGCCGGTTCGAGCGTGCTTTCTCGATATCGATTCCATCAACTCCCATGAAGGGTACTGAAGCCTCTGAGCTGCGGGCCGGTCGAATCTCGCTGGGCGCATGGCCGAAACGCTTGCGAAACGCATTGGAGAACTGCGCGTGGTCGCTGAAACCCACCGCGTAGGCAATCTGTGCGATGGACGTGCGCTGAGTGGCGCTCCGGAGCATTTCATGCGCCGATTGCAAGCGTTTCTCGCGTATCCATTGGCAAACCGAAGCTTCTGCGCCTTTGAACAGCAGGTGCAGATAGCGCAATGAAATTCCGCAAGCCTGTGCAATGTGATCTGGCGAGAGATCCGGGTCGCACAAATGCAGCCGTACATACTCCTCGATGCGTGCCAAATGGGCGTCACGCACCGCCGATTGGGAGGACTGCAGTGCGTCAGGATGGTTCTGCAGGCTCATCGCCAGCAGATCGACGAAATGGGTGCCCATCAGCGCGCGCACATTGGCGTCATGCGCCATGTCGCGGTGCCGCATCATCAGGCGGAAATAATCGCCGAGAAGTCCCCCCACGCCTTCCTGGGCGCCATATGAGCGTGCGCAAAACCGTTTCGGCTCACCGATCCGCGCGCGAAGGGCCGTGACCGGAATCTTCAGAACCCAGACCTCGTTGTGTTTGCTGTGACCAAACACGAATGGTTCTTCGCTAAGCTCCAGCAGAAACTGACCCGGTTCGCAGCGCGTGGTGCGGCCCATCTGACTGAATTCGAACTCGCTGATCACCGGTGCCGTGACCAATACCTGGCGCTCGTTCGTACTGCAATCTTTTTGCAAGCGTTTATAGATCGCGCCGTCGGAAGCCATGCGCGACAGCTGGACTGTGGACAAATCCCAAGATTCCAACTGCCCGTTGAAAATGTCGTCATTCTGATAGCACAACTGCATATCAAAATAAGTATCCGCGACTGCTTTGTTCCAGTAGGAGAATGTCGAGTCGTGACGCTGTTCGATCGTAGAAAAGGACTTGTCCATGCTTGCCTCGTCGATGCATGAGCCGCCGCACTGCGTGCAGCCCACCTAAGATTTTCCCAGTTATGCATGGTTCGTGCCCGCGTGGAGCCTCCGGAAATACCCCTAGCCGGTGCGTGGAACAGCGGTAAACTGCGCGCGTGCATCGGTTTGGTGCATGTCGCGCTTATCAATGGAAGAGCCAAGCTTATGGATCGCTGGGAGGGCGCCGAGATGCGACTGCGACCGCCAGCTAGATCAGATTGGACTCCTGAATATTCAGCGGCTGTCGGAAATGACTCCTAGCCGCTGGAGATAATGTCCTGCCGGCAATGACACATATTCGGGGCCGAGGTGGGGCTTGGCGCGATGCGCAGCAGCGCCGGCTTTCTAGCGCCAGAATGACCGCACGCCGCCTTCTCGCGAAGGCGGCGTGCGCGGTCGAGCTTGTGGATGCGCACCTGCCGCGGTGCGCGGTTCCACGGCGTGGTCTGTCAGTCCTGTGACGTGATCACGTAGCAGGCGGTGGCGTCCAGGCGGGCGCTCCAGCCCGGCTGCACCACGATGGTCGTGGTGGGTTCGTCGATCACCGCGGGACCGTGCACGACAGACTCCGCACCCAGCTTGGTACCGTCGTAAACCGGCGTGTCCACTGGCTCCGTGCTGCGACCGAAGAACATCGGGCGCCGAGTGTGGATGGCGGCCGCCACGTCGCCTCCCTTCGGCAGCGGAGCCGTCTCCAGCGCGCCGGTCTTGCCGAGAACTGTCATCTCGATGTTGACGATCTCGATGAGGTTCTCGGGTTGGTCGTAGGTGAACAGCTGCTTGTGCAGCTTGTGGAAAGCCTGCTTGATCTCCTCGATCGTTACGGCGCTCACCACGGTCTCGCCGATGTCGACCGAGCATTCATGGACCTGCCCGATGTAGCGCATGTCGATGCTGCGCTTGAACGAGATGCGCGATGCCGCGATGCCTTCTTCTTTCAGCGCTGCCTCGCCTTCGCGCTGCAGTTCCGTGAAGCGCTGCTCCAACTTGGCCAAGTCCGCGCCCGCATCCAGTCGCAAGGGTGTCGCTGCCATGTAGTTGTACTTCACATCGGACAGCACCTGGCCGAGCGCGCACAGACCCGACGCCAGCTTCGGCACCAGCACGGTACGGATCCCGATCTCGCTGGCCAGGGCGGTGATGTGCAGCGCGGTGGCCCCGCCAGCGCCGATCAGCGCGAAATCGCGTGGATCGTAGCCGCGTTCGATGGATACACGGCGGATGCCGTTGACCATGTTGTTGTTGACGATGTTGAAGATGCCCAGTGCGGCCTTCTCTACGGAGATCTTCAGCGGCTCAGCAAGTTGCTTCTCGATGGCGCTGCGCGAGGCCTTGGCGTCGATCGGCAGGCGCCCGCCGAGCAGGGAGACGGGGTTCAGGTAGCCCAGCGCCACGTTGGCGTCGGTGACGGTCGGCTGCGTGCCGCCGCGCATGTAGCAGGCCGGGCCGGGGCTGGCGCCGGCCGACTGCGGGCCGACGTTCATCACGCCCATACCGTCGATCCATCCGATGGAGCCACCGCCGGCGCCCAGCGTCTCCACCTGGATCATCGGCGTGCCGATGCGGTAGCGCAGGAAGTCCTGGTCCTTGGTGACGTTCGTTTTGCCCTGGTGGGTGAGCGTGATGTCGAACGAGGTGCCACCCATGTCCACCGTGATGAAGTTCTCGAAGCCCAGCGGGTGCGCGACGTGGCGGCCGGCCATCGGCGCGGAAGCCGGCCCGGAGTTGATGGCGTTGACCGCGCGCGACACCATGACGCTGCGCGACGCCATGCCGCCATTCGACTGGAAGTAGCGTACGGGGATGCGCGTGCCGCACTCTTTGTAGAAGTTGTCAATGCGCGTGACATAGGCGTTGAGCACCGGGCCCAGGTAGGCGTTGACCACGGCCGTCGAGGTCCGGGTGTATTCGCGCAACTGCGGCAGCACCTCCACGCCCACCGACACATAGGCGTCCGGCATCAGCTCGCGCACGATCTCCGCCGCGCGGCGTTCGTGGCGGTCGTTGGCAACGCTCCACAGGAACGAGATGGCGACGGCCTGCACGCCCTCGCGCTTGAACAGCGTGCAGGCATCGCGGATCTGCTGCTCGTCCATCGGCGTGCGCACCGTGCCGTCGGAGAGGGTCCGCTCGCGCACGGGAACGCGCAGGTGGCGCTCGACGAGGATCTTGGCAGGCGGGTAGGCATCGTCGTAGCGGTAGCCTTCTTCCTTGTGGCCCAGCCGGATCTCCAGGGAGTCCTCGTGGCCCTCAGTGCACAGCAGGCCGGTCTTGACGCCCTTGTGCTGGATCAGCGCGTTCAGGCCGACGGTCGTGCCGTTCACGCACAGTTCCGTGTTCGCCAGGATGTCGGACATCGGGATTCTGAGCTTTTCGGCGATCTGGCCGAAGCCGTCGGCGATCGCCCGCGTTCCATCTTCGGGCGTCGAGGTGGCCTTGAAGAGGTGTACGTTTCCTTCGCTGTCTGCGAGCACGAAGTCCGTGAACGTGCCGCCAGCATCGACTCCAAGTCGGTATTTCATGATGGGTGTGGATTAAAAAAAGGTTGAGGGTGTCCCCTCGCGCGCGCCGCGAGCGAGAGGTACAGGACGGGTGGAAGCGAGCGCGGTCAGCCGCGGGCCGCGGTCGGACGTCCCTGCCAGTTGGCGGTGTCGACCAGCACGCCGTATTCGTCCTTGGCGGCGTCCACGGACACATAGCGGTTGCGTACGTCGTGGACGACCTTGGCGATGTCGCGGTCGAGCGGGCTGCCCCAGCCGCCGCCGCCTGGATTGAACGAGGACACGCGCTGGCCCGGCCGAATCGTCTGGATCGCGTTCTTGTCCATCGTCTCCAGGATCTTGCCGCCCTCGGTGCGCTCCACCCGCCCGATCTTCAGCTCAGGCCTTGCGTTCTCCGCCTCTTGCGCGCCGAGCGCGGGGTACTGGCGGCCCTCGCCGAAGCTCACCACCGTCATCTCGTGGTCGATGGGCTCGACCTCCCAGACCGTGGCGCAGCCACCGCGGTTCTTGCCGGCGCCGCCGCTGTCCGTCACCAGGCCGTAACGGTGGATCACGATCGGATAGGAGTACTCCAGGATCTCGATGTCGCCAGAGGTCAGCGCACCGAAGCAGCATTGCGGCCCGACCGAGTTCCAGCCGTCCAGTTTGGCCGTTGCACCACCGCCGCTGATCAGGGTGGCCAGCACCATGGTCACGTAGTCTTCGTTGTTGCGCGTGTCCTTGCCGGCGATGTTGAGGCCGCTGGTATGGCCCCAGGAGCCGACCGCGCGTTCCGGGAGGGCCTTCTCCAGTGCCAGGCGCACTGCGTCGGCCAGAGTCTCCATGGGCGTGGTCGTGCAGTTGACGTGGGGCGCAGGCTCCTGTGCATTGCACAGCGTTCCCTTGGGCCCCAGGTCGAGCTTCACGCAGCGGTACAGGCCCTCGTTGTACGGCGGCGGGACGCGCGCGAACATCATCACGCCGAGGTAGACCCCCGAATGCGAGTTGCCCTCGTAGCTGTTGATGAAGTAGGGGACCTGCGGCGGGCTGTCGATGCGGATGTGGCAGTCGTCGCCGGCGATGGTGACGGTGGCCTTGATGGCCAGCTCGCCGAGACCGTGGCCGTTGTCTTCGAGAACGGCCGTCGCTTCATACGTGCCGTCCGGCACGCTGGCCATCAGCGAGCGCATCGACTTGTCGGCCATGTCCAGCAGTTCGTCCACGCAGTTCTGGACTTCCTCGACACCGTACTTGTCGAGCAGGGCGAGCAGATTGCGCTCGCCGATCGATACGGCGCCGAGCTGCGCGTACAGGTCGCCCTCCCAGTCGCGCCGGGAGCGCACGTTCGTGAGCATGAAGTTGATCACGTCCTTGCGCGGCTGGCCACGGTCCCACAGCTTTACCGGCGGGATGCGCAGGCCTTCGGCGTACAGATCTTTGGCATCCGGGTTATAGCCGGCCGGTACCGGGCCGCCGATGTCGGTCACATGTCCCTTGGATACGCTCCAGAACACGAGCTTGCCTTTGTAGAAGATGGGCTTGTACATGCAGCAGTCGAGGATGTGGCTGCCCATCATGACGGGGTCGTTGTGGTAGATGACATCGCCCTCGTGGATGTCGTCGCCGAAGTAGTTGGCCACGGCCTTCATGGCAGGCATCAGCCCGCCAAGGTGAATAGGGATGTCCTGGCCCTGCAGGATCATCTCGGCGCGGTGGTTGAACAGCGCGTTGCTGTAGTCGTGCGCCACATTGAACACGCTGGAGCGCGCCGTCTTCTCGAGCGTCAGCGTCATCTCTCTCTGCGTCGTTTCCAGGGCTCCTCGCACAACGGCGAGTGTGATCGGATCAACGTTCCGGGTGGACATAAGCGAAATCTCCTGCAACTGGATAAACAAGGGACCGGATCGGGGGCCGGTATCGGAGCCCCGAGGGTTCGAAATTTAGAAGCTTGCATGCGCAGCTGCGCGCCGAAGCGGTCAGCCTCACCTTCTCGGGGGTGCGCGCGCTCAAGTCCGTGAGCCTGTCGCTCGAACGCGGCAGGGTGCTGGGCCTGATCGGCCCCAACGGGGCCGGCAAAACCACGATGGTCAATGTGATATGTCGGCGGGCGTGTGAACGTCCTACAGTTCACGCCATCGCATCCACAACCCGACTCCTGCCATGACCGCAAGCGACGCACTCGTAACGTTCCGAGGGGTGCAAAAGACCTACGACGGCACCAGCCTGGTGGTGCGTGACCTGAACCTGGACATCCAGCGCGGCGAATTCCTGTCGCTGCTGGGCCCCTCGGGTTCAGGCAAGACCACCACGCTGATGATGCTCGCCGGGTTCGAGTCCCCCACGGCCGGTGAGATCAGTCTCAACGGCGTGCCCATCACACGCACTCCGCCGCACAAGCGCAATTTCGGCATGGTTTTCCAGAACTACGCCCTGTTCCCGCATATGACGGTGGCCGAGAACATCGCCTACCCGCTGCGCGTGCGCAAGCTCCCCCAGGCCGAGCGCGAGGCCAAGGTGGCGCGCGCGCTGGAGATGGTGCAGATGGACACCATGGGCATGCGCTACCCGGCGCAGATGTCGGGCGGCCAGCAACAGCGCGTGGCGCTGGCACGTGCCCTGGTGTTTGATCCGCAGCTGGTGCTGATGGACGAGCCGCTGGGCGCGCTCGACAAGCAGCTGCGCGAGCACATGCAGATCGAGCTCAAGGCGCTGCACCGCCGCCTGGGCGTGACGTTTGTGTACGTGACGCACGACCAGTCCGAGGCACTGACCATGTCCGACCGCGTGGCGGTATTCAACGACGGCCGCATCCAGCAGATCGACCGTGTGGACCGGCTCTACGAGACCCCGACCAACCGTTTCGTTGCCAACTTCGTCGGCGACAACGCCGTGCTCGAAGCCAAGGTCCACGCCACCGACGGCGAGGAGTGCGTGGTGGCACTGAAGGACGGCACCCGCCTGCGTGGCCTCAATGTCAACCGCGCCACGGTGGGCGATGCGGTGCAGTGCAGCGTGCGCCCCGAGCGCATCCAGCTGGCCGATGGCGAGAGTGGCAACACCCTGAGCGGCACCGTGATGGACGTGATCTATTTCGGCGACCACCTGCGCCTGCGCTGCAAGATGGCCAGCGAGGCCGAGGTCATGGTCAAGCTCTCGCTCAACCACCATGCCGTTCCGACGCCCGGCCACACCGTCCAGCTGCATGCACCGGCGCAGCACATGCGCGTGTACCTGTAAGAGGCTGAGAGTCTTTCATCCATGCCCGCCTTGCACGCCAAAACGCACCGGCTCGTCGTTGCAAATACTCGCCATAGCCCGAGCTATGGCTGCGTTTTGCGCCTCGATCCGGCGCGTTTTGGCGCGCCTTTCGGGCACGGCCGAAATGCTCTCAGCCTCTGATTCCCCCTTTCCTTCCACACCCAACCCCGAGGAGACAACCATGAACCACAAGAAGCTTTTCCAACCCCTGCTGCTGGCCGCCGCCGCGGCCCTGGCCCTGCCCGCCCTGGCGCAGCACAACATCACCGTCGTGAACTTCGGCGGCGCCAACGGAGCCGCGCAGAAGAAGGCCTATTTCGAGGCCTACGAAAAGGCCACGGGCGGCAAGATCACCCAGGTGGAATACAACGGCGAACAGGCCCGCATCAAGGCCATGGTCGAAGCCAAGAAGGTGACCTGGGACGTGGTCGAGGTCGAGGGTCCGGACATCAGCCGTGGCTGCGACGAAGGCCTGTTCGAGCGCATGGACTGGAGCAAGCTCGGCAGCAAATCCGACTACCTGCCCGCCGCCGTGCATGAATGCGGCGTGGGCGCCTTTGTCTGGTCCACCGTGCTGGCCTACAACGGCGACAAGCTCAAGACCGCCCCCACCGGCTGGGCCGATTTCTGGGACGTGAAGAAATTCCCCGGCAAACGCGGCCTGCGCAAAGGCGCGCGCTACAACCTCGAATTCGCGCTCATGGCCGACGGCGTGAAGGCTGCCGACGTGTACAAGGTGCTGGGCACCAAGGATGGCGCCGACCGCGCCTTCAAGAAACTGGGCGAACTCAAGCCTCACATCCAGTGGTGGGAAGCCGGCGCGCTGCCCCCGCAGTTCCTGGTGGCCGGCGACGTGGCCATGACCAGCGCCTTCAGCGGCCGTATCGACGCCGCGCAGCGCGAAGGCCAGAACCTCAAGATCACCTGGACCGGCGGCATCTACGACCTGGACTTCTGGGTCATGCCCAAGGGCGGCGCCAACAAGGAAGCGGCCATGAAGTTCATCGCCCTGGCCAGCAGCGCCGACGCCCAGGCCGAGTACGCACGCCACATCTCCTACGGCCCGACCAACAACAAGGCCATGGCCAAGATCGACGCCAAGACGCAGGCCCTGCTGCCCACCTCGCCCGCCAACAGCAAGGATGCGCTGCGCTTCGACGTGGCCTTCTGGGCCGACCAGGGCGAGGCGCTCGAAAAACGCTTCGCCGCCTGGGCCGCCCAATGATTCCCTGTCTGAATCACGCGTGTCGTTGTTGCTCAGCCTTGTCGTGCCACAGCACTGCCTGCGGCTTCGCGCCTGGACACGCATGATTCGGACACGGAATACACACCGCCAAACACCCACCCGCATGAAGGCCCCCGCATGAGCACCGCCACCATGGCAGTCCCCCAGGACCAGGACGCGCCCCCCGATCTGGGGCGCCAGTTGCGCACCGCCGAGCGCAGGCGCCGCCTGCGCTCCATGGCACTGACCCTGCCCCTGCTGGCCTTTTTGCTGGTGGTGTTCATGGTGCCTTTGGCGGGCCTGCTGATCCGCGCCGTGGAAAACCCCGAGGTGGCCGACACCCTGGTGCATACCGGCCCGGCGCTGAAAGGCTGGGACCGCCAGAGCGCCCCGCCCGACGCGGCCTATGCCGCGCTGGTGCGGGACCTCTCGGCACTGCAGGAGACGGCGCAGGCCGGTGCGCTGGCGCGGCGTCTGAACAGCGAGGTCAGCGGCGCGCGCTCGCTCATCATGGGCACCTACCGCGCCCTGCCGCTGGGCACCGGACTGACCGATACCCAGACCCGTGAACAGATGCTGGCGCTCGACGCCCGCTGGGGCGAACTGCCGTACTGGCAGGCCATCGCCAAGAACGCCTCGCGCTGGACGCCGGACTACCTGCTGGCCGCCGTGGATCTGCAGCGCACGCCCGAGGGGCGGATCACCCAGGTGCCCGCCGAAGCGGCCGCGTTCCGCGACATCCTGGTACGCACCTTCGAGATGAGCGCCACGGTGACGCTGCTGGCCATCCTCATCGGCTACCCGCTGTCCTACTGGCTCAGCACCTTGAGCGAGCGCCGCGCCAACCTGATGATGATCCTGGTGCTGGTGCCGTTCTGGACTTCGGTGCTGGTGCGCATCGCTGCCTGGATCGTGCTGCTGCAAAGCAACGGCCTGGTCAACCGCTTCCTGATGTCCCTGGGCCTGACCGACACCCCCGTGCCGCTGCTGTTCAACCGGCTCGGCGTGGTCATCGCCATGGTGCACATCCTGCTGCCCTTCCTGATCCTGCCGCTCTACAGCGTGATGAAGTCCATCCCGCCCAACTACCTGCGCGCCGCCGTTTCGCTGGGCAGCACGCCGCTGGCCGCGTTCTTTCGTGTCTACGTGCCGCAGACCTACCCCGGCGTGGCCGCCGGCGGCCTGCTGGTGTTCATCACCGCCATCGGCTACTACGTCACGCCCGCCCTGCTGGGCGGCCCGAGCGACCAGATGCTGAGCTACTACGTGGCGCAGTACACCAACGTCGAGGTCAACTGGGGCATGGCGGCCGCGCTCGGCTCGGTGCTGCTGGTGACCACGCTGGTGCTCTATGCCATCTACCGCAAGTTCGGCAAGGCTGAACTCAACCTCGGCTAAACCTTGCGCGGACTACCTACCATGAAAACCGCCTACTTCCCCGCGCATTACCAACTGAGCGACAAGCTCGGCTGGCTGGCGCTGCGCGCCTTCTGCATCGGCGTGCTGCTGTTCCTGCTGCTGCCGATCATCGTCATCGTTCCGCTGTCGTTCTCCAGCGGTTCCTTCCTGTCGTACCCGCTGCCGGGCTGGTCGCTGCAGTGGTACGAGGAACTGTTTGCCTCGGCCGAGTGGGCGCGCGCCACGCGCAACAGCTTCATCGTCGCGCCGCTGGCCACGGTGCTGGCCACCGCCCTGGGCACGCTCGCGGCCATGGGGCTGGCGCGCACACGCTTCGTGGGCAAGGGGCTCATCAGCGGACTGCTGATCTCGCCCATGGTGGTGCCCATCGTCGTGGTGGCTGTCAGCACGTACCTGTTCTTCGCGCGCATCGGCCTGTCCGAGACCTACCTCGGCCTGGTGCTGGTGCACGCCGCGCTGGGCGCGCCCTTCGTGGTGACCACGGTGCTGGCCACGCTGCAGGGCTTCAACCAGAACCTGGTCAAGGCCAGCCTGAGCCTGGGAGCCGGGCCGGTGCGCACTTTCTTCAAGATCACCCTGCCGGTGATCGCTCCGGGAGTGATCTCGGGCGCGCTGTTCGCCTTCGCCGCCTCATTCGACGAAGTCGTGGTCACGCTGTTCCTCGCCGGCCCCGAGCAGGTCACGCTGCCACGCCAGATGTTCACCGGCATCCGCGAGAACATCTCGCCCGTGATCGCCGCCGTGGCCACGCTGCTGACGCTGTTCACCACGGCGCTGATGATGACGCTCGAATGGCTGCGCGGGCGGAGCAAGTGAATTCGCTGGTTATCAGCCAAAACGGCATGCAGAGCCCATCCATCAAGCGCCAATAGCTACATTTTCAATAGCATTTTATGACTGCCACCCCTTCGCGCCCCGCCGCCATCGCCACCGAGCAGATCCGCAACGCCCGTACCGTGGTGACCGAATGGCGCTTTCCGCCGGGCGCCGAAACCGGCTGGCACACCCACGGCCACGACTACGTGGTGGTGCCCACCACCGGCGGCGAGCTGCTGCTGGAGACGCCCGAAGGCGAGCGGCGCGTGCCGCTTGCGCCCGGCCAGTCGTACACCCGCCCCGTGGGCACGGCTCACAACGTCATCAACCCCACGGGCCAGGAAGTGGCCTTCATCGAAATCGAGTTCCTGTAGAAGGTCCTTTTCGACACAGGGCCAGCGTCACCTGTGTTTACTTCGCCCTTTGCCATTTGCGGTAAGTTCCTGTTTTCTGTTCCATTCGCACCGTCGGAGCCCCCATGCCCACCTCCCAAGCCCACAGCCCCCTCGCCCAGCTCAAAGACCCGAGCCTGCTCAAGACCGACGCACTGATCGACGGCCAATGGATCAGCGGCGCCAGCCGCTTCGCAGTGCACGACCCGGCCACCGGCCAGCTTCTGGCCGAGGTCGCCAACCTGGGCCCCCAGGATGCCCAGGCCGCCATTTCCGCCGCCAACGCCGCCTGGCCCGCCTGGCGCTCCAAGACGGCCAAGGAGCGTTCCATCATCCTGCGCAAGTGGTATGACCTGCTCATGGCGAACCAGGACGACCTGGGGCGCATCATGACCGCCGAGCAGGGCAAGCCGTTCCCTGAGGCCAAGGGCGAGGTCGCCTATGGCGCCAGCTTTGTCGAGTGGTTCGCCGAAGAGGCCAAGCGCGTCAATGGCGAGACCCTGCCGCAGTTCGACAACAACCGGCGCCTCTTGGTGCTCAAGCAGCCCATCGGCGTGTGCGCGGCCATCACGCCCTGGAACTTCCCCCTGGCCATGATCACGCGCAAGGTGGCCCCGGCCCTGGCCGCCGGTTGCCCGGTGGTCATCAAGCCGGCCGAGCTGACGCCGCTCACGGCCCTGGCCGCCGCCGAGCTGGCGGTGCGCGCGGGCATTCCGGCCGGCGTGCTCAACATCCTCTCGGCCGATGCCGCCAATTCGATTGCCATCGGCAAGGTGCTGTGCGCCAGCGATGTGGTGCGCCACATCAGCTTCACCGGCAGCACGGAGGTGGGCCGCATCCTCATGGCGCAGAGTGCGCCCACGATCAAGAAGATGTCGCTCGAACTCGGCGGCAATGCGCCCTTCATCGTGTTTGACGATGCCGACATCGATTCGGCCGTCGAAGGGGCCTTTGCCAGCAAGTACCGCAACGCCGGCCAGACCTGCGTGTGCACCAACCGTTTCTATGTGCAGGACGGGGTGTACGACCAGTTCGTGCAGAAGTTCGCTGCCAAGGTCCGGACGGCCAAGGTGGGCAATGGCTTCGAGGAGGGGGTGAACCAGGGGCCACTGATCGAGGAAGCGGCGCTGGAGAAGGTGCAACGCCATCTCGACGATGCCGTGGCCAAGGGTGGCAAGGTGCTGGCCGGTGGCCAGCGCCTCAAAACCCTGGGCTCGGGCCAGTTCTTCGAGCCCACGGTGGTGGCCAACGCCACACCCGACATGCTGTGCGCGCGCGAGGAGACCTTCGGGCCGTTTGCCCCGGTGTTCCGTTTCAAGACCGAGCAGGAGGCCATCGATGGGGTCTCCTCGTTTTCAGTGCAATAAGTGACGGTACGAAAAGCTAGCACTGGCGCGGAGGTGGTGTTGGTAGATCGTTGATTTCATTGACTTTCCTGTTCACTTTCAAATCTGCGATTCGTGGCGTCAAACCGTGGTCGGTTTCATCCATTGGTGCCAGTTATCGATGCATTTGGCCGCGAAGGCAGGATTTGGTCAGCATAGCGGTCAACCGGGAAGCGAAACACACCCCGCAAGTTGATGCTCTCCAGCCTGGTGGGCGCAATCTTCTCGATCAGTTCCGGTGGAATGACCTGGCGGCGGTTCGACCAGCGATCCAGGACCGCCTGCATCTGTGAGGTATTCCACGCCATCACGATGTTGGCCATCAGGCTCAACGCATCGGCCACAGCCTGCATTTCATCGACACGTTTGGCCTGCGCCGGGCTGATCCGGCCGGTATAAATGGCGCGCTTGAGGGCGTTAACAGCCTCGCCCCGATTGAGCACCCGGCGCAACTCGTTCCTGAAAGCGTCCTTGACAAAGTAGTCAGCCAAAAACGCCGTACGCAGCAACCGCCCCAATTGCACGCCAGCCTCATAGATTGGATCGCCCTGGGCGGCAGAACCGAACCGCGCAAGAGCTGCCACCGCACTGGCATGTCCGCTCATGACCGAGGCTGCCAGGTGCACCAGACTATCCCAATGCTTTTCGATCAAAGCGACGTCGACATTGGCTTCGCACACCGCAGCGATTTCTGCGGGCACTTTGGTGCCGCGTGGCACAAAGAGGTGGCGCTGTTTGAGTTCCTTCAACCGCGGGCAAAGATCAAAACCAAGCAAACGGGCATGTGACATGGCAAAGTCGGTGTAGCCATGGGTATCCACAGCAAGCTGGCTGGTCTCCAGCTTTTCTTGGCGGATGACACCTTCAATGGCCACGCCCGCCTGGCGCTCATTGAGCACAAAGGGCTGCGCATGGAAGATGCCCCACCGGTCTTTTACATGGGAGTAGATTCCAATGGAAGGTGTGTTGCGCCGAGGATCAAGCCGGGCTTGCCACACCCGTTTGGTGGTCTCCATGCTCATCATGTCAGAAGATGCCAAATCGGACCGCCCCCAGGTGGCGGCAATCGGGTGTCGCTGCATGAATTCCAGCACAGCCTGGCAGGCCTGGCTCAGACGCCGTTCGTCCCGCGCCCAGCGCATGGCCTGGCGAATGCTGGTGGCAGACAATTGCGGAATCATGCGCGCGCATTCGACCGCAGTCAGACTGGTGCCGTGGGCCATGATGCCGGCATAGACCATCAGCAGCTCGTCGGTAGAGCGCGGCTCACGTCCGAGCATGATCCAGCTAAAGCGCACCTGGGCGTCAACGGCCAGAATCACTTCCGGCAATTGAACCTCACCGATGCGGTGATCCAAAGCCGCGCGCAGCTTGGTCACTTCTGGGTCTTCGTCCTCTGCGGGCAATGGCGACAAATGGAGTTCATCATCCACGCGCAGTACGCCACTGCGGGCTGCAGCGGCCACCGCATCGACACCGGCAGTTACTCTGGCCAGCAAAGGCTTCAAGAAAGTGGCAGCCTTGCTGGGTAACGATAGACGGGCATAGTGTTTCTTGGACTCTGCCTGCCAACGCTCGTCCGTGAAGAACAAGCGCGCACGACCCCGAAAGCTCAGGCTGTGCTCAATCCAGACCGAGCCATTGCGCACCGCGCGGCGCAGGGCAAACAGGGTGGCCACCTCCAACGCCTGAAACGCCCGTTCCCGGTCTGGGCTGGAGATCGAAACCTGCCAGATCATTCCCAGACTTGGTGCCACCACTTCAACTGGCAGCTTTCTGGATCCTTTGAGATATAAAGCTTGCAGCTTGGCAAGGTACTCGATGGCAGGATGCTCGCCGGTGGCCTGCCAGGGCAGCTTTGCAATGGCGACGAGCAACGACCGCACGGGGCGAATTCCATCAATCAATCCCTCGCGGACCAGGGAGGCCCTGCTCGGTGGTTTGCGTTTCTGGGTTTCGGTGATCAAGGCTTCAAGACGGGCACGCAACTCAGCATCTGGCACCGCACCTTGCGCGCTCAAGGCAACAAGTTCGCCGAGCAGCGTTTTGTACATTGCGGCCCAATTGACGGTAGCGGGGACATCGGCGGCAGCCTGACGCCACAGATCGGCGATCCGGCGCTGCACCATAAGGATCAACTGGTCTGTGGTGGTGAACAGGCAATACCGAAGAAAGCATGCGACCTCCACGGTGCGCGCTGGCTCTTTGATCTTGGCTCCGGCTGAGGGCGGCCTGGAGACAAGTCGGCGCGCGTAGCGGCGCAAGATGAGATCGGGGATGTCTGCCAGGTGCTTATGAACGTCCAGCGTGTAAAGCAGGTCGATGCGCTCCAGTACCTCGCTGATTTGGCGGGTTGAGTGTTTCGCCGGTGCAGCCCATAGCCAACTCTGCTGGGTTTGTCCATCTGGGCGCAGCTCTGAAACTGAGGCTCGCCAGCGATCAAGTGTTGCTGGATCAACGCTGGCGGCGATGGCGGTGCCTGTTTCAACTTCAAGCTGGGCAAGTGCCGCCGCAATCAGTGTCCGAATTGCCCGCTCGTGCACGATCACCAGCTTGTTCTTGTACAGCCATTGACGCGCCCGCACGAGTAGCTGATCGCGGTCGGCGCAGCGCGCCACTTCGTCGCGCAGTTCACGTACCAGTGAGCGGCGCTGGTGCTCGCTCATCCACTGGAATCCAAGGACCGTGCAGGCTACTTGTTGGTGATCGAATAGCGTGCGCCCGCGTTCATACATGGCTCTCAGCGAGGCGACTTCTGGTGCTGCAATGCCAAGCTCGTTGCCAAGGTGGCGCCACAAGGCTACTGGAATTACCCGAAAGGCACCGAGCAAACGCCCACTCATGCGCAGGAAACCAATATGGAGCGCCAGACCAAGCTTGTGGGAATCACCTCGGCGTGCATTGATTGCGTCGCGCTCGGCACCATCGAAGGTGAAAAATGCCTTCATCTCGAAGTCGCTGATATCGCGGGGGAGCCCACGCATCCCCAAAAACGTTGTGTGCCAACCCTGCATCGTGAACCTCAAAAGTGGGAGGCCACCATACCCGTTTACAAAGCGAACAGGAAAGTCAATGAAATCAACGGTCTACCCAGACCACCCCCGCGCCAGTGCTAGCTTTGCGTACCGTCACTTATTGCACTGAAAACGAGGAGACCCCAATTCAAGCAGGGATTGTTATAAATGGTTGTCACCGCAAGAATCCTGGTTTGCTGTTCAAGCCCCAATGGAGACATGCGCGTGACCCTTCAATCCCCGGCTTCCGTCGTTCGTTCAACCCTGCAGGACGGCGTACAGCTCGTCAGCATCCATAACCCGCCCGTCAATGCCCTGGGTGCTGCGGTGCGCCAGGGGCTGCTGGCGGCGATCGCCCAGGCCGAGGCCGATGCAGAGGTCAAGGCGGTGCTGATCGTGGGGGACGGCCGGGCCTTCATCGCCGGGGCCGACATCCGCGAGTTCGGCAAGCCGCCCGTGCTGCCTGCGCTGCCCGAGGTCTGCCAGCGCATCGAAGCCTGCACCAAGCCGGTGGTGGCCGCCATCCATGGTGCGGCACTGGGCGGGGGCCTGGAAGTAGCCCTATCGGCCCACTACCGGCTGGCACTGCCAGGTGCCCAACTCGGTCTGCCCGAGGTTTTGCTGGGCCTGCTGCCCGGCTCCGGCGGCACGCAGCGCGCACCGCGCCTCATGGGGGTGAAGGCTGCCACCGAACTCATGCTCAGCGGCAAGCACCTCAATGCCCAGGCGGCCCTGGCCGCAGGCCTGGTGGACGTGGTAGCCGAGGGTGACGATCCCGTCGCCGCCGGGCTGGCCTATGTGCGCGAGCTGCTGGCACGCCAGGCACCGGTGCGCCCCACCAGCGCCGAGCCCGGGCGCCTGGCCGACAAGGCCGCCGCCCAGGCTGAACTCGATGTGCTTCGGGCCGACACCGCCAAGGCCGCGCGCGGCCTGTTCTCGCCGCTGAAGATCATCGACTGCGTGCAGGCCGCGCTGGACCTGCCTTTTGACCAAGGCATGCAGTTCGAGCGCGCCCAGTTCCTCGCCTGCCTGGAAAGCCCGCAGCGCGCCGGCCTGATCCATGCCTTCTTTGCCGAGCGCGAAGTCGCCAAGGTGCCCGAGGCCAAGGCCGCCGCGCCGCGCCCCATCACCTCCATCGCCGTGATCGGCGGGGGCACCATGGGCGCCGGCATCACCGTCTCGGCGCTGGACGCCGGCCTGCCCGTGACCATGATCGAGCGTGACGCGGAATCGATCGCGCGCGGCCGGGCCCATGTGGAAAAGGTCTACGACGCCCTGGTGGCCAAGGGCCGCATGGCCCCCGAGGCCAAGGCCGCCACCATGGCGCGCTACACCGGCAGCACCCGCTACGAGGACATTGCCAGCGCCGACCTGGTGATCGAAGCGGTGTTCGAGGACATCGAGGTCAAGAAAACCGTGTTCCGTGAGCTCGACCGCGTGTGCAAGCCCGGCGCCGTGCTGGCGACCAACACCTCCTACCTCGACATCGACGCCATTGCGGCGGCCACCGCGCGCCCGCAGGATGTGATCGGCCTGCACTTCTTCAGCCCCGCCAACATCATGAAGCTGCTGGAGATCGTGGTGCCCGCCCAGGTCAGCGCCGACGTGGTGGCCACCGCCTTCGCGCTGGCCAAACGGCTCAAGAAGGTGCCAGTGCGTGCCGGCGTGTGCGATGGCTTCATCGGCAACCGCATCCTGGCTGTCTACAAGCAGGCTGCGGACTACCTGATGGAAGACGGCGCCAGCCCCTACGAGATCGACGCCGCCGTGCGCGCCTTCGGCTACCCCATGGGCCCCTTCCAGGTGACCGACCTGGCCGGTGGCGACATCGGCTGGGCCACGCGCAAGCGCCGCGCCGCCACGCGCGACCCGAAGGCGCGCTATGTGGAGATCGCCGACCGCATCTGCGAGCGCGGCTGGTTCGGCCAGAAGACTGGCCGGGGCTTTTACCTCTACCCCGACGGCGCCCGCGTGGGCCAGAGCGACCCCGAGGTGCTGGCCATCGTTGACGCCGAGCGCGCCAGGAAGGGCGTGGTGCCGCGCCCGTTCAGCGCCGACGAGATCATGCGCCGCTACATGGCCGCCATGGTCAACGAAGGCGCCAAGGTGGTGGCCGAGGGCATTGCCCTGCGCCCGCTGGATGTGGACGTGACCTTCCTGTCGGGCTACGGCTTTCCGCGCTTTCGCGGCGGCCCCATGAAGTGGGCGGACATGCGCGGTCTGCCCCAGGTGCTGGCCGACATCCGTGAATTCGCCAACGACGACCCCTTGTTCTGGAAGCCCGCCGCCCTGCTCGAACAGCTCGTTGCAGAGGGCCGCAATTTCGACAGTCTGAACCAACCCGCCTGAACCAGGAGACACCCACCATGCGCGAAGCCGTCATCGTTTCCACCGCCCGCACCCCGCTGGCCAAGTCGCACCGCGGCGAATTCAATGCCACGCCGGCCGCCCAACTGGCCGCGTTTTCTGTCACGGCGGCCGTCGAGCGTTCGGGCGTGGACCCCGCCATGTTCGAGGACTTCATCCTGGGCTGCGGCAACCCCGACGGCTTCCAGGGCCGCAACCTGGGCCGCCAGACCGTGCTGCGCGCCGGCCTGCCCCTGTCGGTGGCGGGCACCACGGTCACGCGCTTTTGCGCCTCGGGCCTGCAGTCCATCGCCATCGCGGCCGGGCGCATCGTGGCCGAAGGCGTGCCAGCGATGATTGCCGGCGGGGTGGAAACCATCTCGGGCATGCGCCCCGGCAACAACCTGCCCACCGACATGGACCCCTGGCTGGTTGAGCACAAACCGGCCCTGTACATGGCCATGATCGACACGGCCGACGTGGTGGCCCAGCGCTACGGCATCTCGCGCGAGGACCAGGACGCCTTCTCGCTGCAAAGCCAGCAGCGCACGGCGGCGGCGCAGGCGGCTGGCCTGTTCGACGGTGAAATCATCCCCTGTGCCACGCGCATGGCCGAAAAGAACAAGGACACAGGCGAAGTCACCTACCGCGAGGTGGTGGCCACGCGCGACACCTGCAACCGCCCCGGCACCACGCTCGAAGGCCTGCTGGCGCTCGAACCCGTCAAGGGCCCCGGCCAGTTCGTCACGGCCGGCAACGCCTCGCAGCTGTCGGACGGCTCCTCGGCCTGCGTGCTGATGGAAGCCAGGGATGCCGAGCGCCTGGGCCTGCAACCGCTGGGCGCCTTCCGCGGCATGGCCGTGGCCGGCTGCGAGCCCGACGAAATGGGGATCGGCCCGGTGTTCGCGGTGCCCAAGCTGCTGGCGCGCCATGGCCTCAGCGTCGAGGACATCGGCCTGTGGGAGCTCAACGAGGCCTTCGCATCGCAGGCCCTTTATTGCCAGCGCCGGCTGGGCATTCCCATGGAGCGGCTGAACGTCAATGGCGGCGCCATCTCCATAGGCCACCCCTTCGGCATGACGGGTGCGCGCCTGGCCGGCCACATCCTGCTCGAAGGCCGGCGCCGCAAGGCCAAATGGGGCGTGGTGACCATGTGCATCGCCGGTGGCATGGGCGCCGCTGGCCTGTTCGAGATTTTCTGAAGATAGGCACGACATGGATCTCCAATTCACCCCTGAAGAGCAGGCCTTCCGCGCAGAAGTGCAGGCCTTTCTGAAAGACCAACTGCCCGCCGCCCTGGCGCACAAGGTCAAGGCCGGGCAGCGCCTGACCAAGGCCGACCAGGAGGGGTGGCATGCCATCCTCAACGCACGCGGCTGGCTGGCCAACCACTGGCCCGCGCAGTACGGCGGCCCCGGCTGGGGCGCGGTGCAGAAGTTCATCTTCGACACCGAGTGCGCTGTCGCGGGTGGGCCGCGCATCGTGCCGTTCGGGCTCAACATGCTGGGCCCGGTGCTGATCAAATACGGCAACGAGGCGCAAAAGCAGCACTGGCTGCCGCGCATCCTCGATGGTTCCGACTGGTGGTGCCAGGGCTACTCCGAGCCGGGCGCGGGCTCGGACCTGGCCTCGGTGAAGACCACGGCCGTGCGCGGATCGGATGGAGAGGGCGAGCACTACATCGTCAATGGCCAGAAGACCTGGACCACCCAGGGCCAGCACGCCAACATGATCTTCTGCCTGGTGCGCACCGACCGCGAGGCCAAGGCCCAGGCGGCCATCAGCTTTCTGCTGGTGGACATGGACACCCCGGGCGTGGAGGTGCGCCCCATCCGCACGCTCGATGGCGACAGCGAGGTCAACGAGGTGTTCTTCACCGATGTGCGCGTGCCCGCCGAGAACCTGGTGGGTGAGGAGAACAAGGGCTGGACCTACGCCAAGTACCTGCTGACCTATGAGCGCACCGGCATCGCCGGCGTGGGCTTCTCGGTCGCCGCGCTCGAAAAGCTCAAGGTCATTGCCGCCAAGGTGCAGCGCAATGGCCGCCCGCTGGCCCAGGACCCACAGTTCGCCACGCGCATGGCCAAGGTCGAGATCGACCTCGAGAACATGAAGACCACCAACCTGCGCGTGATCGCCGCCGTGGCCGGTGGCGGCGTGCCGGGGGCCGAGAGCTCCATGCTCAAGATCCGCGGCACCGAGATCCGCCAGGAGATCCTGTCGCTGATCCGCCGCGCCATGGGCCCCCATGCCCTGCCCTACATCGAGGAAGCGCAGTACCAGGACCTGGCCGACGCATCCGCAGGCCCCGCCGAGGCGGCCACGGTGGCGGCGAACTACTTCAACTACCGCAAGCTGTCGATCTTCGGCGGCTCCAACGAAATCCAGAAGAACATCATCTCCAAGATGATCCTGGGCCTGTGAGGCTGATGCGATGAACTTTGAACACACCGAAGACCGCCGCATGCTGGCGGACACGCTGGACCGCTTCGTGGCCGGGCAGTGCCCCATGGAGACCCGCAACGCCATTGCCTATGGTGCTACCGGCATGTCGGGCGCCCTGTGGAGCCAGTTTGCCGAACTGGGCGCCATCGGCGCCCTCTTCCCCGAGGCCGATGGGGGCTTTGGCGGTGCCGGCTTCGATATCGCCGTGGTCTTCGAGGCCCTGGGCCGTGGCTTGGTGGTGGAGCCCTTCCTGGGCGCCCTGCTGGTCGGGCGCGCCCTGGCGGCGGCCGGTACGGCAGCACAGAAGGAGCGCATTGCCAGCCTGATCGACGGCAGCACCGTGGCCGCGCTGGCGCACGATGAGCCCGGCAGCCACTACGAACTGGAGCGCGTCGCCACGCAGGCCGTGCGCAACGCCCAGGGCTGGACACTCTCGGGCGCCAAGGCCGTGGTGCTGCAGGGTGGAGAGGCGCAGCTGCTGCTGGTATCGGCCCGCACTGCCGGCGCGGTGGACAGCGAGGACGGCATTTCGCTGTTCCTCGTGCCCGCCGATGCACCGGGCGTGGTGCGCCGGGGCTATGGCCGTATTGACGGCGGGGGCGCGGCCGACATCACCTTCAACGGCGTGCAGGTGAGTGCGGACGCCCTGCTGGGCGCCGAGGGCCAGGGCTTTGCCACGCTGGAGCTGGCCGTGGGCTGGGGCGTGCTGGCGCTGTGTGCCGAGGCATT
Organism: Acidovorax sp. LjRoot66; assembly: GCF_964253305.1. NCBI lineage: Bacteria > Pseudomonadati > Pseudomonadota > Betaproteobacteria > Burkholderiales > Comamonadaceae > Acidovorax > Acidovorax sp. LjRoot66. The sequence goes on from NZ_CAXUQU020000002.1 coordinate 400,560, forward strand.
GGGCGCGATGGAAGTGGCCAAGAAGGACACACTCGAATACCTGCAGACGCGCAAGCAGTTCGGCGTGCCGATCGGCAGCTTCCAGGCACTGCAGCACCGCATGGCCGACCTGCTGCTGGAGGTGGAGCAGTCGCGCTCGGCCGTCATCAACGCCGCTGCGGCCATGGACGCCGAGCGAGTGGTGCGCGAGCGCGCGCTGTCGGCCGCCAAGTTCACCATCGGCCGCATCGGCACCCTGGTGTCCGAAGAGAGCATCCAGATGCACGGCGGCATCGGCATGACCTGGGAGCTGCCGCTGTCGCACTATGCCAAGCGGCTGGTGATGATCGACCACCAGCTCGGTGACGAAGACCACCACCTGGCGCGCTACATGGCACTGGGCCAGCACAGCTGATACCGGGCCTGAATATTCCGGGACACCCCAAGGAGACTGAACCATGACCAACCAACAACCGTCCCAGGAAATTGACCTGCCCCTCGAAGGGGTGCGCGTGCTGGACCTGTCGCGCGTCTTCGCCGGGCCGCTGTGCGGCCAAGTGCTGGCCGACTTCGGTGCCGAGGTCATCAAGGTCGAGCACCCGGGCCGCGGCGACGACACGCGCGACTGGGGCATGCGCATCGGCAAGACCGAGACCACCTACTACAACAGCATGAACCGCAACAAGCGGTCGATCACGCTGGACCTGCAAAGCCCGGAGGGCCTGCAGATCATCCACGACCTGCTGCCGCAGTGTGACGTGGTGATCCACAACTTCAAGACCGGCGGCGCCGAGAAGCTGGGCCTGGGCTACGAGCAGCTCAAGGCCATCCGGCCCGATCTCATCTACTGCGCCGTGGCTGGCTACGACGCGAGCGGCCCCGAGGCCAAGCGCCCCGGCTACGACCTGGTGATCCAGGGCGAGGCAGGCCTCATGGCGCTCAACGGCGAAGCCGACCAGCCGCCCCTGAAGTTCGGCGTGGCGGTGGTGGACCTGGTGACCGGCATGCATGCGGCCCAGGCCGTGCTAGCCGCCCTGTTCAGCCGCGAGCGCACGGGCAAGGGCCGGCTCATCGAGATGGCGCTGTACGACTGCGGCATCATGGTCACGGGCTACTACGGGCTCGATGCGCTGCAGTTGGGCCGGGACCCCGCGCGCTACGGCAACGCACACCCTTCCATCGTGCCCTACGGCATGTTCGAGGCGGCGGACGGCCCGCTGATCATCGCGGTGGGCAACAACGCGCAGTTCGACAAGTTCTGCCGCCAGGTCATCGGGCGGCCGGACATCGTCGAAGACCCGCGCTTTGCCACCAATGTGGAGCGTGCCAAGAACCGGCCCGCCCTGGTGCCGCTGCTCAACGCAATGATCCGCTCGCTCGGCCGCGACGTACTGCTCGAACGCATGACGGCGGCCGGCATCCCCTGCGGCAGGGTTGCGGGCCTGCACGAGGCCCTGACCAGCGAGCGCACGCGCGCGAGCGGCCTGGTGCACGACATGCCCCACCCCGTGACGGGCACCACGCCCGTGTTTGCGCCGCCCTACCGCCTGGACGGGCAGCGCCTGCCCGTGCGCAATGCCCCGCCCACACTGGGCGAAGGCACACGCGAAGTGCTGCACCGCCTGCTATCCCTGAATGACGAGCAGTTGCAACAACTGCAACAACGCGGCGTGCTGACCCTGCCCGAAGCGCCCGCACCGGCCTGACCTTTGCCGACTGAATTCAACGACACCGGAGACACAAGACCATGACAACGCATTTGAATCGCCGCACCGCTTTGCAGGGCCTGGCCGCACTGGGCGGCGCGGGCCTACTGGGCACCAGCCTGGCCCAGAGCGCCAAGGACGCCTGGCCTGCCAGCCTCATCAAGCTGATCGTGCCCTTCCCTGCGGGCGGCCCGACCGACACGGCCTCGCGCATCGTCGGGCAGAAGCTGGCCGAGCGCCTCAAGCAGGCCGTGGTGGTGGAAAACCGCCCCGGCGCTTCGGGCTCGATCGCTGCGCTGCAGGTGATGAAGGCCGAACCAGACGGCTACACGCTGATGATGCTGGCCACCCCCACCCTGCTGGCGCCCCACCTGTACAAGAAGGCCGGCTACGACACGGTGAAGGACTTCGCCCCCGTGGCCACGGTGTACGACCTGCCCATCGTGGTGGTGGTCAACCCCACCCAGTTGCCGGACGTGACCGACCTGCGCAAGCTCATCGCCAACGCCAAGGCGCAGAAGACCCCGCTGAACTACACCAGCTCCGGCGCGGGCAGCTTCGGCCACCTGAGCATGGAGCTGCTCAAGCAGATGGGCGGCTTCGACATGCAGCACGTGCCCTACAAGGGTGGCGTGCCGGCCATCACCGACACCATCGGCGGCCAGGTACCGGTGATGTATGCCGACCTGGTGGCCGCCCTGCCCCACATCAAGGCCGGCAAGCTGCGCGCCATCGCCGTGGGGTCGCCCCAGCGCGTGGCCATGCTGCCCGACGTGCCGACCATCGCCGAGCAGGGCTTCAAGGGCTATGACGCGGTGTCCTGGGGCGGGCTGCTGGCCCCCGCAGGCACGCCCAAGGCCGTGGTGGATCGCATCGCCAGCGAGGTCCGGCAGATCCTGGCCGAGAAGGAAACCCAGGAGAAGCTGCTGCACGCGGGGGCCATTGCCCGCTTCCAGGATCCGGCACAGATGGGCCAGCACCTGCAGCAGGACTATGCCAAGTGGGGCCAGCTGATCCGCGACAAGTCCATCGCCTCGGAGTGACACGGCCATGAAGACACGCATCACCGAACTCTTCGGCATACAGCACCCGATCATCCAGGGCGGCATGCACCATGTGGGCCTGGCCGAACTGGCGTCGGCGGTCTCCAACGCGGGCGGCCTGGGCATGGTCACGGGGCTGACCCAGCGCACGCCCGAGCTGCTGGCCCGCGAGATCGCGCGCTGCCGCGAAATGACCGCCAAGCCTTTCGGCGTGAACCTCACCTTTCTGCCCTCGGTCAATCCGCCCGACTACCCGGGCTGCGTGAAGGCCATCATCGACGGTGGTGTGAAGGTGGTCGAGACCGCGGGCAATAACCCGCAGAAATGGCTGCCGGCGCTCAAGGAAGCCGGCATCAAGGTCATCCACAAGTGCACTTCGGTGCGCCATGCGCTCAAGGCCCAGGCCATCGGCTGCGACGCGATCAGCGTGGACGGCTTTGAGTGCGGCGGCCACCCCGGCGAGGACGACGTGCCCAACTTCATCCTGCTGCCGCGGGCCGCCGAAGAACTGACCATCCCCTTCGTTGCATCGGGCGGCATGGCCGACGGCCGCTCGCTCGTCGCCGCGCTGGCGCTGGGCGCCGAGGGCATGAACATGGGCACGCGCTTCATTGCCACGCAAGAGGCGCCGGTGCACGAGAACGTCAAGCGCGCCATCGTCGCGGCCAGCGAGCTCGATACGCGCCTGGTCATGCGCCCGCTGCGCAACACCGAACGGGTGCTGAGCAACGCGGCCGTGGAGCGTCTGCTGCTCAAGGAGCGCGAGCTGGGTGCCGCCATCACTTTCGAAGACATCCTGCCCGAGGTGGCCGGTGTCTACCCGCGCATCATGCAAAGCGGCGAAATGGATGCGGGCGCCTGGTCCTGCGGCATGGTCGCCGGCCTGATCCACGACGTGCCCACGGTGCAGCAGCTGATCGACCGGACCATGGCCCAGGCCCATGCCCTCATCCACGAACGCCTGGCGGGCCTGGCCCGCTGAGTGCTCCTCCATCATCTTCAGAAAGAATTCCATGAAAGCAATCGTCGCCGTCAAGCGCGTGGTGGACTACAACGTCAAAGTCCGAGTCAAGTCGGACCAAACGGGTGTGGACATCGCCAACGTGAAGATGAGCATGAACCCCTTTGACGAAATCGCCGTCGAAGAGGCCGTGCGCCTGAAAGAAAAAGGCCTGGTGACCGAAGTCATCGCCGTCTCCTGCGGCGTGGCCCAGTGCCAGGAAACCCTGCGCACCGCCATGGCCATCGGCGCCGACCGCGCCATCCTGGTCGAGACCGACGTCGAACTGCAGCCCCTGGCCGTGGCCAAGATCCTCAAAGCCCTGGTCGACAAAGAGCAGCCAGGCCTCGTGATCCTGGGCAAGCAGGCCATCGACGACGATGCCAACCAGACCGGCCAGATGCTCGCCGCTTTGGCCGACCTGCCCCAGGCCACCTTCGCCAGCAAGGTGGAATTGTCTGCCGACAAGGTCAGCGTGACCCGCGAAGTCGACGGCGGCCTGGAAACCCTGTCCCTGACCCTGCCCGCAGTCATCACCACCGACCTGCGCCTGAACGAGCCGCGCTACGTCACCTTGCCCAACATCATGAAGGCCAAGAAGAAGCAGCTGGATATCGTCAAGCCCGAAGACCTCGGTGTTGACGTCACGCCCCGCCTGAAGACCCTGAAGGTGACCGAACCCGCCAAGCGCGGCGCCGGCGTCAAGGTGGCCGACGTGGCTGCCCTGGTCGACAAGCTCAAGAACGAAGCCAAAGTCATCTGAAGCATAAGGAGAACAACAAAATGACCGTACTCGTTATTGCCGAACACGACAACGCCGCCGTCAAGGGCGCGACGCTGAACACCGTGACCGCAGCCATTGCCTGCGGCGGTGACGTGCATGTGCTGATCGCCGGCCACAATGCCGCTGGCGCAGCCGCTGCTGCAGCCCAGATCGCCGGTGTCGCCAAGGTCATCCACACCGATGCCCCCGGCCTGGAACACGGCCTGGCCGAGAACGTGGCCGCGCAAGTCCTCGCGATCGCATCCAACTACAGCCACATCCTGTTCCCCGCCACCGCCAGCGGCAAGAACGTGGCCCCCCGCGTGGCCGCCAAGCTCGATGTCGCCCAGATCAGCGACATCACCAAGGTGGTCAGCCCCGACACCTTCGAGCGCCCCATCTACGCCGGCAATGCGATTGCCACCGTGCAGAGCAGCGACGCCACCAAGGTCATCACCGTGCGCACCACGGGCTTCGACCCGGCAGCGGCATCCGGTGGCAGCGCAGCCACCGAAACCTCCGCCGCCACGGCGGATACGGGCAAAAGCGTCTTCGTGGGCAGCGAGATCGCCAAGAGCGACCGCCCCGAGCTGACTGCTGCCAAGATCATCGTCTCCGGTGGCCGGGCCCTGGGCAGCAAGGAAAAGTTCGACGAAGTGATGACCCCCCTGGCCGACAAGCTGGGCGCTGCGCTGGGCGCCAGCCGCGCTGCGGTGGATGCGGGCTATGCACCGAACGACTGGCAAGTGGGCCAGACCGGCAAGATCGTGGCGCCGCAGCTGTACATCGCGGCGGGTATCTCGGGGGCCATCCAGCATCTGGCCGGCATGAAGGACTCCAAGGTGATCGTGGCGATCAACAAGGATGCGGAGGCGCCGATCTTCAGTGTGGCGGACTATGGGCTGGAGGCGGATCTGTTCACGGCGGTGCCGGAGCTGGTCAAGGCGCTGTAAGGCGCAACCGGAAACGACATTTCACCAGTTCAGGAGACAAGCATGCACAACAACAAACCCCTCAACCGCCGCCGACTGCTGGCAGCCGCCACGGCGAGCATCGCCGCCGCTGCAGCACCCGCCTGGGCCAACACAGCGTGGCCCAGCAAGCCGATCCGCATCGTCGTGCCCTACACCGCAGGCGGCTTCACCGACCAGATGACGCGCCTGCTGCAGGTCGGGCTGCAACAGGCGCTAGGGCAACCGGTCGTGATCGACAACAAGCCGGGGGCCAACAGCATCATCGGCGTGGATGCGGTGGCCAAGGCCGCACCCGACGGGCATACCTTTGCCGTGGTGATTGCCGCCTATGCGGCCAACACCACGCTGTACCCCAAGCTGCCCTACGACCCGAAGAAGGACCTGGTGGGCGTGTCCCTGATGGGGATTTCGCCGCTGGTGGCTGCGGTCGCCACGAATGCCCCGTACAAGACCACGGCGGAGCTCGTGGCCTATGGGCGCGCCAACCCTGGCAAGCTGAGCTACGCGTCGTCGGGCTCCGGGTCGGCCGCGCACCTGACCTCCGAACTCATGCGCCTGGTCACCAAGGTGGACATGGTGCATGTGCCGTACAAGGGGGCGTCCCCCGCCTTGGCCGACCTGATGGGCGGGCAGATCCCCCTGTTCCTGGACCCACCACCCAACCTGATCCAGCCCGCCAAGGCCGGCAAGATCCGCCTGATCGGCGTGGCCAGCGACAAGCGCGTACCGGCGTTGCCGGACGTGCCGACCTTCGCCGAGCAAGGCTATCCCGGCATCGTCGGCAGCACCTGGGCCGCCATGCTGGCACCGGCGGGTGTGCCGCGCGAGATCGTGCAGCGCATGTCCACAGAAGTAGCGCGCATCATCCGCAGCGCGGAGGTGTCGCGCCGCCTGGAGCAGAGCATGGGCACGTTCGCCGAGGGCTCCACCCCGCAGGAGTGCGATGCCTTCATCGCCAGCGAAACAGCGAAATGGGCCAAGGTCATCCGCGATGCCGGCGTGGTGGTTGACTGATTCAAACACATAACGATTGCTCCCGGCGCCTATGCGCCGCATCTGCATCCTCCTACAAGGCTGGAACCGGTCGATCCGTACGATCAGTCATCCCTGCAACTGCGGCTGCCCGCAGCCAGGCCCCTTTGGCCAAGAGGTGCCGCCATGATGACCGATTCGCAAAACCTTTTCAGCACAGCGCAGGCCTTGCCTGGTGCGCTGGCGTCGATGGGTTCTGCCCCAGTCATCCGGCAGCTGCGGCACCTGGTGGACAACGGCTTGGCCGATCTGCCCCAGCCCGGCACTGGCCGCACGCTGGAGCGCTGGCAGGCGCTGAGCCTGGTGGCCGGCCACGACCTGTCGCTGGCCAGGCTGTACGAAAGCCATACCGACGCCCTTTCCATACTGCGTGAACTGGGCGGTCAGCCACGATCGCGCGGCGAGGTGTGGGCCATGTGGGCGGCCGAGTCGCCAGGGCGGCGGCTCGAAGCCATCGACCGGGGCGCTGCAGGCATCGTGTTGTCGGGCTCCAAGGCCTCGTGTGCTGGCGCCCTGGGTGCCAGCCATGCGCTGCTTACGGCGTGGCTTCCCGGGCAGCAACCGCAACTCATGGCGGTGGAGCTCGATGATCCCAGCGTCACCATCCAGACCAATGACTGGCACGCCGTGGGCATGGCGGACACCGGCAGTGCGGATGTGACCTTCCACAACACACCCGCGATCATGCTCGGGTCCCCAGGCGATTTCATGCGGCGCTGCGGTTACTGGCATGGAGGGGCCGGTATCGCTGCGTGCTGGCACGGTGGCATTCGCGCGGTGGCCCAGGTGCTGTATGCGGCAGTGCAGCAATGCCCGTCCACCCACCCCCTGCATGCCACGCGCGCTGCAGCATTGGGCAGGGTGGATGTGGTCGTCAACAGTACCGCGGCCGTGTTGCGTGACAGCGCGTCCTGGATCGACGCCCACCCTGGCGATGCGGCGATGACGCTGGCCCTGCGCACGCGGCAGGCGGTGGGGAATGGCGCCTTGCGGGTCCTGGAGGAAACGGGGCGCGCTCTGGAGGGCACGGCCTTCAGCCGGAACACGTTTTTTGCGCGCATGGCGGCAGCCCTGCCGGCGTTCATGCGCCAGAGTCAGGGTGATCGCGACGATACCGCCCTGGCCGCAGCGCTGCTCGCACAGGACAAGCCACCAGCCTGGGCCCTGTGATCAGCGCACGCCCTTTGCGGTGCCGTCCTACATCCAGAGGCCCTGCTCCCGCTTACCATTGGCTTGTCGATACCGCAGTCGACATCCCCCCACTTGCATCACTGCAAGCAGAAAGCCCGCTCAACGCGGGCTTTCCTTTTTGTGCTGCGCTGCGTCGAAACCCCTCCCGTGCCAGGGCTGTTGCGAATGGTTGCCCGACTCCCGTTCCCTGCGGTTCAGAATGCCCTGTCTCCAACCATGCGGGGGTTCTATGCCGATGGAGTACCTGAAAGTGATCGCTGTCGAGATGCTTCCGTTCGACGTGGACGATGAGGCAGGCGTGGACAAGCTGCGGGTGCTGGAAGCCGCCGGCATGGTGGAAGTGCAGTTCACGCAGGAGCGCGGCAGCCCGGCCCGCGTGGTCGCCATCACCGGCCTGGGCAGGGCCTCGCTGCTCGCCGAAGTCGCCAAACAGGTCATCCGACAGCGAAGCCCCGAGGTGTCGTCCGCCTGGGCGGCGTTGTCCTGAGGCGAATTTCCCGGGAAACCTAGGTACGGCTCCCATTCAGCTGCGACTTGGCTCGCAGTGAACTTCGTGTGTGCCGGTGCCATTGGCGCTTGTAGAGGCTTCTGTCCCCGACATCGGCTGCGTAGACGCATGAAGGTGAACGCTATGCCCCAAAAGACGGGCATCGCTACCTGAGCCACTTCCTTCCATGCGCACCTTTACGGCAAATCAGGGCTCTCGCCTTTTGCAACGCCTCTGCACGAACACCGTGTAGGTAAATACCTACCAGCGCATGCGCACCGGTCTTGCGGTCGCATATTGCAGTGCAGCAGAACATGGAGGTCAACAACCCCTCCATCATGAACGACGCAGCGCAATCGACTCCCTTCGCAGCCACTTCGGCTGCGGCGTCGTCCCACTTTCATCACTATGAAGTGCTGGGCGCCCATGTGGATTCCACAGCCACCACCTTCACGGTATGGGCGCCCAATGCCCGCCAGGTCGAAGTCATCGGTAGTTTCAGCAACTGGGCGCCCCTGGCCATGCAGCGCGCACAGGACGGCTCGGGCCGCTGGAGCACGCGCGTGGATGGCGCCGGCCATGGCGATCTGTACAAGTACCGCATCCAGGATTCGCATGGCCAGTGGGCAGAAAAGGCCGATCCCTATGCCACCCGGCAGGAGCACCCTCCCGGCACAGCCTCCCAGATCTGGAACCTCGACTACGAATGGAACGACCGCGCCTGGATGGCCGCACGCGGCGAGCGGCAGGCGCTGGGCGCGCCGATGTCCATCTACGAGGTGCACCTGGGCTCCTGGCAGCGCCAGGAAGACGGGCGTTTTCTGAACTACCGAGATATCGCGCAGCGCCTGGCAGCCCATTGCAACGCCCTGGGCTTCACGCACGTGGAGCTGATGCCCATTACAGAACATCCTTTCTATGGATCGTGGGGCTACCAGGCCACTGGCTACTTCGCACCCACGGCGCGCTATGGCGATCCGCAGGACCTGATGGTGCTGGTGGACACCCTGCACCAGCACGGCATCGGCGTGTTGCTGGACTGGGTGGTGTCGCACTTTCCATCGGATGCGCATGGCCTCGCCCGCTTCGACGGCACGGCGCTGTATGAGCATGAAGACCTGCGCAAGGGCTTTCACCCCGAGTGGAACAGCCTGATCTTCAACTACGGCCGCTATGAGGTGCGCGACTTCCTCATCAGCAACGCCTTGTTCTGGCTGGGCAAGTACCACTTCGATGGCATCCGCGTGGATGCGGTGTCATCCATGCTCTACCTGGATTTTTCGCGCAAGCCCGGCGAATGGGTGCCCAACGCCGATGGCGGGCACCAGAACTGGGAAGCCGTGCGCTTTCTGCAGGACCTGAACTGCGCCGTCTACGCCGAGTTCCCCGACGTGCACGTGATCGCCGAGGAGTCCACTGCCTGGGCCGGGGTGTCGCGCCCCGTCGATACCAACGGCCTGGGCTTCGGCATGAAGTGGAACATGGGCTGGATGAACGACACGCTTCGCTACATGCAGCGTGACCACGCGCACCGGCACTGGCACGAGGGCGATATCCGCTTCTCCATGGTCTATGCCTTCGACGAGAACTTTGTGCTGGCGCTCTCCCACGATGAAGTGGTGTACGGCAAGCGCAGTCTGCTGTCTCGCCAGCCGGGCGACCAGTGGCAGCGCTTTGCCGGCCTGCGCACGCTCTACGGAATGATGTGGTCGCACCCGGGCAAGAAGCTGCTCTTCATGGGCGGTGAGTTCGGCCAGATCGCCGAATGGCACCACGAGCGCACGCTGGACTGGCACCTGTGGGCCAAGGCCCGCCACAGCGGCATGGCGCGCTGGGTGGCCGACCTCAACCGCACCTACCGCGAGCGCCCTGCCCTGCACGCGCACGATTTCGATGCCGAAGGCTTTGCCTGGGCGCCCATGGCACCGCACCAGACCACCGTGCTGGCCTTCATCCGCCGCGCTGGCGACGACATCGTACTGGCCGTGCACAACCTGACGCCGCAGCCTGTCGCCGCACTGCGGGTTGGCGTGCCGGTGGCCGGGCACTGGCATGAGTTGCTCAACAGCGATGCCGAAGCGTACGGCGGCAGCGGCATGGGCAACTTTGGCGGAGTGGATGCAACGCCCACGCCGCTCGAAGGCCAACCGGCCCACGTGCACCTGACCGTGCCCCCTCTTTCGACCGTTCTTCTTTCCAACCGCCCCACAAGGGCTTGATTCTTCACTGGAGCTGATGCTATGTCGCGTACCCGAAATGTGTTGGCGATCGTGATGGCAGGGGGCGAAGGCTCCCGCCTGCACCCCCTGACGGACGAGCGCTGCAAACCTGCAGTGCCCTTCAATGGCAAGCACCGCATCGTGGACTTCGTGCTGTCCAATTTGGTCAACTCGGAGATCTATTCGATCTACCTGCTGGTGCAGTACAAGTCGCAGTCCCTGATCGAGCACATCCGCAGCTCTTGGACCATGACGCGCTTCATCCCCCAGCACTTCGTGACGGTGGTGCCGCCGCAGATGCGCAACGGCCCCGAGTGGTTCCAGGGCACGGCCGATTCGGTGTACCAGAACATCCACCTGATCGAATCCTTCCAACCCGACATCGTGGCGGTCTTTGGTGCTGACCACATCTACCGCATGGACGTGCGCCAGATGGTGGACTTCCACCGAGACAGCAAAGCCCATGTGAGCGTAGCAACACTGCCGGTGCCCCTGTCGCAATGCAACCAGTTCGGCATCGTGGAGATCGACGCCCACCATCGCATTGCCAACTTCGTGGAAAAGCCCAAGAACACTCGCCCCATGCCCGGCAGCAGCACGCATGCGCTGGCATCCATGGGCAACTATCTGTTCGATGCCGATGTTCTGCTCGACGCTCTGAAGAAGGCGCACGCCACAGGCCACAGCGACTTCGGCCGCGATATCCTGCCCACCATGCTGCAATCTCATCGGCTGATGGCCTATGACTTTACCGCCAATGAGATCCCCGGTACCGCGTCTTATGAAGAGCATGCGTATTGGCGCGACGTGGGCACCATCGATGCGTATTTCGATGCGCATTTCGATACTCTGGGCGCCACACCGCGCTTTCGCATGACCAACCGCGAGTGGCCAATCTACGCCAGCCCCGACCAGGCCGAGTCGGCCCAGATCGAGAACGGCGTGATACACCGCTCGGTGGTGGGTTCGGGCAGCATCGTCGATGGCGCAACGCTCAACCATGCCATGCTGCGCCGCTCGGTGCTGGTGGAACGCGATGCGACGCTGGAGCACTGCATCGTCATGGAACGCTCGCGTATCGGTCAAGGTGCCCACGTGCGCCGCGCCATCATCGACCAGGACAACGATATCCCCCCAGGCGAGCGGATCGGCTTCGACGAAGCGGAGGACCGCCGCCGGTTCCACGTCACGGAAAGCGGCATCGTGGTCGTGCCGCGGCAGTTCTTTCCAACGCGCACTGCGTTCGTGAGCAATACGCTCAAGGTGGACCGGGTGCGCCAACCCGTGCCAGCCGCCCTGGGCAACGACTTCAGAGCCGCTGCATGAAGCCCGAGGTACATGCCGCAGGCCCCCTTCCCACGAACCACTTCAAGCGGGTGCGCCCTGTGAGGCAAGTCGGCCCCGGCCGACCCTGGCCCCTGGGAGCGACCGTGGACCGGCTGGGCGTCAACTTCGCCGTCTATTCCTCTGTGGCGACCCGCGTGGAGATCTGCCTGTTTTCCGAAAACGACCGGGAGATGGAGCGCATCGCCCTGCCCTGCCTGACCGACGACGTGTGGCATGGCCATGTGGCGGGCGTCAAGGCAGGCCAGAAGTACGGCCTGCGCGTGCATGGCCCCTATGAACCCGAGGCCGGACAGCGCTGCAACAGCGCCAAGCTGCTGATGGACCCGTTCTCCAAGGCGCTGGACAGGCCCGTGCGCGGCGCGGCGGATCAGTTCGGCTACGAACTCGCTCAGCCCGATGAAGACCTGGTGCCCAGCAAGCGGGACAATGGCCGCACGGCACCCAAAACCCGCGTCGTGCGCTCGCGCTTCGACTGGGGCGACGACCGGCCGCCCCGCGTGCCGGCGCGCGACACGGTGTTCTACGAGGTCCACGCCAAGGGTTTCACGCAGACCCACCCGGGCGTGCCGGAGAACCTGCGGGGAACCTACGCGGGCCTGGCATCGCCGGCTGCCATCGCATATTTCAAGCAGCTGGGCGTGACCAGCATCGAATTGCTGCCGGTGCAGGCCTTCATCGACGACCACCGGCTGGTGGAGATGCAACTGGCCAACTACTGGGGCTACAACACGGTGGCTTTCTTCGCACCCGAGCCGCGCTACGCGGCGCGCGCGGGCGCCGACGGCGGGGTCGATGAATTCAAGGCCATGGTCAAGGCACTGCACGCGGCAGGCCTGGAGGTGATCCTCGACGTGGTCTACAACCACACCGGCGAAGGCAACCACCTGGGGCCCACGCTCAGCCTCAAGGGCATAGACCACGCCGCCTATTACCGCCTGACCGAAGACCGGCGCATGTGCATGGACTACACCGGCACCGGCAACACGGTGGACACCAGCAGCCCGCCCGCCCTGCAATTGGTGATGGACAGCCTGCGCTACTGGGTGCAGGAGATGCATGTGGATGGCTTTCGCTTCGACCTGGCTTCGGCCTTGGGGCGCGATGCCGCAGGTGCCTACACCTTGCGCGCGCCGTTCTTCGCAGCGATGGCGCAGGACCCGGTGCTCTCGCGCACCAAGCTCATCGCCGAGCCCTGGGACCTGGGGCCCTATGGCTACCAGCTGGGCGGCTTTCCCGTTGGCTGGATGGAGTGGAACGGCCGCTACCGCGATGCCGTGCGCGATTACTGGATCAACGCGGACGGCAGCCTGCCGGCGTTTGCGGCCTGCCTGTGCGGCTCGGCCGACATGTACCAGCCCCGGCGGCGCCGGCCCACGGCCAGCGTGAACATGGTCACCGTGCACGACGGCTTCACCCTGGCCGACCTCGTGAGCTACAACGAAAAGCACAACGATGCCAACGGCGAAGGCGGCCAGGACGGAGAATCGCACAACCGCAGCTGGAACTGCGGGGCCGAAGGGGATACCGACGATGCCGACGTGCTCGCGCTGCGCGAGCGGCAGGTGCGCAACTTCCTGGCCACCCTGTTCATGTCGCACGGCACGCCGCTGCTGCTGGGTGGCGACGAGCTGGGGCGCACCCAGCAGGGCAACAACAATGGCTACTGTCAGGACAGTGCCCTGTCGTGGTACGACTGGGAACGCGCGGGCCGGCACGGCGAACTGCAGTCCTTCACCCAGGCGCTGGCGGCCTTGCGTCGGGCGCTGCCCGTGGTCCGGCCCCACACCTGGCCCGTGGACGAGGCGGGCCTGCCGCAGCTAGTCACCGTGAGGTGGCACAGCGTGTGGGGAATGGACATGACCGCGGAGGAATGGGATGACCCCGCAGTGCGCTGCGTGGGTGCGGTCATGGAAAGCGTGGCCGAGGAGGAGCTGTCGGTGATGCTGCTGTTCAACGCCAGCGATGCCGATGCCGTCTTCACCCTGCCCGCTGAGGGCTCCAGCCGCAGCTGGACGCTGCGCATGGACACCCGCGATGCCCGCGTGGTAGCCGTGGGCGAGGAAGCCGGCGCACCCACCGTGGCAGCCGGCGGGCAGCACACCCTGCTGGCACGTTCGATGGCGATACTGACGGCACCTTTCGCACCCAGCCCCCCTGCCACCGCATGAGGCGCACGCACACCATGCCCTTCGGCGCCCGGCTGCTGGCCGGTGGCGGTGCCCGGTTCTCGCTCTGGGCGCCTGCGGCTCAGGAAGCAGCATTGTGGTACCGCCCGACGCCGAAGGCGGCGGCCCGAACCCTCCCCGCCACCCGGGCCGACGGTGGCTGGTGGCAGGCTAATGCCGCCGACGCCGGTGCGGGCACCCCGTACCGCTGGCTCATCGACGGCAAGCTCACCGTGCCCGACCCGGCCTCGCGCAGCAATCCCTGGGGGCCGCACGAGCCCAGTGTCGTCACCGATCCCGCCAGCCATGAATGGAAGACGGACTGGGCCGGCCGACCCTGGAACGAACTGGTCTTCTACGAGCTGCATGTGGGCAGCTTCAGCCCGCTGGGTACTTATGAAGGCGCCATCCGCAAGCTGCCGGAGCTGGCGGCCCTGGGTTTCACGGCGCTCGAACTGATGCCGCTGGCCGGCTTTGGCGGGCAATGGGGCTGGGGCTATGACGGCGTGCTGCCTTTCGCGCCGCATGCGGCCTATGGCAGCCCGCAAGACCTCAAGCGCCTGGTCGACGAGGCGCATGCGCTGGGAATATGCGTCTTCCTCGACGTGGTCTATAACCACTTCGGGCCTGACGGCAACTACCTGCATGCGTACGCGCCCCAGTTCTTTTCGAGCAGCCATGCCAGTCCCTGGGGTGCGGCCATCAATTTCGACCAGGAGGGCAGCGCCGTGGTGCGCGATTTCTTCGTGCACAACGCGCTGTACTGGATCGATGAGTTCGGCATGGACGGCCTGCGCCTGGACGCGGTGCACGCCATCGCCGACGACAGCCGTCCCGACATCCTGCAGGAGTTGAGCGCACGCGTGCGCGAGCTGGCCACGGCCAGCGGGCGCTTGGTGCACCTGGTGCTGGAAAACGAGAAAAACCAGCCCGCCCGGCTGTCCTCCTCGCCCGAGCCCGGCCTGTACGATGCCCAGTGGAACGACGATTTTCACCATGCAGTGCATGTGGCTCTAACGGAAGAATCCCAGGGCTACTATGCCAAGTTTGCGCGCCACCCGCTGGCCTTGCTGGCGCGGGTGTTGACCCATGGCTTCGCCTTTCCCGAGGCGGCCAACGTGGCCGGCGGCGATCCGGTGCCGCTGACGTGTATGGTCAACTTCGTCGGCAACCACGACCAGATCGGCAACCGCGCCTTCGGCGAGCGGTTGGGGCAACTGGCGCCTGCCGAGGGGGCAGAACTGGCGCTGCTGCTGGCCTTGCTCACCCCGGCCACACCCATGGTGTTCATGGGCGATGAATTTTCAGCGTCCACGCCGTTCCGGTACTTTGCCAACTGGGACGGTGGCCTGCGCGACGCGGTGCGCGAAGGGCGCGCGCGCGAGTTCGGCCACGCGTTGACCAGCGATGCCGTGCTGCCCGACCCTTGCGACGTGGCCACTCTTCAGGCCAGCCGACTGCAATGGGACGAATCGGACACGTCAATCGGGCAGACTCGCCGGGCCTTGGTGCAGCGATCATTGGAGGCGCGGCGCACCTGGTTGCAGCCCCGTGCGCAGCAACTGTGCGCAGGGGGCCACACGGCGGAGTTCGTGGGAGAGAGCGGCCTGCGCGTGGCCTGGCACTACCAGGACGGAGCAATACTGAGGATGGAAATGAACCTGGGACCAGACACGGTGGACGCCACACCGTCCGCAACTGCGGCGGACATCGCTGCCGTTGAGGTATTCAGCCACCACTGGACAGGTGACGAGCGGCTGTGGGCCCCATGGTCGGCCCGGTGGACCTGCACCGAAGGTTTGGCATGAGCCAGGAGCCAGCTGTTCATGATGCGCTCGGTTCAGACCTGCACCAGCGCGCCGAGCGCGCCGGCATCGCTACCGAATACGCAAGCTTCTGGGGCGAAACCCTGACCGTGAGCCCCGAAGTCCTGGCCAGGGCCCTGGCCGCCATGGGCGCGCATGCCGATGGCAATGCGCCGCAACCCATCGTGGTGGAACAGGGCCATGCCGCGCAGGTGCCGCTGGACGCGGATGGCCCATGGCAACTGCTAACCGAAGAACCCGGCGCGGCAGCACTGCTGGAGGGGACCGGCAGCGTCGCAGAACTGCCTGCTACGCTGGGCTCTGGGTACTACCTCCTGCACTCGCCCGGTGCCGAGAGGCTGCTCATCGTGGCGCCCCGGCGCTGCTGGCTCCCCGAGGGCCTGCAGTCTGGCGAGCGCTGGTGGGGCATCACCGCACAGATGTACGCGCTGCGTTCGGAGCGCAACTGGGGCATCGGCGACTTCACCGACCTGGCCACCCTGGTCCGGCTGGCGGCTTCGCGGGGTGCCGCGTTCGTCGGCGTGAGCCCGCTGCATGCCTTGCGCACGGAACACCCCGAGCAGGCCAGCCCCTACAGCCCCAGCAGCCGACTGGCGCTGAATGTGCTGCATATCGACGTGGCGGCTGTGCCCGAATTTGCCTGCAGCACCGAAGCCCAGGCCCTTTTAGCGGACAGCGGCTTTCAGCAGCGCTTGCGCGAGGTGCGTGCCAGCCCGACCGTGCGCTACGCCGAGGTGGCGGCGCTGAAGGAACCCGTTCTGGCCTTGCTGTGGCAGGAGTTTCGCTCCACCCACTGGGAGGCCGCCACAGCAAGAGGCCAGGAGTTTGATGCATTCATGGCGCAGCACCAGGCGACACTGGGCCTGCATGCGCGCTACGAGGCCATCCAGCTGAACCTGGGTGCGCGGGATCCGCAGGTCTGGGGCTGGCCCGCCTGGCCGCAGGATCTGCAAGACCCGCAAGGCGCTGCGGCACTGGTCTTCGCACGCGAACATGCCGATGCGGTGGCGTATAGGTACTGGCTGCAGTGGCTGGCCTACGTCCAGCTGGGCCAGGCGTTCGAGCAGGCGCGCGCGTGCATGCCGCTGGGCCTGTACTGCGACCTGGCCGTGGGCGCCAGTGACGGCGGCTCCGAAACCTGGATGTCCCCCGGCCTCTATGCCCGGGGCATGAACGTGGGCGCCCCGCCCGACCCCCTCAGCACTCAGGGCCAGGATTGGGGCCTGCCTCCCGTCAATCCCGTGGCACTCAGCGATGCGCGCTTCCTGCCGTTTCGGCAACTGCTGGCCAGCGTGATGCGCCACGCCTGCGCGCTGCGCATGGACCATGCCATGGCGCTCATGCGGCTGTACTGGAACAGCCCCGAGGGCGGCACCTATGTGCGCTACCCGCTGGAGGCGCTGGTTGCGGTGATGGCCATCGAGAGCCACCGCCACCAGTGCATGGTGATCGGGGAAGATCTAGGCAATGTGGCGCCGCGCATGCGCGAGGCCATGGCCGAGCATGCGCTGCTGTCGTATCGCCCGCTGATCTTCGAACGCCTGGAAGACGGCGCCTTTCGCCCGCCGGCCGACTGGCAGCCACAGGCGCTGGCCGTGGTCAGCACGCACGACCTGCCCACGCTCAAGGGCTTCTGGGGTGGGGACGACATCGCCATCCAGCACTCGCTGGGCTGGCTTGGGGACAGCGATGCTCAGGTGCGCGCCCAACTGGCGCGCGCCCAGGACCGCACCCACCTGCTGGCCGCCCTCGACGCCCAGCAACTGCTGCCACAGGGCACCACGCTCGACGCCCAATCCACCCCCGAGATGACACCCGCACTGGCCGCTGCCGTGCATGCCTTCCTGGCGCGCACGCCATGCCAGCTGCTGGGCGTGCAGCTCGAGGACCTGACCGGCCAGCGCGAACAGCTCAACGTACCGGGCACCACCGAAGACCGCTACCCCAACTGGCGCCACCGCATGCCGGTGCCGCTGGAGCAGTTGAGCGGCGATCCGTATTTCGAAGCCATCAGCCAGGCCGTGGGCAATGCCCGCCGCGCTGCGCTGGTCGAACCTGCCGCTGAACTGCCACCGCTGGTATCGGCGGACGTGCCCGGCGCCACCTACCGGATGCAGCTCAACCGCGGGTTCACCTTCGCGCAGGCCACTGCGGTCGTGCCCTACCTGCATGCGCTGGGCGTGAGCCACCTGTACACGTCCCCCTACCTCAAGGCCGCCGCCGGCAGCATGCATGGCTACGACGTGGTGGACCCGACGGTGCTCAACCCCGAGATCGGCACCGAGGCCGAGCATGCCGCGATGTGCGAGGCGCTGGCCGAACGCGACATGGGCCACGTGCTGGACATCGTGCCCAACCACATGGGCGTGGAGGACCCGGCCAACCGCTGGTGGCAGGACATGCTGGAGCATGGTGAAGCCTCGCCGCACGCGGCCACCTTCGACATCGAGTGGCAGCCGGCCAACCCCCAGACCGGCCGGCGCGTGCTGCTGCCGGTGCTGGGCGACCACTACGGCAAGCTGCTGGAGGCAGGCGAGCTGCAGCTGCGCTTCGATGCCGCTCAGGGCCGCTTGCAGGTGGGCTACTGGGACCATGCGTTTCCGCTCGATCCACGCAGCTACGCCCTCGTGCTGACGGCCGTGTCCATGCCGGCGGCCGCACCGGCTGGGGAACTGGCCGAAATGGCCTCGCTCGTGGATGCGCTGGGCCAGGTGCCGCCCCAGGGCAGCGACGATCCGCAGCAGCGCGCGGCGCGTCTGCGCGATGCTCCCCTGTACCAGCGCCGGCTGGCAGAGATGGCACAGGCCTACCACTGGGTATCGGACTGGGTGCAGGCCTGCATTGTTCGGGCCAACGGGCAAAGGGGAGATGCCGCGAGCTTCGACCTGCTCGACACGGTGCTTCAGGCCCAGGCCTACCGGCTGGCCGACTGGCGCGTGGCGGGCGACGACATCAACTACCGGCGCTTCTTCGACATCAACGCCCTGGCCGCCATCCGCATGGAAGAGCCCGAGGTCTTCGAGGCCGTGCACGCCCTGCCCCTGCGCTGGCTGGCCGAGGGCAAGGTCACGGGCCTGCGCATCGACCACCCGGACGGCCTGGCCGACCCGGCCCGGTACTTCGAGCGGCTGCAGCAGCGCCACGCCGCGCAGCGCCAGGCCCGAGGGCAGCCGCAGCAGGCGCTGTACCTGGTGGTCGAGAAGATCATGGCCGACCACGAACCGCTGCCTGCCGCCTGGCTGGTGCATGGCGGCACCGGCTACCGCTTCAGCACCCTGGTCAACGGCCTGTTCATTGCAGCCGACGCGCAGGAGCGCTTCGACGCCATCTATGGCGAATTCACCGGAGACATCCAGCCCTTCGAGGAAGCCACCTACGAGTGCAAGCGCCTGATCATCGAGACGGCGCTGTTCAGCGACATGGCCTGGCTAGTGGCCACGCTGAGCAAGATCACGCGGGCCGATCGCGCGGTGTGCGACTTCACGCGCAACCAGTTGCGCGTGGCCCTGGTGGAGGTGGCAGCCCAGTTCCCCGTGTACCGCACCTACGTGGTACCCGGCGGCGCGCCGCCCAGCGAGGCAGACCGGCAGCACATCGCCTGGGCCATCAGCGCCGCGCGCCGGCGCCTGGGGTCTGCCGAAGGCGGCGTGTTGGCCTATCTGCAGGCAGTGCTGCAAGGCGAGCCCGGGGCCGAGCCCACTCTGCGCGCGCGCTTCACCCGCCGATGGCAGCAGTTCACGGCACCGGTGATGGCCAAGTCGGTCGAGGACACGCTGTTCTACCGCTATGTGCGGCTGGTCTCGCTCAACGACGTGGGGGCGGAGCCGCGGCGCTTTGGCGTCTCGGTGGCGGCTTTCCACCAGGGCAACCTGCAGCGCTCGCGGCATCTGCCGCACGAACTGCTGGCCACCTCCACGCACGACAGCAAGCGTTCGGAAGACGTGCGCGCACGGCTCAATGTGCTGTCTGAAATGCCTGATGCCTGGCAGGACACGGTGCAGGCGCTGCAGGCGGTCGGCCAGCGCTTCGAGGTCGAAATCGACGGGCAGGCATCGCCGCTGCCCCACGACCTGTGGGGCCTGTACCAGGCCATGGTGGGCATCTGGCCAGCCCGCGCCACGGACGCCCATGAGCGCCAGGAGCTGGTGCAGCGCATCCAGCGCTACAAGGAAAAGGCCATGCGCGAGGCCAAACTCATGAGCAACTGGCTGTTCCCCAACGAGGCCTACGAGGCGGCCCTGCGCGATTACATCGAAAAGGCCCTGTCCACGGAACGTTTCGTCGCCGTGCTCGAGGACTTCGTGCAACGCATCGCCCCCCATGGCTTTCGCAACAGCCTGGGCCAGCTGGCGCTCAAGCTCACGGCGCCGGGCGTGCCGGACATCTACCAAGGCTGCGAGGTCTGGAACTTCTCGCTGGTGGACCCGGACAACCGCCGCCCCGTTGACCTGGCGGAGCTGGCCGCTTCGCTGCAGCCGCTGCGCGCGCTGTACCAGGGCAATGCACAATTTCCGAGCCCTGCCGACTGGCATGCGCTGTTGGGCGACGGCCCTGCCATGCCCCCCGGCGCCAAGCAACTGGTCACCTGGCGCCTGCTGCAACTGCGCCGGGAGATGCCTGCGCTGTTCCGCGATTCACTGTACCTGCCGCTGGCCGTGGAGGGCGCGTCTCAGGCCCACGCACTGGCCTTTGCCCGCATTGGCGGGGACCAGGCCGTGGTGGTGGTCTGCGCCCGCCTGCTGCTGGGCCTTGGCAAGAACGGATGGGGTGACACCCGTGTGGCCCTGGCCTCGGCCCACCCGGCCCTGGCGCGCCCAGGCCGCTGGCGCGACTGGATGACCGGCAACACGCTGGCCAATGCAGCAGAGCATTCCCTGAACGATGTGCTGGGCGATGTCGGCCCTTCCAGCGCCCGCCTGCCCTTTGCCATTCTGGTGGCGCAAGATACCCCTTTATGAAGATCCTGTTCGCCACGCCCGAATGCGCCCCGCTGGTCAAGACCGGTGGGCTCGGTGATGTCAGTGCCGCCCTGCCCCGTGCCCTCAAGGCGCTGGGGCACGAGGTGGTCATCCTCATGCCCGCGTATGGCGGCATGGCCATCGACGGCACGCTCGACGCCATCGTGCCCGTGCCTGCCTACGGCCCCTGGCCGGCCGCGCAGCTGCTGCAGGTGATGTCGCCAGACGGCATGCCCTTTTTGCTGTTGTCGTGCCCGGCCCTGTATGCGAGTGCCGGCACGCCGTACGGCGATCCGGCCCACACGCCCATGCACGAGCAGGCCCTGCGCTTTGGCCTGCTCAGCCGCGTTGCGGCATTGATCGGCACGGAGCACAGCCCCTGCGACTGGCGCGCCGACATCGTTCACGCCAACGACTGGCCCTGCGGGCTGGCCCCTTTGTACCTGCACCAGGCGCGGGCCGCCGGTCAGCAGGGCGTGGCCCAAAGCCTGATCACCATCCACAACCTGGCATTCCAGGGCGTGTTCCCCATGGATGCCTGCGAGGTGCTGGACATCGCACCGATGTACCGGGGCATGGAGGGCGTGGAGTTCTGGGGTCAGTTGTCCATGCTCAAGGCCGCCCTGCAGTTCGCTGACGCCATCGCCACGGTGAGTCCGACCTATGCGCGAGAAATACAGAAACCGGCCCTGGGCTTCGGGCTCGACGGTGTGCTGCGCGCCCAGGCCGGCCGGCTGCATGGGCTGCTCAACGGCATCGATATAACGGTATGGAACCCGGAGATCGATCCGTTGATCGCAGCCAACTACGGGGTGAAAAACCTGGAGGCCAAGGCGGTGAACAAAGCCGCCTTGCGCAAGCGCTGCGGCCTGGCCGAGTCGCCAGGTCCGCTGCTGGGCCTGGTGGGGCGGCTCACCTCCCAAAAGGGGGTGGACCTTGTGCTGGCGGGGGCCCCTGCCCTGCTTGCGAGCGGGGCCCAACTGGTGGTGCTGGGCCGGGGCGAGGAGCCGCTGGAGGCTGGTCTGCGGGCGCTCGCCAAAGCGCATCCGGGGCAGGTCCACGCCACGCTGGGCTTCGACGAGGCGCTGGCGCACCAGATCGAGGCCGGTGCCGATTGCTTTCTCATGCCCTCGCGCTTCGAGCCTTGCGGCCTGAACCAGATGTACAGCCAGGCCTATGGCACGCCGCCAGTCGTCACGGCCACCGGTGGCCTGGCCGATACGGTGAGCGATGCCGGCCCTGGCCTGGACGAGGGGACCGGCTTCATGATGGCCGCTCCCACGCAGGCAGAATTCGACCGTGCACTGGGCCGCGTGCTGCAGGCCTGGGCGCAGCCCGCGCTCTGGCGCGGCCTGCAGCGCCGGGGAATGTCCCAGCCCTTCGGCTGGGAAGCTGCGGCCCGGCAGTACGTGCAGCTGTATGCGCAACTGCTTGGACAGACGGTGTCACCACCCGCCGCCCAGATGCAGAACGTGGTGAGCATCGACAGCCGGCGCTGAGCCTCAAGCGCCCGCCGCCAGGGGTGACGCTGGCTGGAACGGCTCCGGACGGCGCTGCAGGAGGCGCACGGCGGGTCTATCACCCGCTGGCGGCTCGATGAGCAGGCGCGCTGGTGCTAGGGCATACACCAGCGCCCTCTTGTGCTCGGGGGTGGAAAAACTCTCTCCTGCCTCCAGCACGACGTCGCGCGTGTCGTGGTCCAGGGTGATCCAGACCGTGCCGCTCTGGCAATGCATGCTCTGGCCCGCGGCGTCGGGCACATGGTGCAAGCCGCGGTGGGTAAGTTCGATGATCATGGTAAATGCTCCTATCCATTCGCTGATGGAATGAATATAGTGAGACGACTCTCTGTACTCAAACGGTCATTTGGAATCCTTCGCATGCCAATCCAGAATGTGAAAACGTCTTCCTCGGCCATCGGTCGGGAAGAGCTGCCGCCGCTGGACCTGCTGCGCAGCTTCGAGGCCTCGGCGCGGCACCTGAGCTTTACGCAAGCGGCGCAGGAGCTCTACCTCACCCAGTCTGCGGTCAGCCGCCAGATCCAGCAGATGGAAGCCTGGCTCGGTGTGGCCCTGTTCGAGCGCCGGCACCGGTCCCTGGTGCTCACCGAGGCGGGGGCCGTCATGCACCGGGCGGCAGTGGATGCGCTGGAGCGGCTGCGCGATGCCACCGCTCGGGTGCGCGCCGCCCCGGCCCTGCGCCAGGTGGCAATGACCTGCACCCCGGGCTTCGCATCGCTGTGGCTCATCCCCCGGCTGGCGCACTTCACCGCGCAGCACCCGGATGTGGACGTGCGCATCTCGGCCACCCTGGAGCTTTTGGACCTGGACCGCAGCCAGCTGGACCTGGCGGTGCGCTTTTGCCCGACCGAGGATGGGCTGGGCACTCCCTTGTTTGAGGAATGGGTGGTCCCCATGTGCTCTCCTGCCCTGGCCGCCAACGCAGCCAACCCCTTGCAGCAGCCCGCCGACCTGGTGCGCCACACCCTGCTCGCCGTGGACCAGCACCCTGGCATGCCGCTCACGGTGGAATGGGCCCCCTGGGCGCGGCTGATGGGGGTGTCGGAAGTGCGCATGAAAAACACCGTGCGCTTCACCCAGTACGCCGATGCGGTGGCGGCGGCGATGCAGGGGCAAGGCGTGGTGATCGGCCGGCTGCCGCTGTTGGCCGAGCTGGTGGAAAGCGGCCGACTGGTGACGCCGTTCGGCAGTTGTGCCTCGTCGCAGCGCGGCTACTACATGGTGTCGGGTGTTCGCGGCGGCGCCAACCCCGATGCGCAGGACTTCGTGCGCTGGCTGCGCAGCGAGGCCGACGCGGCGCTGAAACCCGCCACGCTGGCCTGACCGCCCGCACCCTGTGCTGGATTTCACGGTTTCAATCAATGCTGGGGTCTCCTCGTTTTCAGTGCAATAAGTGACGGTACGAAAAGCTAGCACTGGCGCGGAGGTGGTGTTGGTAGATCGTTGATTTCATTGACTTTCCTGTTCACTTTCAAATCTGCGATTCGTGGCGTCAAACCGTGGTCGGTTTCATCCATTGGTGCCAGTTATCGATGCATTTGGCCGCGAAGGCAGGATTTGGTCAGCATAGCGGTCAACCGGGAAGCGAAACACACCCCGCAAGTTGATGCTCTCCAGCCTGGTGGGCGCAATCTTCTCGATCAGTTCCGGTGGAATGACCTGGCGGCGGTTCGACCAGCGATCCAGGACCGCCTGCATCTGTGAGGTATTCCACGCCATCACGATGTTGGCCATCAGGCTCAACGCATCGGCCACAGCCTGCATTTCATCGACACGTTTGGCCTGCGCCGGGCTGATCCGGCCGGTATAAATGGCGCGCTTGAGGGCGTTAACAGCCTCGCCCCGATTGAGCACCCGGCGCAACTCGTTCCTGAAAGCGTCCTTGACAAAGTAGTCAGCCAAAAACGCCGTACGCAGCAACCGCCCCAATTGCACGCCAGCCTCATAGATTGGATCGCCCTGGGCGGCAGAACCGAACCGCGCAAGAGCTGCCACCGCACTGGCATGTCCGCTCATGACCGAGGCTGCCAGGTGCACCAGACTATCCCAATGCTTTTCGATCAAAGCGACGTCGACATTGGCTTCGCACACCGCAGCGATTTCTGCGGGCACTTTGGTGCCGCGTGGCACAAAGAGGTGGCGCTGTTTGAGTTCCTTCAACCGCGGGCAAAGATCAAAACCAAGCAAACGGGCATGTGACATGGCAAAGTCGGTGTAGCCATGGGTATCCACAGCAAGCTGGCTGGTCTCCAGCTTTTCTTGGCGGATGACACCTTCAATGGCCACGCCCGCCTGGCGCTCATTGAGCACAAAGGGCTGCGCATGGAAGATGCCCCACCGGTCTTTTACATGGGAGTAGATTCCAATGGAAGGTGTGTTGCGCCGAGGATCAAGCCGGGCTTGCCACACCCGTTTGGTGGTCTCCATGCTCATCATGTCAGAAGATGCCAAATCGGACCGCCCCCAGGTGGCGGCAATCGGGTGTCGCTGCATGAATTCCAGCACAGCCTGGCAGGCCTGGCTCAGACGCCGTTCGTCCCGCGCCCAGCGCATGGCCTGGCGAATGCTGGTGGCAGACAATTGCGGAATCATGCGCGCGCATTCGACCGCAGTCAGACTGGTGCCGTGGGCCATGATGCCGGCATAGACCATCAGCAGCTCGTCGGTAGAGCGCGGCTCACGTCCGAGCATGATCCAGCTAAAGCGCACCTGGGCGTCAACGGCCAGAATCACTTCCGGCAATTGAACCTCACCGATGCGGTGATCCAAAGCCGCGCGCAGCTTGGTCACTTCTGGGTCTTCGTCCTCTGCGGGCAATGGCGACAAATGGAGTTCATCATCCACGCGCAGTACGCCACTGCGGGCTGCAGCGGCCACCGCATCGACACCGGCAGTTACTCTGGCCAGCAAAGGCTTCAAGAAAGTGGCAGCCTTGCTGGGTAACGATAGACGGGCATAGTGTTTCTTGGACTCTGCCTGCCAACGCTCGTCCGTGAAGAACAAGCGCGCACGACCCCGAAAGCTCAGGCTGTGCTCAATCCAGACCGAGCCATTGCGCACCGCGCGGCGCAGGGCAAACAGGGTGGCCACCTCCAACGCCTGAAACGCCCGTTCCCGGTCTGGGCTGGAGATCGAAACCTGCCAGATCATTCCCAGACTTGGTGCCACCACTTCAACTGGCAGCTTTCTGGATCCTTTGAGATATAAAGCTTGCAGCTTGGCAAGGTACTCGATGGCAGGATGCTCGCCGGTGGCCTGCCAGGGCAGCTTTGCAATGGCGACGAGCAACGACCGCACGGGGCGAATTCCATCAATCAATCCCTCGCGGACCAGGGAGGCCCTGCTCGGTGGTTTGCGTTTCTGGGTTTCGGTGATCAAGGCTTCAAGACGGGCACGCAACTCAGCATCTGGCACCGCACCTTGCGCGCTCAAGGCAACAAGTTCGCCGAGCAGCGTTTTGTACATTGCGGCCCAATTGACGGTAGCGGGGACATCGGCGGCAGCCTGACGCCACAGATCGGCGA
The DNA here is from genome assembly GCF_964253305.1 of Acidovorax sp. LjRoot66. Lineage (NCBI taxonomy): Bacteria > Pseudomonadati > Pseudomonadota > Betaproteobacteria > Burkholderiales > Comamonadaceae > Acidovorax > Acidovorax sp. LjRoot66. The sequence goes on from NZ_CAXUQU020000002.1 coordinate 426,294, forward strand.
TCCGGCGCTGCACCATAAGGATCAACTGGTCTGTGGTGGTGAACAGGCAATACCGAAGAAAGCATGCGACCTCCACGGTGCGCGCTGGCTCTTTGATCTTGGCTCCGGCTGAGGGCGGCCTGGAGACAAGTCGGCGCGCGTAGCGGCGCAAGATGAGATCGGGGATGTCTGCCAGGTGCTTATGAACGTCCAGCGTGTAAAGCAGGTCGATGCGCTCCAGTACCTCGCTGATTTGGCGGGTTGAGTGTTTCGCCGGTGCAGCCCATAGCCAACTCTGCTGGGTTTGTCCATCTGGGCGCAGCTCTGAAACTGAGGCTCGCCAGCGATCAAGTGTTGCTGGATCAACGCTGGCGGCGATGGCGGTGCCTGTTTCAACTTCAAGCTGGGCAAGTGCCGCCGCAATCAGTGTCCGAATTGCCCGCTCGTGCACGATCACCAGCTTGTTCTTGTACAGCCATTGACGCGCCCGCACGAGTAGCTGATCGCGGTCGGCGCAGCGCGCCACTTCGTCGCGCAGTTCACGTACCAGTGAGCGGCGCTGGTGCTCGCTCATCCACTGGAATCCAAGGACCGTGCAGGCTACTTGTTGGTGATCGAATAGCGTGCGCCCGCGTTCATACATGGCTCTCAGCGAGGCGACTTCTGGTGCTGCAATGCCAAGCTCGTTGCCAAGGTGGCGCCACAAGGCTACTGGAATTACCCGAAAGGCACCGAGCAAACGCCCACTCATGCGCAGGAAACCAATATGGAGCGCCAGACCAAGCTTGTGGGAATCACCTCGGCGTGCATTGATTGCGTCGCGCTCGGCACCATCGAAGGTGAAAAATGCCTTCATCTCGAAGTCGCTGATATCGCGGGGGAGCCCACGCATCCCCAAAAACGTTGTGTGCCAACCCTGCATCGTGAACCTCAAAAGTGGGAGGCCACCATACCCGTTTACAAAGCGAACAGGAAAGTCAATGAAATCAACGGTCTACCCAGACCACCCCCGCGCCAGTGCTAGCTTTGCGTACCGTCACTTATTGCACTGAAAACGAGGAGACCCCTTCTCGGACGGTTTTCTGGGATCGTTGCCTACATCAACACCGACCGCAGCGGGTCGGGAGAACCAATTCATCCTTGGTGTGATCAGTTGCTCCTGCTACCTTGCCCGGCTCGCATCAATAGAGTGACCGGTCTGAGCAACAAAGCGGTCGCTTGAGACCCTGCTCGGCCAATGACCAGTTGCGCAACACGCGAACTTTCAGGCGTTAGGTTCGAGTGTCGGAGATCAGCCTGGAGCGGTCGTTGACTTTCACTTCCCAAATGGCCGCGTCTGACCGATTGCCGAAGTCTAGCCGACCGCCCCGACTGTTACTCAGCGAAGAGTTAGACAATCTGCCGACCTCCGACCGCGGTGTCGAACTCGGTGTCCACGGTACCGAGCCGGCTGTCCAGGAGATCCGAAATACGCAGCTTGCAGTTGAAGAGGTCCCGAAACACGTAGGCGGGATATTTCTGACGGACCCGGCCCGCGGGTCGTTGTGAAAGCGGCTCGAACGCCTATAGTGCCGGCAGGTGGGCCTGTTCTCGGTGAGATGCGGCTTCGGGGCCGAGTGCAAAGGAGGCGTGGTGGGTGAACTGGATGACTATCTGCAGGCTGCCGACCGTGAGACCACGGTGCGAAGTTACGCAGCCGCGATCAAGCACTTCGAGCAGGACTGGAAAGGGCTTCTACCGGCCACCAGCGATACCGTCGCTCGCTACCTCGTGGCCTACGCGAGCACGCACAAGGTCAGCACCTTGAGGCAAAGGCTGGCGGCGCTCGCGCGTTGGCATGCAGAACAGGGCTTTGCGGACCCGACCAAGACACCGCTGGTGCGCAAGGTGCTCAGGGGCATTGTGGCGAAGCACCCGGCCAAGCAAAAGCAGGCGCGACCACTGGAGCTCGATCAGCTCCAAAAGATTTCCGACTGGCTGCAAGCCGCGCAGCGCGCGGCACACGAACAAGGCGATGAAACGGCCTTGCTGCAACTGACGCGCAACCGGTCCATCGTGCTGCTGGGCTTCTGGCGCGCGTTTCGATCCGATGAGATCGTCAACATGCGAGTGGAGAACGTGACGGCCGTTGCCGGAACAGGCCTGACCTGCAGACTGGACAGGAGCAAGACGGATCGCGCTTTGGAGGGTCGCACTTTCCATTGCCCGGCTCTGTCCCGGCTGTGTCCGGTGGACGCCTACCTGGAATGGATCGCCGTCAGCGGCCGCCAGGCGGGCCCGGTGTACTGCAGCATCGACCAGTGGGGCCACATGTCCGATCGACCCATGCACCCCACCAGCCTGATTCCCTTGCTGCGCAAGATGTTCCATGACGCCGGCGTCGAGTCTGCCGAGGGCTACTCGAGCCATTCGCTGCGGCGCGGATTTGCCGGATGGGCACGCGCCAGTGGGTGGGACATCAAGGAGATGATGGAGTACGTTGGATGGCGTGACATGGAGTCGGCATTGAGGTACCTTGATGTCCCAACCGCGGGACTACAGGAGCGCTTCGAAAGCGGCCTCTGACGTTGTCTGGACAACTCTCCAACCAAAGGCCAGCATGCAGCCGATTCTTGCCCCTTACGTGCGCACCTTCGTCGACTCCCTGACGGGTCTCCCGGTACTGCCTTCATCGGTGTGGCTGATCGGCTCGCAGGCCAGTGGCCGAGCCCAGGCGGGCTCTGACACAGACCTGCTTGTGTTCGGCTCATCCGGGTTTCTCGCCGCTGTGCGCGCGGCATTGCCCCAACCGAGCGGCATCGACTGCCTGGTGGTGGTGAACGGCAACGACTTCGAAGAACCCTGGCAGGACAAGCGTGGAGCCCTGGCCCGCTGGAATTGGGTCTTGAAATCAGCCACCGAGGCCCAGTACGAGGGGACGAAATTCATCGCAGATGAGCCTGACGGAACGCTTGGCCAATTTGAAACTCGGCAGGAGAGAGCCATCCGCATCTGGCCCAGTTGAAGTCGAGCTGCAAAAGAATCTTGTCACCTGGAGCCTTGCGGGCAATTCCACCGATGTTCGTTGGCACCCGACGCAGCGAGCTCGCCCAACCGTGAGCCAATGAGCCCATCAAATTCTGGGAGATGAGATGCTTCTTGTGTATGTGGACACCGGCGGAATGCTCAAGGAAGTGGCCGCCTTGGAGGCTGCTGGCCTTCTGAAAACCCATTACTTTCCTTTCGAGCAGCGAAATCGCCGGGTCAAAACTTTCGTCCCCGGCTCGGGCGCTACCTGGAAGCAGAGCAATCTGAGTTCGAAAGAGGCTCCTGGAACCTGGAACGACTACAAATCGTCCGCTCTCTTCGAACCGCTACGCAAGTTGTTGGGCGCCCAGGTCGACGCACAGCACCTCGATTCGGCGGCCAAGGCCGGTTGCACGGTCTTTCTCACGAGCGACAAGACAGACATTTGGTCCAAGCGCGACGCGATACAGGCGCTCGCCAACATCCGGGTGCTCCACATGCCTTCTGAGCTGGCGACGTTGCGGCAGCTGGCGGATGCGGGGACAACTCTTGGGCCGCCAACGGAATAATTTGTGCACTGCACGCCAACTCCGCCCAGCACCCAATAGCCTACTAAATTTGTCGGGTATTTCCTTTTTTGCACTGAATAAATGAAATGGCGAAATGCACCGGCGCGCTAAGTGGTTGATTTATATAGAGCAGCTTTCCGATTTTGCAGACGGAAATGCAAAACGACGAAATAGGGTCATTTTTCGGCCCGTTTGACGGGAGCGCGTTTCGAGGCTGTTTCTCCCTTCAAAAGCACGCTGGCATACCGGGCCACACTGAAGCTCATGGTGCCCCGGAAGTTGATGTGCCCGAAGTGGACCGGCCCGATTCGGCGCAGGATGCTGTCGTCAATGCGTTGCCCGCTGGACTTCAGGCGATCAACGGTTTCTTGCAGTTTCATCGTGTTCCAACCGATCACGACGTTCGTCAAAAGCGCATGCGATCCCGAGATCGACTTGAGCTCGTCGCGGCGGCGGCCTCGTTCGGCGGTGATTCGGCCGTAGTAGATGGCCCGCTGAAGAAGGTGCACCGACTCACCGCGGTTGAGCAAGGTGTGGATTTCCCGCCGGAAGACGTCGTTGGTGAAGTAGTCGCACAGGAACACCGAACGCAGCAATCGACCGTACTGGTCCAGGCAGCGGCGAACCTCATCCCCAGCAGCGGCGCTCCCGTGGCGAGCCAGCGCCCACGCGACGCTTACGCGGCCAGACTTGATCGAGGCAATGAGGCGCATGGTCCGGTCCCAGCCTTCCCGGATGGCTTTTTCGGTGATGGCCGGTATGGCGATTTGCTCGAGGGCCTCGGACACCTTGATCGAGCGGGGTGTCCAGATCTTGCGGTCTGGCAGGCCGGCCAACTGGGGGCACAAGTCGAACTTCAGCAGCTTGGCCACGCTCATGCCGGAGTAGGTGTAGCCATGGGTGTCCACTGCCAAGAGGTCGACCTTGATGCGGTCCTCGCTGTTGGAGTTGTAGGCTTCGATTCCATGCACTGCCGGCGCGTCCTGGCGCGTCAACAACACGATGGGTTGGTCAAAGATGACCGGGTAGCTGCCCAGGATATGGGTGTAGATGCCTGCCGCCGCGGTCTTGCGACGGGGATCGGTTCGGGCAATGAACAGGTGGCGAGTTGCGTCGAGCGCCATCATGTCCGAGGAGGCCTTCTTCCCATCGCTCCACAGCTTGACGATCGGAAACCGCTGCTGGAACGCCACCACGCTGTCGTTGGCTGCGCGCAGCCGGCCAGGCGCCTCGTGCATGCGCATGGCGGCTGAGACGCGGCTGACGGGCACGCCGGGAATCATTGCGGCAGCAGCCTTGGCGTCGATCTCGGTGCCATGCGCGAGCAAGCCCGCATACAGCGCAATGAGTTCTTCGGCGTCTTCCGGCTGGCGGCCCAGCAACATGGTGCTGATTTGGGTCCGACTGTCGATCTCCAAAATGACGTCCGGCAGCTGGGTTGCGCCAATCAAGTCGCTGAGGCGTTGGTTCGTGTGTCGAAGTTCCGGGTCTTCCTCCGCGGCGCGAATCGCCGGTATACGCACGCACCCGTCTTCATCGATCTCAAGCAGGCCTTTTTCAAGTCCGACCTCCACATCGGCAAGGCCGGCACGCAGCAACTCGTACTGGAGGTCAAGCGCTTTGCGCGGATCCAATTCCAGACCATAGGCTTCGCAGAGCGCGACTTTGTCGCGCTCCCACTCGTCCTGCGGAATCAGCAAACTCGCCTTGTTCTGGTAGGTAGCGCTGTGGTTCACATACAGGCTTCCTCCCCGCAGCCCCTTGCTGATGCGCATTAATGCGCAACCTTCAAAAGCCCTGAGTGCCGCCTTGCGATCAGGAACATCGAGAAAGGGGCGCCATTTCGGTTCGACCAGGGAGGTATCAAAGCCTACTGGAAGCTCCTTGGCGCCTGCTGCTCGGAGCGCCTGCAATGCCAACACCAGGCGGCTGTCGGCGTGCTCGGGATCGCCCTTGAGGTCCAAGCAGCCCATGCCGTCCAGGATCGTGCGAACCTGAGTGCTCTGCTCGGTCAAGGTTTCCCGGACAACCTCAGCCTGGCTGACCAGCGGACGGCCCAGCATATCGTCAGCCAGCGCCATGATGGCTGCCAGCCGTTCATGCGCCTCACGCCCGCTGTCCGCAGCAATGCTCCGCATCGATTCGATGGAATGGCGGTACTCGATTGCACGCTGTGCCTGTTTGGCTTGGACACGCTTTTTAGCCCTGTGGACGAAATCGCTGGTGTGCCGATTGTTCCGAAAAATCGCCTCATCGCTGAGCTCACCGAGCAGGTGCTTGAGGAAGCACACGATCTCGATCGAGCGGGTGTCCTCGATGCGGCGGGCGGTCTCGGAGGGCGGCCGATTGACCACCGCTTGGGCGAACGCATGGATGCGGCCGATCGAGAGCCCTTGCAGATCCCACAGGTGCACGCCCAGCGTCTTGAGCGCATCAATGCGTGAGTTCACTTCTTTGAGGCCCTTCACCCCGTGTTTGCCGGCCGATTGCTTCAACCACTCCAGCAACGAGATGCCAGGAGTCGGACTCTCTTCGTGCATCACCTTGAGCACCGCGCGAAGGCGTACTGGAGTGACCGCTGCTCGAATTGTTGCCAGGGCCAGGTTCTCGACAACCTGAAACGCAGATCGGGCCAGGTCGAGCACCACACGCTGGCCTGGCAGGACGATCCTGTTGTCGAAGAGCCATTCCTGGGCGGAGGCGAGGAGTTCATCGACGGACGAGGCGTCGATCGCCTGCTGCGACAGGGCCGCTTTGAGGCGTTCTTCGGCGTTGGAGTCGTAGGTAGAGAAGAGGAGCTTTTCGCGAACCCAAGCCCTATGGTTGCTGATGGTCCGGTCGGCATTCGAGTACAGCGACTTCAGGGAAGCAATCGCCGTCGAGTGGATGCCCAGTTGCTCACACAGCATATTCAACATCGCAGTCGGCATCTTGAGCGCGGCATCGGCATTTCTGCCTGTCAGCGCGAGGAATGACAGCTGCACCGCCAGTCCCAGGTGATAGCGTTTCGCGTAGCCACTGTTCCTGATCTCCCTGACCAGCTCATCTGGCAGCCGACAGTGCAGTTCCACGTCACCTGCATTCAAGCCGGACGGCAGTTTTTCGTAGCCTACGAATCTGTATCGGTAGCTCGACATCAGCGTTCTCCTTCGCTCCAGAGAACACTATAAAGCGCAGCTAAGTAGTTGTCGCCAGTGGCTTATTCGGAGATGGATTCCGAAATTGCACTGAAACCGAGATCACCCCTGTACAAGTGGATCAAGGTCTATTCGGTGCCTGCGCCAGAACGACAGATGCAGACGTCCCAGACCGAGGAGCTGCGACGGCTGAAGGCTGAACTCAAGCGCGTGACCGAGGAGCGTGACATCCTAAAAAAAGCCGCCGCGTACTTTGCCAGGCAGTGCGGGTGAGGTACGCGTTCATCAAGCAGCATGCGCAGGAACACAGCGTGCGGCGCATGTGCAAGGTGATGCAGCTACACCCCAGCGGCTACTACGCGTGGAAGGCAGCGCCGCATAGTCCACGGGCCAAGGACGACCAGAGGCTTCTGGGCTTGCTCAAGCAGGCATGGCTGGAGAGTGGCGGTGTCTACGGCTACCGCAAGCTCACGCTGGACATGCGCGACCTGGGCGAGCGTTGCGGCAAGCATCGCGTGGCGCGGTTGCTCAAGATCGAAGGCCTGCGATCGCAGACGGGCTACGGCCGCCGGCCTGGAATGCGAGGCGGCAAGCCCGCCGTGGTCGCACCAAACCATCTGAAGCGTCAGTTCAAGGTGGATGAGCCCAATCAGTCTTGGGTCACTGACATCACCTACATCCGAACCCACGAAGGCTGGCTGTACCTGGCGGTTGTGGTCGATCTGTTCTCACGCCAGGTAGTGGGCTGGTCCATGGGCAGCCGCATTGACACGAGCCTGGTCCTCGATGCACTGCTGATGGCGCTATGGCGCCGCCAGCCGCGTGCACCTGTCATGGTTCATTCCGATCAAGGCTGTCAGTTCACAGGCCACGAGTGGCAGACCTTCCTGCGCGAGCACAACCTGGTCAGCAGCATGAGCCGGCGTGGCAACTGCCACGACAACGCTGTGGCCGAGAGCTTCTTCCAACTGCTCAAGCGCGAACGCATCCGCAGGCGGGTCTATGCAACCCGTGATGATGCGAGAGCGGACGTCTTCAACTACATCGAAATGTTCTACAACTCACAGCGCCGTCATTCATCGGCGGCAGGACTATCCCCTGTAGAGTTCGAACAGCGACATTCCCAACGGCTCAAAAGTGTCTAGATAAGCCGGGGCGATTCAGCTCAAGGCAACCCAAAGAACTGTCAAAGCACCGGAGAATGACTCCACGAGTGAAGAAGCTCCTGCGCGCATGGGAGGCAGAAAGTGGGTATTCAAGCCCGAGGCTTTGGCTGCAAAGAGAGTGGAGTTAGGCATCTCGCAGAAGGACATGGCAAAGCTCTTGCAGGCATCGTCTCTCTCTGCGTACAAGTGGGAGACTGGGAAGGCCAATCCTCGTGCGGCGCAGTTGGAACGAATCCACGACGTGCTCAATCTGGGTAAGCGAAAAGCCCTCGCCCTGCTAGCCGAGGCGCAGTAGTCGTTTCAGTCCCGCTGCAGCGGAGTCAGGCCGCCTCGCCAGCGGCCAATACTTTCGAGCCAGAGAAGATGCACTCCAGCTTCTCATTGATGTAGTCCGACATCACAGGATGAAGAGGCAGTGCCTGCCCGTTGTGGACATTGCACTGCGTGAAATCAATGCCCTTGGCGTGCGCGGCACGGCAGGCCGTGATGTACTCATTCATGAGCCCTGCAAACTCGATGAATGGATGGTTGCCGATGGAGACGGCGCTGCGATAGAACGCATCCGACGTCTCTTGCATGCGGGTCAAAGCCACCAAGCGTTCATTGGCATCCATTCATTCCTCCGCTTCAAATTGCTGATGAAGAAAGCATAGCAGGCAGACTTTGCAGCTCAGCTTGTTCTGTCAGAGCGTCACCACATTGAGCTCGTCACCAAGCACATTCCTGGCCAGGGGCACCAGATGATCATGGTGGGTCAGGAAGATCACCTGCATCTTCCTCGACAGCTCACCCAGAACTTGAAGCCCGGCCGCGGTGCGCCGGTCATCGAAGTTGATGAACAGGTCATCCGCGATCAGCGGCATGTTCAGGCCCTGCTCGATCTGCAGCTCCAGGGCCGAGAGACGCAGTGCCAGATACAGCTGGTCCCGGGATCCTTCACTCATTCCCGATACCTCAACCTGTGCACCACTGGGGCGAATCCCGAAGAGTCTGGGCTTCTCGTCAGCGGAGTCAACGAGCAGGCGCTCGAACGAGCCCAAGGTCAGGGTGTTGAAGGTCGCCGAGGCCTTGGCCAGCATCGGGCCTTGCCTCGTCTCGCGGAATTTCTCCATCGACCATTTCAGCAGGCGGGCTGCCGTGTGGAGCTTGAGGTAGCGCTCTGCAGCGTCGGCCATGGATGCGACCGCTTCCTGGCGGCGCGCATCGGCCGTCGCCGCGGCGGCGGTACCGTCCAGGGCCTCAAACGATTTGCGCTGTGTCCCGTGCTGGCTGCTCAACTGGGCGATCTCTTCCACCAGTTGGGCAGACTGCGCGCCCAGTCGCTCGATCTCGGCCATCAGCTCGTCGGGAGCGACGCCTTGCGCCTCCTGGCGGAGTTGGTCCAGGCCCAGTCCATCCCCGCCTTGCACAAGGTCGGACTGGGCTGCACTGACTTTGGCTTCGAAGGCTCGGCGCTGTTCGGACTGATCGGCTGCCGCGGCAAGCGCGTTGATATCGTCCACACCTGCCGTGGCCATCAATGGCGCCAAGCGCGCGTTTTGAGTCGCTTGGCGCTGCTGGACCTCGGCGAGCTCCGCCTCGACCTGGGCTTGTTTGGCCCGCAGTTCGCGTTGCGTCTTCTCGGACTGCTTGGTGGTCGTGAGACGGGCGAAGAGTTCCTGGGCGATCACGTCGGCATCCTGCTCGACCAAGTCCAGGGCGACACGCTGAGCACGGGCATCTGCGGACGCTTTCAGGTCGGAGAGATCCATCTGCATGGGTTCAATGCGCTCACTGCGAATACTCCGGATCAGGGTCAGCAACCGTTCAACCTCCTGGACTGCTTCGAACTCCGCTTCGATCTGGACAGCGGTCGCCGCACTTTCGTAGCCTGCGGCTTTCACGGCCGCCTGCCAGGCGGTCTCCCACTCGCTCCACGCTGACTGCGCTTGCTGCACCAAGTTTTGCAGTCTGGGAACGCTGTTCTGGGCGTCGGCCACCTGCTGCTCCAGCGCGCTGCGCTGGCCTTGCGCCTGGTCGACAGCAGCCAGCAGCTTGCGTGCTCGCTGCAGGCCGTCGTGAAGAATGGGCCTCTCGGCCTCTTCCGCGGCACCGCCCAGCATCGACCAGAGGGCAGTTGCGACTTCTACACCGGCGGTCACCAGATCCTTGTGCTGCTGGTCGAGTTGGCCCAACTCGGCACTGATTTCCAGAATTGTCCTGCGTTGGCGCAGCCACACCGGCGCCATCTCTAGCGGCAGCTGTGGCAGTCCACTCGCCTCCGCCAAGGTTTGCCATTGGCGCACTCGGGTCTCATTCCGGTCATTCGCACCCTGCAGTCGTACCTGCAGTCCTTGCAACTCCAGACGCACATGCTCGATGCGTTCGGCCCTGGACCGGTGGGTCGCTTCATGTTGGACGCGATCAAGCCTGGTGTCAGCGAGCCCATCGGCCTTGCCCACCCATTGCTCATAGGCATTGGCCTTGGCGATCAGCTCGCTTGGCGCGGCCTTGATCGCTCTCCATTCCTGGTCTCGTGACTGGCGGGCCTCGTCGACCTGTTCTCGGGTCACCGGTTGGAAGTCCTGGACGAACTGCTGCAGCTCCAACTCCAGGCGTTGCAACTCCTCTGCCTTAGTCGCTACCGCGTCTTGCAACGCCTGGGCCTCTGCGACTCCAGTGCGGCCCTCATCCAGCAGGCCCTGCACAACTGTGTCGTCGGGCACGAGCATGCCTGCGAGAGCGTCCGGCTCGGCTCGCCACTTGCCAAGGCCGACCAGGGCAGCCGCAAGGGATGTCCTCTGTGCATCCGCCTTATGAACTAGCTGGGAGACTGCTCCGGTATGGTCGCCAAGCTTCAGCGCCTTCTCGACAGTGCCTGCCAGCCCTGGATGTACCTCGCGCGCAACCAGGCGCTCCAGCGCTTGCTGCGCCTGCTCCATCTGCTGCTCGCGATCGGTCAGCGCGGATTGGGCGCTGCGCAGTTGCTGGTTCAGTGCGCCCCGCTCTTTGAGCAGGCTCACCAGGCGGCTGCGCGTGGTCATGGCCGGCAGGCGTTTGCGTACGGCGTCTTCGGTGTCGGTTGTCCAACCCAGACCGCCGGCGAGTTCTTTCACCCGAGTCCAGTGCATCTGGATCTCTTCGGTGCGCTTGACGATGTCCGCCCTGTGGCTGCGGTACTGCAGCCTGCGTTCGTTGAGGTCGGTGATATCCGCAGCCAAAGACAGCAGAGCCTGGTCGACGTGGATGCCATCCAGTTGTGTGCGAAGCGCAGAGCTTTCCTGTTCGAGGCGCTGGCTTTCTACCTGAGCCAGCGCCATTGCCTGGGCCGCATCCCGAATGGTGGAGGATGCGTTCTCGGGCAGTAGCGGAACGTCGTCAGTGAGGCCCAGTGCTTCCCTTTGGGCCTGCGCAGCATCCAGCGCTTGCAGCATGGGCCGCACGCGGCGAATGCGTTCCAGTTGGTTCAGCTGCTGACGGGTATCCCGGTCGCGTTGGCGTGCGTCTGCGAGCGCCTGCTCGGTAGCGAGCAAGGCGTCGTGCTGGGATTTCCAATCCTTGGTCTTGAGCACCGCCTGCTTGAACTGGGTGCCGGCCGCCTCGTAGGCTTCGTGTGCCTGGTGGTAGACCCGATGGCCGGCCTTCCGGGTTCCCCAGAGGCTGTCTGCTTCGGCCTCCAGCTTCTGCAGAACATCTGCAAGGCCTTCAATGCCTGCGGCGGACTGAAACAGCAGCCGTCCGACATCATCCGACGCCGACAGGATGCCGGCGCCGCCCTCGACGAGTGTGGAGTGGTCCAGCGCATACATGCGCGTAAAGGCCTGGAGCTGCATTCCGCCCAGCCAGGGCTGCAGCACAGCGTCCTGCAGCACCGCGTCTTCGGGCGAGCGCACAGTGTTCTTGGTGGCCTTGGTGCGGTCAAAGGCAAGCTGCTGGTCCTCTGCTGTGCCCGAGGCCATGCGCTCCAGCACGCCCCCGATCCGCAGCTCGGACATCGGGTGCAGAAATCCCAAGGATGTCCTGACCGGAATGCCAAACAGCCAGTCCCCGATGGCCGAGCGGACGGTGGACTTGCCGGCCTCGTTAGGCCCCACGATGAGGTGGATGTCCCTCGCCTGCCGAAGCAACGACAGGTGGCGGTCGGTGAATTTTCCGTACCGGATCAGCTTGAGTTCGCGTATGCGCATGAGTGTCGAGCTGGGTAGGGGGGTCAGGCAGCGGCGCTGGCGCCGGCGACGCGGGCCATGAGTACTGGGGTTGCCTGGCGGACCCGGTCTGCAATGAGCGATGGATCTGCCTGGCGAAGCTCTGCGAGTTCAAGAGATGCCAGCAGCACGTCATGCGGGAGCTTCTCCAGCATGGCCTGCCAGTCGGCTTGGAGCGACCGCAGGAACTCTGGGTCGGCGTGGGCAGAGGCGGCCAGTTCCTGCAATGCGTTGAGCGCGTCCTGGGCTTCGCCCTCCAGGCCGGCGGCCTGTGTCGCCTGCGCCGTAGTGTCGACGCGCACCTTCTCGATCCAGATGCGGTCCGGATCCAGCGCCACGGCCTGGGCGATCATCTCTTGCCGCAGCTGTCCCTCGTCGCTGGCCAGGGCTGCGTGGGCACCGGATTGGCCTGTGAAGCTCACGCGTACTGCCAAAGGCAGACCAGCAGGCGAGTTGGTGAGCAGATCCTCGATGGCCTGGCCCGCCAGCCGGACGGCGCTGCGCAGGTCTTCGCAAGCACTGACATCGACGGCCAAGGCATGCCAGCGCAGCACGTCGACTTCGACCCGTTCGACCTCGGTGATCTCGCCTCCTTCGGCGCTGACCAGCAGTGCTCCGCGCGGGCCAGTCTCGCGGATGTGGCGGCCTTGCAGATTGCCCGGGTAAGCAATGGTGGTGTCACCGCGCTCGATCCAGTGCTCATGCACATGGCCCAGGGCCCAGTACTGGTAGCCCTTGGCCTGGAGCTCGGCCACCGAACATGGAGCGTACTTGGCGTGCTCGTTGTTGCCTTCGAGAGCGGTATGCAGCACGCCGATGTTGAGCCAGCCGGCCATGGGCATGGGGTAGCCAGGGAGCAGGTTTTCCGTGGTGGCTGCGATCTTGAAGCTGCGGCCATGCAAGGCGACCCTGAGCGGCTCGATGCGGAAGGTCTCGGTCTTGCGCGAGGCGAATGTGTGGACGTTGTCCGGGAGCTCCAGGCCCTTGGTCATCTCGCTGTCCGCGTCGTGGTTGCCGTAGAGCAGGTACACGGGGATCCCGGCCTGGCGCAGGCGGCCCATCTGGCGCACGAAGAAGAGCCCGGTGTTGAAGTCCTTCCAGTCGCCATCGTAGACATCGCCGGCGATGACCATGAAGTCCACCTTCTCTTCGATGGCTACCGTGACCAGGCGCTCGAAGGCATCGCGGGTTGCGGTGCGCAGGCGCTCGGCGGGGGCATCGGGGTAGGAGGAGAGACCTCGCAGGGGGCTGTCCAGGTGCAGGTCTGCGGTGTGGATGAATTTCACGAGCGAGTCTCCTGTTGATTGCCACGGCCGGACCTCGCGGCAACGTCACTTGCGAGGAACGATCTGGATGGTGCCGACGCCCGAATCAGGCGGCGGAGCGATCCAGTGGACCCAGACGCCGCGCATCCATGCGCCCAGGTAGATCACGCTCACGAGAAAGATGCCCCATTGGTCGGCCTTCCATGCGGCGTAGAACCAGGCGGGCTGGCCGAGCATGCCGAAGATGCAGGCCCAGCGCCGCAGCCTCTCGCTGCGCGCCTGGGACAGCCAGGCTGCTAGTGCTCCGAACAAGGCGATGGCGATCTGATCGAGTTCCATCCGGTGATTGTGCACGACTGGATGGAATTACAGCACCGAAACGCTTGCTGGAACGAACGCGATCTCAAGACTTATTCGTCCAACTCCCTCCCTCGCCGCGGTGTCCGGTCGCCTTCACTTGTACACCTGAAACTGTGAGCTGATCGCCTTTCGTGACCATGGGCTTGAGCACGAAGGTTGTGATGCAAGCCCCCTCGCATGCCTCGTGCGGCTGGCCCCTGAAATAGCATCGATAGATGAAGGCTTGAAGCTTTCCTCCCCTCAGTCCATGGGCTGCAAATGATCTGTTGAGCAGCTGTGCTGATCATTGCCAGCGTTCCCGGCTTCGTGCGCCCGGGCGTCAAGCAATTTGTGCTTTGCGGTCGAAGTGGAAATCCTGTTGCTCTGGGAGGAACTGAATGGGCGAAAAGAATTTCGCTCTGCGTGTCAGGCTGCGGCCGATCGCGCGAGAGCGCGTCGCCCGGCGGCCGTAGGGCGCCCGGTTGAATCGACAAACCCGTTGTCGCGAAACAGTTGCTTGAGCCCTTCGTACTGTGTCTCAGGCGGGACCCGATGGCCGACCTTGATCGGGCCGGGATTCGACTGCGGAACCTTGGTACTGCTTTTAGGCATGTGCATTTTCCTTAGGTGTTGGGGATGAGCTTACCAAGTTGATCGGGACTTTCAAGGCCGCAAAGGCGTGCAACCACACTACCTGCGCATTGCCTCTCTGGAATTCCCCAAACGAACATTTGAACTACGTCACGCTGCAATTTTGATTCAACCGCCGTGACAAACCTGCTCAGACCTGCAATGGAACCCCATGCCCGGCCAAATTGCCGGCAACCGAGACACGCGGGCGAGTAGCCGTCCTCGTTAACTTTGCCCGAGATGCGACAGCTTCATAGCCTGAACACCTCCATATCTAACTTACATGGGTGTTAGCTTTTACTAGCGCCCTCTTCCAAGCGTTTGCCCCTTCCTGATTCACCTCTTCCCCCCTCACACTCCCTCCGAACCCCTCCAACACGACCGCTCGCTTCCCCACCCGCCGCCTGCGCCACAACCAAAGCCCAAGTTAACCAAGAAGGAGGGGGACGGTAGGTGTTTTATCTTAAAATAACCCATGTAAGTTGGTTTATAAGTTATGGGAGTGTACCTATGAAAACCGTTCCCAACGGTTTGGAGCTGTTCAATTTGTGGCTTGAGGTTGAGTCCTCCAAGCCCAAAAATCCGCTTCAGCCCGACTCGGCGGCACCATACATCGCCATCTGGTCGGCTTGGCTTAAAAGCCTCCCACGTCCCGAATGTGTCTCAGATGAGGCCGCCTGCCAAACGGCTTCCTGGACAAACGCAACTGCGGCTCAAGTGGCTAAGTTTGTGGCCCCGAGACACGGCCAGCGAGCCAATCACAACACCGAGCGGCGGTTGAGCATGGTTACGCGCCGGCGCTACTTCACTTTACTCGACCGGATTTACGAGTTCGCGAAAGGCCGAGACTGGGTGCCAAGCAACCCTGCTGCTGATATGAACGAAAGCGAGAAGCCGATTGAGGTAGAACAACTCGGTCATGTGCTTGCGCCGGAGCTTTGGAAACTTTTACCGGCGCACTTCCCTTCCGGCGAGGAAATGGTCGATGTGCGCGATCGGGCGATCCTCACTTTGCTCTATGAACTGGCGCTGGCGCCTGAGGAGGTACGCAATCTGCGTCCGGCGGATCTGACCTACGATGGGAGCAGCCCCCCTGGTGCACCGAGCCCTACCGTTCTGAGCGTGGTCGGCAAGCGCGCCAGCCAGCCCCGTGCGCTGCATCTTGAGGTTGGTGTTCGATCCGCTCTGCAGTCTTGGCTCTTCATAAGGGCCGAACATTGCGCGCGGACCGGTGCGGAGGTCGAGTGGCTGTTTTTCTCGAGCCGTGGACACCAACTGACCGTGCCCGCACTTTTCACGTTGGTAAGCGCGGTAGTGGTTCGGGCTGGTCAGGACCCTGCGATCAAGGATCGCAAGCTTGTGCCTATGCGTGTCGGGCCGCAGGTGCTTCGCAACACTGCGATCGTTGAAATGTACCGAGGTGGAATGACAAGGGCAGAGCTAGTGCCTTACTTGGGATTAAAAAACGAAAAAGGCTTGGACCGACTGCGGTTGCGGAAATCAACCAAGATTTGATCTTCGCCCAGTCAAATACATTTTGTGCGGGCCACCTCGTCGCCGGAGTAGTTCAGGAATGATTTCGGGCCTCGCCGGATAGAAGTACTCAACAACCCGACAGCCTGGCAAGACCTTGGGTCCTGCTTGGACGGTGGATGACTGGCGGATTGCAGATGTCGCAGACAAAGGATCAACGAATCTTGAAACCGCTTGATCAAATCTTACCGGTCGCGTTGAGCTGGGTATTGCCAGTGGCAACCGATTTGTGACCAAGGAGGAAGCTACGTCTAGCGCGGAAGTAAGCGCTCTCCATATGTTCAGCTGATCGGCACGTTCTCCGCTCGCACCACTGGTCGACCAAACAGCCGGGCCATGCCCTCGGTGTGCTGCCGCTGCACTATCGGCAATCCCATCGAGCTGGCCGCCCAATTGTTGGACATGACGACCTTGGCGATGTAATGCCCTCGCGCCTCATCAAGCAGGTGCACGAACGGCAGGAACTCTTCGTAGCAGACGACTACCCGCAGCTCGATGTCCTTGTTCAGTCGCAGCGTGGCATCCCCTGTCCAGTCAGCAGAGAACGATCCAGCGCGCCATGGCGCCCACATCGAGACAACCGCAGGTTGCCGCTGCGCCACCGTTTGCATAGCCTGGTCGGCCCGAAACAGAGTGGCTACGCTGTAGCGCTCTCCCGCCTTGTTCTTGACCTCCATGCCGAGCACCAGGTGGATGCCGGCTTCACGTGCCGGGGCGAGAATCTCGCCGCGCAGGATCGGCGCGAAGGTATCGTCGTAGCGCCCGAGAGTCGTCTCCGGGAAGACCAGAACAGACCCAGCGAAATTTGGATTGGCAGCAAGGCGTCGAACGATCGTGCCAACCTTTTCCAGGCGCGACACCATTTCCTCGCCGTTGACCGGCGGCTTCCCGAACTTCGTGCCGATGGGGTGCAGCATGCCCACACTGCGCATTGGAAGCTGAGGTACTGAGGCACCCCAAAGCCACAGGGCCAGCGCCCCGGCAGCGATCATTGCCCATGCCACCTTCGGTTGCTTTGTGCAGATCACCGCGGCCGCGTAGCCCGTCAACACGGCCCCAAACACCAAACCGCCCCACCCCCACCCTTGGAGCACGAAGCCCCAAGCCACCAGCGGATGGCCGGGGGCGACCGCTGCGATTGGCGGCAGCAATGCGGTCAGAAAGCCGAGGATCACCATCGTTACGCTGCGGCCTTGCTCGTGACTTTTTGTCCAGAACAGGGTCCAGGGAACCGCGCATACGAGTCCGAGCAGCAGCCAGGACACAGTGCCGGGCCAAGCGCTGTCAAACCACGCCTCGGCATAGGCAGGCAACGCTCGCACGACCGCCAAGTGGTAGGCCACCCAGTAGAGATAGACGGATAGCCTAACCCGAGCGAGGACCACCGCCACGGGCACCAGGATCGCCAGCGCAGGCGCGCCCTTACCGCCCCATGCGAGCGCTCCCAGCAGCCAGCCTACAAGCGCCCATGCCAGCGGTGCGTATCGACCGAGAGACGCCCACTTCTGGGTACCGGTGCCTGCAAAAGCGTCAGACCGTTCCTCCGCATGCCCGACGGCAGAGCTGGAGGGCAGTGTCACTGGAGAGGTGGGGATCGTTTTCAAGGAGGGCTTTCAGGGCAAGGCTGCAAATGGCATAGGTGTCGGCATAGGTCACGGGCACTGAAAGTCCAAGCGCGCGTTGGGCCACGAGGATCTGAACGCCACCGGGCTGGCTTTTGACAAACAGCACCTTGTCGTGTTCAGAGCCGTGGGCTTTGACGGACCATTCGGGCACCCACCCCATAACGGCCCCTAGGAACGCCGGCAATTCGGCAAGCCCCAGTTGCACGGCAACCTTGTCCTTCCAGCCATATGCCTTGTCCTCTCGGCGAAGCGCAGCCTCGATGGTCAAGGTCGCCTTTTCCCTGCCAGCGTCGTCGGGGCGCAAGCGGTCGAGTTCAAGGCACAGCGCTGCCTTTGCCCCATACACGTGGATGGTCTGGCGCTCCTTCGCTCGCTGTTCTGCGTCCTTCTTTGGTGCAGCCTTGGTCTTCATGATGGGAGCATTGGATTCGACGGGCGGATCCAACCTGCCTGGAGATTCCGGCGAGCCAGGCACTGTGACGAGGGGCGCAAGTTCCTGGAACAACGCTGTGTCCACCACTTCACCCTTTGCAATCTTGCTGAGCGCAGAGACCCATTTGATGCTTTGAGAATCGTCGACCGCGCTTGCCACCTTGGCCAGGTGTCGCGAAACGGTGAGTTTCAGTTCTTCGTCGACCCGTAAGAGTAGGCTGCGGTACTGCTGCACCGTCGCGGCTGGAATGCCGCGCTCCCGCAACACATTGCAGATGCGCTCTGGTGTGGCTGGCGTTGTCATTGTCTAACTCCGTCCGTTGTCATGATGCTCTTCACCTGTGAACCAGGGTATGCCTCGAAGATGTGGCAGGAATCCAGCGCGGCTCGCAGCGGCGTCGCAAACATCGACGTGGAATCGCCATGTGCTAGCGCCGCCCGCTCGGGTACCGCAGAGAGGCGTGGGCCCGCTGCTGGCACCGAGAGGCACAGTGCTGGCTCTGGACGCATATCAGCAGCGCTTGGTACGAATGTCGCGGCCCACGCGCGTTGCATGGCGCCGCCATAGCCGTCATTGCGATCGTCGGTGCTTTCACATACCTCGGCCCGCTCCGCGTCGGCTTCCAGATCAATGGTGGCGCAACCGAAGCGACGGTAGCTCGACGCCCTGGTGCTCTTCTCCCAGATCCGCAGCTTGAGCGACAGGTGGCGCAGGCCACCAAATCTCGCCCTCAGCTCGGTCAGCTTGGCAGTCAAGGCGGCAAGAGTGTTTACCGCGTTGGACCTGAGTTCCAGCGGAACGCCTTGGACCAGCACCGGCATCCGCACACTGATCGAGCAGTTCAGGTTGTTGTCCAGGATCAACCGACAGAGCGCTGGGCCCTTGCAGACGTGGGCGTGACGTTGCCCTGTGCTTACGTTGACCGCGTTCGCAATCGCGCCGTCGCCGATGCACACAGGCATGTCCGGCACGCCCGGGCTCCAGGCCTCGTAGCGGGTAAACAGGTTGTGGTTGACCTGGTCGAACATCACCTTCACCGGGATCTCGCACAACCGTGCGCTTGGCGGGCCTACCTTCGCCGCTACTGGGTGATCAGCGTAGGCGGGCACTGCGCCGTCGGTCATTTTCTGATGCGTGTGGCCCGTGATAGCGAAATGGCACTCACCGCCGTCCTCGGGTGTGACGATTTGCACTCTGCCTTCGGTGAATGGGCCAATCTTGTCAGCTGAAAGGTTCATGGTTTAAATCTCCTTGCAAACCATGAAAACACACTCCGCGCTTTCGTCAAGCATTGAGGCCGATGTGTGCCTTCATTGCCGAGCGCTCCGCGTGCGCCGTCGCCGAAATAACCGATTCGACCCCTTCTGCGCCAAGCTGGCTGTACCTGAGGTGCTTCGTGAGCAGCAATCGCTGATTGCTCTCATTGCACCGCACCGTCCACTCCAAAGTTACGTCATCAAAGCCGCTCGGATGGACATCAAGATCCTCCGTCGTAAATCCTGCCTGTACCGCTGCAATCCAGAGGAGCAATCCCTCCAAGACCCCTTCGGAGAAAACTGCAGGTGTGCCAGCCCAATACGATTTCGTTTGAACAGCGCGTTCCTCATTCTGAAATGCAAGCTCCCCGCAAAGTTTTTCTTGGAGGGCATGCGCCCTACCCCCAACGTCCCCCGGGAAAATGGGCGGCTCATTCAACTGAGACACCGATCCCAAGATAAAGGCAAGTTCCGGTACGAAGCATCGATCTGTCGCCTCGCCTTTTTCTATCTTGAATCGAGGAATGGCGAATGCCGACGGCCTCACCAGGACATCAAGTGCACGGCGTACCTCCCCTGCTGTCAACCGCGCGATGACCTCGTAGGTTGGGATGAAATTGAAGTACCGGGCCTGATTCCTGAAGCCGAACCAGTCGCTGATCCATTGAGCGACGAGTGTCGAGCCCTTGGCGGGCGAGCTTGATCCTTGGCGAGACGCGGGCTTGCTGCCCCTGCTGGTGGTGATGGGGATCACCCACAGCGCAGAGTGTTCGCACGCGCCGACATTGCCCAAAGCGTGCGATGCGAACGGCGCCGTCAGCCTGATTTGGTGATAGACCTCCTCAGGCTGAGGACTTGTCCTTACCAGTTGCTCCAGCGTCACGTCGTCGGCGCGGGCTAAGGCGCGCGACACGGCCAGGAGGTCCGAGAGTTCGGGCAGTTGTTGGATTGCGTTGGTTGTTTCAATTCGTCGGCTGGGTGCAAAGGTCATTGCCTCAATCTAGCCCACGCCATCGCTCGGTCAACCCCGCAAAGGGACTGGACAGGGATGCAATGCAGGGTATTTTGAGTACATGCACAACGCCATCACCACGACCAAACGCCAGCTCTGCGAAAAGCGCACGCTGTCGAATGCCCAGTACCACGCGGACAAGGACGTGCTGTCATCCACGATGCTCAAGACGGCCTTGGTCAATCCCGCTCACTACATCGCGAGCCTCACCGAGCTGAATACCTCCTCGCCCCAGAAACTGTTTGGCACCCTCATCCACGCGCTGGTGCTGGAGCCGGAGACCGTCAACCAGGTAGTGGCCCTCTACCCCGGCCTGCTCGGCAAGGACACCGCTTCCAGGGAGTTCCGCAAGATCAATGAGGGCCGGCTGTGCCTGAGCCTGGCGGACTTCTTTGCAGCCAAGGCCATGGCGGACAAGGTGCGGGAAGCGCCATTCCGGGGTCGCCCCTTCTGGAAGTACATCGAGGAAGGGGAAGTGGAGGCAAGCTTCTATTTTGACGACCCGACCACGGGTATCGCCTGCCGCACGCGCCTGGACCTACTGCACCCCGATTTCACCTTCGACCTTAAATCCACGCGGCATAGCGCCCCAGCCCAGTTTCAGAAGGACGCGATCGCTTTGCATTACGACCTTTCGGTCTACATGTACACACTTTCCCGGGTGCTCTACGAGCAAACCCCCGCCGCGAAGCCATTTGTCCTGGTGCCTGTGGATTCGGCTGCCCCCCATGGCGTCCATTTCATGCCGTGCAGCAACGATTTTCTCCGCAACGGTGAAAGGAAATATGCAACCGCGCTTGCGACCATCAAAGCCTGCAGTGACGTCGACCATTGGCCATCTCTTGATGGTGAATATGAAATGGATGTCCACCATTGGCAGACATTCACCCCCGAACTCGCAACTTGGCGCAAACCAGCTGCGGCGTTCAATTGATTTGGTTTAAGATGAAATACCGTAAAAAATAGGTTTAAACCGATGAGCAGCTATAAAACACTATTGGCGCAACGTGAGCGCCTTGATCAGCAAATCCTCGAGGCGAAAAAGCGGGAACAGGGAGACGCTGTTTCGCAAGTACGATCGCTGATTGCCGAATTTGGACTGACATCCGAAGACGTTTTCCCGGTTCGTCGTAGAACCACCGCCGGTTCTTCGGTTGCGCCCAAGTACAAGGACCCTGCGACAGGCGCGACCTGGACAGGCCGTGGCAAGCCGCCACTATGGATCAAGGACAAGGACAGGTCCCAGTTCGCAATGGCGGACTGAGGCCTGTAACCCCGTTGCTGCTCATGCGGCGGATCGAAGGGCCCCTTGGGGCCCTTTCTCGTTTCTGGCCACCGCTTCAATGGAGCATTGGGTTGATCGAGACAACTGAAGCGGCATAGGGGCGCACCAATGGCGCGCAATCGGTGGAACGAACGGATCAGTTTCGAGCGCTACCTGGGCATGTAGGAAAGCCAAGGCCCCAACTCCAGGAAATCGAAAGATCCCGCGCCCGCCCACGGCCGTGCCATCGAGCAGATCGGCATAGCACACTGACGGTCAGGATTGAGATTTTCAAAACTATCAGCGCTGAAAGTCGCTCGCTACTGCAGCGAAAATTTTCAATCTCGCAGTCTGGTTCCCATGGCCCCAAAAGCTACCTCCCTGCGCATTCGGATGCACTCAAGGGCTTCTTCAAGTGTCGGGAAACAGCCCCAGTCTGACCACTCACCAACCGTAGTGTGGTCCACGCATCGAACATCAAACTTCACGCCGGTAGGCCAAGCTCGCTCCCACGCTGCACTCAACTCCTCGTGCAGCAATTCATTCTTTGGCCTCTCATAGCGCTCCGTGAGAACAAATGGGCGCATGAGCCATCGCGAAATTTCATTCGCTGAAGTGCACATTTCTTCTGTATGCAGTCCAGGATTCAATAGAACGCCGTCCACTAGCCGTTCGGCGATGAAAATGTGTCCGTCGAGTTCAAAATGGGCCATTCAAAAGATCTCCAGCCGTGCACGACTCGGCGTTCTTAGAGTGGGAATATGGCGCAATTGCTCTGACGAACGGCGCCCCATCAAACTGCAGTCGAAATCTTCGCCACCGCAGCCACCCGAGAACCAAGATCGGCCTTGACGTAGATCGCGGTCGTGTTGATCGATGCATGCCCTAGCAACGCCTGCACTACAGTCAAATCCTTCTCGCTGGACTTTAGCGCATGGTGGGCGAATGTATGGCGTAGCCAATGGGTCGAGGCCTTTGAAAACGTGCCGCGCATGGCGCCCTTCGCCTCCAGGTCCTCCCCCGCTTGCACTGCGCATTCACGAAAGAAGCTCTTGAGTTGCGAGTACATCGCCGATGCTGACAATCCCCCATCCACATTGACCGACCAGTCCTCCAAGTGCGCTGTCGACATACCATCTACGACCAACTGCGTAGCCTCGCCGGCTAAACGGCGTCGGTCAGCGTGCCGCTTCTTGGCCATCCCTTTGATCCAGCGCTCATCGAGTATGCCGATGAGGGGCATGTCCTGAAGCTTGAGTCCGCGATAGTGCGCGAGCACGCCGTCTGCCGCCAATTCCTGCCGGTCCGTGAGATGCGCTAGCAGCGCTTGGTAGGTCGCTTCGTTGATTGGCACCATGCGCATGCGGCGGCCTTTGCCCTCAACACTCAAGACTAGGTCGTCAGTGTCTCGCCCTTCCAGACGGGCTCGCGCCAGGTCACCCCATTTGGCCTTCTCCACCTCTTCCCGCCGCAGTCCTGACGATTCCAGCAAGCGGATGATCGCAGCCAGCCTTCGCTTTTTGCCCCCCTCTTCCAGGCCTTGGAATGTGTCTCCGATCACCTGAAGGTTCTGCACAGAGAACGAACGCATGACATCCATGGTCGCGGTCTCGCGCCTTTGCGTTGCGATGCCCTGCGCAGGATTGCTGATGAGGTAACCCTGCGACTTCCAGCTCGCGAACATGGCGCCAATGGCGGCAAATGTCAGAACCACGCTGTGATCGTTCAGTGGCGCGCGAAGCGGCCGCCAGTCAGCCTCAGCCTTCAGCTTCCGTGCATTGCCTTCCTGCACCCAGTGCGCAGGTGGGTTACGGAGGAATGCCTTGAACTCCAGCAAATCTACCGTGGTGAGCGACGACAGAGCCGTACGGCGTTCGTGGATCGCCCAAAGCACAAGGCGTTCCACGGCTCGACGATAGCTCGTCTGCGTCGCCTGTGACTTCTCCTGAATGATCGAAAACCAAGCCTGCACCGCTTCAAGGTCATTGGCAGCATTGAAGGTATTGGGCCGCTCACTGCGAAACGTCCCATTTTCGCCCCGCAGCTCGAGCGGCCAATTCGAGTGGGCAAGCGGCAAGATGGCCGAAGGCTTCTCCACCCGGCTGCTCGCAAGCGCAGCCATGCCCAACGTGGGGAGGCCTTCGCTGGGCCTGACACCCCACTTAAGCAGCCAATTCTCCAACGCGCTCGCGCGGGTGATCCCGTACCTCGGCACCTCGTTGAACCAGCGAGTGCCCCGCAGCGCGATCCAGTCCACAAGATCCCCTAGGAAGATAATTCCGGCGCGGTTCATGGCATCGCGCTGCGCCGAGCTCAGCGAGATCCATTGCTCCAATCTATGTCCACGTTCAGGTGCGACGGCAAGCTGAGCACTCAGCCAGTCGATTGCTGCAAGAAGAATCTCCATACGAGCGACGTTGCTCAGTACCCTAGGCTCCGCGGCCACACGCTGTCTGGCAACTTCATCTATTGAACCTGAGCCAGGCTCATGCGACGGGCCAGATGCGGATTCGGCTGCGTACTCCGCTGCATACATCTCGATCAACTCGGCTTCGCCAAACATCCCTTCATCGAACTCGCTCGCAAACGCTTCAAGGCTCGGTACGACTCGCAACGGGGGACTCGCTGGACGAGCCTCCTCGCGAGACGACTCGCTGGCCACCGGTGTCGGCGACACGCCGATTTGCAAGGTCTGGAGGTCAACCAACATTCGCCGCGCCGTCGAAGAGTCCGGGAGTTCGCGCGCGCCACTCGTTATACGCCCCACCAGTATTTGGCAGAACGAAATCAATGCAGCGCGTTCTGGTGGGCGCCCGGGCCAGACTAAGTACTGCCTGGATGCGACCGTCAGATCCACGCCCTGGGCGATGGCTCTGAGGAACGCAAACTCGTCCGCACTGACATGGCAGTGGGCGGTGCGCGTCTTGGAGCCGAGCGGACGCCCACGTCGGGGCTTGGGCCGATCCAACTTAATGGCTGGCACCTCGGTAGGTTCGTCCACCACCACCGTAGCGTGGGTTCGCGTTGATTGAAGGCTGTCGCTTGCAGTCATGTCGGGGTCGTTGTCGATGGTGATCGCCGGGCTCTGCTGCCCAATCGCAGCCTTCATAGTAGCTACCGCACTTTTTCACTCAATTAAAAAGGCGATAACTATAATTATCGTCACTATAAAATTAAATGTAAATCATAGACCGGACAGCTCGTTTCGAGGCAATCAGCAGTAGGGAATGCTTTCGATCTGGCCGCCACAGTCTAAATTTGCCCCATGCAGCGCCGCCTTCACCCGAGCCAAGCTGCCGCAGATCGGCAAATTACATCGCCTGGGCGCTGGACTTCGAACTTCCCATTGGGTCCAGCCGGGTTGCCTGGTACAGCTAATTTTTGCGAGATTTTTCGCTTATAGGCGCGAGTCGCGCGCTCAATAAATGGTCACTCACAGGCGCC
The DNA here is from genome assembly GCF_964253305.1 of Acidovorax sp. LjRoot66. Lineage (NCBI taxonomy): Bacteria > Pseudomonadati > Pseudomonadota > Betaproteobacteria > Burkholderiales > Comamonadaceae > Acidovorax > Acidovorax sp. LjRoot66. Next base: position 451,136 of record NZ_CAXUQU020000002.1, read on the forward strand.
CTAGCCTCCTTTGGACATCAACGAGGTGGCGACAGAAGCTCTGCAGCTCAGGACTCTCCTGCGCCAAATGCAGCGTTAAGCGTGCTTATAGTGGCCTGCTGTCGAATTCCGTCTCGGTTGAGCTTGTGCGAGAACCAGGGCTTACTTGCTAGCTGGAAAGGGGCCGGTTCTCACGATGCCCCACTCCGACTACGTCGCGCCTCGTTCTACCTTCTCAGGACTGGCAGCAGCGGCGTAGAGATCGCTGAGAGCGAAGTGCAGGTACTGGCTAGCTGGATGCGGCCCCAAACTCCTCGATGAATTGGGCCAACGCCTGGGCGGTGGGCTCGCCCCACAGCTCCTTCGCGTACCAGGGCGCGAAGATCCCTCGCACCGCAGCGCTATCAAGTCCCTTATCGAGCTTCAGAGACTTCGTGGCGTGATGTGCCTTGAACGATTCGAAAAGCGTCTTGCGTTCTACATCATCCAGCTCCTTGTAGACCCCAAGCGCCTCAACGGCCCTAGCAGCAAGGAAGCGCTCCATGACATTTCGTCCGCTCGCCTTGCCTGACAACGAGCCTGCCTTTGGAGCCGCCAGGGCTGGCATGGGCGTCGGATTGCGCGCGAGTTCTTGGAGAGCCCAACGGAAGTAGCCTGCTGGCGTCTCAAGAGGGGTCATCCCCTTAGACTCGGCACGAGCTTCCACCCGAGTAATAGCGGTGCGCAAGACGTCGTCACTGTGCTGGGCGACCAGGTCGCTGGCGTCTGCCTGGCTGAAGCCGAACTTCATAACCCGGGTCATCAACTCCATGTCAATGATGGGTGGTGCGGGGAACTCCAACTGGGCTTGCTTTGTCTGCTCGACCCTAAACTGCAGCTTCTCAACGCGTCGGCCGTTCTTGTGCTCGATCAGTTCGATGTTGATGTCAGTGAGCGCGTTGATTTCTGCGATGGCCGGTTTTAGCGTGTCGCGCTTGAAGTACTTGTAGACAGGTGGCGTCGAGTCCGAAATGGAGTTGCCGGTGATCACGCCGTACCAGTGCTCATAGGTCTGAATGAACGTGACCTTCGATGGATTGGTCGCATAGCGACGACAAATTTCGTATAGCGCAAGCGCTGACCCCGATTTGAGGGAGCTTTGGTAGACGATCGAGAGCCGGGTGTATGTGCTCGGAGCCATTACTTGCTCGTGCACCTCCGGGGGAAAGGCAAAACCGAACCACACTTGGCCCCCGTGCTTGTTTAGCCCCGCAGGGTTCACCAAAGTAACGGAGGAGACCAGCCGCTCGCTCGTCCATTGTCGCTCGTTCTCCATGAGCAGCTTGATGTTTTGCATCTCTTCAAGTTGCTTCTTCAGGTACTGCACGTCCTTGCTGTCATAGGCAGCGTCCCGGGCGAGATCTGAAAGAGGAATCCAGAAGTACTTCTTGGCCGCAGCTGTGTTGATCGGCGCGTTGAGCCCAGGAACTTTCATTTCCTGAGCGTGGTACATCATCACGTTGAACACCTTGCGAGAAAGCAGCGAGAGGTTGCCTTCTACCACCCGCAAGCCAATGGCTTCGTTGGTCTTGCGAAACTCGCGAAGGTCGCCGGCATCTATCGTGACGACCTCCCCTGCTTTCGCCTTGCTCTTCCTCGCCATCGCATGGACCTTTCCTGAACGGTGCCTGATGCGCGCTGCCAAGCGACCGGCTCTAACGGTGAAATTTCGGCGAGATTCTCTCACCTTTCGATGAGGACGTCGAGTGTTCACCTTTGTATCGGTTTGTGGCAGTTTCACCTTTCCGAAGGTGATGACGGCGTTGACGATTGAAACATCGCTGTGTTGCAACCATTCGCTGAGCCAGGTGAGACCGTGCAGAACATTGGGCGGCAGTTGCTTGGCCCAGCTGAAATTCGAAGCAATCAGCGTCTGTGGGGTCTGCCATATTGTCCACACCCCGTAGAGGCTCACCTTTCCGTACTTTGCCCCTGAATCCACTCACCTGTAGTCCCTGTACGAACTCACCATTGGGGTGTCCGGCCCCCGGAGCGTCTCACCTATGTCCCTGTGCGGGCTCACCTCAGTCCCCGAATCCACTCACCTCAACGGCTCGCAAGCCGCACTGGCCTTAGGTTTCGCAGCGCTTAATTGTATTTAAGGTTTCCAAGGATGTTTAATATAAAAAGACTCAACTGCGCGCTGGCGTTGCATGCGAGATCCAATACCGAACATCAGATCGCCAAAGTGCTGACCGGCGACGAACCACGTTGATCCACCGCCAACGCACTATCCAGAGCCAGTCCCTGTAAAAGCTCACCGTCTCGGATGCCTCGCTTAGAGAAGTCTGGCGTTTTACCTAAGTGGCTGGCCAACCAACTAGGTCCGTCTGTAGGCCGCATTCCCTGTAGAAGCTCACCGTTAGCTGATGAGTACGAGTCCATCCTACCGGGGCACGGTCAGCAAAGGGTGTTAGACAGGTCCCTGATGGAGCTCACCTTTTGCGGTCGGTTAGTAAGGATCGTGGCGATAGCGGTCGGTCCAGATCGGATAAACAACGGCATAGGCACCATTTGTTCGCTCCCCGTAGAGGCTCACCCTTCCCAGGATCGGCTTGGGATAAGGCTATTTTTAGGAGCAAGCACACACTTCTATTCTTCTGCTCCGACCAGTAGTCGCTTGTTAGTCCCTGTTGAGTCTCACCTTTGGTGCTCTACAGAGACGTCTGGTTGGACGAAATGGAAGTGCTGATCGGTTTAGCCACCACCAGTGAGAATCGCGTCCTGGACAGATTGGAGGCACCCGCCCTGGGAACTAGTCGCGCATCGGACGTCCCTGTAGAAGCTCACCTTCGATGCGCAGGTAGGTTAAACCGCCCTCTTTTCCTCCCTAGAACCGCAGTTTGTGCGGGCCCTGGAAAAGCTCACCTTTAGGCATTGCGTGGGTGTGGGCCCACTCTGGCACTGCATCCCACCCGCAGAGATGGGTGCGTCCGCGAGCGCGAAAAGAAGGGTCTATTCTCGCTCCCTGTAAAGGCTCACCTTCGATGAAAAACGAGGTCCATATGAGCGCTTGAAAGATCCGCAGAGAGGCAGCAGACCAGTGAAGCCGAGATCGCATTGCTAAAGAGCTTCCAGGCCGTTCCTTGCGGGCCTTCCTCTTGGCAATAGCAGTATCCACTCCCTGTGGAAGCTCACCTTTGGTTTCCGTCCGACCAACCCATCTACCGCAGTTGAGCAATTGCAAGCACCATCGTGCACACCATGCCTCAAGAGATTCCGATTAGCGCTCCTGCGCCCCACGCACTCGCCGGATCTACAGCGCGCAATTCAAGGCTGAACTGATCGCCGCGTGCCAGCAGCCCGGCGCATCGATTGCCGCCACGGCGCGTGAACATGGCATGAATGCCAACGTGGTGCATCGCTGGCTCAAGGAGCACCGTCAGGGCCTACACCCGAGCGCATGCGATACAGCGCATGCTGTTGCGAGCTGCATCGCCCCACACTGCGACGATGCAGCGGCTGAGCCCATGGTCGATCCACAGCCTGTTTGCGCCCCAGCACATCAGGCCCATCCGGTGCCTGCCAACCCCGCACCCGCCTTCATCGCCATGACACTGGGCTCGCCAGTGATGGGTCCCCAGGCAGCGGGTGCACATGCGGCCCCCACCAGTGCTGCATCGGCAGCTGCCTCCTCAGACATCCGCATCGAGTGCTGCCATCACGGCACCCTCGTGACGGTCAACTGGCCTGTGGGCGCTGCTGCCGAGTGTTCCCGCGCATTGCAGGGTCTGTTGCAGGTGCTGCGGCAATGATACGCATCCAGGCTGCCTGGCTTGCCACTGCCCCGCTGGACATGCGCGCCGGCACCGACACGGCGCTGGCCCGGGTGGTCACCGTGTTCGGCGCCGCCCACCCCCACCACGCCTATCTGTTCGCCAACAAGCGCGCCAACCGCATCAAGGTGCTGGTGCACGACGGCATCGGCATCTGGCTGGCGGCTCGCCGCCTGAACCGGGGCAAGTTCATCTGGCCGGCACCAGGCAATGAAGAGTGGCAGTTGGAGTCCGATCAGCTCCAGGCCCTGGTCCTGGGTCTGCCCTGGCAGCGCATGGGAAGCGCCGGCATCATCACCGTGGTCTGAAGCCGCCGTGCAATCCGTGGATCTGCGCATGACAGCGCAGTGCCATCCTGGGCACACTGCCTGCCATGTTGATGCAGCCGCAATCCCTGGATCATCTGAGCGCCGAGCAATTGCGCGAGATGACCGCGCGCCTGCTCACCGAGCTGCGCCACAGCCAGGCGCTCAACGCCAAACTCGCTCAGGGGCATTCGCCAGCAGCACACCAAACCGGTGCTTGATGCGCTGCACGAATGGATGGCGCTGTAGCGGCAAAAACTGCCGGACAGCTCAGCGACGGCCAAGGCGCTGGTCTGCGCTGACTCGCCTCGTTGATGAAGGGTAATTGCCCGTGGACAACATCTGGATCGAAAACAAGATCCGGCTGATTGCCATTGGCAGAGCAACTGGCTGTTCGCCGGCAGCTTGCGCGCGGGCCAACGGGCGGAGGCTGTGATGAGCTTGGTGCAGTGGGTCCGCATGAACGGGCATGACCCCTATGCCTACCTCAAGGGTGTGCTGACGCGGCTGCCCACGCACAGGGCCAGCCGGGTGCAAGAGTTGCTGCCGCATCGTTGGCAAGCTGCGAGCGACTGATCGATAGCCGGCTGGGCGGATGCGGTCAACAGGGGATTGCCGCGTGTTCACAACCTTTGGACCGAATTCTCGATCAGTCAGCCAGGCCGAATCGGGATCTCAACTCGGCGACGAGTGCGGCCCTTTCTTTTGGATCCGAAAGCACAACCTCCAGTGCGACCTTTCCAGAGTCCCATTCCTTGAGGGATCCGATCTGTTGACCGGTGCGTTGGATCTTGTACTGACGGGACGTTTCTTTCGGCTTGCGCTTCTCGCCCGTATCAAGCTTCGCCCGTATCGCGCTGACCTCCCGAGACGACAGGTCCTCTTCGATGATGCGGTTTACTAGCGCAAGTACTTCTGTCTCGTTCACTTTCTTGGCGGCCAAAGTAATCTCGTAGCCAACGAACACACCGAACTTTTCCGGCTTATCGTGCATCCGGTCGAGCACAGCGGTGGGAAGATTCAGCAGTGCAATGGTCTTGTTCACCGTTGAGAGCGAAACCCCCAGGAGCTCAGCGATCTGCAACTCGGTTTGCACCAAGCCTTTGTCGATCAGCTTTCGCCACGCGAACGCGTTGTCCAGGCAACTTTGCGCGCTGCGTTCCTCATTGAGCAGCCAGCTCACACGGTAGAGTTCGAGATCGCCCTCGTGTGCACGGATTACTAAGTCAACGGTGTGTTGACCAGCTGCGGCCAGTGCCTTTTTTCGGTAGTGACCATCGATCAGAAGGTAGTCGCCAGGAATCGTCGGGTGCTCTATCGCTGATGCTGGAACGAGTTGACCGCGAGTCGCAATCGACGCCGCCAATTCCTTGACGATTTCAGGATCGTAGATGTGGCGAGCATTCAGCGGGTTCTCATGCACCCTATCGAGAGGTGCGGAGACAATCCGCTGGTGAAGCGGGACGGGACTTTCAGCGCTGAAAGTCGGGCCGGCCGGCACCTCTGCAGAGGCGACTGCTGGGGGCGCTGCGACAGCAAGGCCAGCTGGACGCTCGGAAAGCACTGCATCCGCTGCGGCAAACCGGGCGTGTACATCCCGCTTTTCAGCTGAGAGGGAGGCTCGCATAGCCGCTTTGCGGTCGACTTTGGAAGTCATTCTTTAGTCCTTAGTTCTTGCGGGAGGGAAGGTTCAATAAGCCGAGCACTTCTTCGGCCATTGCCTCCACCTCTTCCACGGCAGCTGTGGCGCGAGGAACCTGGTGAACGGTGGATCCAAGGATCTGAGCCTCTCTAAATGCGGCTCGGGAGCCCAGGGTTGCTTTGAGGAGAGGAAAGTCCTTGTCCTCATCCAAGAGCTCCAACAGTTCCTTTGCCAACGAAGTCGAGCGCTGAACCATGTTGGCAACGACCCGTGCGACGAGTTCTTCGTTGTTGGCCTGCGCCGCCTCTGCCAATTTCTTTGCAGACTCCGCGGCCCAAATATCCGCCGGGCTGGGGACCAGAGGTATCAACGCCAAGTCGGAGACCAGCATGGCTGAAGTGGGAGCCGCAGAGTTCATTGCAGGAGGACAATCTATGAATATTACATCAAATTTATCGATGTGATTTCTTACTTCCCTATGCATCTTCCCCTCCATAGGGGCAAGGCTCATCACTGAAGCTGGGAAAGGACGCTCTTCCGGTGCAGAACTCGCCCACCGGCTGGCGGTCCCTTGTGGATCCATGTCGACCACTAGCGACGTGTAGCCGCGAAGTCCTAATGAGCCGGCCAGGCTCATTGCGATGGTGGTCTTCCCGCAGCCGCCCTTTTGGTTGAAAACCGTGACCACTTTTGCTGTCATTGCCTACTCCTTAGAGGTGGGCGGACTTTCAGCGCTGAAAGTCTCGCCCGATTCACTGATGTCGGAATTTTAGTCCAATAAACAAAGAAATAACATCTAACAACAAGGGAATAATAATTTCTTGTCAAGATTTGCTCATTGGGTGCTCTTCGAGGGGTGTTCGGGCGGGGCATCCTCGTCATGCTGCAATGTCACAACTTTCAGCGCTGAAAGTTCCTCCAGTCGGCGTAACTGGCAGGTGGAATCGTCAATCCTTGTGCATTCGCCTGAGTGTTTGCTGTTTGGGTATGTAGGTGTGCTGTGGCAGCGAGGAGTTGATCAACTATTGGTAAGTAGCGGAGAGGCCTCATGGACTTTCAGAGCTGAAAGTTGAGCGCAGAATCAATCTTCCCTGTTTGAGGGTGATCTCATGACTCCCTTAAAGCGAGCTGGAACTTGTTCTTTGTTGTAAGCCTGAGTGCGGTCTGCCCGTCGCGGAGTTTCTTAGCTCAGGAGTGGTCTGAATTTTTCGGTTATCAAAGCCGATACGACTTCAAGTTTTCCAGTATAGAAAATTTATATTTTTTCGGCTTGGACGTTCTTTTGTTATCTACTGGGTGTGGTGCGCTTCATTGGTGACTTTCAGCGCTGAAAGTCGAGCGGTTCGTTCTCAAGCGAGAGGGAGTCGGTCAATGGCCGCTTTCACGCGCGAACGCATTCGTTTGGAAACTAGGCCAAAAAAGCCCCCGATGAATTCCAGAGCCTCTTCTGTGTTGGAAAGACGCTCTGCAGCACGTTACTTGATCTCGAAATCGGTTCCTTGTATGCAATGCAAATCGGCGGCTTTGATGTGCCACTGGGCCGGGGGTGCAATCACCGCGCCTTAAATGGTGTGACGCTTGCATGCAGCAGTGTCGAAGTCGCCGGAGAACTATTGTTCGCCGACGCCGTGAAGCGTATTGCGGGCCACCTGTAAGCGATTTAACGCTCGTGTTTCCTCGGCGAGTCCCGCGCGATGACAGGTGAGGGAAAAGTCCGTGGTGCTTGTGGCGAGCGATTCTGATCTTATCGCTTGCTAATTGAGCGAATTTCCTTTTTCGTCGGGAAATGGCCTCTGCTTGAAGGCATGCGGATGGTCAAAGCGGGTAGGTGAGGGCGGTGTTCCGCGCGGAACAGCAGATGCCACTTGCTAAGCGCAGCCCTCGCAGCAGGTCCCCGTGCAAGCTCACCATTGGCTCTAGTCCGTTGGGAGACCCCCCGGCTCTGCCGGGGAGGCAGTAGAAGTTTGACGTATTCGTAGGTATGGATGTCCATCGCAGAAACTGCCAATCGTGAGCCGCCAAGCAAACGAAAGGAAGAACTGGATGGACAAGATAGAAAGCCTAAATCACACGAAATGGGACTGCAAGTATCACGTGGTGTTCATACCGAAATGTCGAAGAAAGACGCTGTACCTGGAGCTGCGAAAGCACCTGGGGGAGGTGTTTCGGACATTGGCGAGTCAAAAAGAGAGCCAGATAGAAGAGGGGCATCTGATGCCGGACCACGTGCACATGATGCTATCGATACCGCCGAAATACGCGGTGTCGCAGGTGGTGGGATACATCAAGGGCAAGAGCGCGATCCATCTGGCCAGGGTGTATGCGGAGCGCAGAAGGAATTTTGTAGGCCAACACTTTTGGGCGCGAGGGTACTTTGTTTCGACGGTGGGACGAGACGAAGAGGTGATCCGAAACTACATAAGGCACCAAGAGGAGGAGGACGCGAGATTGGAACAGCTTGGATTGTGGAGGTAGCGGCCACCGAATAGGTGGCGCAAAGAGTTGGGGCCGCGTTAGCGACCCCGTTTAGCCGCTTTGAGCGGCTCACATCCCGAAAGCCCCCGGCTTTGCCGGGGGATGGTTACTCCCTGGCAAGCCGAGGAAATCGATCACATGCCCCCTGAGAACTCCACCGACCAGCCAGGCGTACGCCACCACCGCCCCGTGCTGATCGATGACGAGGCCGCCCCTGGCGGCATGCTGGCCGCTCCCGGCGCCCGCCTAAAGCGCCGGCGCGGACGGCCTTTGGGCTCCAAGACGCGCACGGAGCATGGACACGTCACCGCCGACGAGTTCGCGTTTCTGCGTGCGCTGGCCCAGGGCGTGGACCTGACGGTGGCCGCGCGCCAGTATCTGCTGTGGCCCGGTCGCATGCCGGAGCGGGCCGCTCTCGAGCAGTTCAACCGCCAACTGCTGCAGCGGGTGGCCGCAGGGGCTGTGACCTTGGGTGACAGCGACACAGCGCGCGCCATGGTGCAGGATCTGCTGGCACTGCTTTCCGTGGGCAAAAGCCGTCTACCTTCCGCCCAGGAGATCGCCGAAGCGGCGCCACCTCTGCTGTCCAGCCCGGATGTGCCTGCATCCCAACCCGCATCGGCGCCGGAGGCCACGGTGCCGACGCTGGAAGAGTTTGCAAGCCAGTTCGACGAGGATATGTACGGCGAGGCCGAGCTGATCGAGATGTACGAGGCCGAGTACCCCGGCGGCACGGCCACTGCAGGCGCGCCCTTGGCGCCGGAGCTGCAATTGCCTCTGGAACCGGCGCGAGGGGAGGGCGTGCCCGTGGCCGCAGCTACACGCCAGGCCCCCACGTTGGCCACAGGAAGCGCTGCCGGCCGTATCGAGGTACTTCTCGGCGCGATCGACTGGCTGGGAGCGCGCCTGTCGGTCGTGCCCGAACTGGGGCATCCCATCGTGCAGTGGATTCGGCTCAATCCCGACCAGCAGCAGGCCCTGGCATCGGCGGGCCTGATCACTCTGGGCAATCTGGTGGACTGGATTGCGCTGCGCGGCGAGCGCTGGTTCAAAGGGGTGCCGCGATACGGCGTTGCCCGTGCCCGTGCCCTGGAGGCCTGGCTCCTCAAATGGCGCCTGCAACCTGCGCAGGGTCTGCCAAAGATCGGGCTGCAGCTGGCCAAGGCCGCGGCCCTTACGGTGGCCAAGCCGGCCGAAGGGCTCGTTCCTGTGCAGCGCGGGCCGGCGCCGGTCACGCAGGCGACCTGGCCCAGCCATTTGCGGGGCGAGCAGGGCGTGTACAGGAGTTACAGTCCCAATACCCTGCAGGCGCACGATGACCTGGATGCCGTGCAGGCTTGGTTCAAGCTCATTGAGCGCAGGTCGCCAGCCACCCAGGCAAGCTACCGACGCGCAATCGAGCGGCTGGTCATGTGGGCTGTGCACGAGAAGAACACTGCGCTGTCCTCGCTCAGCAGCATGGACCTGCTGGAGTTTCGGGATTTCCTGGTGAAACCGCCCGAGCACTGGATGAACTCCAATACGGGTAAACGTCGCAACGACGGCGGCGCCTGGCGGCCGCTGCGCGGGCCCTTGAAGCAAGGAAGCCTGAACCTGACGTTTGCGGCGATCAGCTCGATGTACTCGGCTTGGCGCACGTCCAACTACCTGTCCGCCAATCCTGCGGAGGGCATACCCACCGGACCAGGCCGGGAGGAGGCCACCCTGGACACCAGCCGTTCATTGTCGGAGCAGGACATGGAACTCGTGGCCACCACGTTTCAGCAGCTGCCCGATGGCCCCGGAAAGCGGCGGCTGGCGGCCGTACTCCAGTTGCTGGAGACCTCAGGCCTGCGCCGTGCCGAGTTGGAAGGTGCGCGCTGGGGGGCGCTCTCGCGCGCCCGCGTGGATGGCCGGGAAAGCGACCACTGGGTGCTGGCGGTGGTGGGCAAGGGCAACAAGAAGCGTGAGGTACCAATCCATGTCGACGCCATGCGGGCGCTGGAGGCCCACCGCCAGGACCGGCGCGCGCTGCTCGCCAGTGGCGTGCTCAAGCGCTATGGGAACGTGCCCGATAGCGAACTCCCCCTGATCGGAGTGCTTGACGAGCGGCGCAGCATTAAGCGAGGTGAGGCACCAGGTGCTGCGGCCGGCGGTGGGGCAGGACGCCAAGATGTGCCACCTGGAGGAGCGGTAGCCGAGGCCGGTGTCTGCGGGGAGCTGTCGGCGCCCGCGATCTATGCGGAACTCAAGCGGTTTTTCGCGCTGTGCGGCCAGACCAGCCGGGATACCGACCAGCAGGCGCGCTTCTCGAAGGCCTCCACGCACTGGATGCGCCACACTTTTGCTCACCTGTTGCTGCGGGTGACCGGCAAGAACCTGGCCATCGTCCAAAAAGTGCTTGGCCATTCCTCCATGGCGACGACGGCCATCTACGTGCAAGCGGACCAGAAGGACACCATCGCTGCCGTTGGAGCAATCAGGTCCACACTCGGATCAGTGTGACGGTCACGGCGAGGCGGGCAGGGCAGGGTTTGGGCACGAGGGTGACTGTGTGATCAAAGAGGTTTCCAGGCGCCATGCCTGGCCCGCCAGGGTGAGGGTGAACGCGCCCGTGCTGCTGCCCGCTTGCGTCAGGCCCCTGACTTACTCCTGCTGCACCAAGAGTCGCGAAGTGCTGGTGCGCCACATTCCCAGTGGCGACTTGGACACGCTGCGCAGCGTGGAGCTGTTGCAGGTGGGAGGGCAGGCCTACCGGATCAACGCCGGGGGGTTGCAGCAAGTGCGGGAGTACGCGCTGGCCGGGCATGTTGTCGAGGTGGGGGCCCAAGAGGTCATGCTGATGGGGTGCCTGCGTTCTGACGACTCGCGACCAGCATAGGCAGGGCGCAGATTCCCGTCCATGCCTTCACGGCGGCACTGACCCAGCCTGCGCGATGGCGTGTGCCTTGGTCTAGGTTAGGTACCGTCAGTTGGAGGGCCGTTGACGAAATAAAGCTACCCGGTTGCTGCCATGCCAGGCAAGGGGCAAAGCGCAGCCATGGCCAGTGTGGTGGGCCTGCGCTGCGCCAAAGACCTGCACCACGCAGGCGATCAGGCAGTCCCGGCACGAATGTCCACAGGGTCCACTGCGAGCCGCATAGCATCGATGTGCATCGTAAGCGGACGGTGAACTCATCTTGAGCCGTTCTGCTCGATAGGGCATCGTGTACACGAAGGAGATCGTGGACACGATGCTAAGAGAGTCAACACTCGAAGTGCCCAAGCGCCGGGCATACTGCGCGCAGTTGAAGGCCCAGGTCCTGCTGCAATGCTCTCAGGAGGGGGCGTCGGTCTCGGGCGTCGCGCTCAGCCACAGCCTGAACGCGAACATGGTCCACCGCTGGATCCGAGAAGCGCGTCAGCGCGTTCTGGTCGAGGCGGCTGAAGCATCAGGTCAGCAGTTCGTGCCACTTCAACTGCAGGATGCCACTGTGATTGAAGCCGAGGCCGGTACAGCTCCTGTGCCATCTGAGGCGACCGGTTCGAGCTGTGCAATCCGCATCGAGGTGCGCCGCGGATCGGCTGTCGTCTCCATCGACTGGCCTACCGAATGTGCCACGTCCTGCGGGGCCTGGCTGCGCGACTGGCTTCGATGATCCGCATCGACGCCGCCTGGCTGGCCATTGCCCCTATGGACATGCGTGCAGGCACCGAGACGGTACTGGCGCGCGTGGTCATCGTCTTCGGAGCTGCCCATCCCCATCATGCCTACCTCTTCGTCAACAAACGCGGCAACCGACTGAAGGTGCTCGTGCACGACGGGATCGGCGTCTGGCTGTGCGCGCGCAGGCTGCACCAAGGCCGCTTCGTGTGGCCGATGCCAGGTGGCGCGCAACAGCTCTCGATCAGCCAGGCACAGCTGAGTGCCCTGGTCCTCGGCCTGCCATGGCAGCGCCTTGGCGACGATGGCGTCATCGCGCTCGTTTGAGGCAATTACGCTCGCCTGGCAATCCGGGCATTCGACAGTTCCTCGCTGGCCCAATCGGATCCACACTGCCAAGCCATGGTGGTGCAGTCGCAATCCCTGGATGGTCTCAGCGCAGTTCAGCTGCGCGGGCTCACCGTCCGGCTCACTGCAGAGGTCAAGCACAAGCAGGCGTTGATAGACAAGCTCACCCACGAGAACGCACTCCTCAAGCGCATGAAGTTCGCCGCGCAATCAGAGCGGTTCGGTACCGACCAGTTCAGCCTGTTCGACGACTGTCTCGTTGAGGATGTGGCGATCGACGCACACCCCCCAGTGGCGCAGGTGGCCCACAACGCCAGAATGCAGCCCAAGCGGCAACTGCTCCCGCCCCAGTTGCCGCGCCGCGAGGTGCTGCACGAGCCCGAATCGACCGTGTGCCCATGCGGCTGCCAGATGAAGCGCATTGGCGAAGACATCGCAGAGAAGCTGGACTATGTCCCAGGCGTGTTCACCGTCGAGCGCCACATACGCGGCAAGTGGGCGTGTAGGAAGTGCGAGCGGCTGGTGCAAGCGCCGGTCGCTGCGCATGTCATCGACAAAGGCGTTCCAACCGCTGGCCTTCTGGCGCACGTCCTGGTGGCCAAGTTCGCAGATCACTTGCCGCTGTACCGCCAGGAAGCGATTTTCGGCCGCGCAGGCTATGCGGTCCCGCGCTCCACGCTCGCGCAGTGGGTTGGCACCTGCGGAGTTCAGCTGCAGCCTCTCGTGGATGCATTGCGCGTCGACGTCCTCTGCCATCCAGTGCTTCATGCCGACGAGACCCCTGTGGCGATGCTCAAGCCCGGTACAGGCAAGACGCACCGTTCCTATCTCTGGGCCTATGCACCAGGTGCGTTTGAAGACACCCGAGCAGTGATCTACGACTTTTGCGAGAGCCGTGCTGGAGCGCACGCGCGCGCGTTCCTGCAAGGCTGGCAGGGTAGCCTGGTCTGCGACGACTTCTCTGGCTACAAGGCATTGATGACCCAGGGCATCACCGAGGTCGGTTGCCTGACCCACGCCAGGCGCAAGTTCTTCGACCTGCATGCCACGAGCAAGAGTGTCGTTGCCGAGAGTGCCTTGAAGCAGTTTGGCCGAATCTACGACGTCGAGAGAGACCTGCAGGGGTCAAGTGCCGAGGAGCGATTGAACGAGCGCCAGGCTCGGTCCAGACCGATCCTCGACGCGCTTCATTGGTGGATGGTCCAGACGCGGCAGAAGGTCCCGGAAGGATCAGCGATCGCACGCGCCCTCGACTACAGCTTGAGGCGATGGGAGGCGCTGACACGCTTTGCCTTTGATGGGCGATTGCCCATTGACAACAACCACATCGAGAACCAGATCCGCCCCATTGCCATCGGGCGCAATAAGGCGAACTCCGGTTTTATGCGCAGTCGGCTCGGCGCTGTGGTGTCGGCGACCAGGGCCAGGCCGGCCCAAGGCACCGATACCGCTTCGCATAATCACAACCCTTGCAGGAATGCCAACAGGGCTTTCGGCGCCTGGTACCGCGTTTGCTTGACCTCAGGCTGCTTCAGACGCGCCAACGCGCGCTCCTTCATGGCCAGGTCTGCCTCGACGTACATGTGAGTTGTCGACGGACTCTCGTGCCCCAGCCAGAGCGCGATCTCGCAAGGGTCGACCCCGGACTGCAGCAGGCTCATTGCAGTCGAGTGCCGCACGACATGCGGCGACACCGACATCGTCTTGAGCTGCGTGTGTTTGACCGATGCCACGTCAACGGCCAGCTTCAGCCGCTGGGCGATGTTGGCCCTGGTCATCGCCCGTCCGTCTCGTGTAGGCAGCAGCGGCGAATCCTCGTGTAACTGCGGATTCAAATGCAGCCATTCGCGCACGGCCCGCGCCGAACTCTTCCACAACGGCAGCGAGCGCTGCTTGCGCCCCTTGCCGTGCAGTCGGATGCTGTTGCTCGGCCCGAGCACGACGTCGGCCACTCGCACGCCGATGATCTCGGAGACGCGAGCGCCCGTGTTGAACATGAGAGTCAGCATCAGTCGGTCACGCTGCCCGATCCAGGTGTCGATCGCCACGTCGATCACCGCCAGCATCTGCTCGTGTGGCACGAAGCCGACCATCTTGCGCTCGAAGCGCTTCATCGGCACGGCCAACGCGTTCTCGATCACCCCCAGGTTGGCCAGGTCACGCCTGGCGGCGAACTTCAGGAACGCCCGTACCGCGGCCAATCGAACATTGCGACTTCGCACGCAGTTGTGCCGATGGACCTCCAGGTGATCCAGGAAGTCGGCCAGGAACCGGGCATTCAGGTCGGCCATCGTCATCCCGTGCGCCGGCAGATGTCGCTTGTCTTCAGCGAAGCGCAGCAACAGCACGAAGGTGTCCCGATATGACGCCACCGTGCGCGAGCTCAAGCCGCGCTGCTGCACCATGTAGTCGGTGAAGAATTCCTGCACAAGACCGGCGAACGTCGGTGTGGTCTGACTGCTCATTGTTCGTCCCCCTGCGCGACGAAGCGCTCGAACCTCGCGCTGATGGTGTCCATCAGCTCGGGGATGCCGGACAGGTACCAGTAGGTGTCGGATATCTTGGCGTGGCCCAGATAGGTGCACAGCCAGAACATCGCTTGGTCGATCGACTGACCAGACTCGCGCCAGCACTGCAAGCGCCGGACCGCCATCGTGTGCCTCAGATCGTGGATCCGGGGGTATGGATGATCCCCCCGGGCACGCCAGCCGAGTCTTGGCTGCAGGCGCCGGAAGACGTTCTCTACTGTGCGTTTGGGAAGATGCCCACCATCGTGCGAGGCGAAGAACGGGGCGCTATCGTCGGTGCTCCGGCATCGGTCACGGGCTTGCCGGTACCGCCTGAGTTCTTGCACTGTGCTCGGATGAAGCGGCAGGCAGCGGGACTTGTGGAACTTGGTCTGGCGCACGGTGAGCGCGGCTGCCTGTAGGTCGACGTCGCCCATCGTGAGCATCAGCGCTTCAGACAGCCTGAGGCCAGCCGCTGCGATCAGCCCGAACAGGCTGCGGTAGGTCAGCGCTCGAAGAGGCCAAGTCAAGGTCAGTCCGCCGGCAGCGTCCAGCAGTTGGATGATCTCCTGGTCCGTGTAAATGTGTGGCGCCAAGCGCCGATGACCACGACCCAGAATCCCCCTCGGGGGAATCTCCGTGGCCGGTTCGAACTGCCGGTAGTGCGCGGCGAATGGAAGCAGGATCTCCAGCCGGCGTGCCGCAGTCACATCGCTGGTTCGATGCACATGCTCCCGTGCCCAGCCGAGCATCAACTCCTGCGTGAGCGGGCCTCGGTGCTCTCGTGCATCGGCGTACCGGGCAAATCGGGCGAGCTCGGTGGCCGGTGCCGTCAGCGCAAAACCCAGGCGGCGGCGATCCTCGAGATAGCGCTCCACTGCGGCTTGCATTGTTGTTGCCGCACTCATGGCCGGCTCCCGGGCCAGGGCATGGCCACCGCACCCAGCCGAGTGAAGTCGACCTTGGCATAGATGAGTGAAGTGTCTAGTTCGCGATGGCGAAGCACATCGGCGACTTCCTTGAGCGTGCCGCCGGTGTTCAGGAGCCGGCTGGCCAGCGTATGCCGAAGAATGTGCACCCGGGTGTATTGCAACCCGGCGCGCCGATAGGCCTGGCGCACGGCACGCCTGACGACGTCGGCGGTCACTGGTTCATCTACAGGCGCCACATGCCGAACGAAGACCCGGTGGCTTGTGGTCTGGGGTCGTTCCGATCGTACGTAGTCAGCAATGGCGGCACCGGTGAGTTGTGGTAGCGGCAGCACATCAGCGCGTCGCGATTTGCTTGTGCCGATGCGCACGGTGCCGGCCACCCAGTCGATGTCGTCGAGTTCCAGCGCGATCGCCTCGCTGCTTCGTAAGCCGAGGTCAACGACGCAGCGCACGAGGGCGTAGCAGCGCAGGCGCGATGGCAGATCCACCGGGAAGGCAACCAGCAGCCGACTGACCTCGTCCGGGGCGAGCGTCTGTGGCAAGGGTGCAAGACGCCAGTGCGCCGGCGCGGCAACCACAGGCAGTAGGTGCTCGACGTGATCGCCTTCGAAGGCGCGGAAGTGCAGGTAGCTGCGCACTGCGGTCGCGGTGACGCCGCCGCTGGCGGCGCTCACCCGCGAGAGCTCTTGGGCCAGGAATTGCCGCAACTCATCGGCCGACGGCGTCGTCGAGTTCGATGTCATAGACAGCAACGCATGAATGATCTTCGTGCGCCGAAGACGCGTGCTGCCAACGAGTCCCTTCGCGTGCAGCAGGTGCTCGTCAAAGCGCAGCAATTGCTCGTCGATCAGACTGCTCTGTCGGGAATCTTGCTGGACGCCCGAAGCGCAAACAACAGCCAACAGATGATGCAGAGCCGCGCGGACCTGGTTGCGGCTGCGCTGCACCGGAGCGGCGCAAGTGCAGCGCGGCAGGTGTTCGTCAACGAAGGCAACGACGTGTTGATCGAGAGTCTGAAGGGAGACGCGACGGCGCCTTAACCAGTGGGCGAAGTGGGCAACGCAGTTCATGTACTGGCGAGCCGTGCCCGGCGAGTAACGCTGCTCGTTCAGCCGATCCCAGAAGGGCTGAACAAAGGGGGCAAGAGCGCTCACCCGAAGTCGAGCAGCGGCCAGTTCCGTGAGGGCATCGAAGACATCCATCGCGATCTCCTGAAGGGGGTTGGCCCCCCAGGAGACGCGACTTCTTATGCGAAGTCCAGCAGGTGATCAGACCGACGCGGCAAAGGCAGGAAGCGCCACCGACTGAACATCGCGGCGTCGACTGAGCATAAAACCGGAGTTCGCCTTATTGCGCTTATGCGCAGCTACGCATAAGCGCAACAACTGGCTTTTCTCGGGCAGTCTTCGGGCTGGGCAACGTGCGGCTGCGGTAATGAGCCTTGTCCAATCGGCACGCATGAATGGCCATGATCCGTATGCCTACCTGCGCGACGTGCTTGAGCGGCTACCAACGCAGCAGGCCAGCTTGATCGGCGAGCTGTTGCCTCACCGCTGGAGCGCAGAGAGGTCGTTGAAATAGGCTTTCGTTGCTTCTCCGTTACTATGGCCGATATCGGCGGAAGCAGGCATTCATGGTCGGCTAGTTTGGTAGGCTGCACGTGAGATTCGTCGAAGTGAATGTCAGGCACAAGGGGGTGAGTGTGAGCGTTGGATTACCATTAAAAAAAGCAGTGCATCGGTTAGCGTCGGAAGATGGGGAGTATGTCTCTGCCACCATGCGTAGTGATTCGCTGTATGTGCTGTACCAGCCTTCCGCGGACGAAGGCATCAATTTCCTGCGAGAGTTCAAGCTCAATGAGTTTGATGGCGAAGAGGACGATGTCCAGCAGATCTATGCACTGAAGGCCACGACGTCGTACCGCTCCATTTTCTGTGCCGACAACCGGCTGTACATGACGGGCCAGCGCCCGGAGATCCTGGACCTGACGACCAACGAGGTGCTATACAGCGAGTACGTGGCGCGCGCCAACCCCGAGTGGTCCGACTTCGGCTTGGTCTTCAGCCACGGCGGCGCTGTGTACCGCAGCGTGGTCTGGAACGACGCCAGCCAGGGCCTGGACGTTGTGCGGGACTACCAGGTTGTGGGCCACCTCGCGCTGGACATCGCTTTCGAATACCCACCCACCGACCAGTATTTCTACGGCTTCGGCACGGCGCGCGACGTGTTCCGTGTCTACTGCCTTGAGACGCAGGCCATGCTGCTGGAGCTGGATCTAGCGCCCTACCGCATTGGCGAGTGGCCCTTGAAGAAGCACGTGGACCGGGCTGGAAACCGGCTGTTCGTGCTGGCCGGCAACACGGTGCTGCTCGTTGACCTGGGGCCGAATACAAGAGCAGCAACGGCGGTGGTGGTGAATCAGCTCAACTACGTGGAGGAGCCGGTCTTGCAGGGCCTGCTGGCCAGCGGGCACCTCACCGGCAACAGCTACGCCTACAAAATCAGCGCGGCGCGCGATGGCTTCGCCATCTTCAACGCCAGGTCGCGCTCGTTCATGATGTATGTCGCAATCTCCGAGACGGGCGACAAGATGCGGCCCGTCTGGGTGGAGCACACCCGGCGCGAGATAACCGCCATCAACACCGAGGGCGACCTGCTGTTCGGCATCGAGGACTACCGCCCCAAGGCCTGGGACAAGTTCAACGGCGATCAGGTCTGGCAGGCCTCGGCGGGCACCATGGCCAACGCCATACAGCTGGGCGACCACTGGGTGGTGTTCACCCACCCCTCGGGCGACCTGCAGTGCTTTCGGTGGAAGAAACCGTATCTGTCGCCCCATCGGCCGGGCTGATGGGCATTTCGGTCAGGGCGGTTCAGCTGAAGAGTGATTTATATGTTGGCCTCGCCAACGCCCGGGTTGGGCCCTTTGCCGAAGCTGGCCTCACCCGCCCGCCTCGCGTGTTCTGAGTGACTGGTTCCGGGCGGACGGACGGCGACTATGAGCCCAGAGCGGAAGTCCAAGGCTATCGAAAGCTGGCGGTCAAGATGGGATGGCCGCCCGCTTACTGCTTTCCGTCAAGATGGGATGGCCGGCCGCTTACTGTGCATCATCAAAGCAGCTCGATCATCGAGTCTGCGCACTCGCTGGCAACATCGATAGCCTAGGTGCGGGTGCTCCAGTGCGTGGCTGCTTCGGGCACGCTCTCCAGCGTCTTGGCGATCACAGCATCGACACGAGCGTCATCGACGGTGCCTGGTGCTCCAGTGCGAGGGGCATCGAGCAGTCCGTCGAGTCGATCCCGCACGATTCGGGCCCGCCACTTCGAGACGTTTTGCGGTGTCACGCGCTGGCGGCTGGCAACCACTTTGTTGTCAATGTACTGGGCACAGGCCAGGACGATGCGAGCCCGCAGCGCCAACGCCTGCGCGGTCTTGCGCCGCAGCGTCAGCGCTGTGAGCTGCTCAAACTCGACTTGCGTCAGTACCAGTTGCGCCTTGGGTAGTCCACGCATCGCAGCCTCCTCGTGTGCACACGGTACACGATTGACTCGACATGTGATCACTAGTTCAACGAACTTCTAACTCACGACACTAGGAGGCCGTCGGACTTGGCTTTTAGCGAGGTCGTTTAGCCAAGTCCAAGAGTTTTTTCAGAACGCTGTGATGTTCGCCGCGAGCAATCGCCGCCTTCGCTGCTTCTTTTCGACTCCGTAGGCCGCCTCAGGTGCAGTTGGAGGGCGAATCTGGTCGCACTTTCGCCCGCTCATGCTGCTCGCAGCACGTGCATGCGCTTGATGTTCCAGGCCATCGTCACGAGGTGCCACTCGCCTTGAGCCTTGCGCAGCCCGCGCATGCTCATCTGCTGCCAACCCATCACTCGCTTGATGATGCCGAACACCGGCTCGACCGTCTGTTTGCGTAGCTTGTACAGTGCCTTTCCGGCCTGCGTGGACAGCCGGTGAACCATTTGGGCGAGCGGATCCGTCGTCTGCGGCGCGCTCGGGTCAGGAGCAAATCGCTCCATCAGTGGTTCGTCATGCGACTCTCGCTTGATCGCCAGCAGTGGCTGGACCCCTGCCTGCGCGCAGGCGATGACGTTTGCGTGACTGTAGAAGCCGTTGTCGGCGACGAGCGTCTGCACTGCGCCCAACGCCTCAGGCAGCGCCGCAATCTGCTGCAGCGTCGGGGTCACTTCGCGCTTGTCGTTGCATGCCTGTGACGTGCGCGGTGATCACCATCATCGTGTCAATGTCCACGCCAGCCTGGGCGTTGTAACTTTGCTCGAAGCCCCCGCCAGACACCGGCATGATGCGCGACTCTTCATCCGTCAGGTTGACCTGATCGCCGGCTTTGGGGCCGGCCTCGGGTGGCTGGGGATCTTTGCCGCGCGGCTTCTTGCCTGCGTCGCGCTGGGCACGGCGCTTGGCTTGCTTGGCCTGGAACTCCTGCTGTTCGGCCTTGAAGCGTTCGCCCGCACGTTGCGCGATCTTGGCCTTGGCCTGTGCGATGGCGTTCAGGCGATCCTCGCGCCGGGCGATCTCGGCGGGCACGTCCATGCCATCGGGCTCGGCGGCGCGGTCGTCTTTCTCGGCCAGGCTCAGAAGGGTCTGCACCTCGCGCCTCAACTGTGCTTCGATCTTGTTGGCGTGGGACCAGGAAAGCGCCTTGTGCTTGCTCGCGTTGGCGTTGACCTTGGTGCCGTCCAGCGCGATGTGGCCCAGCTTGAGCAGCTTCATCTCGCGAGCCAGAACCAGCACCTGTACGAACAGCTCCTCGACCTCCTTCACAAAGCGCCGCCGGAAGGTGGCCAGCGTGTCGTGGTCGGGATGCGTGTTGGCCGCCACGTAGCGAAATGCCACCGAGTCGTAGGTGGCGCGTTCGATCTTGCGGCTTGAATGCACGCCGCTGGCGTAGCCGTAGATCAGCGGTCCCAGCAACACGGCCGGATGGTGTGCGGCTGAACCGCGGCCCGCATACTGCTTGGTCAGATCATCCAGGTCCAGACGCTCTATGACTTCGACCACAAAGCGCGCCAGGTGGTCGCTGGGCAGCCACACGTCCACCGATGGTGGCAGCAGGTAGGAGGTATCTCGATCCACTGAAATGAAGCGGCTCATTGCGAAGTAGTCATGAAAAGCACTGACGCAATTCTCTCGGATCGCCTCATGTTTGGCGAGCATGGAAAGTCCGACAACCTCCTCATATGGTCGCCATTGTCAATACTGTCAGTGCCTCATTTGGTGTGCGTTCTCTTAGGATCGATCGGGTGATGCGACACGAGCGTTTGCAGCGACGATGAATCAGACTCATATCCGCGGATTGGTTACCAGCACTTCATCGATTCGTCGCGGGCCTGCCTCGCTCTAGGATCGGGGATCTGCCTTGCGGTGCCCTGGTAGGAGCGTCGAGGGTTGCCCTATCGTTGCTCGTATCGCATCGCCAGATCGATCCTGTTGCGTGTTATGCCCTTTCAGTTTGGCTGGCCCTGCTCGCGCTGCGCCTGCATGCCGATGGCCCAGACGAAGCCTGCCAGCTCCCTTGCGACGGCGATGCAGGCTTTGTTGGCCTGCAAGCCACGTGCACTCAACGCTGCGAAGCGCTGTGTCAGCCGCAACTGCGCTGTCCATGCCATCCTTCGTATCGGCTCGGACAGATCCTGTTGTCGGATCTGCGCTTGTTTGCCGATGCGCGCCTTGAAGCGGTAGTTCCAGGCGGCTTCAGTCAGCAGCCGCCGGGCGTGCGCGTTGCCGGTCTTGGTGATGCTGCCCCGGCTCGTGCGCTGACCACTGGAGTGCTCCGAGGGCACCAGACCGAGGTAGCCCATGAGTTTGCGTGGATGGGCAAAGCGTCCCAGGTCTCCGATCTCCGCTGCCAAGCCAATCGCCGTGATCGCGGCGACGCCACGCAGTGCCTGCAGCGCACCAACCACCGCCTCAAAGCGCCAGCCAGTGATCGAGGCCTGCAGCGCCTTCGTCAGCCGGTCAACGCGATCATCTGCAGCCGTCACGGCTTGCCAGTATTCGGTGAACGCTGTCTGTGCGGCCCCCGCCCCGAAGTTTAGTGTCCCCAGCCAGCGGTAGTAGGCCCCACACCATGAGGTCTTGCCGGTGTATCGCACGTCGTGACGCAGCAAGAATCCCTTGAGTTGGTGGCGGGCCTGCACGCGACTGTTGACTGCATCTTCGCGTGCCCGTGACAGGTCACGGATCGCTTCGTCCTCTGGGTCGGGGATCCACACGGCAGTCAACTGGCCAGCGCGAGAGCATTCGGCCAGTTGAACGCAGTCGCGCCCGTCGGTCTTGATCCGATCTCCAGGGCGGCGCGGGATCTGCGAGGGGGCAATGATCTCGCACAGGTAGCCCCTGCTGTGCAGAGCACGCTGAAGGCCAAAGCCGGTGGGGCCGGCCTCGTACACGATGTGCAGTTGATCGGCGTTGCCGACCTTGGCCAGCACCTTGAGCAGCTTGCTCACATCGTGCGTGACCTTGCCTATCAGGCGCCCGGGCACTCGGCCAGGCTCGGCCGCTGCGATGCTGATGCTGTCTTTGTGGACGTCCAGGCCCACGTGAATCTTGCTACTCTCTTGCATGGTCGGTCTCCTTGTTGCTGACGACGCAAGTCACAGCATGTAGCGCTACGTCCTTGAACGCAATCTACGATGTCGGAGACCGGCCGCCTATCCAGGGGGCGGCGACCATGATGTCTAGCGTCTCCCATTCCTTGGCCGACCGGCTGCGGAACAAGGTCTCCAGCCGCTGCCGCACGACGGCATTTGCGGCGTCGGCCCCTTCCGGTCGCCATCCGGCCAGGTGGTCGAGACCAGTTCTGAGGCAGAAGGTCTTCCAGAACTTGTGTTCGAGCGCACCCAGCGCCACCCGCCGGTCATCGCTCGCCACATAGATGCCGTACGCGGGGTTGCTTCCGCTCAGCGCAGTGCTGCCGAATGGCTTCACTACCTCGCCGTTGACTGCGGCAACGGAAACCGGAGGCATCAGAGCCATTGCGCCATGGGCTATGGAAATATCGATGAACCGCCCGCGTCCGCTTGCGCGGCGCTCTAGCAGCGCTGCCATGATCGCGATCACAGCCGAAAACGATCCTCCGACCAGATAGCCCAGCAGCGCTGGCGGCAGCGCTTCTTGTTCCCCTTCCACGCGTTGCGACAACAGGCCTGCGACACCCTGGTAGTTGAGGTCGTGACCGGTCAGCGCGGCCCGTCGCGTGTGCTGCCCGTACCCTGAGATGGTGTAGTACACGAGTGAAGGATTGATCTCGCTGAGCTTGGCGTAGCCAAGTCCGAGCCGATGCATGACGCCGGGGCGGAAGCTCTCTACCAACACGTCGGCACCCTGCACCATGCGACGAAAAAGGGCGCGGCCTTCGTCGGTCTTGAGGTCGATAGCGATGCTGCGCTTGCCTGCATTGCTGGCGGTGAAAGCTGCACCGAGGTCGCTGGCCTCTAGCGGCGGCGAGTGACGCGCGTAGTCGCCGGCCGCGGTGTCCTCCGACCTTCACGACATCTGCGCCATATCCGGTCAGGATCTAAGTGGCGTACGGGCCCGGCAGCAGGCGCGTCAGGTCCTGTACGCGAATGCCGGACAGCGCCTGCGGATGTGCGGTGTCTGTCATAGCCCGCGGGAGATGATTTCCTTCATGATCTCCGACGTGCCGCCGTAGATGCGCTGCACACGGCTGTCGACGAAGGCACGGGCCACGGGGTACTCACGCATGAAGCCATAGCCCCCGTGCAACTGCAACAGCTCATCGACCGCCTGACCCTGTGCCTCGGTCGCATACAGCTTGGCCATGGCTGCCAGGTCCGCCGAGAGCGCCTTGTCGAAATGCAGCGAGATGCAGTGGTCCACGAAGATCCGGCACGCCACGGTCTTGGCCTTGATCTCGGCCAGCTTGAAGCGAGTGTTCTGGTGGTCGAAGATCGGCTGCCCGAAGGCCTTGCGAGATTTCGTGTACTTGATGGTCTCTTCGAGCATGGTCTCCATCACGATGGGGCTGCGCACCGCGATCATCAAGCGCTCCTGCGCCAGCTGGTGCATCAGGTAACCAAATCCCTTTCCTTCTTCGCCCAAAAGGTTGGCAGCGGGTACACGCACGTTGTCGAAGAACAGCTCGCAGGTGTCCTGCGCCTTCAAGCCGATCTTCTCCAGCAGCGGCCCCTTGGTGAAGCCTTGCGTTCCCGCATCCACCACGATCAGGCTGATGCCGCGCGTGCCGGCATCGGGGTTGGTCTTGCACGCGACGATCACGAGGTCGGAATTCGCGCCGTTGGTGATGAAGGTCTTGCCACCATTGATCACGTAGCTGTCGGCATCGCGCCGCGCCGTGGTGCGCATGGCCTTTAGGTCGCTGCCGATGCCGGGCTCGGTCATGGCAATGGCGCCGATCTTTTCTCCGCGCGCCATGGCGGGCAGCCAGTCATGCTTTTGCGCCTCCGTCCCGTAGGCCAGCAGGTAGGGTGCCACGATGTCCGAGTGCAGCGGGAAACCCGGTCCGGTGGCCAGAACCCGCATCAGCTCCTCAATGACCACGATGGAGTGGCCGAAGTCCCCGCCGCCGCCACCGTACTCCTGAGGGATGGCCGGCAGCAGCAGGCCTTCGCGCCCGGCCTTCAGCCAAGTCTCGCGCGGCACGCATCCGGCCTTCTCCCACCCGTGGTGCTGCGGCGCGATCTCGCGCTGGACAAACTTGCGAACCTGGTCGCGAAACTGCTCGTGGTCCTCTCGGAGGGACGTACGCATGGTTGTGATTCCTAGGAAATGAAAGGATTTTGATTCGGTTCAGCGCGAAGTGGCGGCAGCTTTCGCGTACTCGTCTATCAACAGGCGCTTGTAGAGCTTGCCGTTCTCGAGACGTGGCAGGGCGGTGACGAAGTCAACGCTGCGCGGGCACTTCAGGTGTGCGATGTGTTGGCGGCAATAGATCATCAGCGCCTCGGCGAGCGCCGGGCCGGCCTGAGCCGGATCGCTCAGCTCGACGACGGCCTTCACCTCTTCGCCGAACTCGGCATGCGGCACGCCGATCACCGCCACGTCCGAGACACCCGGATAGGTGGCGAGCAGGTTCTCGATCTCCTGCGGGTAGATGTTCACGCCGCCCGAGAGGATGAGGTCGGTGCGCCGCCCCGAGATGAAAAGGTCGCCCTCCTCGTCGACATGGCCGATGTCGCCGAAGGTGGCGCAGCCCGTCGCGTCGTAGGCCGCCGCGGTCTTTGCCGGGTCGTTGTGGTACTCGAAGCGGGGCGTGCCCGAGAACCAGATGCGGCCCTGCTCGCCCACAGGCAGTTCGTGGCTTGCGTCGTCCTTGATGTGGATGACGCCGAGTTGGACGCGCCCGACGGACCCTGGCTTGCGCAGCCATTGCTCGCTGTCGATGGCGGTGAGCCCGACGCCTTCGGAGCCGCCGTAGTACTCATACCAGACCGCGCCCCACCACTCGATCATGCGGCGCTTGATCTCGGGCGGGCACGGCGCGGCCGCGTGGATGGCCACGCGCATGCTGCTCAGGTCAGCGCTTTCGCGCACCGCGTCGGGCAAGGCAAGCAGGCGCACCATCATGGTCGGCACCCACTGGCTGTGCGTCACCCGATACTTGGCGATCAGATGCAGCGCGCGCTCGGCATCGAATCGGCTGGCGACGATGTTGCTGCCGCCCCAGTCGATGTTGCGCATGCAACTGCGCAGTGGCGCAGCGTGATAAAGCGGAGCCATCGTGAGATAGATGGAGTTCGCGCCAAACTGGAAGAACTCGCGCCATACCACTGCGTCGTAGGCGTCCTGGAATCGGTTCGCAAAGGGGACGAGCGGTCGCTTGATACCCTTGGGCTTGCCGGTTGTGCCCGACGAATACAGAAAGTCGCGCCCGACCATGCGCTCGGGCAGTGCGGCGCGAGGCGCGTAGCGCGCCAGGGCCGGCGTCATCGATTCGAAACCCTCGGCGTCTCCGTCGAGCAGGTAGCGTGCGCCGCGCCAGTTGTCGCATTGAGGTACCAGCGGCAGTGTCTTTTGCGTCGCGACCAACAACTGCGCGCCGCAGTCGCGCAGGATGTAATCCACCTCGCCGGGATTGAGGTGCGTGCTCACCGGCGTGTAGTACAAACCGGCACGACGGGCACCCCAGGCCAGCGCGAACAGGTCCGGGCGGTTATCCATCAGCAGCGCGATGTCCTCGCCTTCGCCCAGGCCCAGGCCGATGAGCCACTGGGCCGCCACGCTGGCGCGTGCGTCGAGTTCGCGATAGGTCAAGCTCGTGACCGCGTCGCCGTCCACAAGGTGCACGGCGACTTTCTCGGGGCAGACCTGTGCCCAATGAGCCAAGCGGTCGATCGCCTGAGGATCGATGGGGGTAGCTGTCGTCATGGGTGTGGCGCTTAATAAGACTTCGGCAGCCCCAGCACCTTCTCGGCGATGAAGCAAAGAATGAGCTGCGGGCTGATTGGCGCGATGCGCGGAATCAGGCTCTCGCGCAGGTAGCGCTCGACGTGATACTCCTTGGCATAGCCGTAGCCGCCGTGAGTCATCACCGCCTGCAGGCAGGCCTGGTAGCCCGCTTCGGCCCCCAGGTACTTGGCGCTGTTGGCCTCGGCGCCGCAGGGAAGGCCTCGATCGAAGAGGTCAGCCGCCTTGAGCATCATCAGGTTGGCCGCCTCCAGTTGCATCCAGCGCTCGGCCAGCGGATGCTGGATGGCTTGGTTCTGGCCGATGGGTCGGTCGAACACGATGCGCTCGCCGGCGTACTGCGTCGCGCGCTTCAGAGCCACCTTGCCCAGGCCGATGGCCTCCGACGCAATTAGGATGCGTTCGGGGTTCATGCCATGCAAGATGTAGTGGAAGCCCTTGCCTTCCTCGCCGATGCGGTCTTCCACCGGCACCTTGAGGCAGTCAATGAACAATTGATTGGTGTCCACCGCCTTGCGTCCCATCTTGTCGATGACGCGCGCCTCCACGAAGCGCCGATCAAGATCGGTATAGAACAGGCTCAGGCCATCGGTGGGCTTTTTCACCTGGTCCAGCGGCAGGGTGCGCGCCAGGATCAGCATCTTCTCGGCCACCTGAGCGGTGGAAATGAAGACCTTGGAGCCGCTGAGGATGTAGTGGTCACCCTCGCGCAAGGCCTGGGTCTTCAGCCGCGTGGTGTTCAGGCCCGCGTCGGGCTCTGTGACGGCAAAGCACGCCTTTTCCTTGCCCTGGACCAGCGGCGGCAGCATCCGCTTCTTTTGGGCGTCGTTGCCGAAGATCACCACCGGCTGCAGGCCGAAGATGTTCATGTGGACAGCCGAGGCGCCAGACATGCCCGCGCCAGAGGCGCTTATGGCCTGCATCATCAGCGCCGCCTCGGTGATGCCCAGGCCCGAGCCGCCATATTTCTCTGGAATGCAGATGCCCAGCCAGCCGGACTCGGCCAGCGCTTGGTGTAACTCGAACGGGAAGCCGCCCTCCTTGTCTTTAAGCAGCCAGTACTCGTCGTCAAAGCGGGTGCAGATGCGCGAAACGGCGTCGCACAGGGCTTGCTGTTCGTCGGAGAGATCGAAGTTCATGTGGGGGAGTACAGTGCGAGTGAAAAATCTGTTAGAGGGGCGATGCGGTGGTCGTCCCCAAGGCGGCTTCGATGCTGCGCGCGAGCGTGGCTAGGCGCGGGCCTACGTCGTCGAGCAACTGGCCGGGCCGCAATTCGAAACTGGGGACGTTGCAAGCGAAGACGTAGATCTCGTCGGGGTTGCCGGCGGCACGCACTGGCACGGCCACCGCTTCGAGCTGTCGCTGCAGGTCGCCTCGATTGACGCAAAAGCCGCGTTCGGCCAAATCGCGCCGGGCTTCCTGCAAGCGCTCGTCCAGCCAGGCACCATGCTCCGCGTCGCTGGCGCGCACACCATCCAGGTAGCGCTGGGCCTGCTCGAGCGGTATCGCGGCCAGGTATGCGCGGCCGGAAGCGGTCCGGGACAGCGAAATGTGGCTGCCCATGGCCGGTCGCACCGTCACGCAGTCCTTGGACTGCGCCAGCTCGATGTAGACGAGATCCAATCCCAGGCCCAGGCCCAAGGACACCTGCGCAACGGCGCGCTCGGCCAGTGCCTGCATCGGCCCGAATGCCAATTGCCGGATGGAGGTGCGCGCCAGCAGCGGAGCGGCCAGGCGCGCCAGCCCCGGCGCGGGCAGAAAGCGTCCGTCGTCCTCGTCGTAGCGCAGCAGTCCGGCCTCGCACAAGGTGGTGACCAGGCGGAACAAGGTCGGCTTGGGCAAGCCAGTGGCCGCCATGAGTTCTTTGGCGGTCAGTGCGGGCGCTTCGACGCCGAAGGCCTGCAGAACGTGGATGCCGCGCGCCAACGCGCTGCTGCCTGGCTTGTCCAAGTCGGCTTGAGCATCCATAAAGTGAGATGGTTGATTCATTTTTCTATCCTTGGCGGGAAGTATGCACAAAAAAATTGACTTCTACAAACTATTTCGAGACACTAGGTTCGCTTTATTGGAGAAAATATGCCCGATGCTATGATTTTCGACGCCGTGCGGACACCGCGCGGCAAAGGTAAACCTGGGACTGGCGCACTTTATGAGACAAAGCCCATCGAGCTGGTAGTTGGCTTGCTGGAGGGCTTGCGCACACGCCTTGCGCTGGACCCCGGGCGCGTTGATGACCTCATCTTGGGAATCAGCTCTGCCGTGGGCGACCAAGGATCGTGCCTGCCGCGTATCGCGGCGCTGTGCGCACCGGGTGGCTGGATCCAAGTTCCGGGCATGGCCTTGCAGCGCTTTTGCGGCGCAGGATTGGAGGCGGTGAATCTCGCCGCCGAGAAGGTGCGCTCGGGCTGGCACGATCTGATCGCGGCCGGCGGCGTGGAATCCATGTCGCGCCTGGGCCTGGGCGCCAGCGGCGGTGCCTGGATCTACGACCCGGCCACCAGCCTGAAAATTGCCTACGTGCCACAGGGCTACAGCGCCGATATGATCGCGGCCCTGCACGGCTTCGACCGCGAAACGCTCGATGCCTTCGCCCTGCGTTCTCAACAGCTGGCCGCTGCGGCACGGGGTGCGGGCCACTTCAAGCGCTCGCTGATTCCTGTGCTGGACGGCAACGGCCTGACCGTGCTGGACCACGACGAATACATCCGCGAAGAGACTACGGCCGCATCGCTCGCTTCGCTCAAGCCCGCGTTCGGCGGCGCCTCGGCCGGCGCCCACGCCGTCGTGGCGCGCCAGCGCTACCCGCAACTCGACCGCATCGCAGCGGTGCACACCGCGGGCAGCTCATCGGGCATCGTCGACGGTGCGAGCCTGGTGTTGGTGGGCAGCGAGAAAATCGGCAAGGAGTTGAACCTGCGGCCGCGCGCCCGCATCCTTGGCACGGGTCTGGTCACGGTAGAGGCCACGCTCATGCTCACCGGCCCGGTGCCGGCCACGCAGAAGGCCTTGGCCAAGGCCGGGCTGCGGGCCGACCAGATTGATCTGTTCGAGGTCAACGAAGCCTTCGCGGCAGTGCCCTTGCACTTTGCCAAGACGCTGGGCGTGCCCATGGACAAGATCAACGTCAACGGCGGTTCCATCGCCATGGGCCATCCCATCGGCGCCACCGGAGCCATCATCCTGGGCACCCTGCTCGACGAGTTGGAACGCCGCCAGCTGCGCTATGGAGTTGCCACCTTGTGCGTGGCCGGCGGCATGGGCGTGGCGAGCGTGATCGAACGTCTTTGATTTTGAGGAACGCAACTGTGCAAGAACCCATTCAATTCCACCGTGCCGACGACGGCATCGTTACCCTGACCTTCGACGCGCCCGAACAAAGCGTCAACACCATGACCGACGCCATGCGCGACTGCCTCGCGCAACGCGTGGCCGAACTGGAAGCGCAAAAGGACCGCATCACCGGCGTCATCCTGACCTCGGCCAAGGAGAGTTTCTTTGCCGGCGGCGACTTGAAGCGCCTTTACAACATGCAACCGGCCGATGCCGACAAGCTGTTCGCCGCTACCGAACGGGGCAAGAGTGCGCTGCGTCGCCTGGAAAAATTGGGCAAGCCAGTGGTTGCCGCGCTTAACGGCACAGCCCTGGGTGGGGGCTTCGAGATCGCGCTGGCCTGCCACCATCGCATCGCGCTCGACATGCCCAAGGCGCAGTTTGGCCTGCCCGAAGCCACGCTGGGCCTGATGCCCGGCGCCGGCGGCGTGGTGCGAATGACGCGCCTACTTGGCCTGGCCGCAAGCCAGCCCTTCCTGCAGGACAGCAAGCTGATGTCGCCCGCCGAGGCGCACGAGGCCGGCCTAGTGCAAGAGTTGGCCGCCACCTCCGAGGAAATGATGTCCAAGGCGCGCGCCTGGATCGCCGCCCACCCTGGCAGCAGCCAGCCCTGGGACGCGCCGGGCTACACTCCGCCTGGCGGCTGGAGCGATGCGCCTGAGGCCAAGCGCTGGATCTCCAACGCCGCCGCCCAGGTCCGCGCCAAGACCCGCGGCTGCTACCCAGCGCCCGAGGCCATCGTCTGCGCCAGCGTGGAGGGCATGCAGGTCGATTTCGACACTGCCAGCCGCATCGAAACCCGCTACTTCGTCGGCCTGGTCACCGGATCGGTGTCCAAGAACATCATCGGCACATTCTGGTTCCGCGCCAACGAGATCAAGAATGGCGCGCAGCGCCCCCCGGGCTTCGAAAAGCGCAGCGTCAAGACGCTGGCCGTGCTGGGCGCGGGCATGATGGGCAAGGGCATCGCCTACGTGGCGGCGCTGCGCGGCATCGAGGTCTGGATCAAGGACGCCACGTTTGAGCAGGCCCAGGGCGCGATTACCGCTGCCGACAAGCTGCTGGCCAAGCGAGAGGAAAAGGGCGAGATCGACGCGGCCAAGCGCCAGCAGATCCTGGCCCGCATGCACGCCGTCGAGAGCTACGAAGAGCTGGCCCATGTGGACATGGTGATCGAGGCCGCGCCCGAGCGGCCCGATCTCAAGGATCAGATCACCCGCGCGTTGGAGCCACTGCTGCGCCCCCACGCGATCTGGGCCTCCAATACCTCCACGCTGCCGATCACCGGGCTGGCGAAGTCGTCCACCCGGCCCGAACGCTTCATCGGCACGCACTTCTTCTCGCCGGTGCACCGCATGCAACTGGTCGAGGTGATCAAGGGTGCCGAGACTTCAAAGGAGACCCTGGCTCAGACGCTGGACTTAGTGATGCAGTTGGGCAAGACGCCCATCGTCGTCAACGACAGCCGCGGCTTCTTCACCAGCCGCGTGTTCAGCACCTTAACCCGCGAGGGCGTGGCCATGCTCGGCGAGGGCCAGGATCCGGCCAGCATCGAAGCCGCCGCCATGTTCGCCGGCTTCCCCGTGGGCCCGTTGGCCGTACTCGACGAAGTGAGCCTGGCCCTGTCCTACAACAACCGGCTGGAAACACTGAAGGCTTTCGCCGCAGAAGGGCGCCCCCTGCGTCCCCATGGCGCGGACGCAGTGATGGAGCTCATGCTGAACGACTTCAGCCGCAAGGGTCGTGCCGCTGGCGGCGGCTTCTACGACTACCCCGAGAGCGGCAAGCAATTCTGGCCGGGCCTGGCGCAACACTTCGTCAAGCCAGAGAACCAATACCCGCAGCAGGACAAGGTGGACCGCCTACTGTTCTGCATGGCTATCGAATCCGTTCGCATCCTGCAAGAGTGCGTGCTCGACAACGCGGGTGACGGAAACATCGGCTCGGTGCTGGGCATCGGCTTTCCGCGTTGGACTGGCGGCGTGTTTCAGTTCCTCAATCAGTACGGCCTGGAGAAGGCCGTGCAGCGCGCCCAATACCTGGCCGAGCGCTATGACGCCCGCTTCGCACCGCCGCAACTGCTCATCGACAAGGCCCGCCAGTCGGCGACGTTTTGAGCCGGCACAAACCTCACAAGACAATTCAAGGAAACTAGCAAATGATTCCCCTCAAACAAGTACTGACTGCGCTGTCGATGACCGTGCTAGCCATAGCCGGCGGCCCGGCCATGGCCGCCGACTACCCGAGCCGGCCGATTAAGGTCGTCGTGCCCTACGCTGCCGGCGGCACGATCGATGCCATGGCCCGGGTGCTGATCCCCAAGCTCCAGGCGATCCTGGGCCAGCCGCTGGTGGTCGATAACCGCCCCGGCGCAGGCACCATGATCGGCGCCGATGCGGTGGCGCGCGCCGAGCCTGACGGCTACACGGTGTTCATGGGTTCCAACGCGGCCTTCACGATCAGCCCACAGGTCATGGGCAAAGTGCCCTACGACCCGATCCGCAGCTTCGCCGCGGTCGGCACGCTGGCGTCGTTCCCCAATCTCATCCTGGTAAAGCCTGATTCGCCCTACAAGACGCTGGGCGACGTGGTCCAGGCCGCAAAGAAGGGTGAGAACATCAGCTACGCCTCATTCGGCGTCGGCAGTACGGCGCAGCTTTCGGGTGAGGCGATCAAAGTCTCGGCCGGAGTCAACATCACCGAGATCCCATACAAGAGCGGCGCCCAGTGCGTGCAGGCTGTTCTGGCAGGCGAGGTGAGCTACGGCTTCGACACCGCCATCGGCGCCGTGAGCCGGGTCAAGCAGGGGCAACTGCGCGCGCTGGCCGTGACCTCGGCCACCCGCCTGCCTGACCTGCCCAACGTGCCGACCGTGGTCGAGGCGGGCTATCCGAGCGCCGAAGTGATCGCGTGGGTTGGCGTGTTCCTGCCGGCGGCGAGCCCTGCCCCGATCAAGCACAAGTTGGCGACCGCCATGCAGCGCGTGATGGACGATCCTGAAGTCAAGGCGCAATTTGCCAAGCTCGGCGTCGAGGTCAAGTTCGTGGATGGCGAAGACACGATGCGCATGATGCGGCAAGAGTACGTCCGATTCGGCAAGCTGGTGGAGGCGGCGAAGATCCGCGCGAACTGATCACTTGCGCCAGTGACGCCTTTTGAAAAAAAGGGCTGTACGGCTGAGCCGTTGCTTCGCTGCTCGACAAGTTTGCGATTGGAAATAGAAGCGCTACTTGGTACATCAAGCTCAATCGGTTGCAAGCGCCTCGTGGCGCAATTGGCTGGCAATCCGAACCAAGACCACGACGGGGTCTTGTCCAACGACAGCTTCCGTTCCATGCGGACATTTGACGCAGGTTGTCGATCGGCAGCACTGGGTCGGGAGCAGCTCTGAGCGGCGGCTCTCGGCCACTGCTATCGACCGACCGGTGATGGCCGAGGCTGTGTGGAAAGTATGCGGCTGGCGATCCCATCTTGAACGCCCCGCTTGAAGCGGGCATCGTCCCCACGATGGAGGATCGTGGACACGATGGAAAACTCTTTGAATCAAGTCCGCCCACGGCGGCGTGAATACAGCAAGCAATTCAAGGCCGAGGTGTTGGCCCGCTGCGCACAGCCCGGAGCCAGTGTAGGCGGTGTGGCCCTGGCCCATAGCCTGCACTCGAACATGGTGCATCGTTGGATGCGTGAGCAGCGAGAGCAACTGGAGCGACAAAAGTCGACTCCGCCCGCGTTCGTATCCTTGCCGATGCAGACTGGCGGTCCTGCATGTGAAGCGACCCCTGCGAGGCTGGCGGCACTTGCTGACGAGCAACCTGTACCTGAGGCGCGTCTGCAAATTCAGCGCGGCGAATTGCTGGTGCACTTGCAATGTCCGCTGTCGCACTGCGGCGCACTCCTGCGCGAGCTCTTGCGATGATCCGCATCGACGCAGTCTGGCTGGCCACTGCTCCGCTGGACATGCGTGCCGGCACCGACACGGCGCTGGCCCGGGTGGTCACCGTGTTCGGCGCCGCCCACCCCCACCACGCCTATCTGTTCGCCAACAAGCGCGCCAACCGCATCAAGGTGCTGGTGCACGACGGCATCGGCATCTGGCTGGCGGCTCGCCGCCTGCACCGGGGCAAGTTCGTCTGGCCGGCACCAGGCGATGAACAGTGGCAGTTGGAGTCCGATCAGCTTCAGGCCCTGGTCCTGGGTCTGCCCTGGCAGCGCATGGGAAGCGCCGGCATCATCACCGTGGTCTGAAGCCGCCTTGCAATCCGTGGATCTGCGCATGACAGCGCAGTGCCATCCTGGGCACACTGCCTGCCATGTTGATGCAGCCGCAATCCCTGGATGATC
Source organism: Acidovorax sp. LjRoot66 (assembly GCF_964253305.1). Taxonomy (NCBI): domain Bacteria; kingdom Pseudomonadati; phylum Pseudomonadota; class Betaproteobacteria; order Burkholderiales; family Comamonadaceae; genus Acidovorax; species Acidovorax sp. LjRoot66. Next base: position 484,844 of record NZ_CAXUQU020000002.1, read on the forward strand.
TGAGCGCCGAGCAATTGCGCGAGATGACCGCGCGCCTGCTCACCGAGCTGCGCCACAGCCAGGCGCTCAACGCCAAGCTCGCCCACGAGAACGCGCTGCTCAAGCGCATGAAGTTCGCCGCACAGTCCGAGCGCTTCAATGCCGAGCAGCGCAGCCTGCTTGAAGACGAGATCGAGGCCGACCTGGCTGCAGTCGCCCACGAGATCGCGCAACTGCAGCCGCCTGCGGCGCCCGCCCCAGAGGCCAGGCAGCAACCCAAGCGCCAGCCGCTGCCGGCCCATCTGCCGCGCCGCGAGATCAGGCACGAGCCCGAGTCGAGCACCTGCCAGTGCGGTTGCCTGATGCAGCGCATCGGAGAAGACGTGGCCGAGAAGCTTGACTATGTGCCCGGTGTGTTCACGGTGGAGCGCCACGTTCGTGGCAAGTGGGTCTGCGCCAAGTGCGAGACCATCGCCCAGGCTCCAGTTGCAGCGCATGTGATCGACAAGGGCATCCCCACCACGGGTCTGCTGGCCCAGGTGCTGGTCGCCAAGTACGCCGACCACCTGCCCCTGTACCGCCAGGAAACCATCTTTGCGCGCGCCGGTCTGGCCATTGCCCGTTCCACCCTGGCGCAATGGGTGGGCACCTGCGGGGTGCGGCTGCAACCGCTGGTGGATGCGCTCAAAGCCGAGATACTGGGCCAGCGCGTACTGCACGCCGACGAGACGCCGGTGCAGATGCTCAAGCCCGGCAAGGGTGCGAGCCACCGCGCCTACCTGTGGGCCTACGCACCGGGTGCCTTCCAGGATATCAAGGCCGTTGTGTACGACTTCTGCGAGTCCAGGGCTGGTGAACATGCGCGTAACTTCCTGGGCGAGTGGCGGGGCGCGCTGATCTGCGACGACTTTGCTGGCTACAAAGCGGGCTTTGCGCAGGGCATCACGGAAGTCGGTTGCCTGGCGCACGCGCGGCGCAAATTCTTTGACCTGCATGCGGCGAACAAAAGCCAGATCGCAGGCTTCGCGCTGGAGCAGCTCGCCAAGGTCTACGACATAGAGCGCGAGGTCAAAGACCTCAACGCCGATCAGCGCCAGGGCATCCGCCAGCAGCACACCAAGCCGGTGCTTGATGCGCTGCACGAATGGATGGCGCTGCAGCGGCAAAAACTGCCGGACAGCTCAGCGACGGCCAAGGCGCTGGACTACAGCCTGCGGCGCTGGACTGCGCTGACGCGCTTCGTCAATGACGGGCAATTGCCCGTAGACAACAACTGGATCGAGAACCAGATCCGGCCGATCGCCATTGGCAGGAGCAACTGGCTGTTCGCCGGCAGCTTGCGCGCGGGCCAGCGGGCGGCGGCGGTGATGAGCCTGGTGCAGTCGGCCCGCATGAACGGGCATGACCCCTATGCCTACCTCAAAGATGTGCTGACGCGGCTGCCCACGCACAGGGCTAGCCGGGTGCAAGAATTACTGCCGCATCGTTGGCAAGCTGCTTGCGCCTGATCAATAGCCGGCTGGCCAGCTACTGTTAACATGGGAAAGGCACAGGCCTAGCTTTTTTGCATGTCGTGGCCCGATCTCAGTAAATACCCGCTGAAGCACCGACCGGCAAAGCGATGACTATAAATCAGCGGCGGAATATGCAGTGACCAAACACGCGCCTCCTAGCAGGCTGAAGAAATACTCCCCAGATTCCAAGCCCGTCTTGCCCCACAGCCGCAGGCTGGCTCGCTTTTTTCACATTCCGGGATTAGCGTGCCCAATTGAGCGTTTTATTGCACTTCAGAGGCCGCTTTGGCCTTCGTTTGCCCTCAATACGCCCCCTGCGGACGCACCTGTCCCAATTGCTCCAAAGTGCGCATGCGCACCAGGTTGTAGCCCGCCATCGTCAGCACGAACATCTGGTCCACGCGCTCAAGGCCTCGCACCATCACTTGCCTCATGCCGCCCACGGTTTTGGCCCAGCCAAAGCCTTGCTCGATGAGCTTTCTCTTTTGCTGCGATACCGCGTAGCCTTCGCTTTGCGCAATCGCATCGGGCACGGCCGAGCTTCTGCCCGAGTTGTTCTGCGCCACGTGGGGAATGACGTTCATGGCCTGGCAGGCCTCAATGAATTCGCGTGCGTCATAGCCTTTGTCCGCCCCCAGCGTGATGGTTCGCGTGGGATCGGCCTGCGCCTGCCGGGCGTCGTTGACCATGGCCTTGGCCGCTTCGCGCTCTGCGTAGCCATCGGCCAGCGTGACCACTGCATTGGCCACCAGGCCGTGGCGGTTGTCGCTCAGGGTGTGGCCCATGTAGCGCAGCTCGCTGGCGGTTTTGCCTTTTCGGTACAGCCGGGCATCGCCGTCCGTTGTGGATTCATGGGTGTCGTTGCTGCGCCGCTGGCCCTTGAAGTTGCCGCCATCGCTGTGGGCTTTGGCATCTGCATCAGGGCCATCATCTGTGTTGTCACCATTGCCATCACGATCATCACCACCCGCGTCATCGTCGTCCTTGCGCACAAAGCTCTTGTGGCCCGCCCAGGCCTGGATGAGCGTTCCGTCCACGCTGAAGTGCTCGCCCGAGAGCCAGTGTTTCTTGTCGGCGATCTTGAGCACTTCGTTGAAGAACTCGATCACGGCGTCGTGTTCGATCAGCCGCTCGCGGTTCTTGGTGAACACGCTGGGTACCCAGACCTCATCGTCCATGGACAGGCCGATGAACCAGCGAAACAAGAGGTTGTACTGCACCTGCTCCATCAACTGGCGTTCAGAGCGCACGCTGTACAGCACCTGCAGCAGCATGGCGCGCAGCAGCTTCTCGGGGGCGATGCTGGGACGCCCGCCCTTGATGTCTGCTTCATACATGCGCGAGAACAGGGCATCCATCTTGGCCAAGGCGGTGTTGACCATCTTGCGAACGGGGCGCAGGGGGTGCGAGGCTGGCACGAAGTCTTCGAGCTTGCGGACAGAGAACAGGCTCTCGGTGAAGGTGTCGGCGCCGCGCATGGGGGTCAGGGTCAAGCTATGTGGGAGGGCCCGGTGAGCTTACCGGGGTTGGGCTGCTGGGCTGGCT